>NZ_BBWK01000050.1 GCF_001463765.1 Aureimonas sp. AU4 | reverse complement strand
CCCACTACAACAACGTAGACGCCAAGGACACCGACGAGATCCACTACAACAACGTGGATGCGGGCGAGGCGGAGACGGCCCACTACAACAACGTAGACGCCAAGGATACCGACGAGGTCCATTACAACAACGTGGACGCGGGCGAGACGGAGACGGTCCACTACAACAACGTCGATGCCAAGGATGCCGGCGAGGTCCAGGACACCATGCTGGCGGCCGATTTCCAGCGACCCCGGTCAAACGCCTTCAGTCATTCCAGTCGCCCCGACGACCTGACGATGATGACCAACGGCTACCTGCGGATCTAAGCCGAACGCGAGGCCGGGAGCGGAGGCTGCCGTTCGTCCGCAAGGCCCTGGACGGTTGGCGGAAATCCGAGGAGCGAGTGCCCTTTCCCGGCCTGCGCGGCATCGCGCATGCCCCATCCGCCGACGGCGGTGCCGGCCCGGTGTGTCGATGTTGCAGGCGCCGGGAGGCGCGTCTTCGCTGATCGTGGGTGCCGGCACCGGGCTCCGGGTCGAGACGTCCGGCCGCCGTCGGCGTCGACCAGAAGAAGAGTTGCGGCATTGGAGCACCATCACGGCGTTCTCGATATCTGCGGCCTCGTGCGGGGGAATGCCCGGCCGTCACGGGACGCCGCCCTGGTCGTCGATCTGGCGGCATGCGGTATCGACGTGGTCGAGCGCCGGCCCTTGGGAAAGGGCGTCTTCAACGACGTGAGCGCCGGTCTTCTGCGGGGCCGGAACGGAACGCCGGGCTTGTGGGTCGCGCTGAAGGGGGTCGGCGCGCAATTGTTCAACGGCCGTCCGACGACGATCCAGGCGGGCGTGGGGATCGATCCGGCCGAGCCGCGCCTCGCCTCGCGCAACATCGCGACCTCGGTTCTGGACGCCTTCATCGGAACGGACGTCGTTCCCAGATGCGCGGCGGTGATCATCGGCGACGAGCCCTTCCTCGCCATGACGATCGCCCCCGGTCTTCCGGTCACCCGATGCTATCGGCTCGATCCGTCCATCGTCCACGACCCGGTGTTTCAACGCCGCTGCAACGATCTGGAAGTGCTGGCCTACCTGGCGGGCAATCCCGACGTCCACAGCGGCAACATCCTGGTCTCGACGTCCAGGGAAAGGGCGCCGGGCAGCCCACTCGTGACGCTGATCGACCATGATCTCTCGTTCGGGCCGAAGGTCGACGATCCGGACAGGATGGCGCACATCGCCGGCAACAACAAAAGGCAGTACCGGCATACCGGCCTTCCGGCCTATGTCGACATCAACACCGCGACCCGTATCCGGTCGATGGATCGGGAAGCGGTCCACGACCTGCTGCGAAGGCTCCTGTCCCCGGCGGAGCTCGCGGCGTTCGACGCTCGCCTGAGCCATATGTCAGAGCACGTGGCCCGGTTGAAGCGGATGAACCGCGTCGTCTTCGACTGGCGGCGATTCACCAACATCCGCGGCGAGCCGCTGGACGGTGGAAACCTCATCGACGGGACGCTGGACTGGTCGGGCGTCCTGCAGGGCCGGCAGGAGGGCCAGGATTACGTCTGTCCCAGAAGCCTGATCGTGCGGGACTGTCTGGAAGGGCGGCTGGGACAAGGGGCGGATCTGGCGGCCCTGATCGGGCGCGAGCATTGCGAGCGCCTCGTGTCCTGGCCCCGTGACGCCGAAACGCGGATGGCGCCGGGCGGAGGCGGCGAAGATCCTCAAGGGCAGGGACGCACGCCATGACGCCGGCGCGGGTCCGGGGCGGGGGGCTCCTGGCGGTGGCTCGGGCCCTGGCGCTTGTGCGCGCGGTTCGTCATCGTCGCTCCGCCCTTTCCCATGCCTGCGGTGCGACATGACGCTGACGATCACCTGTCCCGACCATCCGAGCGAGGCGCACGAGCGGGCGATCCTCGACGTTCTCGTCGCCTACAATACGGAGAAGGCGGGCCCGTCCGGCCATCGCCCCGTCGCCGTCCTCCTGACCGACGAGGCGGACGCGACGGTGGGCGGCCTCTGGGGCCACCTCGCCTACGACTGGCTGTTCGTCGAGCTCCTGGCCGTTCCGGCGGACCGGCGCTCGCAGGGGCTGGGAACCGGCCTCATGGACGAGGCCGAGCGCATCGCCCGCGCCGCCGGCTGCGTCGGCCTCTGGCTCGACACGTTCGAGTTCCAGGCCCTCGGCTTCTACCGCAAGCGCGGCTTCGAGCTGTTCGGGACGATCGAGGACCATCCCGTCGGTCATCGGCGTTACTTCCTGCAGAAGCGACTGGCCCAAGCGACCGCCGGGTGAGCGGGCCGGCGGTGGCGGCCGGCCAGACGCTCGTGCCCGGCCTCAGGGCGCGCGCGTGTCGTCCGCGCCGACGTTGCGGATGGTTTCACCGGGCGACAGGACATGACGCCAGATCAGGGCGCCGAGGGCGCCGCCGACAAGCGGCGCGACCCAGAAGAGCCAGACCTGGCCGAGCGCCCCGTTCTGCGCGAACACGGCCGCCGCCAGCGAGCGGGCCGGGTTGACCGAGGTGTTGGTCACGGGAATCGAGACGAGATGGATGAGGGTCAGGCCGAGGCCGATGGCGATCGGCGCGAAGCTGGCCGAGGCCGCGGTCGAGGTCGACCCGAGGATGATGACGAGGAAGGCGGCCGTCAGCACGAGCTCGATCAGAAAGGCGGCGCCCAGCCCGTAGCCGCCCGGCGAGTTGGCCCCGTAGCCGTTGGAGGCGAAGACGCCCGCCGAGAACCCGGCCTTGCCCGATGCGATGGCGTAGAGGACCGCCGCGCCCAGAAGGCCGCCCGCGACCTGCGCGGCCCAGTAGGGCAGGAGATCGCGGGGCGGAAAGCGGCCCGACACGGCCAGGCCCAGGGAGACGGCGGGGTTGAAGTGCCCGCCCGAGATGCCGCCCACGGTGTAGGCCATGGTGAGGACGGCGAGGCCGAAGGCCAGCGCGACGCCGGCGAAGCCGATGCCGAGATCGGGAAAGGCGGCGGCGAGAACGGCGCTGCCGCACCCGCCGAACACCAGCCAGAACGTGCCGAACGCCTCGGCGGCGAGCTTTCTCATCATGGTTTTCGCTCCCGTTGCGGACGCGCCGTGCTGGTTCAGGGATGTCGTGTGGGCGGAGTTACTTGCGATGCACGCGACTTTCAGGGGTCGGTGCATCAGACGACCTGATGCGAATGCTTTGATTTGCGGGTCCGGCCGCCCCATGCACCGCGAGACGG
Source organism: Aureimonas sp. AU4 (assembly GCF_001463765.1). Taxonomy (GTDB): domain Bacteria; phylum Pseudomonadota; class Alphaproteobacteria; order Rhizobiales; family Rhizobiaceae; genus Aureimonas. The sequence continues at coordinate 53,298 of NZ_BBWK01000050.1, read as the reverse complement.
TGGAAAGAGCGCCAGGTCGTCGGCATGTAGAGGTCGGCTGGGCGTCCCATGCGTGACGCCCAGCCAACGGCACCTGGTTGCTGGGACGGACACGGCCAGGTGCGTCTCGTGATCCGTTGCCGTCTACGTATCCGAACCGAAGTCGCGGGCAAGTAGGTTTTGAGCAGTATGACCGATAAAATTACGAAGATGAGTATCTAGCGGATTTATAAGGCAATCTATACTTATAGATATTGATGGACGAGCCGATTGCCTGCCGGTGTTTTCCGGAGGGCATGACAGCAAGAGGTCGAAGCTAGGGAAAGGCCGGGGCGCTGCCCTGCGTCCCGCCGTGCAAGGAGCGCGTCCGCGCAGGACCCGGAGGAATCACGACATTCATGCCGCTTCCGCTCACCAACGCCGATGGCGGCGCCATCGATGAGGTTCGCCGCCTCGCGCGCGACCACGGCTTCCTTCTGGTCTGCAGCCATCAGGCCGTCGGCACGCGGCAGAACGAGGGCGGCTTCATGCTCGTGGACGCGTGCTTCGGCTTCGCCGTCGACGGCTTCCGGTTCGATCTGGACGTGGAGCGCGCCCGCGCCGCCATCCTGGCCTTCGCCGCCGTCGCCCGGTCGCAGGCTCGAGAGGAGGCGGCGTCGCTGGAAGCCTGTTCCGACGACCGCCCGGCCGCCGGTCGCCTGCACTAGCAGGTGTCACGGACCCAGTGACCTGCGCGATGCCGCACCGGGGCGCTGCGCCTCAGTCCCGCTCGTCCTCGTCGTCCTCGAAGGCGGGGGCGAGCGCGGTGATGCCGGCGGTCATGGCGAGGAGGTCGGCGCGGATGCGCGCGTGAAGCGCCACCGCGATCGCGGGATATTCGAGAAGCATGCGGCGGAACAGGGGGCGGGGAATGCGGATCAGGTCGCAGTCCGTCACGGTCACCGCCGTGGTGGGGCGGCGCGTCTCGGTCATAAGCGCCATCTCGCCGAGCAGGCTGCCGCGTCCCGCGCGCGCCACGACGCGCTGGGCGCCATCGCCTTCGTGAAGCTCCACCTCGCCGCTCACCACCACGAAGCCGGCATCCGCCCGCGCCTCGGCCCGGAACAGGATCTCGCCGGCCTTGAGGAAGCGGTGCTCGGCGCCGAAGGCCAGCAGACGCAGCTGGTCGCGGTCGAGCTGCCCGAACAGAGGCACCTCGCGCAACACGTCCATATCGTCCTCAAGGCTCATGCCGGACCGACTTCGCTCCCCGTCACCCGATCCGCCGGGTCCTCACGGCCCGTGATCGCAGGAAAACCGTCGGATCGGAAGGCTTATCGAACGATCCGCTTGCCCGGGCATGGAAAAAGGAGCGGCGCGCGTTTCCGGCGCGCCACACCTTCGGGCCCGGCGGTCAGGGCATCAGCTTGTAGCCGCCCGACTCCGTCACGATCAGCCGCGCGTTGGAGGGCTCCGGCTCGATCTTCTGGCGCAGCCGGTAGACGTGCGTCTCGAGCGTGTGTGTGGTCACGCCCGAATTGTAGCCCCAGACCTCCTCGAGAAGGATGTCGCGCGTCACCACGCGCCGGTCGGCCCGGTAGAGATAGCGGATGATCGCCGTCTCCTTCTCGGTGAGGCGGATCTTTCCGCCCTTCTCGTCGACCAGCACCTTCTGGCTCGGCTTGAACGTGTAGGGGCCGACCTGGAAGGTCGCGTCCTCCGACTGCTCGTGCTGGCGCAGCTGGGCGCGAATGCGCGCGAGAAGCACGGCGAAGCGGAAGGGCTTGGTGACGTAGTCGTTGGCACCCGCCTCGAGGCCGAGGATCGTGTCCGCGTCGGCGTCCTGCGCCGTCAGGATGATGATCGGCGCCTTGAAGTTGGACTTGCGCAGGACCTTCACCGCCTCGCGCCCGTCCATGTCGGGCAGGCCGACGTCCATGATGACGAGGTCGACGATGCCGGTGCGTGCCGCCTGGATGCCCTTGGTGGCGTTGGGTTCCTGCGAGACGGCGAACTCCTCGTGGAGCGAGAGCTGCTCCACCAGCGTGTTGCGCAGCTCGTCGTCGTCGTCGACAATCAGAATGCTTCGGGCGCTCATTCGATAAAGAGGTCCTAATACGGGCCTTGAGAGGGGCGGGCACCGGTTGCGCCCGCCGATCCTGTAACAATTTGTGAGCACGATGCGCGTTTTTCCAGAGGGCAGGGGCCGGAACCGTCCGAAAAGCGATCGCATCTTCGTGCGCGCGGCGCCCGGGAACCGCTCGCGCGGCATCCTCCAGGCGGGCCCCTTGCGCCTTCGCTGCGCGCTCGGCCGCTCCGGACTTTCATCGCGCAAGCGCGAGGGCGACGGGGCGACGCCGATCGCCTCCATGCCGCTTCTGTCGGCCTACCGGCCGCCGCGCCTTGCCGGCCCGCGCCCGCCCATCCTTCTGCCGACGCGGTCCACGCGCGGGCGCGACGGCTGGTGCGACGCGCCGCGCCACGCCAGCTACAACCGCCCCGTCGCGCTGCCCTTTCCCGCCAGCGCCGAGACGATGCGCCGCCCCGACCGGCTCTACGACCTCGTGGTCGTGCTGGACTGGAACGTGGCGAGCCGCCGGCGCTTCCGGGGTAGCGCGATCTTCCTCCACGTCGCGCGCGAAGGGTTGGCGCCGACCGAGGGCTGCGTCGCGCTCCATCCGCGCGACCTCCTGCGCCTTGCGCCCTTCCTGCGCCCGGGCGCGCGGATGCGCGTCCTGCCGTGAGCCGCGACGGGACTTTTTGCGGGCGCGCGCGACGTTTGCTTGTCGCGCGACGAAACGGAGCGGCCTCTTCCTCGTTGCTGGAAGGCTTCCATCTTCGGTGAGCCATCCGGCCCTTCAGGGCAGACACGAGGAGCCAGGCCATGCGGCGCAGCGAGATCCAGTCCGAAGTCACCGTCGAGCCCTACGACCACCCGACCGGCGGCTGGGGTTCGGTGAAGTCGCTGGTCGACAAGAGCGCCGCCGAGGGCATGGTCGCCTCCACGATCTGGGAGACGCTGTACCGCCAGAACAAGGCGGACGGCTTCATGTGCGTCTCCTGTTCCTGGGCCAAGCCCGCCAACGCCCATCCGTTCGAGTTCTGCGAGAACGGCGCCAAGGCGACGATCTGGGAGCAGACGAAGAACCGCACCGACCGCGACTTCTTCAGCCGGCACAAGCTCGCCGAGCTTCTGGAATGGACCGACTACGAGCTCGAAAAGCAGGGGCGCCTGACGACGCCCATGCGCTACGACCCCTCGCTCGACCAGTACATCCCCGTCTCGTGGGAGGCGGCGTTCCGCGAGATCGGCGAGGAGCTCAACAAGCTCGACCCGAAATCCGTGATCTTCTACGCAAGCGGCCGGGCCTCGCTCGAGACCAGCTACATGTGGCAGCTGTTCGCGCGGGTCTACGGCTCGCAGAACCTGCCCGACTCCTCGAACATGTGCCACGAGTCGACCTCGGTCGGCCTGCCGCGCTCCATCGGCACGCCGGTCGGCACGATCCAGCTCGAGGACTTCGAGCACACCGACATGATGATGTTCTTCGGGCACAACACGGGCACCAACGCCCCGCGCCTCCTGCACCCGCTGCAGGAGGCGCGGAAGCGCGGCGTGCCGGTCTACACGTTCAATCCCGTCGAGGAGCGCGGCCTGATGCGCTTCAAGAGCCCGCAGGCCCCCACCGAGATGCTGTCGCCCGGCCCCGGCACCAAGATGTCGACCGAGTATTTCCAGGTGCGCTGCGGCGGCGACATCGCCGCCATGACCGGCATCGCCAAGACCGTCCTCGAGCTCGACGACCAGGCGAAGGCGGCCGGCACCGAGCGCGTCCTCGACGTCGCCTTCATCGACGAGCACTGCCACGGCTTCGAGGAATTCGAGCACTTCGTGCGCGATGCGACGTGGGAGGAGATCGAGCGCGTGTCAGGCCTGTCGCGCGCCGATCTGGAAGAGGTCGGCCGCACCTATGCGCGCTCCAAGGCGGTGATGATCCACTACGGCATGGGGCTGACCCAGCACCGGCACGGCGTCGCCAACGTGCAGATGGTGGTGAACCTTCTTCTCATGCGCGGCAATATCGGCAAGCCGGGCGCGGGCGTCTCGCCGATCCGCGGCCATTCCAACGTGCAGGGGCAGCGCACGGTCGGCATCACCGAGAAGCCCGAGCTCGCCCCGCTCGACACGTTCAAGGAATTCTACAACTTCGAGCCGCCGCGCGAGAAGGGCCTCGCCACCATCGAGGCCTGCGAGGGCATTCTCGACGGTTCGGTGAAGGCGTTCCTCGGCCTGGGCGGCAACTTCTCGCGCGCCGTTCCCGAGACCGAGAAGGTCGAGGCGGCCTGGCGCAACCTCGACCTCCACGTCCAGATCGCCACCAAGCTCAACCGCAACCACCTTCTGCCGGGCAAGGTGACCTTCCTCCTGCCCTGCCTCGGGCGCATCGAGCGCGACACCCAGGCGACCGGCGACCAGCTCGTGTCGATGGAGGATTCCACCGCCTGCATCCACGGCTCGAAGGGCTACCGCCCGCCGGCCTCGCCCGAACTCCTGTCGGAGCCCAAGATCGTGGCCGAGCTCGCCAAGGCGACCGTGCCGGGACGCTCCACGATTCCCTGGGACGAGTGGGTCGGCAACTACGCCCTGGTGCGCGACGAGATCGAGCGCGCCTATCCCCAGTACTTCAAGGACTTCAACCAGCGCTTCCTTCAGCCCGGCGGCTTCCACCGCGACCTGCCGGCCTGCAAGCGCGAGTGGAAGACCGACACCGGCAAGGCCAACTTCATCACCCCGCCCGACGGGTTCGACGTCGATCCCGACATCGAGGCGGAGGGTGCGCAGGTCTTCAAGCTGATGACGCTGCGCTCCAACGACCAGTTCAACACCACCGTCTACGGCTACGACGACCGCCTGCGCGGCATCTCGGGCTCGCGCATGGTGCTCCTGATGAACCGGGACGACATGGAGCGCCTGGGCCTGCGCGACCAGGACTTCGTGGACGTCGAGACCCATGCCGACGACGGGGTGGAGCGGCGCGTGGAGGCCCTGCGCGTCCACTCCTTCAAGCTGCCCAAGGGCAATGTCGGAGGCTACTATCCCGAGCTCAACAAGCTGATCCCGCTCTGGCACCACGCGGTGGACGCGCATGTGCCGGCGGCGAAATCCGTGCCGGTGCGCGTGACCCGCTCGCACGCGGCGGTCGAGGCCGCCGAGTAGCCTCCAGCAACCCTTCGTTGGGGACAAGGGGGCCTGCGGGCCCCTTTGTCGCATTTCCCCGCGCGCTAACTACCCTCCATACGAGAGGCCGGGCGCCGGGGCGGGTCCACGAGGATTCGCCTGGAGGACACCGCGCCGCGTATGGGGGAACGGGCATGAAGCAGAGGATCGCAACGCTGGCCATGGCCTCGCTCCTGAGTGCGGGAGCCGCGCTTCCGGTCTCGGCGCAGAGCGTCACGCTGCGATACGCCGCCCACTATACCGACGAGGAGATGGTGCCGCTGACGGCCTGCTTCCGCGACTACGAGAAGCAGAACCCGGGCACCACCGTCCAGTACCAGCAGGTGGCGCTCGCCGACTTCCTGCCGGCGCTCCAGACCTCGCGCCTCGCCGGCACGCTGCCCGACATCCTGAACGTCTATTCCAACCTCGGCGGCGAGCTGGTCGCCAACAACGTCCTGGCCGAGCCGCCGGCCGACGTCCTCGACATGTTGAAGGAGCGCTTCGAGCCGACCACGGTCGAGGCCTCGCGCGTCGACGGCAAGATCTGGGGCATTCCGGCCGAGGTCTCGCTCTACATGCTGGTCTACAACAAGAAGCTGTTCAGCCAAGCCGGGATCACGACCCCGCCGACCGACTGGAACGGCGTCCTCGAGGCCGCCGCCAAGATCGCCAAGCAGGACGAGCTCGGCCGCGTGACCACGGCCGGCTACGCCTTCGGGCCGACGGTCGCCAACGCGACCCATCCCCTGCGCGCGCTGATGTTCTCGCAAGGTCTCCAGCTCGTCGATCCCGACGCCACCACGACCAACCTCACCGATCCGCGCGCGGTCGCCATCGTCGACGGCGAGGCCAAGCTCTTCGCCGACAAGTCGACCTCGCCCGCCAACAAGTGGCAGGACTTCGCCTCCGGCCAGGTCGGCATGTTCATCGGCGCCAACTGGCTGAAGAAGGACCTGCGCGACGGTCTGGGCGACGCCTTCGCCGACACGGTCGGCGTCGCGCCGATTCCCGGCGGCGCGGACTGGAAGACGTACCAGTACGCCTTCTACCAGTCGGTCGCGGCCGAGAGCCCGAACGGCGAGGCGGCCTGGAAGCTCCTGCGCTGGCTGAACGAGCCGCGCGGCGAGGGCAAGCGCTCCTGCGTCGGCGACATGCTGGTGCGCCTCGGCTCGCTCTCGGCCAACAAGGGCGACATCGCGGCGAGCACGGCCGAATACAGCGACCCCTTCACCAAGCCCTATGTCGACGCGCTCGCCTCGGGCCGGGCCGTAACCACCACGAACCTGCGCCAGACCACGGCGATCGACCAGGTGCTGCGCACCGAGATCGAGGAGGCCTGGCTCGGCCGCAAGACCGGCGCGGACGCGATGAGCGCCGCCGACGCGCGCATCTCGGCCATCCTGGCGGAGCCGTGAGAGGCTAGGGGGCGGTGACGCTCACGCGGCGCACCGCGCCCTACGTCTTCCTGGCGCCCGTCTTCGTGTTCGGGCTCCTGTTCTTCGTCGGCCCGCTCCTCTTCTCGCTGGTGTTGAGCTTTGCGAGCTGGAACTCGCTCGGCGCCTTCCGGCTGGTGGGCTGGCAGAACTACCGCTACCTCCTCGCCGTCGATCCCGTGTTCCACACCGCGCTCTGGAACACGGCGCGCTTCGTAGGCCTCACGATCCTTCTCGGCGTGCCGCTGGCGCTGGCCTTGGCGCTCGCCATCCGGCGCTCGCGCATCGCCAGCGTCTGGCAGGCGATCTACTGGCTGCCGATGATTACTAACGTCGTCGCGGTCTCCTACGTCTGGAAGCAGATCCTCGACGACCCCTATGGCCTCGTGAACCGCTTCCTCGCCTTCCTGGGCGTCGCCGGTCCCTCGTGGCTGCTCGACCCCGACTGGGCGATGCTCTCGCTGGTCCTCGTGTTCCTGTGGTTCCAGGTCGGGCAGGACATGATGCTGTTCCTGGCCGGGCTGAACGGCCTGGATAGCAGCATCGAAGAGGCCGCGCGCATGGACGGGGCGTCCGGCTGGCGCACCTTCCGGCACGTGACGCTGCCGCTTCTCGCCCCCACCATGCTCTTCGTCACGCTGTCGAACCTCATCCGGGGCGTCGGCTACTTCGCGCTCATGCTGATCCTGACCGAGGGCGGGCCGGTGAACTCGACGCGCACGGCGGCGCTGCGCATGTACGAGCTCGCCTTCTCGGAGCTGAAGCTCGGGATGGCGTCCGCCGCCGCCTACATCCTCCTCTTCGTGGTGATGCTGCTTTCCGCGATCCAGCTGCGCGTCATGCGGCGCGGCGGCGTCGAGGGCTGGGCGTGAGCGTCGCGCCCGTCACGCCGCGCCTGGCGGAAGGGCCGGCCGGGGAGGGAACGGCGCCCGCGCGGGCGCGCCGCCTGCGCTGGCGCAAACTCCTGCGCGTGCGGCGCGGACGCCTCGTGCCGGTCGTTCTTCTCGCGCTCGGCGCCGTCGTCATGCTCGTGCCCTTCGGCGACATGCTGCTCGGCGCGCTGCGCTCGCCCGCCGAGCGCTTGGCGCGCCCGCCGGTCTACTTTCCCGCCGATCCGCAATGGGGGAACTTCCGCCTCGTCTTCGAGACGCTGCCGCTCGCGCTGTGGCTCTTCAACAGCGTGGTGGTGACGCTGGCCATCACCGCCTGCCAGCTCCTCACCTCCACCATGGCGGCCTATGCGCTGGCGAAGTTCGAGTTCCGGGGGCGGGACTGGATCCTGCGCTTCGTGCTCGGCGCGCAGCTCTTTCCCTTCTTTCTCCTGATCATCCCGACCTTCTTCATGCTGCGCTACGTGCCGCTCCTCGGCGGAAACGACTGGACGGGCTCGGGCGGCACGGGCCTCCTGAACACCTATCCCGCGCTGGTCCTGCCCTTCGTCCTGAGCTGGTACGGCATCTTCATGATGCGCCAGTTCATCGTCGGCGTTCCCACCGACATCATCGAGGCCGGGCGCATGGACGGGGCGGGGGAGTGGGCGATCTTCTGGCGCATCGTGGTGCCGATCGTGCGCCCCGCGCTCACCATCCTCGGCGTCTTCGTCTTCATCTACCACTGGAACGAGGTGATCTGGACGCTCACCGTGACGCGCTCAGCGCCCGAGCTGCAGACCGCGCCGATCGGCGTCTACCTCCTGCGCAGCGCCTTCGAGGACCAGCGCAACCTGTCGCTCCAGCAGGCCGCGATCGTGGTCACCATCCTGCCCGTGGTGGTGCTCTTCCTCCTGACGCAGCGCCACTACCTCCAGAGCGCGGCCACCCACCGCCCCGCGCCGGAAGCGCCCCATCCGCCCCAGGCGGGCACCTGACAGACGAAAGACCCACCCATGCGCCCCGACGACATCCTGCCCGACGACCTGCCGGAGGCGGCGCGCCGCTACCGCGAGGCCTTTCCGCCCGGCCGCGTCGTCACCTTCGCGCTGGAGGGGCTCGACCGCACCGGCGTCCACGCCTGGAAGGCGGCGCTTTTCCTGGACGACGCCGCCGCCATGCCCGGCAACATGCCGTCCGGCTACGGCTACGGCGCCACGCGCGACCAGGCGATCATCGGCGCCTTCGCGGAGGTCGCCGAGATGCTCCTGCCGACGCTGCGCCTGATGGGCGAGCCGGTGGTCTGGGGCAGCTACCACGAGCTCAGCACCGAGCGGGGCGCCTCCGGCGTCGCCGACCCGCTGACGCTGTGCCTGCCGGCGGGCTCGCCGGTGGACCGCGACACGCGCCTCGCCTGGACGGCGGCCCGGCGCTGGACAACGGGCGAGAGCGTCCTCGTGCCGCTCGACATCGCGGCCACCGACTTCTTCGAGCTTCCGCCGGGCTACCAGCCCTTCACGCCGCTGATCACCAACGGCCTCGGCGCGGGGCCCGACCTCGAATGGGCGGTCGGCCACGGTATCTTCGAGCTCCTCCAGCGCGACGGCAACGGCCTCGGCTTCCGCGCGATGGATCGCGGCATCGCTCTCGCCATCGACCCGGCCGACCTCGAGCCCGACGTCCGCGAGCTGATGGACCGCCTCGACCAAGAGGGCATCGAGGCGATCCCGAAATTTGCCTCCGATGAGTTCGGCTTCGCCAACCTCTACGTCGTCGGCCATGACCGCGAGGGCGCGGGGCCGCGCGTGCCGGTCATGCTGTCGGCCTGCGGCGAGGCCTGCGACCCCGACCGCAATGCGGCGCTGCGCAAGGCTCTGATGGAATTCTGCTCGGCGCGCGTGCGCAAGACCTACGCCTTCGGGCCCGAGGAGGAGGCATCGAGCGTCGCGCCCGCCGGCTATATCGACGACTTCCTCCGGGCCGCGCAGGTCAGCCTCGACGGCGGCGAGAACCGGGCGCGCGACGCCATGCTCAGCTGGACCACGATGGACGCCGACGACCTCAGGCGCGAGCTGGCCGACGTCTACGCCGTGCGCTCGACGCATCGCTTCGCCGACCTGCCGCAGGCCGCCGTCACGGACACGCGCGAGCGCGGGCGCATCGCGGTGGAGCGCCTGACGGCAGCCGGCTTCGACGTTCTCGTGGTGGACGGCTCGCCCCGTGACGGTTCGGTCGGCGTCGCCAAGGTGATCGTGCCGGGGCTCGAGGTCGAGACGGTCAGCTACTACCGGATCGGCGAGCGCAACGCGCGCCGCCTGATCGAGCGCGGCAGCCCGCTGATCCGCTTCGACGAACCGAGCGAGACCCTGCGTCCCGTGCGCCTGACGCCGGAGGCGCTGGCCCGGCTCGGCGGGCGCCAGCCGCTTCTCGACACCGCGGAGGTCGACCGCACGGTGGGCCGTCTCTACCCGCTCTACCGCGAGCCGGAGGCCCACCATATCGGCCAGATCCTGAAGCGCGGCGGGGCGGCGGCGGCCGCCTGACCGTCACGCAGCGCGCCGACCGTCCCGCAGCGCGTTCAAACAGCGGCGTCACCAGCATGTGCGGCACGGTGAGCGCCGCCAGGCCCACGAACAAGGGGCCGAGCGCCGGGGCGCGTCCCCCGGCGAACAGGAGGGCGAGCATCCCGAACAGGAAGGCCGCGCCCAGAAGCGTCGGCGCGCAGGCGCGAAGGTACGCCGAAAGGCCGGGCAGGCGAAGGAGGGCGATGCGCTCGCGCGTCTGGCCCCGGCTGTGGATCAGCGCGAAGACGAGCGCGAAGCCGACGAGCGGCGACAGGAACACGAGCGCCACGGCGCCGAACGCTATCTCGGCCGCCGCCTCGCGCTCGGCGCGCAGGAGACGCGTGAGCGCGACGAGCATCGCCAGCGCGAGCACGAAGGGCGCAAGCGTGGCCGCGATCCGGGCCAGCGCCGCGCCGTCCCCGTCCGTCGACAGCGCGGCGAAGAGGTGCGCCAGCGCCTCCTTGTGCAGAAGGGCGGGCAGGGTGACGGGCATCAGGCCCCGCGCGATCCGTTCCGGCAGATGGCGGTGCCAGGGCACCTCGGACACGTCGTCGAGCCCGAAATGAACGGCCGACAGCACGAGAAAGGCCGCCAGCGCCGCGCCGGGCGCGCGTTGCCAGAGAAGAAGCGTCAGCGCGGCTGCCGCAAGGTAGAGGGCAAGAAACAGGCCCAGGCGTCCCGGCGCCGCGCGCGCTCCCCGACCGCCGGTCGCCGCCAGATGGTCGCTCGCCCCGTGCGGCAGTCCGAGGCCGAGGATCAGGACGGCGGCGAAGAGGAAGGGCGCGGCACCGCCGAAGCGATCCGCCGCAAGGCCGATAAGGGCGAGCCCCGCCGCCACCGCCAGACGTCCGTCCGGGCGCGCCGCATCGGGGGAGAGGACGAGCGTCATCGCCGGCTCGCGCGCCCCGCCCGTCAGGCGAGGCGGCGCTCCTCGCGGCGCTGGAGCTCGGGCTCGGCCGCCTTCAGGCGCTCGCCCGCGACGTAGCCGTAGACGACCTTGGCGACCACATCGAGCACCAGAAAGGCCCACACGCTGGCGGCCGATGAGATCGTGCCGAAACCCTCGGGGCCGAGCGCGAAGACGACGGGATAGGCGAGCCAGACCACGGAGAGCTGCGTCGTGTTCCGGCGGTAGGCCTCGTCCAGCGCGCCGCCGTAGCTGGCCGAGCGCTGGCGCAGCGGGCCCCAGAGCAGGAAGTAGACGCCGGCAAAGGCCGCGCAGGACCACAGGAACCACACGAGGCGCACGGTGCCGTCGAGGCTGATCGCCGACAGGAGGCCCGTCACGATCATCAGCGCGTCGAGGCCGATGATGGCGACGAGGTATCCGCCCTGGCGCGGATGCTCGTGAAGGGCGAGCGCCACGAGCCCGGCGAGCAGCAGCGGCGTCGTCAACAGCCAGTCGGCGTAGCGCGGCAGGTAGAGCGCCACCCCGTCCTCACGCGTGAGCACCATCGTGCCGAGATACATGGCGAGGTAGCTCGTTGCCGCGATGAAGGGCACGAGCGAGTGGATCTGCGTGTGGTGGCGCACCGCGTTCGACTTCGGCCCGTGGGCGTAGAGGGCGAGCGATCCGAGCGACATCACGACGAAGCCGATCAGGAGAGCGGTCTTTTCCATGGAACACGAAACCTTGAACGCGCTGTGATGCGGCTGCAACTGCGGATCGTGCCGCTCGTTCCGCCGATCCATGCAAAAAGATCGCGTGGCATATGAAACGCCATTGCGCCTGCGCGAGAGTTTGGGTCCCGCGACCGAACCGAACGGCGTTCCACGCATTCCTGCGCACGGAGACTGCGACATTCCGACCGGATCGCTCGCATGTTCCCGTGCGCGTCTCGCCCGGCTCGGCGCGGACGCGCCGCGCAGGCAGGCAGGGAGACGGTTGATGTCGCTTGTACCGGAACCCGAGGCGCCGACGGAAGGCGGCGCGTCGCCCGCGCCGCGCTGGGCGGTGGTCGGCCTCTTCCTGATGTTGGCCGTGGCCGCGCTCGGCTATGCCAAGGAATTCCTGGTCCCGATCGTGCTCGCCTTCCTGCTGGCCATGGTGTTCGGGCCAGTGCGGCGCTTCTTCGACCGGCGCGGCGTGCCCACCGTCGTCACCTCGCTCGCGATCGTGCTCCTGCTCCTGGTGGGCCTCGTCGCCATCGTGACCGCGCTCGCCCTGCCGGTGTCGAGCTGGGTGGCGGACGCGCCGCGCATCGGCCGGCAGGTCGAGGAGAAGCTGTCGTCGCTGTCGGGCACGTTCGACGGCCTGTTCAAGGCCAACGAGCAGCTCAACGGGCTGGTGCATGCGACCGAGCCCGACGTGCAGGCGGTCGAGATCCGCAACTCGGGCATGGCGACCTCGATCCTGCTGCTCGCGCCCGCGGCGCTCACGCAGTTCGCCTTCACCCTGATCCTGCTTCTCTTCCTGCTCGCGTCCGGCGACATGTTCTACGAGAAGCTCGTCCACGTCCTGCCGAGCTTCCGCGACAAGCGCACCGCCATGCGCATCGCGCACGACATCGAGCGCAAGCTGTCGCGCTACCTCCTCACCATCACGGTGATCAACGCGGGCCTGGGGGTGGCGATCGGCACCGCCATGTGGCTCTACGGCATGCCGACGCCGCTGGTCTTCGCGGTGATCGCCTTCCTGTTCAACTTCATTCCCTATCTCGGCGCGCTCGGCGGCATCGTGATCTCGGGCGTCGTCGCGCTGGTGGCCTTCGATGGCGTGGCCTTCGCGATCCTCGTGCCCGCCACCTACTTCGCGATCACCTCGGTCGAGGGGCAGATCGTCACGCCCTACTTCGTCGGCCGCTCGCTCAAGCTCAACACGGTGGTGGTGTTTCTCGCCGTGTCCTTCTGGGCCTGGCTCTGGTCGGCGATCGGCATGATCGTCGCCGTGCCGCTCCTGGTCGCCATCCGCACCTTCTGCGAGCATATCCCCCATCTCGCCCCGCTCGGCGACTTCCTGTCGGAGCGCCATGCCGAGCTGGAGGCCGATCCGGCGTCCCCTCCGCCCACGCTCCCGGTGGCGGGCGCGGAGCCGGACGTCGACCCGATCGCCGGCGAGGGGACCCCAAGCAGCTTCCAACTGGAGACGCATCGATGAAGTCTCGCCTGCGCGAGAAGGGCAAGACGGTCTGGGACACGGGGAAGGCGGATCGCTTCGCCGTGATCGTGGACGGGGCGGACTACTACCGCTTCGTGAAGCAGGCGATCCTCAAGGCGCGCTTCCAGGTGCTGATGATCGGCTGGGACTTCGACACGCGCGTCGAGTTCGAGCCGGGCGGCAAGACGCTGGAGGGACCGAACGAGCTCGGCGCCTTCCTGAACTGGATGGTGGCCGAGCGGAACCCCGCGCTCGACGTGCGCATCCTGAAGTGGAACCTCGGCATCCTGGAGACGCTGAAGCGCGGCGAGACGCCGTTCTTCGTCCTGCAATGGCTCTGGGGCAACGGCGTCACGCTGAAGCTCGACGCGGCCCACCCGCTCGCCGCCAGCCACCACCAGAAGATCATCATCATCGACGACAAGATCGCCTTCTGCGGCGGCATCGACATCACCAAGGGGCGCTGGGACACCCGCGAGCACCGCGACGCGGACCCCGATCGCCATTCCCCGCGCGGGCACCTGCTCGATCCCTGGCACGATGCCACGACCTGCGTGACCGGCGAGGCGGCGCGGCTTCTCGGCGACCTCGGGCGCGCCCGGTGGAGTCGGGCGACCGACGAGGAGGTGGGCGTTCCCCCCGCGCACGAGGTGGACCTCTGGCCGGACGGGCTCGAGCCGGAGCTTCGCGACGTCGAGATCGGCATCTCGCGCACGATGGGCGCCTTCGACCTCTACCCGCAGGTTTCCGAGATCGAGGCGATGACCCTGGCCGCGATCGCGAGCGCGCGGCGCCATCTGTACATCGAGAGCCAGTACTTCGCCTCGCGCCGCATCGCCGAGGCCATGGCCCGGCGCCTGGAAGAGCCGGACGGCCCCGAGATCGTGGTGGTGAACCCGGAAAGCCAGGACGGCTGGCTGGAGGAGAAGACCATGGGCGCGGCGCGCGCCCGGCTCCTGCGCCTCGTGCGCCGGGCCGACCGGCACGACCGCTTCGGCATCTTCTACCCCGTCACGCGCGAGGGCGAGCCGATCTACGTCCACGCCAAGATCATGATCGTCGACGACCAGTTCCTGAAGATCGGCTCCTCCAACCTCAACAACCGCTCCATGGGCTTCGACACGGAATGCGACCTGTCGGTGGAGGCGGACGGGAGCAGCGAGACGGCCGGCGCGATCCAGCGGATCCGCGACGACCTTCTCGCCGAGCATCTCGACATGACGCGCGAGGAGGTCGAGCGCCGCCTGAAGCGCGACAACTCGATCCTGCGGCTCGTGCGCGAGGGCGGCGCGCGGGACGGGCGCCAGCTCGTTCCCCTGCCGATCCGAGAGCTCGACGTGGCCGACGAGACCCTGGGGGAGGCGGAGCTCGTCGATCCCGAGCGCCCGCCGCGCTTCCTTCACCGCATCCGGGGTCGCCTCGGGCTTCGCTGACCGGCAGGGCGGCTCGGCAACCGGAACGGCACGCGCCTCGTTGTCGGGCATCGTGTCACGTGAGGTCGGGAGTTCGGGTCGTGCATCGGTTGTCGTCACTGCTGGGTTTCAGTCTGCTGCTCCTGTCGGGCACGCATCTTCAGGCGGCGCCGCTGGAGGCCGCCGCGATCAACGAGGCCGAGCCCGGCGCCTTCCGCGAGCGCCTGGCCGAGGCCGAGCAGAAGCGCGCCCAGAAGCCCGACGAGGCGGCCAAGGCGCAGAAGGACCCCGACACGCTGCCGACCGAGGACGAGGCGCGTCGCGCGGCCGAAGCGCTGACCGATCCCGACCCCTTCCTGATCCGCCTGCAGGTGCTTCTCGACCGCGCCCATGCCTCGCCCGGCGTGATCGACGGCCTGTCGGGCGAGAACACGGTGAAGGCGATCCGGCTCTTCGAGGAGCGGCGCGGCCTGCCGGTGGACGGGCGGGTGGACGACGACGTGTGGCAGGCGCTGACGCAGGACTCCGCCCCGGCGGTCAAGACCTACGAGATCACCGAGAAGGACGTCGACGGGCGCTACGTGAAGCGCATTCCCACCGACTATGCCGAGCTCGCCAAGCTGAAATGGGTCGGCTATCGCGGCGTGGGCGAGATGCTGGGCGAGCGCTTCCACATGGGCGAGGGGCTGCTGGAGGCGCTGAACCCGGACGCGAAATGGACCAAGGCCGGCACGAGCGTCCTCGTGGCGGACCCCGGCCCCGCGCCGGAAGGTCTCGTGACGCGGATCGAGGTCGACAAGTCGCGCGGCGAAATCCTGGCCTATGGCGAGGACGGCACGGTCATCATGACCGCGCCCGCCACGATCGGCTCCGAGGACACGCCCTCGCCGAGCGGCGACATGAAGGTCGAGCGCGTCGCGCACAACCCCGGCTACACCTACAATCCGAAGAAGAACTTCCAGCAGGGCAAGAACAAGGAACTCCTAGAGATCGCCCCCGGCCCGAACGGTCCGGTGGGCTCGGTCTGGATCGCGCTCACCAAGCCGACCTACGGCATCCACGGCACGCCCGAGCCCTCCAAGATCGACAAGACCAACAGCCACGGCTGCGTGCGCCTCACCAACTGGGACGCGGAAGCCCTGGCGGGCATCGTCGAGAAGGAGCGCACCGAGGTGCATTTCCTGGAAGAAGGCCAGCAGCCCACGGGGGCGACGGCGCAATCGGGCACCACCGGCTCGCCGTCCGCCGACACCCCCGCGCAGCCGGCGGCGGAAGCGCCGCCCGCCGGGGCGACGAACGGCGGCGGCAGCCAGCCGGGCTGACGCCGGCAAGAAGGACGCGCGGCGCTTGGAATGTCCCGCAAGCGCCGCGCCTCGTATCGTCAGGCCGCCTGGAGCGCGCGCTCGATATCCTCGCTGGTCTGGCCCGTCAGGTCCTTGGAGACCTCGCCCACCAGCTTCTCCTTGAGCTTGGGATGGTAGTGCTTGCGCAGCTCACCCAGCGTGCGGGGCGCTGCCACCACCACGAGACCCTCCAGCTTGCCGCTCGTCGCCTGCGCGTTGAGAAGCTCCGCGATGCCGGCCGCGAACCCGTCCTCCTCGACCTGCGTATCCTGCGGGTTCGCCGCGCTCGACGAATGACCCGCGCCGCCGCTGCGGTTGGTGGTCGAGACGGCGGGCACGTCGATCGCCTGGAGCTTGGGCGCGTCCGGGCCGCCCGTGTTGCGGAACATCGAGAGCTTCTGGCCATCGGCGACGGCCACCGTCGCGCCCTTGGGAATCTGCATGGAACCTCTCCTGTGTGGGGCGGCAGCGCGCCGCCATGGGAGGGACCAACGCCCGGACCCGCAAATGGATGCCTGAGGCCGGGACCCCGCTACGCCGGCTCGTCTGTGGCGGTCGGGTGGAGCGCGGCGGCATAGCCGGCGCTCAGGGCCGCCACCGCCGGGTGCGGCGTCAGGACCGACACGAGCCCCGGCGGCAGGGCGCGCGCCTCGCCGTAGCCGTCCATGCGCCACGGCCGCAGGCAACCGTCCGACACGAGCCACGCCGACCCGTCCAGCGCGACCATCGCGCCGGTGGGGAGCGCGGACGCCGCGCGCTCGAACCATACCTGCGAGCGGTCCCGCCGCACCCGCGCGGCATGGAGCGCCCGGTCGATCGCGGGCGCGGTCGCCGGCTCACCCGGATGCGCCCGCGCCCACGCGGCCTGGAAGCGGAGGAAGTCCTCGCGCCGGCACTCGGCGCAGGGGCGGTGGCCGGCGGCGAGCGCCGTCGCCTCGTCGAGAAAGAAGAGTTCCGTATAGCGTCCGGGCACCATCAGCGGGCGCCGCCGTCCCTTGAAGGCGAGGCGGCACGCGACCCAGTGGGTGTGGGCCCATCGGCGCGTTCCCACGCGTCCGGCCTCGTCGTGCAGGATGCCGCGATTGCCCATCAGCGTGCCGCGCACGGCGGCGGCGGCGAGCTCACCGAAGGGTGTCACGCGGTTCTGCCTGGGCATGGGGGAAAACCTCCGATTGCCGCCGAAGCTTCGGCTTCCTGACGACCTGGCGCAACTGTGAAGCGCAAGCGGCGAAATGACTTTCGTACCTCAGGCGAGTTGCGTAAGACTTCGCGCCGGGAGGACAGCCGGATGCGGGATCATCGGGTGCGAAGCCATGTCGATCGCGGAGGCCGGACGTGAGCGCGCAGACGCGCGCCGTTCTGGCCGCCGAGGGCGTCACGCAGCGCTTCGGGCCGGTGGAGGTCCTCAGCGACGTGTCGCTGACGCTCCTGCCCGGCGAGGTCCACGCGCTGATCGGCGAGAACGGCGCCGGCAAGTCGACGCTCATGAAGATCCTGTCGGGCCACCTCGTGCCGACCGGGGGACGCGTCCTCGTGGACGGCGAGCCGCTGGGTTCGGGCGGGGTCGCCAAGGCCGAGCAGCGCGGCGTGGTGCTGGTGCACCAGGAGATCCTGCTCGCTCCCGACCTCACGGTGGCCGAGAACATCTTCCTCGGGCGCGAGCGCATGCGCGGCCTCGTGGTCGACCGGCGCGCCATGGAGCGCGAGGCCGCCGAGGCGCTGGCCGATCTCGGCGCGCAGATCCCGCCCGACACCCCGGTGCATCGTCTCTCGATCGCCCAGCGTCAGCTCGTCCAGATCGCGCGCGCCCTGCTCGTGCCGCACCGCGCCGTGATCTTCGACGAGCCGACCGCCTCGCTCACCCCGCACGAGACCGAGGCGCTGATCGCCGTCATCCGCCGCATCCGCGAGCGCGGCGTCGGCGTCCTCTACATCTCGCACCGCCTGCCCGAGGTGAAGCAGCTCGCCACGCGCGTCACCGTGCTGCGCGACGGACGGCGCGTCGACACCGTGCCCGCCGAGACGCTCGACACCGCCGGCATGGCGCGCCTCATGGTCGGCCGCGACGTCGCGCGGCTCTACCCCGAGCGCGCGGGAGCGGGCGCGAGCACCGAGACCGTGCTGGAGGCCGAGGACATCCACGTGCCGGGCTTCGTCCATGGCGCCTCGTTCAAGCTGGGGCGCGGCGAGATCCTCGGCTTTGCGGGGCTCGTAGGCGCGGGCCGCACCGAGCTGATGGAAGGGATTCTGGCGCTGCGCCCGGCCACGGGGCGCGTGCGGCTGGAAGGGCGCGAGGTGCGCTTCGCCCGGCCCGCCGACGCCATGCGGGCGGGGATCGTCTACCTCAGCGAGGACCGCAAGGGCAAAGGGCTGCTGCTCGCCCAGGACCTTCGCACCAACCTGACGCTCGCCGCCCTCAAGGATTTCGCGGGGGCCTTCGGCATCGACCGCGCCCGCGAGGACGCAGCCCTCCAGACCGCGATCCGCGAGTTCGACATCCGCACGCGCGACCCCCGGCTCCTGGCCGGGCAGCTGTCGGGCGGCAACCAGCAGAAGCTGCTTCTCGCCAAGATGATGCTTCTGGACCCGCGCATCGTCGTGATCGACGAGCCGACGCGCGGCATCGACATCGGCACCAAGGCCGAGATCTACCGCTTCGTGGCGGCGCTGGCAGAGAGCGGCAAGTCGGTGATCGTCATCTCCTCCGAGATGCCCGAACTGATCGGCCTGTGCGACCGCATCCTCGTGATGCGCGAGGGGCGCGTGGCGGGCGAGGTCGCGGGCGAGCGGATGACCGAGCGCGCCATCGTCATGCTGGCGACGGGAACCAGCGAGAAGGAGGCCGCTCTCGTGGCGGAAGACGCATGACCGACGCCGTATCCCCCGCTTCCGCGCCGGTTCCCCGGCGACGCGCGATCGATCTTCGCGCGGCCGCGCCCTTCGCCGCGCTGGCCCTGCTCGTCGTGTTCGGCGCGCTCGTGAACCCGAACTTCCTCGGGCTCGACAACATCCTCAACGTGGTCACGCGATCGGCCTTCATCGCGGTGATCGCGGTGGGGGCGACCTTCGTGATCTCGGCCGGCGGGCTCGATCTCTCGGTCGGCGCCATGGCGGCCTTCGTCGCGGGCACGATGATCCTGTTCCTGAACGCGGCGCCCGTGGAGGGCACGCTGCCGCTGCTGGCGGTGGGCATGGGGCTGGCGCTCCTGACGGGCGCCCTCTGCGGTCTCGTGAACGGGCTCACCACCACGGTCGGGCGCATCGAGCCCTTCATCGTCACGCTCGGCACGATGGGCATCTTCCGCGCGCTCACCGTGTTCCTGGCCGAGGGCGGCTCGATCGCGATGCGCTCGCAGGAACTGCGCGCCGCCTATCGCCCGGTCTATTTCGGCAGCGTCTTCGGCGTGCCCCTGCCCGTGGTCGCCATCCTTCTGGTCGCCGCGATCGGCGCCTTCGTCCTCTATCGCACGCGCTTCGGGCGCCACGTCATGGCGGTCGGCTCCAACGAGGAGGTCGCGCGCTATTCCGGCGTGTCGGTGAACCGCGTGCGCACGATCACCTACGTGATCCAGGGCCTGTGCGTGGCGATCGCGGTGCTGATCTACGTGCCGCGCCTGGGCGCCGCCACGGCCACCACCGGCCTTCTCTGGGAGCTGCAGGCCATCACCGCCGTGGTGATCGGGGGCACCGCGTTGCGCGGCGGCGTCGGCCGCGTCTGGGGCACGGTCTGCGGCGCCCTGATCCTGGAGGTGGTCGGCAACATCATGGTGCTCTCCGACCTCGTGTCGGAATACCTGATCGGCGCCGTCCAGGGCCTCATCATCATCGTCGCCATGCTGGTCCAGCGCTCGCTGGCCAGGCGGTAGCCTCGCCGCCGCCGGCGCTTCCGGGGCGCCGGCGGCCTTCCATCCCGCATCCCGGCCATTCCTTGGGAGGAATCTGAGCATGAAGAGAATTCTGGCACCCCTGGCGGGCGCGCTTCTGACCGCCTCGCTCGGCACCGCGGCCCTGGCGCAGGAGCCGCGCCAGGTGACCATGGCGGTCTCGATCCCGGCCGCCGACCACGGCTGGACGGGCGGCGTCGTCTACCATGCCGAGCGCGCCAAGGCGCAGCTCGAGAAGCGCTATCCCGGCCTCAAGATCGTGCTGAAGACCTCGCCCGACGGCGCGAGCCAGGCCAACGCCCTGGAGGACCTCACCGCGCAGGGCATGGACGCCCTCGTGACCCTGCCGCACAACTCCGACGAGCTGACCGACCCGATCCGCCAGGTCAAGGAGAAGGGCACGTTCGTGACCGTGGTCGACCGGGCGCTGTCGGATCCCACGATCCAGGACCTCTATGTCGCCGGCAACAATCCCGAGCTCGGCCGCGCGGCGGGCGAGTACATCAAGGAGCGCATGCCCGACGGCGGCGACGTCGCGGTGATCCGCGGCCTGCCGATCGTGATCGACGAGGAGCGCCAGAAGGGCTTCGACGAGGGCATCGCCGGCTCGAAGATCAAGGTGCTCGACCGCCAGTTCGGCAACTGGTCGCGCGACGACGCCTTCCGCGTCATGCAGGACTACCTCGCCAAGTACCCCAAGATCGACGCGGTCTGGGCGCAGGACGACGACATGGTGGTGGGCGTGCTCGAGGCCATCCAGCAGTCGGGCCGCTCCGACATCCAGTTCGTGGTGGGCGGCGCCGGCATGAAGGACATGATCAAGCGCGTGGCCGACGGCGACAAGATGGTGCCGGTCGACGTCCTGTATCCGCCGGCCATGATCGCGACCGCGATGGAGCTGACGGCCGCCAACTTCTACGACCAGAACCCGATCCGCGGCTCCTACGTGCTGGACGCCACGCTGGTCACCAAGGACAACGCGAGCGAGTTCTACTACCCCGATTCGCCGTTCTGAGCGGCAGAAGGAACGGATCGGCCGTTCCGGCGGGTCCCGGGGCCGAGCGCCCCGGGGCCCGCTTTGCGTTTCGCGCCGAGCCGCCCCAGTTTTTCGCCAGTTTTAGCAGGTGCGGGAGAAGTCGAGAGGGACGCTTAACCGATCTCCCTTAAGGTCATGCGGCAGCAAGAGGGGCCGATGCATGACGAGTCGCCGATCGTTTCTTACCGGTATGGCGGGCTTATTATCCCTCTCGCTTGCCAGGCCCTCCTTCGCTCTTGCGACGGAGCCGGTGCTGCGGGTGCGCGGCGAGGTCGGGCCCGGACCGGGACCGGGTGACATGAGCTTCGACACCGCCGCGCTCGACGCGCTGCCCCAGACGCGCTTTCGCACCACGACGCTCTGGCACAAGGAGGCGACCGAGTTCTCCGGCGTCTCCGCGCGCGACCTCTTCTCCGCCGTCAACCTGCGCGCAAACCGCCTGCGCCTCGTCGCCCTCAACGACTACGTCGTGGACGCGGACGCCGACGAGCTCGTCGAGGGGGACGGCCTCTTCGCCACCCGGCAGGACGGCGTCCTCATGCCGGTGAGCGACAAGGGGCCGATCTTCCTTCTCTTCCCCTTCGACGAGCGCGAGGAACTGCGCCACCAGACCTACTACAGCCGCGCCGTCTGGCAGCTCTGCGAGGTCGTCGCCGCGTCATGATCCACCGCGCGAGGCTGTCGCTGCCGCGCCGCTTCCAGAAGCTGCGCTACGGCTTGATGGGCGTGACCGGCCTCCTGGCCGTGCTCGCGATCGCGTGCGCCTCGCTCGCGGTGAGCTACCAGCGCTCGATCGACGAGGCCGGACGCTACAACCGCACCTTCGACGCCGCCCAGGCCGCGATCGAGATCGCGCGCCTCCAGCTCAGCATCGACGATGTCGCGCGCGACGGCGTCGAGCCGGTGAAGCTGCGCTACGCCATCCTGCGCAACCGGGTCGGCCTCGTCGAGAACGGTATCTTTCCGGTCGCCGAGATGCGCAGCGAGATCCTGCCGCTCCTGCGCAACGCCGTGCGCGAGCTGGAGCCCCTGATCGCGCGGCTGCCCGATGCGACCGCGATCACCCGCTCCGAGGCGATCGTCAAGCCTTTGATCCAGCCCCTCGTGCAAATGACGTCGATGGCCCACGCCCAGGCCGGCGACCGCGTCGCCGAGAACCAGGTCCGCCTGCGCCATCTCCTGGCGGGGCTTTGCGTGATGACGATGATGCTGGTCCTGGTGGGCGCGGCGCTAATCGCCTTCGTGATGCGCCAGAACGCGCGCCTCGACCACACGGTGCGACGCGACGCCCTGACCGGCATCGCGAACCGCCTGAGCTTCGGCGCGCGGCTCGGCGCGCTCGCCCGCTCCGGCGAGCGGGCCGTGATCCTGGTCGACGTCGACCACTTCAAGACGCTCAACGACACGCACGGCCACGACGTCGGCGACCTCGTCCTGACGCGCGTGTCGCAGCGCCTGCGGGCCGCCGCGCCGGATGCCGCCGAGATCGCCCGCATCGGCGGCGACGAGTTCGCGCTGCTCTACGAGGGCGAGGGCGCGAGCCGGCGCAGCCGCGCGGCCTGCGAGCGCATCATCGCGCGCATGGACGAGCCGGTCCTGACCGACGGGCGCGAGATCGCGGTCGGCGTCACGCTCGGCTTCGCGAGCGCTGCGGGCGACGACGGCGCGAGCGAGGCGGGCCTTCTCAAGGATGCCGACATCGCGCTCTACGAGGCCAAGCTCGCCGGTCGCGGGTGCGCCGTCGAGTTCCGGCCCGAGATGAAGCGCACCTTCCTCTACCGGCGGCGCCTGCAGGAGGACCTGCGCGGCGCGATCGAGCGCGGGGAGATGCATCTGGCCTTCCAGCCGGTGGTGGACCTGCGCACCGCGCGCACGCGCGGCTTCGAGGCGCTCCTGCGCTGGCGGCATCCCGAGTTCGGCGCCATCTCGCCGGCCGAGTTCATCCCGCTTGCCGAGGAGAACGCCCAGATTCTCCAGATCGGCCGCTGGGTGATCGCCGAGGCCGTGCGCGCGGCCCGGCCCTGGCCCGAGGGCGTGTTCGTGGCCGTGAACGTGTCGACGCGCCAGTTCGCCGATGGCGGCCTCATCGACCATATCCGCGACGTCCTCGACCGCGCGGGCCTGGCACCCCAGCGCTTCGTGGTGGAGGTCACCGAGACGGCGCTCATCGACAACGACGAGGCGGCGCTGCGCACGATGAGCGCCCTGCGAGCGCTCGGCTGCCGCGTCTCGCTCGACGACTTCGGCACCGGCTACTCCTCGCTCGGCTATCTCAGCCGCTTCCCCTTCGACAAGCTGAAGATCGACCGGTCCTTCCTGGCGGACGGGCGGGCGGGCGAGAACGGGCTCGCGATCATCTCCACCATGTGCGTCCTGGCCCGGCGCCTCAGGCTCGACGTCGTGGCCGAGGGCATCGAGACCGAGGAGCAGCGCCAGCTCGTGGCGCGCACCGGCTGCGGCCTCGGACAGGGCTACCTGTTCGGCCGGCCCGCGAGCGCGGCCGACGCGCTCGCCCGGCTCGAACGCGAGGGACTGGGCGAGCTGCGCGCGCTGGCGGCGGGCGGGGCCGTGGCGCCCCCCGCCCCGGCGATCCTCAGCGCGTAAGCTCCTCGCGGTTCGCGAACAGCCGGAGCGCCTCGGGGTTGGCCAGCGCCTCGGTATTGGCGACGGGCCGCCCGTGCAGCGCCTCGCGCACCGCGAGCTCGACGATCTTGCCGGACTTGGTGCGCGGGATGTCGGCCACCGCCAGGATGCGGGCGGGCACGTGGCGCGGGCTCGCGCCCTCGCGAATGCCCTGCCGGATGCGCCGCTCCAGCGCCTCGTCGAGCACCGCTCCCTCCGCAAGGCGCACGAACAGGACGACGCGCACGTCGCCCTCCCAGTCCTGCGCGACGGCGATGGCCTCCGCCACCTCGGGGATGCGCTCGACCTGCGCGTAGATCTCGGCCGTGCCGATGCGCACCCCGCCGGGGTTGAGCGTGGCGTCCGAGCGCCCGTGGATCACGAAGCCGCCGTGCGGCGTCGTCTCGGCATAGTCGCCGTGGCACCAGACCCCTGCGAAGCGCTCGAAATAGGCCGCGCGATAGCGCGCTCCGCCCTCGTCGTTCCAGAAGCCGAGCGGCATGGACGGAAAGGGGCGGCGGCAGACGAGCTCGCCCTTCTCGCCGACCGCCGCCGGCTGCCCCGCCTCGTTCCACACCTCCACCGCCATGCCGAGTCCCGGACCCTGGATCTCGCCGGCATGGACGGGCCGCGTCGGGTCCCCGAGCACGAAGCAGGACACGATGTCGGTGCCGCCCGAGATCGAGGCGAGATGAAGGTCGCGCTTCACCCCCTCGTAGACGAAGCGGAAGCCGTCCGCGGACAGCGGCGAGCCGGTGGAGAGGACGGCGCGCAAGCGGGCGAGGTCATGGCTCGCCGCGGGCTTCAGGCCCGACTTGCGCAGGGCGTCGATATACTTGGCGGAGGTGCCGAAATGGGTGGCGCGCTCCTGCGCCGCGTAGTCCCACAGGACGGCGGGGCCGGGGTGGAAGGGCGAGCCGTCGAAGAGCAGCAGCGTCGCGCCTTGCGCCAGCCCCGACAGGAGCCAGTTCCACATCATCCAGCCGAGCGTCGTGAAGTAGAAGACGCGGTCGCCCGCCTGCACGTCGGAATGCAGCCCTTGTTCCTTGAGGTGCTGCAGCAGGACGCCGCCCGCCCGGTGGACGATGCATTTGGGAACGCCCGTCGTGCCCGACGAGAAGAGGATCGCGAGCGGGTGGTCGAAGGGAAGCGGCTCGAAGCGGGTCGCGCCCGGCGCGAAGGGTTCGAGGAAGGCGTCCAGCGTCGTCGCGTCGGGCAGCTGCCGCGCGAGCGCCTCGCCGCCCTCGCCGATGATCACGACGCGCTCCAGCGTCGGCAGGCCGCCGGCGATCTCGGCGAGCTTGGCGCCGAGATCGATCGCCTTGCCGGCGTAGCGGTAGACGGCGCAGGCGAAAAGGAGGCGCGGGGCGATCTGGCCGAACCGGTCGAGAACGCCGCGCGCGCCGAAGTCGGGCGAGGCCGAGCACCAGACCGCGCCGACCGCCGAGGCGGCGAGCATGGCGGCCACCGCCTCCGGCCCATTGGGCAGGAGGGCGGCGACGCGGTCGCCAGAACGAATGCCGCTGGCGCGTAGCGCCTGCGTCAGGCGCGAGACGGCGGCGCGCAGCTCAGCCCAGCTCCAGCGACCGCCGCCCGCGTCCTCCACGCGCCAGACCAGCGCGTCGTCCCCGTCGCCGACGCCCGGCCTTTGCCGCAGGATGTTCTCGGCGAAGTTCAGCGTGGCGTCCGGAAAGAAGCGCGCGCCCGGCATCGCGTCGCCGTCCGCGAGGCGCCGTTCGCCCTTCTCGCCCAGGACCTCGAACGTGTCCCAGACCGCCTCCCAGAAGGCGCCGGGCTCCTCCAGCGACCAGCGGTGCAGCGCGCGCGTGTCGGGCAGCGCGCGGCCGGTCCGCCGCTCGCAGGCGCGGCGGAAGGCGGTCATCGCAGAGGCCTCGACGCGGGCCGGGGAGGGGGTCCAGAGGGCTTGGGAAGCGGTCATCGGAATCGTCGCCTTGCGCCGGTCGGCGAGAAGGAAGCCGAGGGCGCGGCGCTTGGCAAGGGTTACACCGCGTCCTCGAACGCGAAGACCTCGCCCGGCCGCATCGGCCGGAAGCGCTCGCGCGCGATGCCGGCTTCGTCCAGCGCGGCGTCGAGCTCGCGCGCGGGCGTCTCCATGCCCTCGTCGGCGAGCGGGAACGTGCCCCAGTGGAAGCCGAGCGCGCGCCGCGCGCCGGTGTCGAGGAGGATGCGCACCGCTTCGTCGGGCGCGACGTGCTGGTCGCGCATGAACCAGCGCGGCTCGTAGGCGCCGATCGGCAGGAAGGCGAGGTCGGGCGCGCCGAACCGCTCGCGGAACAGCCGGAAGATCGAGCCGTCGCCGTAGCCCGTATCGCCGGAATGGTAGAGAAGGCCCTGGGGGCTGCGGATCGCGAAGCCGCACCAGAGCGCCATGCGCCGATCCGAGAGCGAGCGCGACGACCAGTGGTTGGCGGGGTGGAGCACGGTCTCGACGCCGCCTCCCAGATCGAATGACGCACCCCAGTCGCCCGTGTCGACACGCATCGCGGGCACGGCCGCATGGATCACCGCGTCGTTGCCGAGCGGGGTCACGACACGGGGTCGGAACGTCGCCTCCAGCCGTTTCAACGTATCGAGGTCGAGATGGTCGTAATGGTTGTGGGTGAGGAGCACCGCGTCGATCGGCGGCAGGTCCTCGAAGCGGATGCCGGGCGGGTTCACGCGCCTGGGGCCGACGCGGCGGAACGGGCTGACTCGCTCCGACCAGACCGGGTCGATCAGGAGGTTGCGGTTCTCGACCTGCAGGAGGATCGTCCCGTGCCCGACAAAGGCGACGCGCAGCGGCCGGCTCCGCTCGGGCGGGCGATCCGGCGTCACCGCGGGCGGGTGGTCCGGCCAGCGCTCGCGACGGCTCTTCATCTTCCAGCGCAGGATGTCGAGCACCGACTTGTCGCGCGCACCGCCCCGGTTGAAGAAGCGCGTCCCGTCGAAATGGTCGGTGACCGGCCCCTGGTAGTATCGGTTCGTCGTCATCTCTCGTCCCCGCCGCCCCGGATCGACGGGCAGCGGGGGCAAAAGGCGGGCCGGGGCGCGGCGGTTCCAGGCACGCCTTCTCGCGGGGGTGCTTGCCAGCGGGTCCGCCGCCGTCTAGCCCCGGGCCGTCCCCGACCCGGAGTTCCCCATGACGCGCCGCATCATCCTCGTGGATCCGCTGCCCCGGACCCTCGACCTCATCATGACGCCCGACGTCCGGCGCCGGCTGGAGGCGATGGGCGAGGTGGTCGTCTCGCAGGATCGCCCCATGCCCGACGAGACCGTGGAGCGCCTCCTGCCCGAGACCGTCCTGATCTTCGGCCAGACGGCGATGGACCGCGGGCGCCTGGAGCGCGCGCCCCACCTCAAGGCCATCATCAACGTCGAAACCAACTTCCTGCCCAACATCGACTACGCGGCGGCGCAGGACCGGGGCGTCCACGTCATCACCCCGGCCTCCGCCTTCGCCGCGCCCGTGGCCGAGGCCGCGCTCGGCATGGCGATCGATCTGGCGCGCGGCATCACCGAGGCCGACCGTCTGTTTCGCGAGGGCCGCGAGAGCTACGGGCTGGCGGCCAACGAGCATACGTTCCGCTTCATGGGCTCAAGCGTTGGCATCGTCGGCTTCGGCGATCTCGGACGGCAGTTCCGCGAGCTGATCCGGCCCTTCCGCAACACGGTGCGCATCTACGACCCCTGGCTGCCGGCCGAGGTGATCGAGCGGGCCGAGGCGATGCCCGCCTCACTGGACGAGGTCCTGCGCGAAAGCCGCACGGTCGCCGTGTTCGCGGGCGTCACCTCCGAGAACCAGGGCTTCATCGGCGCGCGCGAGTTCTCTCTGATGCAGCCGGGCGCGTCGTTCCTCCTGATGAGCCGGGCGGGCGTCGTGGACTTTCCCGCCTTCCTGGAGGCCGTGCGCTCCGGCCACATCCGCGCGGCGACCGACGTCTTCCCGCAGGAGCCGGTGGCCGCCGACGACCCGGTGCGCGCGGTGCCGGGGCTGCTTCTGTCGGCGCATCGCACCGGCGGCACGCTCGACGCCTTCCACGCGATCGGGGCGATGGCGGTGGCCGATGCCGAGCTGATCCTGCGCGGCCTGCCGCCGGTCCTGTGCCGGCGGGCCGACCCGGCCACCGCCGCGCGCCTGCGCTCTAAGCCGGTGGACCTGTCCTGAAGGGCGCGGCGAGCGCACCGTCGCTCCTCGTCCCGGCCGTCGAACCATGTCGAAAGCCGGGACGCGTCTTGGCTTCGAAGACAACCTTATCACATAGGGTTGATGAGTGATGGCCCTCGAACCAATCTCGCTCTATACGTGCATTTTCCACACTTCGAGGTGTGGCGGCTGCCATGAGCGGAACCGGGATGAGCGTCAACCTGCGGCCCTTCGATTTCATCGAACGGGTGAAGCTGCACGATACGGTGGACGAGGTCGTCGCGGACCTCTACCGCGAGGCGTCGCAGGTCGGCATCGAGGGGTTGATCGTTTGCGGCGTGCCCGCGCCCGGGCAGCCCTTCGGGCCTGAGATCATGGGTTGCGTCTGGAACCAGGACTGGTTCCACCGCTACGTCGAGCGCGAATACTTTCCCCACGATCCCGTGGCCCAGTGGGCCGGCCGCACCACCGAGCCGTTCCGCTGGTCCGCCGTTCCGGACCCGGCCATGCGCACCGATATGACCGGCCGCTTCATGGGCGAGGCGGCCGAGCACGGCATGGTCGACGGCTTCGTCGTGCCGATGTTCTCGCCCCGCCAATGGCAGGCCAACGTGTCCTTCGCGACCTCGCGCGCCCTGGACGCCTCGCCGGTCGATCTCGCGGCGCTCCACCTCATGGCCATCTACGCCGCCAACCGGCTACGCCGGCTGACGGGCCGCCTCGGAACGGCGGCGCCGCTCCTCACCGCGCGCGAGGCCGAGTGCCTGACCTGGATCGCGGTCGGCAAGACGGTCGACGACGTCGCCTCCATCCTCGGCCTGTCGCGCCTCACGATCCAGACGCATCTGCGCAACGTGCGCCTGAAGCTGAACGCGGCGACGATCGCGCAGGCCGTGGCCGAGGGCATCCGCTCTGGCGAGGTCCGGATCTGAAGCGGCCGCGCCCGCCTCGCCCAGGCGAAGGCTACCTGAATCCAGGTATTGGGCGAGGCGCGCGGGAGCGATATCGAAGACGCAACAACGCCGCGCCGACGCGATCGGACGCTCCCCACGGGATCAGGGCGAGGGAGGACGCATGCTCGAAGTCCATGTCGTCACCGATCGCAACCGCTTCCTTTACGAGGGAGCCTATGCGTCGCACGCACCGGTGGTCGCCTCGCGCCCGTCGCGGGAGATGCCGTGCCCGATCCCGGCCCGCCTTCTGCGCCAGGACGATCTGCTCGGCTGCTGCGATCCGGTCGTGGACGGGGGAACCCTTCTTCTTGGCATCGAGGAGGGGCGGGTCGCCGCCGCCTCGCGGCTGATGCCCTCCTGCGGTCCGAACCGCCTGCGCGGCCTGCCGCAGCTCGCGGTCGAACGCGGCTTGCCCGACCGAGCGCAATGGGCGGACTGGACGCGCCTGCCGGCGGAAGCGGATGCCTGCGCCGCCCGCGAGGAGGTCACCTTCGCCGCCATGGCCTGCGCGGTCATGGAATACGCCCTGGAGGAGGGCGTGGAATGGGTCGGCGGCGTCGAGGACGCCTATTGGCTGCCGCGCTGGGAGAGCCTGGGCTGGCACGTCCAGGTGCTGGGACTGCCGGCCCGGATCGAGGGGGCTTCGAAGGTCGCCGCCTTCATGCGGGTCGACGAGCGGAGCCTGGCCTCCGCCCGGCGCCTTGCCGGCACGAGCCGCCCGGTCCTGCGCCGCCACGGTCCGCAGAAGCCGTTTCTGCCCGCCATGCCGCCCCATTCGCTTTCACCGCATCGACCGGAGACCAAGCATGCTCGCTGAACTCGATCACGCCCTCGCCGAGGCGACCGACACGGACGACATCCGCGCGCTCGCCGAACTGTGCCGCTACGTTGCCAGCGAATGCCGCCGCCTCGATCTCGGCCGGGCCGAACAGGACGCGCTGGGGCTGGCGGCGGACCTTGCGGCCCGCCCTCCGCGTCTCTGTCACTGAGCTTCGGAACCTTTGTCGGCAGGAGGCATCTCCTCCTGCCGTAAGCCGGCTACCGCCGATCGTTTGGCGCCGTCCGGGGCGCGGTCTCAGCCGATCCGTTCCCAGCTGTTGCTGTTTCGGCTGGAGCGAACCGCCGCCTCGATGAAGCGCATGCCGGCCAGACCCTCGCGGATGCCCGGGAAGGTGGTCGCCGGATCCATGGGTCGGCCCTCGCGCGCCGCCAGGATCGCCTCGGCCGCCTCGGTGTAGATGTTGGCGAAGCCCTCGAGATAGCCCTCCGGGTGGCCCGAGGGGATGCGCGAGACGCGCCGGCTCTCCGCGCCCGACCCCGCTCCGTTGCGCGTGATGAGCTGTCTCGGCTGCCCGAGCTTCGTGAACCAGAGATAGTTCGGGTCGGCCTGCGTCCATTCCAGGCCCGCTTCCGTGCCATAGACGCGGATCTTCAGCCCGTTCTCGTGGCCGACCGCCACTTGGCTCGCCCAGAGCATGCCGCGCATGCCGCTCGCGTAGCGCAGGAGGATCTGCACGTCGTCGTCGAGCCGGCGGCCCGGCACGAAGGTGGTCAGCTGGGCGAGAAGTTCCGAGGCGTCCTCCCCGGTGATGAAGGAGGCGAGGTTGTAGGCGTGGGTGCCGATGTCGCCGATGCAGCCGCCCGCGCCCGAGCGCGCCGGGTCGGTGCGCCACTCCGCCTGCTTGGAGCCCTCGGTCTCGGCGCTTCTGGCGAGCCAGTCCTGCGGATATTCGGCCTGCACGAGGCGAAGCTCGCCGAGCTCGCCCGCCATGACGCGCGCCCGCGCCTCGCGGATCATCGGGTAGCCGGTGTAGTTGTGGGTGAGCGCGAAGACGCGTCCCGAACGCTCCACGAGCGCGGCGAGATCCTCGGCCTCGGCGAGCGAGAGCGCCAGCGGCTTGTCGCAGATGACGTGGATGCCGGCCTGGAGAAAGGCCTTGGCGGCGGGCACGTGCATGTGGTTGGGCGTCACGATCGAGACGGCCTCGATGCCGTCCGGCCGCGCGGCTTCCGCCCTGGCCATCTCCTCGAACGAGCCGTAGGCGCGGGCCGGATCGAGGCCGAGGTCGGCGGCCGAGGCGCGCGAGCGCTCCGCGTCCGAGGAGAGCGCGCCCGCCACCAGCTCGTAGCGGTCGTCGAGGCGGGCGGCGATGCGGTGGACCGCGCCGATGAAGGCGCCCTGGCCCCCGCCCACCATGCCGAGGCGGATGCGGGGCGCGCGGCCCTCGGAATGGCTGGCTTCGATGGTCATGCGTGCGGTCTCCTCAACCCAGTCCGAGCATGCGGCGGTTGGTGGCTTCGTCGGTGCCGCCCGAGGCGAAGTCGTCGAAGGCGCTCGTGGTCGCCTCGATGATGTGGGCGGCGATGAAGGGCGCGCCCTCGCGGGCGCCCTGTTCCGCGCTCTTGATCGCGCATTCCCATTCCAGAACGGCCCAGCCGTCGAAGCCGTGGGCCGTCAGCTTCGAGAAGACCGCGCCGAAGTCCACCTGCCCGTCGCCGAGAGACCGGAACCGCCCGGCCCGGTTCACCCAGGACTGGAAGCCGCCGTAGACGCCCTGGCGCCCGGTCGGGTTGAACTCGGCGTCCTTGGCATGGAAGGCGCGGATGCGGCTGGCGTAGATGTCGATGTAGTCGAGATAGTCGAGCCCCTGCAGCACGAAGTGCGAGGGATCGTAGAGGAGGTTGGCGCGCGGATGATCGTCGACGCGCTCGAGGAACATCTCGTAGCTCGCCCCGTCGTGCAGGTCCTCGCCCGGATGGATCTCATAGGCGACGTCGACGCCCATCTCCTCGGCGTGGTCGAGGATCGGCCGCCAGCGCTTGGCGAGCTCGTCGAAGGCGGTTTCGACTAGACCGGCGGGACGCTGCGGCCAGGGGTAGACATAGGGCCAGGCGAGCGCGCCCGAAAAGGTCGCGTGCGCCTTGAGGCCCATGTGGCGCGAGGCGGTGAGCGCCGAGCGCACCTGGCCCACCGCCCATTCCTGGCGCGCCTGCGGGTTGCCGCGGACCTCCGGCGCCGCGAACCCGTCAAAGGCGAGGTCGTAGGCGGGATGGACGGCGACGAGCTGGCCCTGGAGGTGGGTCGAGAGCTCGGTGACGGCGAGGCCGTGGCCGGCGGCGATGCCCGTCACCTCGTCGCAATAGTCCTTGGACTCGCCGGCGCGCTTGAGGTCGAAGAGCCGCGCGTCCCAGGTCGGGATCTGCACGCCCTTGTAGCCGAGCGAGGCGGCCCAGCCGCAGATCGCGTCGAGCGAGTTGAAGGGAGCCCCGTCGCCGGCGAACTGCGCCAGGAAGATGCCCGGCCCCCGAATGGTCTTCATCGTCATCACTGTCCTCCCCCGCGCCGTTTGTGGCGTCTTTCGCCGGCCCCGTGAAGGGGCGCGCCGCAACCGGCGTCTCCAGTTCCGGGGAGAGAAGGATGGCCGTGAGATACGTATGTCAAGCAGCCGCGCCCCAAAGCTTTCGCGAGCGCGCGCGTTTTCGAGCTTGGCCGACGGCCGCCTTGGTCCTAGCTTCCCACGCCTTGAGTCGGCGAGGGGAGCGATCATGCCGGAGACCACGGATCTGAAGGAGGCGGTGGCCTCCGAGCGCCAGCGCGAGCTGGCCGTCGAGCACCTGCTCTTCCACACGCTCGTCTATGTCGAGCACAAGCACCCCGGGCTGATCGACCACCTGGAGGGCAGCCTCGAGCGGCTCGGCGACCGGGCGCACGACGAGACCAAGGACGACGAGGCGGTGAAGGGGGTCGCGCGCCTCTTCCTGGAAAGCCTGCGCAAGTCGGCGGCGCTCTGACGGCGCCATGTCCAGTTCCTACGAGATTCTCGATCCGCGCTTCTCCAAGCTGATCGTCGGCCATGCGCAGCTGGAGCGGCTGTGGACCGGCGGGCGATGGGTGGAGGGTCCGGTCTACGTTCCGGCCGCCCGCTCGCTCCTGTGGAGCGACATCCCCAACGACCGCCTCATGCGCTGGGACGAGTGCGACGGCTCGGTCTCGGTCTTCGAAACCCCGTGCGGCTTCCACAACGGCCACACGACGGACGGGGAGGGGCGCGTCGTCGCCTGCGAGCACGGGCGGCGCCGCGTCTCGCGCCTCGACCACGACGGCGTCTGGCGGGCGCTGGCGACGCGCGTCGGCGGGCGCCGGCTCAACTCGCCCAACGACGTCGTGGTTCGTTCCGACGGCTCGGTCTGGTTCACCGACCCGACCTACGGCATCGATTCGCACTACGAAGGGCACCGCTCGCCAAGCGAGCTCGAGGGGCGCTGCCACGTCTATCGCCTCGACCCGTCGAGCGGGGCGGTGGAGGCGATGGTCACCGACATGGTGCGGCCGAACGGGCTCGCCTTCTCGCCGGACGAGCGCGTGCTCTACGTGTCGGACACCGGCTCCTCGCACGACCCGGACCTCGTGCCCGGCGTGCGCGCCTACCCGATCGGCGCGGACGGGCGTCCGGGCGCGGGCGCCGACTTCGCGCGCGTGCCGCGCGGCGTGGTGGACGGCTTCCGCTGCGACTCGAACGGCAACCTCTGGGCCTCCAGCCGGGACGCGGTCTGCGTCTTCACGCCGGACGGCACGCATATCGGCTCGATCCCGGTGCCGGAAGTCGTGTCGAACCTGTGCTTCGGAGGCCCCAAGCGCAACCGGCTCTTCATCACCGCCCAGACCTCGCTCTACGCGATCTACGTCAACGCCCACGCCGCGACCTGGACCGACCCGGACGAGGAATGAGACCCTGTCCCTGAAGCTCTTCGATCTCTCTGGGCGCACGGCGCTCGTCACGGGCTCCGGCCAGGGCATCGGCCATGCGATCGCCCAAGGGCTGGGCCGCGCGGGCGCTCGCGTCGTCCTCAACGGCCGCGACGAGGCCAAGCTCGCGGCGGCGGCCGAGCGCCTGGGTGGTGAGGGGATTGCGACGGCGGCAGTGGCGTTCGACGTGACCGACCGGCCCGCCGTTGAGGCGGCGGTCGGGCGCATCGAGCGCGATGTCGGCCCGATCGACATCCTCGTCAACAATGCGGGCATCCAACGACGCGGGGCGCTCGAGGACTACGCCGCCGAGACCTGGGCCGAGATCATGCGGGCCAATGTCGATTCGGTCTTCTTCGTCAGCCAGGCGGTGGCGCGTCGCATGATCGGGCGCGGGCGCGGCAAGATCATCAACATCGCGAGCCTTCAGGCGCAGGCCGCGCGCTATTCCATCGCGCCCTACACGGCCTCCAAGGGCGCGGTGCTGAACCTCACCCGCGGCATGTGCACGGACTGGGCGCGCCACGGGCTGCAGGTCAACGCGATCGGCCCGGGCTACTTCCGCACGCCCCTCAACCAGGCGCTGGTCGAGGACCCGGCCTTCAACGAGTGGCTGGAGAAGCGCACGCCGGCGGGGCGCTGGGGCGAGGTCGAGGAGCTGCAGGGCGCGGCGATCTTCCTGGCCTCGCGCGCCTCGGACTTCGTCAACGGCCAGATCCTCTATGTCGACGGCGGGGTGCTGGCGACCTTGTGAAACAGGCGGGCGCCCCGCCTGTTTCACGTGAAACGATCCGTTAACGGATCAGGCCGAGCGGCGCTGCGGAACCGCCTCCATCTCGGCAGCGAGCGCCTCCACCACCTCTTCCGGCCGCACGGGCTTCTCGAAGGCGGGCACGGACTTGAAGCGCACGGCCACCAGCGATCGGTCGTAGCCGGTCAGGAACACGAAGGGGACGGCGCGCCGCGCCAGATCGTAGGCGACCGGAAAGACCAGCTCGCCCGACAGGTTCACGTCGAGCACGGCGCCCGACAGGTCGGAGATCTCGCCGATCGCCGCGATCGCCTCGCGGATGCCGTTGCAGGGGCCGACCACCGAGGCGCCGCGATCCTCGAGCGCCATGGCGATCTCGCCCGCGATGCGGGGATCGTCCTCGACAACGAGAATGGTGCGGCCTTCGAGGGAGGGAGCGGACATGGGGGAACTCTCATGCAGGGAATGAAGGGTCCCGTAACGCACGACGGCGGTGTTGCGTTGCCATCGCGACGCGGCGCCGGGACGCGAGCGCTATGGACCCCTTACGCTGCGTCCCGCAACCCCGCCATCGCCGACCGGACCGTTCAGGCCCCCGGCCGCAGCCGCAGGTCGCCGGAATAGGAGATCGGCGACACGTTCTCGCAGCGGAAGCCCCCGCCCGCCTCGTCGCGCACGAGGTCGAACCCGTAGCTGAAGAGCGCCGCCGACGTGTCGCTGAGCCGGGCCAGCGGGTGCCCGTCCGGCATGACCCCGTCGACCTTCACCTTCTCGGCGCTGAAGCCGGCGTCGCACTGGATATGCACCGTGCCGTCCTCGTTGCGAGACACGTGGACCACGTAGCTGGGGTCCGCGCCGGCCGCCAGGTTGAGCTCCGAGCCGTCCGACAGGCGCAAGGGATTGTCGGGACCCATGCTGAGCACGAGCGTCGCCTCCATGAGGCCCTGATGGGCGTAGCGGGAGATCGCGTCCGCGTAGTCGGCCCCGAACCGCTCGGCCAGGGCGCCGCCGACCCGCTCGGCGGTCTTGGCTTCCCAGCCCTCGGTGCCGCGGACGAGCTCGCCGGTCGGGATGAAGTGCCCGTCCATCATCAGCGGCTCGTCGTCCAGGGTCAGCGTGCCGCGCGGCAGATCCTTGACGAACTGCTCGCATAGCGTCGCGCCGGGATGGCCGGGGATGGCGACACGCGCGTTCCGGGCGGCGTCCCCCGTCATGCCCTTGAGCGTCGTCTCGACCAGACCGCGCGTGTTCTCGGCCAGCGGCGTCAGCTTGTAGGACAGGGCGGGCAGATCGAGCAGCGCGTCGCGCGCCGAGGCGTTGAAGCGCTCGCCGCTGCTGATGCGACTGTCGAAGAACTCGCGCACGGTGGACGTCTCTCGGCCATGCTTGGCGCCCCATTCGGCGCGTGCCGCCTGATAGGCCTGCCGGTTCTCGGCCTTCACCGTGTCCTTGAAGAAGGCCTCCTTCAGGACGTTCACGATGCGGCTGCCGATCGAGCCGGAGCCGGCGGCCTTGAAGCCGCCGCCCTCGGCCAGGACCATGCGATCGGTCGGCTGCGCGAGGCGGACCTGCGAAATGGACGTTCCCTGAACCATCGTCAAACCCGCGTCATATTGAGGAAGTCTTCGTGCGCCGCTGGCCGATCGGCCATCGGCTGTGCCCGGAGCAGCGCCGGCACGGCCAGCGCGGTCGCGGTGAAGCGGTCGAGGACCGTCTCGAGGGCTGCGGCATCGAGGCTGCCGGCCGCCAACTCGCGCGCCAGCACCACGGCGCTGGAGCCGGCGGGCACGCCGAGCGTCGCCCCGTCGGTCTGCGAGAAGAGGGCGTTGGCGGCCAGAAGCCGAAGGGCCGCGCCCGCCTCGTCGCCCGCCGGCAGCTCGCCCGCCAGCGCCGAGACGAGAAGCTCCTCGCCGCCCGGCCCCCGCGTCAGGTCGACCGCGAGCCCGTCGATCTCCAGGCGGACCTCGCCACCGGGGCCGAAGTCGAGATCGGGAAGGCCGATCCTGCGTCCGAGTTCGCGAAGCAGAAGGTCGATCGTCATCGGCGGCGGGTCCGTCGCAGGGGCATGGATCTCCCTTTTAAGGTTGGGGCGCACGTCCTGTCTGTGCCCGGCGGCACAGGCGGCGCGCTTCGCCGCTGCGCGGCGACTGTCGAGCCCTCGACATCGACGGCCCACCGAACACCCTCCGCGAGAGCGTGCGGGACGGGAGGCTCGATCCGGACCGGCAGCCGATCGAGGCGGCGATGGTCGGATGGCAGGGGGCGGGCGCCCGCCTTCCGCCGCGCCTCAGGCCGTAAGGGCGAGCGGCGGTGCGAGCGGCGCGGGACGCCCGATCAGGTAGCCCTGGAAGAGCGAGCAGCCGGCTGCCTTCGCCATGGCGAGGTGGGCGTCGTTCTCGATGCCCTCCGCCACGACCGGCATGCCGCGCGCGCGGCCGATCGCGCCGAGCGCCGAGACGACGATCGAGGCGATCTCGTCCGAGCCCATGGCCTGGACGTAGCTGCGATCGATCTTGATGCCGTCGACCGGCAGCGCGCGCAGGGCGCTGAGGCCCATGTTGCCGGTGCCGAAGTCGTCGAGCGCGAGGCGCAGGCCCATGGCGCGCAGCGCCTCGAGCCGAGCGAGCACGCCCGGCGTCGCGCTCACCGCGACGGTTTCCGTGATCTCGAAGGTGAAGCGGGCGGGCGCGACGCCCGTTTCGGCCAGCACTCGGCGCACCGTCTCGACGAAGCCGTCGCGCTTCAGCTGGGCGCCCGAGAGGTTGAGCGAGATGAAGCGGCCCGGCAGCGCGGCGGCGTCGCGGCAGGCCCGGCGCAGCACCCATTCGCCGAGGCTGTCGATCAGCGGCGACTGCTCGGCGACCGGGATGAAGTCGCCCGGCATGATCATGCCGCGCAAGGGGTGGCGCCAGCGCACAAGCCCCTCGACGCCCACCACCGTGCCGCCGACATCCACCAGCGGCTGGTAGTGCAGGTCGAGTTCGTCGAGCAGGATGGCCGCCCGCAGTTCACGCTCGATGAAGCGGCGCTGCTTGCGGTCCTGGCGCATCGCCTCGTCGAACGCGGTCACGCAGCCCCGCCCGCGCCGCTTGCTCTCGTAGAGGGCGAGGTCCGCGTGGAGCATCAGCTCGTCCTCGAAGGATCCGTGGTCGGGCGCGGCGGCCAGTCCGATCGAGACGTCGATCCCGACGAGGCGTCCATCGAGCGGGTGCGGCTCGCGCAGCGCGGCCAGGAAGCGCTCGGCGGCGACTTGTGCCTGCGCCGGCGCGGCGCCGAGCAGGAGGGCGAACTCGTCGCCCCCGAGGCGCCCCAGCGTCGCGCCGGGAAAGGAGCGTGTCGCGACCTCGCTCAGGCGCTGCAGGATCGCGTCGCCCGCCGCATGGCCGAGGCTGTCGTTGACGGACTTGAAGTGATCGACGTCGATCAGGAGAAGGCTCAAGGGAGCCCCGGCTGCGATCTCGGCGCGCAGCCGCGCCATGAAGGCGCCGCGCGCCAGGGCCCCGGTCAGGGGATCGGCGTCGAGACGGCGCATCCGCTCGGCCTGCGCGACCTCGCCCCGGCGCAGGCGGCGCGCGGTGAGAGCCCAGGCCCGCGCCAGAAGCAGGGCGGAGGCGAGCGAAAGGGCGAGCGCCGCACCCAGCGGCAGCGCCTGCTCGGCCCCCGCCGCCCAGAAGCCCCAGGCCATGACGCCGACCTGCACTGCGAACAGCGCCGGCAGAAGGGGGCCGGTGACGGGATTGTGGCTCAAAAGGCTCATGCGTCGGATCGCCGTGTCGGGGCGTTGCGTCCCGCGACCTATGCGCGACGAAAGTTGCGATTCGGTGATGAACCACACCCGATTTGGGCAGACACGAGTAGAAGGCGGCAACGGCGCGAGCAACGCCGCCGCCCAGCTGACGCTGCGTCAGCATCGTTCGGTGAGAGCCGTCCCGTTACTGCGGCCTCGTCTTCACGAAACTGTCGCAATCGGCGGCGGGCGCAGCGCCGATCGGCCTGGTGCGGGACGGGAGCGGCCGGCGACCGCTCCCGTCCCGCCGGTTCGCCCGGTCGAAGGGGTCACTTCGCGGCCTTGGCTGCCTCCTCGATGACCTTCGCGACGGCCGCCGCCTGCGAGATGTAGAGGGCGTGGCTGCCGTCGATCTCGGTGATCTCGGCGCCGGCGCGCTTGTACATCATGCGCTGCAGGTCGGGGTTCAGCGTCATGTCGTTCCTGGCCACGATGCCGTAGCTCGGGCGGCCCTTCCAGGCGGGCTCGCCGACCGGCGCCTGGAAGGCGGCGACCGCGACGGGCATCTGCGAGCGGGCCATGAACTCGGCCTGGTCCCTGGGCAGGTCGGCGCCGAAGTCTGCCGGGAACTTGGCCGGGTCGAGGAACAGGAAGCCGTCGGGCGTGGGCTTGATGTCGTTGGAGGGCGAGGGCATCGAGCCGACGAGGCCGCCCGTCGTCTCGCCCTTCTCGGGCTGCAGCGCGGCGACGTAGACCAGCGCCTTGACCTTGGGATCGTTGCCGGCCTCGGTGATGACCGTGCCGCCGTAGGAATGGCCCACGAGAACCGTGTCGCCCTCCTGCCGGTCGAGGACGCGGCGGGTCGCGGCCACATCCTGGTCGAGGCCGGTCAGTGGCTGCTGCACG
Organism: Aureimonas sp. AU4; assembly: GCF_001463765.1. GTDB lineage: Bacteria > Pseudomonadota > Alphaproteobacteria > Rhizobiales > Rhizobiaceae > Aureimonas. The sequence goes on along the minus strand of NZ_BBWK01000050.1, from coordinate 14,631 downwards.
ATCGAGACGTTGTAGCCGTCCCGGGTGAGAATGTCGGAGACGCCCCGCCATCCGGAGCCGTCCACCAGCGCGCCGTGGACGAGAACGACGTTCCTGGCCTGCGCGCTGGCGGGCGCGGCGGCGGCGGAGGTCAGAAGCGTGGCGGCGAGGGCGAGGGCGGCATTGCGGATCGTGGACATCGGGATGTCTCCTCGAAAAAGGGAAGCGGCGTTAGTTTCTTCGATGAATGTTATTGCGATAAATGACAACTAGAACTCGCGGCAGCCCTTGTCCAGCGGTATTTTACCGCGATATTCGTCTCGCCCCGATGCGAGAGCCCTTCATGACCCGATCCGCGCCCACGATTCCCTTGGACGACCAGCTCTGCTTCTCGCTCTATGGGGCTTCCATGGCGGTAGGCCGGGCCTACAAGCCCCTGCTCGACCGCATGGGCATCACCTACCCGCAGTATCTGCTCCTGTCCGCCCTGGGCGAGGAGGACGAGCGCTCGATCGGCGCGATCGCCGACCGCCTCATGCTGGAGTCGAGCACGATCACCCCGCTGGTGAAGCGTCTGGCGGCGGCCGGCCTCGTGGAGCGCGAGCGCAATCCCCAGAACGAGAGGCAGGTGATCGTGCGCCTGACCGAGGCGGGCCGCTCGCTTCTGGCCGAATGCGTGTGCCTCGGCGAGCGGCTGGTGGCGGGCGCCAACCGTCCGGTGGCCGATCTCGTGCGGCTGAACCAGGAGGTCCGCTCGCTGCGCGACGCGCTGGACGCCTCGCTCGCCAAGGGCTGACCTGCGGCGGAAGGAACCGGGGGCGTAACGGGCGCTGGCGCCCGGGGCCCGCCGCCTTAGCTTGAGGCGAAGCGCCGTTTGCGCCGGAGCCCGCCGCCTTGACCTATATCCTCGACAACATCGTCGCGATCCTCGCCGCGACGCTTGCCGGCCTCCTGTTCGGCTTCGTCTGGTACCGGACCCTCGGCCGCACGCCCGACGCGCGGCCGCTCACGCCCGGCTTTGGCGCGATGGCCTTCGCCGCGGAGTTCTGGCTGGCCTCGATCCTGGCGGGCGCGCTGATCCTCGCGCCGCCCCAGGCGGGCGTCTGGGTCATGACGCTGGCGACGCCCGTGGTGATCTGGATCGGCTTCCTCGTGCCGGCCTTCGCGGTGAGCCTCGGCCGCCGGGGGCTTTCGACCGGCGCGGTCGCGCGCGAGGCCGCGCACTGGCTCGGCGTCATGCTTGCGCAAGGCGTGGTGCTGCGCCTCGTCGGCCTCGTCCAGCCGCCCGTCTAGTCGCGATCGCCTAGCTGCCCGCCCGTCCGCGCCGCCAGTAGCTCGCCGCCATGTGCCGGTCGCGCGCCATGCCGCGCTCCTGGCGCAGGTAGCGGCGGATCGCCTTGAAGTCCGCGAACTCGCAGGCCGCCCAGACGAAGGGATCGGGGCCGATGCGGTCCCAGTCCAGCGCTTGCAGCGCCCGAGGCAGGAGCCCGAGCGTGCCCGGCTCCGCGCCCCGGCGATGGAGGAAGCGGATATCGGTGCGCGCCCGCGAGGGAAGCGCGATCTCGTCGGCGGGCCCGTCGACCTCGACGATCACGCTCGCGAAGGCATCGGCGGACAGGTCCTCCAGGATGCGGGCGATGGCGGGCAGGGCCGTGTCGTCGCCCGCCAGCACGAGGCGGCGCGCGTCCGGCGCCTCGCCGCCGCCCGGACCCGTGATGCCGACGATGTCGCCGGGGCGGGCCCGGCGCGCGAAGTCCGAGCCCGGCGTCGCCTCGCCCGCATGGGTCACCATGTCGACCGCGAGCTCGCCGCGCGCGGCGTCGATCTCCCGGATCGTGTAGACGCGCCGCGTCAGCGCATCCGGGCCCTGCGGCCAGACCGGCAGGCCCGTCTCGCCCATGACCGGCCAGACGGGCGCGCGGTCGGCGGGCGGGAAGACGAGGTAGACGTGGTAGCCGCCCTGCGCGAAGCGGCCGAGATCCTCGCCCCGGAACCGGACGCGCCGCATGTGCGGGGTCAGGTCCTCGGCGCCCGTCACGACGAGTTCCCGGAACCAGGGCAGCGGCGTGCCGGGGGCAAGGCCGTCGCCGGTCCACCGGATCAGGGGCGGCTCGCCCTCGTGGAACTCCAGAAGATGCTCGGCGACCCCGATCTTCAGGTAGCTGAGATGGATCGGGTCCGCCGCCGCGACCTCGACCTCCAGCGCCTCGTCCCGCGCGGCGAGCACGGCGGTTCCGTAGCCGAACGACACGTGGCCGCGTCCGCCCTCCCGTCGCACCTCCCCATGCTCGGCGAAATGCTCGCACAGCAGATCGAACAGGCGCTCGGCGGCCGGGACGTCGATGGTGGAACGGGCCTCGAGCATCGGTGCGTCCTTTGGCGTCTCTGCGTCGGACGAGGGGTATGAAACATGACTCGCGTAGTCAACTTATTCCGCGCAGCCACGTCGCGTGAGTCGCCTCGATCCCACGCGGAGCCGCCAACGCCTGTGCTTTCAGGGCTTGCGCCGCCCGCGAACCGGAACCCAAGGGCACGCGCGAGACGGAAAAAACACGCCCTGCTGGTCCTGAAACCAACCGTTATCGACGATCGCAAAGAGAGGGGGGATCGGGTGCGTCCGGTAGGGGACCGGGGACGTTCGTGAGGGCAAAGAGACGCTTACCTCTCCTCCCGGAACGATACCATGCGCTTCAGTCTCAAGACGAAGCTGGTCGGAAGCTTCGCAACCGTCCTGCTTCTGTCGGCCGCCGCCGGAACCTTCGGCATCCTCAGCCTCAAGTCCACCAACGACACGCTCGGTGACTTCGCCGCGCGCCCCTTCCAGCAGGTCCAGGCGGTCGGCGCGCTGCAGGCCGACCTGCAGTCCGTGCGCCGCGCGATCCTCCGGGTGATGCTGGCAACCGATCAGGAGCAAGTCGCGGCGCTGCGCCGGGACTACGAGGAAACCTGGGCCCATAGCGACCAGCAGCTCCAGCGCTTCCTGGGCGCGGTGCAGAGCGAGGCCGGGCGGGCGGAGGTGGCGGATCTCGCGCCGCTGATGACGCAGACACGCGCGGTCACGGACAAGGCCTTCGAGCTGGCCACCCGGTCGGATCCCGACCTTGCCGAGAACGCTCTCGACCGCACGCAGGCGAGCTTCGGGGCGCTCGGCGAGGCGATGGACGGCCTCGGGAGCGAGGCGCTTCTCGCCCAGCTGCGCGACCCCGCCGCCGCCAAGGACGCGGCCGCGACGCTCGACCAGCTGATCCGCGACTCCCGCATGGCCATGCTGACCACGATCATCGAAACCGAGGATCGGCGTGTGGCCTCGGCGAGCGACGCGCTCACCGCCTCCGACGGCAAAGTCCGGCAGGTGCTGGCGCAGCTCGGCGGAAGCGAGCCCGTCATGCGCCCGATGATCGACAAGGCGACGGCGGCCTGGGGCGCCTACTATCCGATCGCCCGCGCGCAAGGGGACGAGGGCGTCGCCAAGGGAGGCGTCGAGGCGCTGCGCTTCATCAACGAGCAGCAGATTCCGGCCGCGGCGAAGGCGAGCCAGCGGCTCGATGCCCTGGCGGCCCGGTCGCAGACGCGCGCCGACGCCTTCCTGGCCTCGGCCGCCGAAACCTACGCCTCGACGCGCGCGCTCCTGATCGCCCTCGTCGTCGGCGCCTTCGTGATCGGGCTCGGCTGCGCCGTGCTTCTCATGCGCTCGATCCTGTCGGGCCTGCGCCTGACGAGCGCGCATGTCGCGCACATCGGGCAGGGCGACGTCTCGCAGCCGGTCGTCCACAGGCGGCACGACGAACTGGGCGATCTTCTCGACAAGCTGGGCGACATGCGGCTGCGCCTGAACGAGATCGTGGGCGGCGTGCGGGCCTCGGCGGGCCATGTCGCCACCGGCTCGGCGCAGGCCGCCGCCTCGGCCGAGCAACTGTCGTCGGGCTCGGCCGAACAGGCCTCGGCCTCGGAGGAGGCGTCGGCCGCGATCGAGCAGATGGCGGCCAACGTGCGCCAGAACGCCGACAACGCCTCGCAGACCGACCAGATCGCGGCCAAGGCGAAGGACGGGGCGCGCGCGAGCGGCGAGGCCGTGCGCCAGTCGGTCGCGGCGATGCGCCAGATCACCGAGCGCATCGCCGTCGTCCAGGAGATCGCGCGCCAGACCGACCTCCTGGCGCTGAACGCGGCGATCGAGGCGGCGCGCGCCGGCACGCACGGCAAGGGCTTCGCGGTGGTGGCGAGCGAGGTGCGGAAGCTCGCCGAGCGCTCCGGCGCGGCGGCGGCCGAGATCGGCGAGCTGTCGGGCCGCACGCTCCAGACGGCCGAGCGCGCGGGCGAGGTGCTGGACCGCATGGTGCCCGACATCGAGCGCACGTCCGAACTCGTGTCGGAGATCACGGCGGCCTGCCGCGAGCAGTCGGTCGGCATCGAGCAGATCAACCAGGCCATCGTCCAGCTCGACCAGGTGACGCAGGCCAATGCCGGAGCCGCCAGCGAAATGGCCGCGACCTCGGACGAGTTGTCCGGCGAGGCGCGGCGCCTCGACGAGCGGGCCGCCTTCTTCCGGCTCGCGGAGGGCGAGAACCCGGTCGCGAGCGGGCCCCTGTCGCCCAGGCAGTCCGTCCGTTCCCCGGTTGTCGCGCTCGTGCCGAAGCCGGCCCCCGTCTCGCGCGCCGCTACCCCGCGGGGAATGGCGCTCGACCTCGATGCGGAGTTCGAGCGCCTCAGCGCCTGACCGGCCGCCTTGTCGTCGACCATGGGCGAAGGCCGCCCATGGTCGGACGCTGCAACCGACGCTTTCCCGAACGCCTGCTTCTTGCGATAGAGCGGCGGTGATCTATCCCGATACCCAGACCCCCCGCTGGTCGCGCTACGGCCGCCTGTCGCCGATCCGGCGGCTCGAACTCGCCTGGCGCGACCGGCGCTGGCGGCGCCGGGCCAAGCCCGCAGCGGGCATCGACCTCGTGCCTGCCGGCGTGTCGCCCCCCCGGCCGCCGGCGCGCGAGCCGGTCGTCCTCTTCACGGTGCGCGACGGCATGGCGACGCTGCCCTCGTTCCTCGCGCACCACCGGCGGCTTGGCCTTCGCCAATTCGCGGTGGTGGACGACCGCTCGACCGACGGCAGCGCCGAGTTTCTCGCCGCGCAGGGCGACGTCGCGCTGTTCACTTCCAATGTCGGCTTCCGGGAGGCGGGCGGCGGGCTCGTGTGGCGCGACGGGCTGGTCGATCTCTACGGGCGCGGGCGCTGGTATCTCTCGATCGACTGCGACGAGTACCTCGTGTTTCCGGGCTGCGAGACGCGGCCGCTCGGCGACTTTCTCGCGGATCTCGAGCGCGCCGGCCTGAAGCGCGCCATGGCGCCGATGCTCGACCTCTATCCCGAGGGACCGATCGGCGCGCTGGAGGCGCCCGACGACCCGGCCGCCTTTCCCGCGGAAAGCTGTCCCCTCTTCGACGGCTCGCACTACACGGTCGGCGACGAGAAGTTCTGCACCTCGATCCGGGGCGGCCCGCGCAACCGGCTCTACGGCACGCCGATGCGCATGACGAAGTTCCCGCTCGTCTTCGCCGACGGCGAGCTCGCCTTTTCGGGCGGCAGCCATCACGGGCCGCTGCCGCTGACACGCAACTTCGCGCCGCCCGACGCCGTGCTCCTGCATCACAAGTTCGCGCCGGGCTCGGTCGAGACCTTCCGCCAAATCGCCGAGCGCGGCTCGCACTTCAACGGGTCGCAGTTCTACAAGGACATCCTCGACAGCGGCGCGTTCGGTCCGGCGACCGACTTCCGCTACGAGCACTCGGTGCGCTACCGGTCGTCGGACGACCTCGTGGCGCGCGGCTTCATGCGGGACCTGCGCGCGGCGTAGCGGTCAGCCCTCGACGGCCGGAGGCAGGACCTTGCCGGGATTGAGGATGTTCTGCGGGTCAAGCGCGTCCTTCAGCAGGCGCATGACGTCGACGGCCTCGGCACCGTGCTCGGCGACGAGATAGCGCGCCTTGCCGTAGCCCACCCCATGCTCGCCGGTGCAGGTGCCGCCAGCCTCCAGCGCCCGTTTCACGAGCGCGGCGTTGAGCTGTTCGGCATGGGCGACCTCGGCCGGGTCGCTCACGTCGATGACGTAGCTCATGTGGAAGTTGCCGTCGCCGACATGGCCGACGGCGGCGGCCGGGAAGGGCGCATCGGTGGCCTCGAGGCAGGCCGCCTCGATGCAGCTCGCCAGCGCCGAGACGGGCACGCAGGCATCCGTCGCCCAGGCCGTCGCGCCGGGGCGCAGCGCCAGCATCGCATAATGGAACTCGTGGCGTGCGTGCCAGAGGCGGGCGCGCTCCTCGGCCCCGTCCGCGAAGCTCCAGCCTTGCGCGCCGTGACTGCCGGCGATCTCGGCGACCGTCTCGGTCTCGCCGGCGATCGCAGCTAGGCTTCCCGCGAACTCGAAGAACAGGGTCGGCGCCTCGGCAAGCGAGAGGCCGCTGTGCCGGTTCACGGCGCGGATGGCGGCTGCGTCGAGAAACTCCATGCGTCCGACCGGAACGCCGAGCTGGACGGTCTCGATCGCGGTGCGCACGGCGCTTGCGACATCGGGAAAGGTGCAGATCGCCGCGCGCACGGCTTCCGGCTGGCCGTGAAGGCGAACGGTCACCTCGGTGATGAGGCCGAGCGTTCCTTCCGAGCCGACGAAGAGGCGCGTCAGGTCGTAGCCGGCCGACGACTTGCGCGCACGGTTCGCGGTCTTGACGATGCGCCCGTCGGCGAGAACCACGGTGAGCGAGACGACGTTCTCGCGCATCGTGCCGTAGCGCACGGCCGCCGTGCCGGAGGCGCGCGTCGCCGCCATGCCGCCGAGCGTGGCGTCGGCGCCCGGGTCGATCGCGAAGAAGAGGCCGGTGTCGCGCAGGTGCGCGTTGAGCTGCTTGCGCGTGACCCCGGCCTGCACGGTGGCGTCGAGATCTTGCGGGTGGACGGCGAGAACCTTGTCCATGCGGCGCATGTCGATCGAGATGCCGCCGTGAAGCGCCGAGAGATGCCCCTCCAGCGAGGTGCCGGCCCCGAAGGCGATCACCGGCACGTCGTACTGCGCGCAGAGCCGCACGATGCCTGCCACCTCCTCGGTGGAGAGGGGATAGCAGACCGCGTCCGGCGCCCGCATGGGATGGTAGGACTCGCCCCGCCCGTGGTGCTCGCGTTCCGACAGGCTGGTGGTGCAGCGATCGCCCAAGAGCGCGCGGAGCCGCTCGATCAGCGCGGCCGTGTTCTCCTGGCTCGAGATCCGTCGCAGCATGGGCTGTTCTCCTCCGGTCCGGGCAGGATGGGTCCGCCACGAACCGGAGGATGTCAACCGTGTCAGGGGATCGCGGTGCCGCTCGCCTCGTGGGCGAGAAGCGCGGGCGAGGGGCCGGAGACGGGCGCCGCCCGCTCGCGGCGGCCGAGGCCGCGCACGAAGACGTAGAAGAGCGGCGTCAGGAACAGGCCGAACAGCGTCACACCGATCATGCCCGAAAAGACGGCCACGCCCATGGCCGAGCGCATCTCCGCGCCCGCCCCCGTCGAGAGCACCAAGGGCAGGACGCCCATCACGAAGGCGAGCGAGGTCATCAGGATCGGGCGAAGGCGCAGCCGCGCCGCCTCCACCGCCGCCTCGCGGGGGCTGCGTCCTTCCCCCTCCAGCTCGCGGGCGAACTCCACGATCAGGATCGCGTTCTTGGCCGACAGGCCCACCAGCACGATCAGGCCGATCTGCGTGAAGATGTTGTTGTCGCCCCCCGTCAGCCAGATGCCCGCGAGCGCCGAGAAGAGACCGGCCGGCACGATCAGGAGGATCGAGACGGGCAAGGTCAGGCTCTCGTACTGGGCGGCCAGCACCAGGAACACGAGAAGGAGCGCGAGCGGGAAGATCACGACGCCCGAGTTGCCGGCGATGATCTCCTGGTAGGTGAGCTCGGTCCACTCGAACTGGAAGCCCGGCGGCAGGGTTTCCGCCGCGATGCGCTCGACGGCGGCGCGCGCCTGTCCCGACGAGAAGCCGGGCGCGGCGTTGCCGTTGACGTCGGCCGCGAGGAACCCGTTGTAGCGCAGCGCGCGCTCGGGGCCGGCCACCGTGTCGACCCGCATCAGGGCCGATAGCGGGATCATCTCGCCCCCGTTGGAGCGCACCTTCAGGGAGCCGATGTCCTCCGCCCGCGCGCGGAAGGGCGCGTCGGCCTGGACGCGCACCGAGTAGGTGCGGCCGAACTCGTTGAAGTCGTTGACGTAGAGCGAGCCGAGATAGATCTGCAGCGTGTTGAAGATCTCGGTGATCGGCACGTTCAGCTGGCGCGCCCGCGCGCGGTCGACGTCGGCGAAGAGCTGCGGCACGTCGATGCCGAAGCCGGTGAACATGCCGGTCAGCTCGGGCGCCGTATAGGCCCTGGCGAGAAAGCCCTTCACCGCCTCGTCGAGCGCCCGGTAGCCCTGCCCCGCGCGGTCCTCGATCTGCAGCTTGAAGCCGCCGATAGTCCCCAGGCCCTGCACCGGGGGCGGCGGGAAGATCGCCGTGAAGGCCTCCTCGATCCCTGCGAACTGGCCGTTCAGCTGTTGCGCGATGGCGCCCGCCGACAGCTCCGGTGTTTGCCGGTCCTCGAAGGGCGCGAGCGTCAGGAACACGACGGCCGCGTTGGAGGAGTTGGTGAAGCCGTTGATCGACAGGCCCGGGAAGGCGATGGTCGATTCCACGCCCGGCACCTTCAGGGCGATCTCGCCCATGCGGCGGGCCACCGCATCGGTGCGGTCGAGCGAGGCGCCGTCGGGCAGCTGCGCGAAGCCGACCAGATACTGCTTGTCCTGCGCCGGCACGAAGCCGCCGGGGACCTTCTGGAAAAGGATGCCGGTCAAGGCGACGAGCACGACGTAGAGCCCGAGCGTCGCGCCCTTGCGGGTGATGACGCCGCCCACCCCGCGCCCGTAGCTGCGCGAGGCCGCGCCGAAGAAGCGGTTGAAGCCCCGGAAGAACCAGCCGAGCGAGGCGTCGAGGATGCGCGTCAGGCGATCCTTCGGCGCATCGTGACCGCGCAGGAGAAGGGCGGCCAGCGCCGGCGAGAGCGTCAGCGAGTTGAAGGCCGAGATGACGGTGGAGATCGCGAGCGTCAGCGCGAACTGGCGGTAGAACTGGCCCGTGAGCCCTGAGATGAAGGCGAGCGGCACGAACACGGCGACCAGCACCAGCGCGATCGCGACGATCGGGCCCGACACCTCGCGCATGGCCTGATAAGTGGCTTCGCGCGGGGACAGGCCGTTCTCGATGTTGCGCTCGACGTTCTCCACCACGACGATCGCGTCGTCGACGACGATGCCGATGGCGAGCACCAGGCCGAACAGCGAGAGCGCGTTGATCGAGAAGCCCAAGAGATGCATCACCGCGAACGTGCCGACGATCGACACGGGAACGGCCAGAAGCGGGATGATCGAGGCGCGCCAGGTCTGGAGAAAGACCACCACCACGAGCACGACCAGCACCACGGCTTCGAGCAGCGTGTGCACCACGGCGTCGATCGAGGCGCGCACGAACTGCGTCGTGTCGTAGACGATCTCGTAGTCGACGCCTTCCGGCATGGTTTCTTTGATCTCGGCCATCACCGCGCGGACCTGATCCGCGATCGCGATGGCGTTGGAGCCCGGCGCCTGGAAGACCGGAATGGCGACGGCCGGCTCGTTGGAGAGAAGCGAGCGCAGGGCGTATTCCGAGGCGCCGAGCTCGACGCGGCCGATGTCGCGGATGCGCGTGATGGCCCCCGTCTGCGGGTCGGTGCGCACGATGATGTCGGCGAACTCGGCCGCGTCCTTGAGGCGCCCTTGCGCGTTCACGGAGAGCTGGAACTCCACGCCCGGCACGCTCGGCGAGGCGCCGATGACGCCGGCCGCGGCCTGCACGTTCTGCTCGCGGATCGCGGTCACGACGTCGTTGGCCGACAGGCCGCGGCTCGCGGTCTTCTCGGGGTCGAGCCAGATGCGCATGGAATAGTCGCCCGAGCCGAAGAGCTGGACCTGGCCCATGCCGTCGATGCGCGCCAGGCGGTCGCGCACGTTGAGAAGCGCGTAGTTGCGCAGGTACGTCAGGTCGTACCGACCGTTCGGCGAGGTGAGGTGGACCACCAGCATCAGGTCGGGCGAGGACTTCACCACCGAGACGCCGAGGCGGCGCACCTCTTCGGGCAGGCGCGGCTCGGCCTGGGCGACGCGGTTCTGGACGAGCTGCTGCGCCTGGTCGGGATCGGTGCCGATGCGGAACGTGACGGTGAGCTGCATCACGCCGTCGGTGGTGGCCTGGCTCGACATGTAGAGCATGTCCTCCACGCCGTTGATCTGTTCTTCCAGCGGCGTTGCCACGGTCTCGGCGATCACGGCCGGGTTGGCGCCGGGATAGGTCGCGCGCACCACGACCGAGGGCGGCACGACCTCCGGGTATTCCGAGATCGGCAGGGCGAAGATCGACAGGAGGCCGCCCAGGAAGATCATGACGGACAGGACGCCCGCAAAGACCGGGCGGTCGACGAAGAACCGGGAGATGTTCACGGCGGGAAACCTTGGAAGGGGAGGGACGAGCGGCAGTCCCGGCGGAGCGGGAGGAACTCCGCCGGGAGGCGCCGGTCAGCGCGCGGGGGGGACGGCCGCGCTGGCCTGCCGGTCGAGCGAGCGGCCGGTCTCCATGGAGACCATCTGGGGGGCGATCTTGGCGCCGGGGCGCAGGCGCTGCAGGCCGTTCACGACCACGCGCTCGTCGGCCGCAAGGCCGTTCTCGACGATGCGCATGTCGCCCGAGGCGGCGCCCAGCGCGACCTCGCGGTACTGAACCGTGTCCTGGTCGTCGACCACGAGCACGTAGCGCTTGTCCTGGTCCGTGCCGACGGCGCGCTCCGAGACGAGAAGCGCGGGCTCCGAGCGCGGCTGGCCGAGGCGCAGCCGGGCGAACTGGCCGGGCATCAGCGCGCCGTCCACGTTCGGGAAGCTCGCGCGCACGGCGACCGTGCCGTTCACCGGATCGACGCTCGGGTTCACGAGCTGGATGCGGCCCTCGACGCTGCGCCCGTCGGAAAGGTCGAGCTTCACCGGAACGCGGTCGAGGCCGGCGGGGCCGTTCGAGGCCTGGAGCAGGCGCTCGACGCTCTCCTCGTCGGCGTCGAAGGCGGCGTAGATCGGGTCGACCGACACGAGGCGGGCGAGAACCGGCGAGCCGGCGCCGGCCGAGACGAGGTTGCCCTCGGTCACCTCGAGGCGGCCGATCCGGCCCGAAACCGGGGCGCGGATATCGGTGTAGGAGAGGTCGAGCTGCGCCGTGCGGAGCGCGGCCTCGGCGGAGGCGAGCTGCGCCTCGGCTTCCGCGGCGGCCTGGACGCGCCGCTCGTATTCCGAGGCCGCGATGGTGCGGTTGCCCTGAAGCTGGCGGCCGCGCTCGCGCTCGCCGAGCGCGAAGGCAAGGCGCGCGCGCGCCGCCTCAAGGTCGGATTGGGCCCGCTCGACCGTCGCGCGGTAGGGCGCGGGGTCGATGGTCAGGAGCGGGGCGCCCCGTTCCACCAGCGCGCCCTCGCGGAAATGCGCGCCCTCGACCGCGCCCGCGACGCGCGAGCGGATATCGACCCGCTCGACGGCCTCGAGACGGCCGGAATAGCGCTGCCAGAGCTCGACCGGGCGGCGCTCGACGCGGGCGACCGAGGCGGGAACGGCGGCCGGCGCCGAAACCGCGCCGGTCTCGGCGCTGCTGGCGGGGCGCGACTCCTGCGTCAGGATGCCGAGCCCGAGGAAGGCGAGCGCGAAGGCGGCGGCCGCCACGCTGGCGAGAGCGGCGGCGAACCAGTTCAGGAGGGTGGATATCTTCGACATGGAAGCGGTTCCTTCGAGCCAGCGGACGGTCGGGAGGACGGGAGACGAGCTAGAGAAGAAGGACGTTGGTTTGGCCGAGCGCGGAGCGGCGGCGCGGGCCCTGCGAGGTCGGGGCTTGGGCGCGGGCGACGACGAAGGGAGCATCGTCCTCCGCCGATGCGGCCCCGGGCCGCTCGATCCGCTGCGCGAGGAGGAGCCGACGAAGGCGCGAGGCGAGACCGGCGGCGGGAGCGGCGGCGGCGGGGGCGGACACGCAAAGGGACATGGGACGATCCTCGCTGGCGGGCGGCGGAAGCGGCTCCGGCGCCGGGTGGACAGGCCTGTGTGTCCCGGCCGCGCCCGGGAAGGCGCGGCCGGGAGAGGCGTCAGAAGCTGTCGGAGCCCGGCACGAGGGCGCCGTGCGAGGTCGGCGTCGGCACGCGGGCCGTGCGGTTCGCGGCGCGGTCGTCGGCCCGGTTCGTGGAGGCGGCCGGCGCGCGGACGCCCTCGTTGCGGGTCGGGTAGCCGAAGCGCGTCTCGTTGCCGGCGCGGGCACCGAAGGCGCCCGAGGCAACGGCCTGGTCGGCGGCCGTCTGGCGGTCGCGGACCGCCGTGTCGGAGCCCGGCACGATGTCGGAGGCGAAGCTCATGCCGGTGGACAGGAGCAGCGCGGCGCTGGCGGCGATGACGATGCGGTTCATGGGAATTCTCCTGGGAAACGAGGCGCAAGGGATCCCCGCCTCGCGACGGGAGGACGCGTCGCGGGGTGCCTTCGGGCGCTCGGTTATGAAATCCGGGTGAGACGCGCGGCATGGGCCGCGCAGCCACCCTCCGCCCGGCGCGAAGGCGCCGGCGGTCTGTTTGAAAAAGGGACGGCGGGGCGTCATGCCCCAGGCCCGTCCGGATGGAGCCTCGGTCTTCGCGACGAGGCCCCGGAACCGCCGGCGGTGAACGGTGTTTGTTCATTACCGATCGGTAGGGAATGAATTAGGGGCTTGGTTCCCGCCTGTCAACGGACTAATTTACCGACAGGTATAAAATCTTGTCGGCGGGTTTTCGGACCTGCGGAACGGGAAAAGGAGATGCGAGATGGGTGTCGGTCGTCCGCGGGAGTTCGATCCCGACGAGGCCCTCGACTGCGCGATGGAGCTGTTCTGGCGCCAGGGCTACGAGGGCACTTCGCTGTCGGATCTGACGGAAGCCATGGGCATCGCCAAGCCGAGCCTCTACGCCGTGTTCGGCAACAAGGAGGAGCTGTTCCGCAAGGCGCTCGACCGCTACGCCGCGCGCCGATCCGACGTCTCGTGCAACGCCTTGGGCGAGGCGACCTCGCGCCGCGCCGTGGAGCGGCTGCTGCTCGCCTTCGCCGGCGTGGACGACGAGAGCGACACCCCCAAGGGCTGTCTCATGGTGCAGGGGGCGCTGGTCTGCAGCGAGGCGAGCGAGGCGATCCGGCAGGAACTGTGCGCGCGTCGCGCCGAAAGCGAGGCCGCGCTCTGCCGCCGCATGGCGGAATGGAAGGAGGCCGGCGACCTGCCGGACAGCGCCGACCCCAAGGACCTCGCGCGCTACGTCATGGCGGTCGCCCACGGCATCACGGTGCAGGCCGCGAGCGGGGCCAGCGCCGAGGACCTGCGCCGCGTCGTGACCATGACCATGCGGACCTGGCCGCCCGTGTGAGGACGGCCGCAGCGGTCACATCGGTGTGCCCTCGGTTCCCCAAATGTGCCGTCTTGCACCGGTTCGGAGCGAGTTCTCTTATGTACGTCGGTATCGATTCCATACCGAATTCGAGAGGCACCCCATGAAGCTCCTTCACCTCGACTCTTCCATTCTCGGCGAGAACTCCGTGAGCCGCGCGCTGTCGCGCGCGGCCGTCGAGCGCCTCACGACCGAGGATCCGACGCTCGCGGTCACCTATCGCGACCTCGCGGCGCGCCCGATCGGGCATCTGAGCGGCCGGTATCTGGCGGGCCAGAGCCCCGAGGTGCAGCACGACCAGGCGTTGCAGGAGGATCTGGCGCTCGGCGGCGAGGTTCTGGAGGAGTTCCTGGCGGCCGACGTCGTGGTGATCGGCGTCGCGCTCTACAACTTCACGATCGCCAGCCAGCTCAAGAGCTGGGTCGATCGCATCCTCGTGGCCGGCCGGACCTTCCGCTACACCGAGAAGGGACCCGAGGGACTGGCCGGAGCCAAGCGCGTCGTGCTGCTGGTCGCGCGCGGCGGCGTCTACAGCGGGGACGCGCCCGCTGCCGGCTACGAGCATGCCGAAACCTACATGCGCGCCATCCTCGGTTTCATCGGCATCACCGATCCCGAAGTGATCGTGGCCGAGGGCATCGCGCTCGGTCCCGACCAGCGCATGCAAGCGACGCACAAGGCGCTGGCCGCGGTCGCGAACCTGCCGGGCACGCGCTCGCTCGCGGCCTGAAGCGGCGGTCGTCGGCCGTCTTGGCGAAGGGGCGAAACCTGTCCCGGGCGGTCCTTGCCTTCACTCCGTCCCGCTTCGTCCACGATGGTGCCATCAAGGCGTTGTTAGGGGCTCGGTAACCATGGCGGCGCATCTTCGCGCGTGCAGCCATCGCCCGAACCCTCTGCGTGACGCCCGGTATGACCCTGAACTCCGACGCCTTCCGCGCCCAGACGCTCCAGGACCGGCGCGCCCCCGCGCGACGCCGCCGCTCCCGCGCGAACCGCCTTGCCTGGATCTGCGGGACGGCGGCGCTGGCGGTGGTGCTGGGGGCCGGCGTCTCGCCCACCGCCGTCGAGCCGACCGGCGAGGCGCTGGCCATGCTGGCGGAGGGCTGGCATGCCGCCGCCGCGCTGCCGGCGGTGGCGCG
>NZ_BBWK01000049.1 GCF_001463765.1 Aureimonas sp. AU4 | reverse complement strand
CGCGCGAGGCGATCAACCGCCGCTTCCCGCGCTTCCATCATGCCAAGACTGCGGCCGACGCCACGGCCGAACCCGTCCGGCTGCGCGTGCGCGCTCCGGCCGCGACCCATCGCATGGACGCGCCGGACGCGGCCCTTGCCGCGCGCTTCGCTCCCATTCCCTCGGTTCTGGAGGACGAGATCGCCGAGGCCGCCGCCGCCGAGGCCGCGGACGACAACCCGGTGACCGAGGACGCCGCGCCCGGCGATCTGGCCGCCGTTCCCCTGCCGCGCGCGGCCGAGGCGGCGCGCGAGGAGGCCCTGTCGGACGGCGACGTCGCGGCGCTCGTGGTGCCGCTGCCGAGCGCGCGGCCCGCGATCGACGAGGCCGGCGAGGCGTCCGTGCCCGCCAACCCGCTCGTCGCGCGCCGCGCCGCGCCGCCCGAGCGCGACGCCGTGCCGGTTCTCGCCTATGCGCGGCCCGACGCCGGTGCGTTGAGCGCGCCCGACGTCGAGGCGGCGCCCGCCGCGCCGGTCCGTCCCGCGCCCCGCGCCGAGCGCGGCACCGCGATCTACGACATCTCGGCGGCGACCGTTTACCTGCCGAGCGGCGAGCGTCTCGAGGCGCATTCGGGCCTCGGCACCATGCGCGACAACGTGCGTTTCGTGCGGGAGAAGATGCGCGGGCCGACCCCGCCGCACACCTACGACCTGACGATGCGCGAGAGCCTGTTCCACGGCGTTCAGGCCCTGCGGCTGAACCCCGTGGGCGGCCAGCGCAACGTCTACAACCGCGTCGGGCTTCTCGCCCACACCTACATGCTCGGGCCTCGCGGCGACTCCAACGGCTGCGTCTCGTTCAAGGACTACAAGCGCTTCCTCGCCGCCTACCAGCGGGGCGAGATCCGCCGCCTCGTGGTGGTGGAGAAGCTGGACGCCGCCTCGCGGCCCAAGCCCTCGCTGCTCGCCCGCCTGTTCCGCTCGGCGGGCTGACGAGGCCGCGCGTTCGTCGAGGCGGGGAGCCAATCGGTGCGGGCGGCGTTGGGCGCATGAAGGTCGGCGATCCGCCGCCGGCCGCGCCTGGCCCCGCGAGACCCGTCCCATGTCGATCGAAAAGATGATCAGCCTCCACCCCGACGTCCGAGGCGACCGCGACGAGGCGCTGGCCAAGGCCGCGCGCCACGCCATGCTCTGCTCGCTGTTCTGCACCTCCTGCGCCGATGCGTGCCTTGCCGAGGCGATGGACATGCGCCAGTGCGTGCGCACCTGCCTCGACTGCGCCGACATCTGCGCGTCGGCCTCGCATCTGGCGGTGCGGCGCACCGGGCAGAACGTCGCGATCCTGCGCGCCCAGCTCGGACTCTGCATCCAGGCCTGCGAGACCTGCGCGCAGGAGTGCGGGAAGCACGACCACGAGCATTGCCGGCTCTGTGCCACCATGTGCCGCGAATGCGCCGAGGACTGCCGCCAGGCGCTGGCCACGATCCATTGAAGTTCCAGCCGGGCGGATCGTCTCCGCCCGGCCAGGTCCATGTCAGGCGACCTGCGGCAGCCCGTCGATCAGCTTCTCGGGCGTGATCGGGTAGGAGCGCACGCGCACGCCGGTCGCGTTGTAGACCGCGTTGGCGATGGCCGCGCCGACGCCGCACAGGCCGAGCTCGCCGCAGCCCTTGGCCTTCATCGGCGAGGAGGTCGGGTCGGGGTCGTCCAGGAACACGACCTCCTGGTGCGGGATGTCGGCATGGACCGCCACCTCGTAGGTCGCGAGGTCGTGGTTGACGAAGAAGCCGTGCCGCGTGTCGACGGCCAGCTCCTCGAAGAGCGCGCCGCCGACGCCCATCACCATGGCGCCGATCACCTGGGAGCGCGCGGTCTTGGGGTTGAGGATGCGCCCCGCGTCGCAGACCGCCAGCATCCGGCGCACCCGCACCTCGCCCGTGAAGCGGTCGACGCCGAGCTCCACGAAGTGGCCGGCGAAGGTCGACTGGGCATATTGCTTGTCGAGATCGCCGAACTCGATCTTGTCCTCGGCCACGATTTCGCCCTCGCGCGCGGCGTCGGCGAGCGGCACGCGCCGGTCGCCCGAGACGACCTGCCCGTCCTCGAAGCGGATGTCGGAGGGGTTCAGCCCGAGCTTGGCCGCCACCGCCTCGCGCAGCTTCACGCAGGCCGCATAGACGCCGGCCGTGGAGGAGTTGGCGCCCCATTGCCCGCCCGAGCCCGACGAGACGGGATGCGCGGAGTCGCCGAGCGAGACGGCCACGCGCTCGATCGGAACGCCCATCATCTCGGCGGCGGTCTGGGCGATGATCGTGAAGGAGCCGGTGCCGATGTCGGTCATGTCGGTCTCCACCGTCACGACGCCGTCGGTCCCCAGCCTCACACGCGCGCCCGACGTCATCACCGGGCTGTCGCGGTAGCCGACGCTCATGCCGTGGCCGACCAGCCAGCGCCCGTCGCTCATGGCGCCTGGCGTCCGGTTGCGGTCCGCCCAGCCGAAGCGCTCGGCGCCCTGCCGCAGGCATTCCACGAGCTGGCGCTGCGAGAAGCGGCGGCCCGGCTTCTCGGGGTCCTCCTGCGTGTCGTTGAGGATGCGGAACTCGACCGGGTCGAGCCCGAGCGTCTCGGCCATCTCGTCCATGGCGATCTCGAGCGCCATGAGGCCGGGCGCCTCGCCGGGCGCGCGCATGGCGTTGCCCTCCGGCAGGTCCAGCTCGGCGAGCCGCATCGCGGTCATCCGGTTGGCCCCGGCATAGAGGGCCTTGGTCTGGGCGACCGCCGTCTCGGGCTTGCCGCCGGGCAGGTTGCCGGACGTGCTGTCGTGGGCGATCGCCTGGATGCGGCCGTCCCTGTCGGCGCCGATGCGGATGCGCTGGATCGTGGCGGGCCGGTGCACGGTGTTGTTGGGGATGAGCGGGCGCTGGAGGGCCACCTTCACGGGACGCCCCGCCTCGCGCGCGCCGAGGGCCGCCAGCAGGGCGTCGGCGCGCAGGAAGAGCTTTCCGCCGAAGCCGCCGCCGATATAGGGCGAAACGAGACGAACGTTCTCCTTCGGGATCTTCAGCGTCTCGGCGAGGTCCGTGACGCCCCAGTCGATCATCTGGTTCGAGGTCCAGAGCGTGAGCTTTTCGCCGTCCCAGCGCGCCAGCGAGGCGTGCGGCTCCATCATGGAATGGGACTCGTCGGGCGTCGTGTAGCGCTGGTCGAGCTTGACCTCGGCCGAAGCGTAGCCGGCCTCGAAGTTGCCGTACTCGCCGACCGGCGGCGCCTCCGAGCCCTCGCCGCTGGAGCCCTCGACCGGCGGGGCGTCGGCGGCCAGCGCCTCTAGGTCGAACTTCCCGTCGGCCTTTTCATAGTCAATGCGCAGGAGATTGGCGGCGGCACGCGCCTCCTCGAAGGTGCGCGCCACCACCAGCGCCACGGCCTGATGATAGTGCTGGATCTCCGGGCCGCCGAGGAGCCTGGCGTAGTTGCGCTTGCCCTGCCCGAGCTCGCCCGCGTTCCGGTGCGTGACGATGGCCAGAACGCCGGGGGCGCGGCGGGTCTCGCCGTCGTCGATGCGCCTGATGCGTCCCTTGGCGATCGCGGCGCCCACCACGTAGCCGTAGGCGGTGTCGGGCGCGACCTCGTGGTGCTCGTAGGCGTAAGGGGCGGTGCCCGTCACCTTGAAGCGTCCGTCGATGCGGTCGAGCGGCTGGCCGACGACGCGCTCGGCGTCGATCGGGTTCGTGCCGGCGGGGGTGTCGAACTTCATCGGATCAGCTCCTCGCCTGGGACAGGACGCTGGCCAGCGCGCGCTCGGCCAGCGCGATCTTGAAGCGGTTTTCCTCGGTGGGACGGGCGTCCGCGAAGAGGATCGCGGCGGCGGCCTGCGAGCCCTCGCGCAGCGCCGCGTCGGCCTCCGGCATCGCCCAGGGACGCGGCGCGACGCCGCCCACCGCGATCTGACCCGAACCGTCCGGCTGGATCATGGCGGCGACC
Organism: Aureimonas sp. AU4; assembly: GCF_001463765.1. Classification (GTDB taxonomy): domain Bacteria; phylum Pseudomonadota; class Alphaproteobacteria; order Rhizobiales; family Rhizobiaceae; genus Aureimonas. Next base: position 44,142 of record NZ_BBWK01000049.1, on the reverse strand, counting down.
GAGACCAGCGCATAGGCGTAGGACGCGCGGTCGCGGACCTTCTGGTAGAAGTGCCGGCCGCCGACGGGCGGGGGCAGGGTGACGGCGGTGATGAGCTCGCCCCGCTCCAGGACGTTGTCGCGCGTCGGGTCGTCGCCCGGCAGTCGGTGGAAGTCGGCGAGCGGGATCGTCCTCGTCGCGCCGTCCGCCTTCACCGTCTCGACGGTCGCCCGCAGCGCGCGCATCGCCACCGCCATGTCGCCGGGATAGGTCGCGATGCACGCATCGCTGACGCCCACGATCCCGAGCTGGCGCGAGTAGCCGCCGATCGCCGAGCAGCCGGAGCCCGCCGCCCGCTTGTTGCAGGGCATGTTGGTGTCGTAGAAATAGGGGCAGCGCGTGCGCTGCAGGAGGTTACCGCCCGTGGTCGCGCGGTTGCGCAGCTGGCCCGACGCGCCCGCCACGATCGCGCGCGTCAGGACGGCATAGTCGCTGCGCACGCGCGGATGGGCGGCAAGATCCGTGTTGCGCACGAGCGCCCCGATCCGAAGGCCGCCGTCCGCCGTGTCCTCGATCGTGTCGAGCTTGAGCCCGTTGACGTCGACGAGATGGGTCGGCGTCTCGATCTCGAGCTTCATGAGGTCGAGGAGGTTGGTGCCGCCCGCGATGAACTTGGCGCCCGGACGGTTGGCGACCGCGGCGGCCGCTGCCGCCGGCGTCTCGGCCCGCTCATAGGTGAAGGACTTCATGCCGGCCTCCCGGCGACATCGCGCATCGCCTCGACGATGTTGGAATAGGCGCCGCAGCGGCAGATGTTGCCGCTCATGCGCTCGCGCATCTCGGTCTCGCTCGCCTCGGGCGGCGCCGCCACGTCGGCCTGGACATGGCTTGGGATGCCGGCCCCGATCTCGTCCAGCACCGCCACCGCCGAGACGATCTGGCCCGGCGTGCAGTAGCCGCACTGGTAGCCGTCGTGACGCACGAAGGCGGCCTGCATCGGATGCAGCGCGTCCGGCTTGCCGAGGCCCTCGATGGTCGTGATCTCGTCGTTCTGATGCATCACCGCGAGGCTGAGGCAGGAGTTCATGCGGCGGCCGCCCACGATCACCGTGCAGGCGCCGCACTGACCGTGGTCGCAGCCCTTCTTGGTGCCGGTGAGCTTGAGGTGCTCGCGCAGCGCGTCGAGCAGCGTGGTGCGGGCGTCGAGCTCCAGCTCGCGCCGCTCGCCGTTCACGGTGAAGCTGACGGGCAGGCGCACGGCGTCGGCCGGCGCGCCCTCGGCCGCATTCTGCGCGAGGGCGGCGGTCGCGGGCACGGCGGCAAGCGTCGCCGAGGCCGAGGCGGTGACCAGGAAGTCGCGCCGGTTCAGGTCGAGAAAGGGAGGATGGGCCATGGGCGCCGAGGTCCTTTCGAGCGGGTGTCGGATCGGGCAGCCCGTCGCGGACGGCCGGAGGGCGCCTCGGGAGGCGATCCGTCGTCGCCGCCGGGACCGAGCCCTTCAGGCCAGCCAAATGGAAGCGGTTGGAATCAGAACAATTCCAAGGGCCGAACTTTCCGGCGCCGGCCGCAGCACCTTCCCGTGAGGAAGGCGCGAAAGCCCGGCCGGCCGGGAGGCGCGGCCGGGTGATGCGGCAAAATGCCGGGGCGGGGAGGGCGGGAAGAACCGCGGCCTCGATGGACACGCAGCGCTTGCATCCGCCCGCCGGGCACAGCATGGGGGAGGCGGGGCGGGCGAGGACGCCCTAAGCTGCGGTCTTGACCGGCGAGGCGTTGGAGGAAGCGATGCGGGCATGGGGCTTGGGAGCGCTCGCAGCCATGGCGCTCGGCACGCAGCCGGCCTCGGCGGCGTTCGGCTTCCGCGCCGACGAACTCGACGGGCAGCTGAACCGCATCGCCGCCGAGCTGCGCCTTGCCAACCGCTTCGAGCGCCAGCGCTGCGAGACCGCTATCCAGTACTCGTGCTGGTACGAAGGGAAGGGCGTCACCCTCGTCGCGGTGGCCGACGCGCCCGGCGAGCCGGCCCGCGCCATCCGCGTCGTGTTCGTCTTCTCGGGCGACAATTCCGGCATCTTCTCGGCGATCACGACCTGGGGCTTCGTGATGGCGGCGGCCGACCCGAGCCTGTCCAAGGACGACCGGGGCGACATCTTCGCCAAGCTCATCCCCGCCGTCGAGAACGAGACCACCCAGACCGAGACGCGGGGGAACACGCGCTACTCGCTCACGGTGTCCAACATGGCGGGCATCTGGTTCAACGCCGAGGCGCTGCGCTGAAGAGGCTGCGGCGAGCCTCTAGCGGTTGCCGAGGATGCCGAGGCCTTCGGGCCACTCCCGGCCGTTCAGGTCGATGCGCAGGTCGAGGCCGTTCAGGAGCGCGTATTCGTTGGCCTCGCGCAGCGCTGCGGCAAGGTCGCTCTCGGCCGCCGGGAGTTCGCCGGTCGCCTCGCCCTCCATCGTGCCGACCAGCGACGCCCGGCCTCGCACGCTGGATCCTTCGCCCTGGAGCGTGACGAGGACGAAGGGCTTGGTTTCCTCGCCGGTGCGCAGGAAGAAGAGGTCGTCGCTGGCCATGGGAAGCTCCGTGTCGCGGGATGTCTTGCGCCAAGATGGGGGCCGGGCACCCCTTCGGCGAGGCCCGCCGGGCCGTGTCCGCTCAACACGCTATCGCGAGCCCGCCCCGGCCCGGCGCGGTATCCTCCGCTGACCGCTGGCTGGCGTGGAGCGCGCGGAACGCCTCGAAGGGCATCGGCTTGCCGAAGAGGTAGCCCTGGCCCTCCGCGAGGCGCCCGGCGAGATAGCGGGCCTGCTCGGCGGTCTCGATGCCCTCGGCGATGACCTCCAGTCCGCAGCCCTCGGCCATGCGCACCACGGCGTCGACGATGCCCTGATCCTTCCGGTCGGTCTCGATGTCGCGCACGAAGGAGCGGTCGATCTTGAGGCGCGTGATGTCGAGCTGCTTGAGCATGGTCAGGGAGGCGAAGCCGGTTCCGAAGTCGTCGAAGGCGATGCCGACGCCCATGGCGCGCAGGCGCGACAGGTGGCTGGCGACCGTGCGCTCGTTGCGCAGGACGATGTTCTCGGTGATCTCCAGCTCCAGCGCCCCGGCCGGCAGGCCGGTGGCCTCGAGCGCCGCCTCGACCCGCTCCACGAAGTCCGGCAGGCGCAGCTGCGCGGCGAAGAGGTTCACGCCGATGCGGAAATCGCGGTCGCCCTCCCCGCGCAGTCGCACGGCGGCCGCGCAGGCGGTCCGCAGGATCCAGTCGCCCACCGGCACCGCCAGATGGCCCGCTTCCAGGACCGACAGGAAGGCGGCCGGCGCGAGAACGCCCATATACGGGAAGTTCCAGCGGATCAGCGCCTCGGCGCCCACGATCCGGCCGTCGGCGAGGCGGACCTGCGGCTGGTAGTAGAGCTCGAAATGCCGTTCGTCCCAGGCGGTCTCGAGATCGTCGGCGACCCCGCGCCGTTCCGCCGAGGCCCGCCGCAGCTCGGGCGTGAAGAGGCGCACCCGCGCGCGCCCGTTCGCCTTGGCGTCGTAGAGCGCGAGATCGGCGCAGGTGAGAAGGTCGGCCACGCCGGCGGGATGGGCCGGCGAGGCCATAACGCCGACGCTGGCCGAGATGTGGGCGGCGTGATGCCCGACCGTGATCGGCGCCTCGATCGCCTCGATGATCGCGCGCCCGACGGCGCAGGCCCGCAGCGGGTCGGCGTCGCCCTCGATCAGGAGCGCGAACTCGTCGCCGCCCAGCCGGGCGAGAAGACGGTCCGGCCCCACGAGCTCGCGCATCCGGGCGGCGACGATGCGCAGGACCTCGTCGCCGCCCGCATGGCCGACCGCGTCGTTGACGCCCTTGAAGCCGTCGAGGTCGAGGACGAGAAGCGAGAAGGAGGCGCCGCCCGCGCGGCTGGCGGCGGCGAGCTCGCCCAGCGCGTCGTGGAAGCGGGTGCGGTTGGCAAGGCCCGTGAGCGGATCGCAGAAGGCGAGGGCCCGGATGCGCGCCTCGCTGCGCAGCCGCTCGCTCTGGTCGCGGAAGGCGACCACGGTCTGCGGCCGACCCGCCAGCCGCACGTCGCTGCGAAGCACGCGGACCGGGACCGGCGCGCCCGAGGCGCTGGCGAGGGCCGCGTCGGCCTCCTCGCGCTCCGGCAGGGACGCAAGGTCGACCCCGGGCAGCAGATCCTGGAGCGTCATGGCCGCCAGCTTTTCGCGCGGGTAGCCCGAAAGGCGCGAAAGGCTGTCGTTGGCCCCCACGATCCGCTCGCCCTCGCAGATCGCCAGACCCTCCAGCGCGAGGTTGGCGAGCTCGCCCAGGCGCTGGCGCTCCGTGCGCAGCTTGCGCCGCGCGCTGAGCGTCAGGCGCAGCCCCGTCATCGCCACGAGGACGAGGCCGAAGGAAACCGCCGCGACCACCGGCGCGAGATGCTCGGGCGCGACCGCCCAGGCGGGCAGGGCGACGCGCGGGTCGAACTCGAGGCGCAGCGCCGCCATGCCGCCGAGATGCAGCACCCCGATCGCCAGAACGAGCAGCGGCGCGCCGGTGAGGTTGATCGCGCGCCGCCGCTCCACCGAGGCAAGGGTCGCCAGGCCGAACAGGGGCAGGCTGAGAAGGATCGTGGTCGCGACGAGCCCATGATCCCAGACCACATGCCCGCGCACCACGTAGGCCGCCTGGCCGACATAGTGCAGAACCGTGACGCCGAGGCCGATCACCACCCCGCCCGCAAAGCGCCGCCAGCGCTCGCGCCGCCCGAGCGTCAGGACGAGGCCGAGACCGATGCCGGCGATCGCGAGGACGAGGGAGAGAACCGTGGTGAAGGGCTCGAAGCCGGACTGCATGCCCGGCCGGAAGGCCAGCAGCGCCACCATGTGGGTCGCCCAGGCCGTGCTGCCGGCGGTCACCAGCGAGAGCACCGCCCATTTGCGCCTCGCCTGCCCCTCGCAGCGCCCGGCATGGCGTGCGACCGAGAAGGAGCCGTAGACCCCGAGCGTGCACACGGCGGCCGCCAGGGCCAGCAGCGCCGGGTCGTTGAGAACACCGAGGCAGTTGAGAATCACGTTCATCGGGGGTCCCTTCCGCCTCGCTTGATAGAAGGGGGTGCGTTAACGCCTTGAGATACGGGACTGCGGCAAATCGCTGTATCGGCTGAAATCGCGACTTCAACGGCAAGGCGAAATATTGGGCCGGCTGACAATCAGCCGACCAAGGATGCCTGGCGTTACTGCGCCTGCGCCGAAGGGCGCCGAGACGCGCCGGTTAACGTCGACGCCGGGAAGGAGCCGGCGGGTCGCCTCCGGCCGGACCGGGCGTCGGGCCTCCCGCCTCGCCCCTTGCCTTCCATGCGCCGCCCCGGCTTAAAAGGGACCCGGCGCGGCCGGCGCCGACGGGATCCAGGGGGACACCAGACCATGCACGCCACCTTGTTCCGCTCGGCTCTGGTTCTCGGCCTCCTGTCGGCGATCGGACCCTTCTCGATCGACATGTACCTGCCGGCCATGCCGCAGATCGGCGCCTCGCTGGGGGCTTCCGAGACCGCCGTGCAGCTGACGATCACGCTCTATCTCCTGGCCTTCGGCGTCAGCCAGTTCCTGTGGGGTCCGCTTGCCGACGCCTTCGGGCGCAAGCCGCCGCTGGTGGCGGGCATCCTCCTCTTCATCGCCGGCAGCATCGGCTGCGCCTTTGCGCCCGACCTCGACTGGCTGCTGGCAGGCCGCTTCGTCCAGGGCATCGGCGCGGCCTCGGTGGGCGTCGTGCCACGCGCGGTGGCGCGCGACCGCTTCACGGGCGTCGAGGCGACGAAGCTTCTGGCCATGATGATGCTGGTGATCGCGGTCTCGCCGATGCTGGCGCCGCTCGCGGGCTCCGTCGCGCTCCTGTCGGGCAGCTGGCGGGTGATCTTCGCGCTGCTGGTCGCGGTCGGCATCATGAGCCTTCTCGTCACGCTTCTCGCGCTGCCCGAGACGCTGGACCGGCGCGACCGCGTGCCGGTGAACCTGCGCTCCATGGCGTCGGGCTGCCGCGTGCTCGTCGCCGACCCGGTCTTCATGAGCCTCAGCTTCGTGAGCGCCTTCGGCTTTGCCAGCTTCTTCGTCTTCATCGCGGCGGCGGCCTTCGTCTACACCGGCTATTTCGGCCTTTCGCAGACGGGCTTCTCGCTGGCCTTCGCGGTGAACGCGCTCGGCTTCTTCGCGGCCAGCCAGCTCTCGGCCGCCGCCACGCAGCGCTTCGGCGTCATGGCCATGGTGCGCTGGCCGCTCGTCGCCTTCGCGGGCGTGTCGATCCTGCTTCTCGCGCTGGTCGCGGCTGGCTTCGGCACGCTGCCGGTGATCATGGGGCTTCTGTTTTGCGCCAATGCCGCGCTTGGCCTCGTGATGCCGGTCGCCTTCGTGATGGCGATCGAGGAGCATGGCGAGGTCGCGGGCCTCGCCTCCTCGCTCGCCGGCACGATCCAGATGGTGACGGGCAGCCTCGTGGTCACGCTGATGGCGCCCTTCTTCGACAACACGCCGCTGCCCATGGTGGCGGCGATCGCGCTGTGCGGCACGCTGGCCGCCGCGATCGGGCTTCTCGCCTTCCGCCGCGTTCCCGCGGCCGCCGGCGCCCCGCGCGAGGAGCCGGCCTGACCCGAGGTCAGGCGGCGGGCTGGAAGCGGTCCACCGCCGCGATCACGCCGCGCAGCTCGGCCAGGCCCTTGAGGCGGCCGATCAGCGAGTAGCCGGGATTGGTCTGCTTCTCGATGTCGTCGGCCAGTAGGTGCCCGTGGTCGGGCCGCATCGGGATCTCGGCGCCCGCCAATCCTTCGCGCTCGCGCCGCCGCTCCTCCGCGCGCAGCGTCGCGATCACCGACACCATGTCGACGTCGCCGCCGAGGTGTTCGCTCTCGTCGAAGGACCGGTCGTCCTCCACCGCGACGTTGCGCAGGTGCGTGAAGTGGATGCGCGGGGCGAACTCGGCGGCCATGGCGACGACGTCGTTGTCGCGGCGCGAGCCGAGCGATCCCGTGCAGAAGGTGAGGCCGTTACTGCTCGACGGGGTGGCGGCGAGCACGGCGCGAAGGTCGTCGGCGGTGGAGACGACGCGCGGCAGGCCGAACAGCGAGAAGGGCGGGTCGTCGGGATGGATGCCGAGCCGCACGCCCACCTCTTCCGCGACCGGCGCCACCTCGCGCAGGAACGCGGCCAGGTTCTCGCGCATGCCCCCGGTGCCGACGTCGTCGAACTCGGCGATGCGGCGCTGTATTCCGGCGCGGTCGTAGCTGTCCTCGCCGCCCGGCAGGCCGGCGATGATGTTGCGCTCGAGCGTCGCGATCTCGCTCTCGCTCATGCCCCAGAGCCGCTCGCGCGCCCGCTGGAGCGTCGCCTCGTCGTAGCTCTCCTCCGCGTTCGGGCGCCGCAGCACGAACGCGTCGTAGGCCGCGAACTCGGCCATGTCGAAGCGCAGGGCGTAGCCGGTGGTCGGCAGCTTGTGCAGGAGGTCGGTGCGCGTCCAGTCCACCACGGGCATGAAGTTGTAGCAGACGGTGGGAACGCCCCCGCGCCCGAGCTGGCGAAGGCTCTCGATCCAGTTGTCGAGATACCGCCGCCAGGGCCCCGAGCGCAGCTTGATCGAGGTGTGGACGGGGATCGACTCGCAGACCGACCAGGTCAGCCCGGCGCGCTCGATCAAGGCGCGCCGCTCGGCGACGTCGTCCGCGGTCCAGGCGCGGCCGTCGTAGATGTGGTGCAGCGCCGTGACGATGCCGGACGCCCCGGCCTGCCGGACATGGTCGAGCGTCACGGGATCCTCGGGGCCGAACCAGCGCCAGCTCTGCAGCATCTCACGTGTTCCTTGGGTTGATGGTGTTCAGCGCACGCCGATGCCGGCCAGAAGCCCGCCGTCGATGCGGTGGTCGGAGCCGGTGATGAAGCCGGCGCGCTCGGAGGCGAGAAAGGCGACCAGCGCCGCGATCTCCTCGGGCTCGCCGATGCGCCCGATCGGATGGGCCTCGCCGAAGCGGCGGAACACGGCCTCGACGTCGGTGTCCGGCCCGTCGAAGGTGCGGGCGGCGAGCTCCAGGATGGGCGTGCGCACCGAGCCGGGGCTGACCGACACGACGCGGATGCGGTCGGGAGCAAAATCGAGCGCCATGGCGCGCGTCAGCGCATGGATCGCGCCCTTGGAGGCGACATAGGCCGCGACATTCGGCTGGCAGGCCGCTCCTTGCACGCTGGACAGGTTGACGATCGCGCCGCCGCCGCGCCGGCGCATCAGCGGCACGCCGGCCTGCGCGGTCAGGTGGATCGAACCGACATTGACCGCCAGGCACCGCATGAAGGTCTCGTGGTCGGTCGAGACGGCATCACCGTAGGGATGGACGGCGGCCGAGTTGACGATCACGTCGAGCCCGCCGGAGCGCGCCTCGAGTTCCGCAAAGGCGGCTTCCACCTCGGCCGGCGATGAGACGTCCGCGTGGCGCACGTGCAGCGTCGGATCGGCCTCGGCCAGCGCGGCGTTGCCGGCCTCGTCGATGCCGAGGCATGTGACCTCGGCGCCCTCGCGCGACAGGTGGAGCGCGCTCGCGCGGGCGATGCCGGTCGTGCCGGTGACGAGGGCGACCTTGCCCGTGAACTCGCCCATGCTCCTGCGTCCCCCTCGTGCGCCCGTCAGCCTCCTACCATCAGCTTGACCACCTCGTCATGGGTGGTGTCGCTGATGCGGCGCTCGCCGGCCATGACGCCGCGCCGCATGACGACGATGCGGTCCGACACGGCGAAGATGTCCTGCAGGTTGTGCGAGATGAAGATCACGCCGCGCCCCTGGGCCTTCAGCTGGTGGATCAGCGAGATGACCTTGCGCTGCTCGGGAACGCCGAGCGCGGCGGTCGGCTCGTCCATGATCAGGAGCCGCGCGTTCCAGTAGACCGCGCGCCCGATCGCCACCGCCTGGCGCTGGCCGCCCGAGAAGTTCGAGACCGGCGCGTCCATGCGCGAGACGTGGAAGTCGAGAAGCGCCATGGTCTCGCGCGCGGCCTCCGCCATCTTGCGGCGGTCCAGCACCGGCAGGAAGCCGAAGCGGCGGCGCATCGGCTCGCGGCCGAGGAAGATGTTGGCGCCGATCGACAGGTTATCGGCGAGCGCCAGGTCCTGGTAGATCGTCTCGATGCCGCTGGCGCGCGCCTCCTGGGGCGTCGCGAAGGAGACGGGCTTGCCTTCCAGGCGGATTTCGCCCGAGGTCGGGCGGAAGACGCCGGAGATCGACTTGATGAAGGTGGTCTTGCCGGCCCCGTTGTCGCCCGCCAGCGCCACGACCTCGCCCGGATGGATCTTGAGCGAGAAGTCGTTCAGCGCGCGGATCGCGCCGAAATGCTTGGACAGGTTGGTGACCTCGAGGATCGGCACGCCGGCTGCGGTCTGGGGACGGCTCGGCGCCGCCACTGTCGCTGCGTTACTCATCGACGCGTCCTCCGCTGAACCGGCGCTGCGCCTGGTCGATCAGAACCGAGATGATGATGACGACGCCCACCGAGATGAACTGCCAGAAGGGCTCGACGTTGACGAAGACGAGGCCGTACTGGATCACCGCGATGACCAGCGCGCCAGCCACCGTGCCGAGAATCGTGCCCGAGCCGCCGAAGAGGCTGGCGCCGCCGATCACCACCGCCGCGACCGAGTCGAGGAGCAGCGGCTCGCCGGCCTGGGCTGCGCCCGCGTTGAAGCGAGCGGAGTAGAGCACGCCCGCCAGACCCGCGCAGGCCGCCGACAGGATGTAGAGGCGCAGCAAGTGCCACTTGATGTCGATGCCCGAGCGGCGCGCCGCCTGGACGTTGGCGCCGATCGCGTAGTTGTGCTGCCCGAAGCGCGTCTGGCTGAGGAGGTAGTGCATCACGACGACGAAGAACGCCGTGACGATCACGAGGATCGGAACGTTCAGGAGGCGCCCGTTGCCGATCTGGGCAAAGAAGCTGTTGCTCACCGGAACCGTGGTGCCGCCGGCCAGCAGGAAGGCGACGCCCCGCGCCACGCCGAACATGCCGAGCGTGCCGATGAAGGGGGGAACGCGCAGGCGCGACACGAGAAGCCCGTTGATCGTGCCGGGAATGGTGGCGACCAGCACCGCGACCAGTGCGCCGAACAGAACGCCGAGCGGCAGGCCGAGCGCGGGCGTCGCCCAGTTGATGGCGTGCGCGGCCACCACCGCCGCCAGGCCCATGATGAAGCCCATCGACAGGTCGATGCCGCCCGAGATGATCACGAAGGTCTGGCCGGTCGCGAGCAGGAGCGGGGCCACCGCGAAGATCAGGATGGACTGGATGTTGAACGAGTTCAGGATGAACGTCCCGCCGAACTCGGAGCGCGCCCAGACCTCGAAGCCGAGGACGAGCGCGGCAAGGAACAGCCAGGCGCGAAGGTCCGCGATCCGCTGGAGCCAGGTCTTGGTGCGGTCGGCGTGGTCGGCCTCGGGCCGTCCGTTGGTCGGGACGGCGGCCGCGGCCTGCGTCCCGCTCGGGCTGATGGTCATGAGAATACCCGCGCAGCCCGACGGCCGCGTCCCGTGGATCGAGGGGAGGAACGTGGGTGAGCCGGCTTCCGGCGCTCAGGCGGGAAGCCGGGCGACCGCGCGCTAGTCCGAGTAGACGTACTTGGCGACGTCGGGGTTTGTGACGTTGCCCTTGTCGATCACAGTGAAGCCGGTGCCGATCGAGACCGGGATCGACTGGCCCGTAAGGTGGGCGTAGGCCGACACGACGCCGTAGTAGCCGATCTCGGCCGGGTGCTGGGCGATCGCGGCGTCCACGAGGCCGGACTGGATGTTGTCGACGATCGAGCCGGGCGCGTCGAAGGCGATGACCTTGACCTTGCCGGTCTGGCCCGCCTGCTGGACGCCGTTGCCCGCGCCGATCGCCGAGAAGAGATTGGCGCCGAACACGCCCTTGAGGTCGGAGTTGCGGGCGTAGACCGCCTGGAGCTGGCTCGCCGCGCGGTTGGCGTCGTTCTCGTTGAACTGCGTGTCGAGGACGGTGATGGCGGGGAAGTTCTCGCGCATCTCGTCCTTGAAGCCCTGCTCGCGCTGGTCGGTGGTCGAGATGCCGGGCTTGACGTTGGAGACGTAGACCTTGCCGCCGCCCTCGCCGATGGCCTTGGCAAGCGCCCGCGCGGCCATGCGACCGCCGAGCACGTTGTCGGAGGCGATGTAGGCGAGCGGGAAGTCGGCGTCGCCCGCGCCCGTCTGGTACTGGCCGGTGCCGATGAACGTGTCCACCGTGATCACCGCGATGCCGGCGTCCTTGGCTTTGCGCAGCGGCTCGACGAGCTGGGTCTTGTCGGTGGGGGCGATCAGGATCGCGTCGGGCTTGCGGGCGATCGTGGCGTCGAGGACGGGCACCTGCACGACCGGGTTGAACTCCGGCGCGCCCTGGAAGACGAGGTCGACGCCCAGCGCGTCGGCGGCGGCCTGCGCGCCCTTGCGCATGGTGATGTAGAAGGCATCCGTGGTCAGGCCCGGGATCAGCGCCACCGTGTAGCGCTTCTTGTCCTGCGCGTGGCCGGGGGCCACGGCGGTGGTCAGGCCGATCGCGCTTCCCAGCGCGAGCATGGCCACGGTCTTCAGAATCGAACGGCGCAGCATCAGCTTCTCCTCCCAGAGACGGGCGGCCCCGGCACGCGCTCCCACACGTGTCTGCCCGAAGCGGATCCCCACCGGGATTCGTTCTCGCCCAACGCTTGCATGCTCGTCCGGCCGCAACGTGCGCGTCAAGAGAAAAATGTTGCTGGAATTCCTTCCAGGAACGATTTCTCCGCGTGGTGGCTCCTCAGGCGAGGTCGAGAAGCGCCTCGGCGGTGTGCGTGTCGGTCGCGAGCGCCGAGATCAGCCCGGCGCGCGCGGCCGCGCGGATGGCGGCGGCCTTGGCCTCGCCGCTCGCCACCCCGATCACCAAGGGCGTTCGGGCGAGCTGCTCGCGCGACATCGCGATCATGCGCCGCTCGCCCTCCCAGGCGACCGGCGCGCCTCCGGCGTCGAAATAGTGGCGGATGACATCGCCCGCAGCCTCCGCGAGCGCCCGCTCGTCGGGCGTCGAGGCGCCGGCATAGGGCGAGCCCGGCAGGCGCGGCAGGCCGATGCCGACCAAGGCGGCGTCGGCCCTCTCCCAAAGCGCTACCCCTTCCGCGATCGCGGGATCGGCCAGAAAGGCGTCGCGCGACTCCGCCGAGGGCAGGTAGGGCGCGTGGACGAAATGCGGGTTGCCGCCGGTGGAGCGGGCGGCGAGGCGCACGAACTCGTTCACCTGGAAATGCGGGGCGTGCTGTTGCATGCCGCCGGTCGCCGGCACGGTGAGGATGCCCGCCATCTCCGGCAGGCCCGCCTCGACCACCGCCTGCACGGCGCGGCCCCAGCCGACCGCGAGCACCGAGCCCGCCCGCAGGTTCGCCCCGCGCAGGAGCTCGCCGACCGGCGCGGCCAGCGCCTCGGCGCCGCCCGCCGGCGGCGTCTCGGTGACCGCCGCCGCCTTCAGCCCGAGCCGCTCGCACAGGTCGCGCGCCAGATCCTCCGGGGCGGCGAGGTCGCGCACCTCGATGCGCACGATGCCCTCCGCCCGCGCCCGCTGCAGGAGGCGCGAGATCGTCGCCGCCGACAGGCCGAGCCGCTTGGCGATGTCCACCTGTGCCAACTCGCTCTCGTAGTGCAGCTTGGCGACCGTGTGGAGCAGCGTTCGGGAGGCTTTGGGTTCGACGGGAGGCAGCTTGCAATTCCTTTCTGAAACACGTTACACATACGTCTAGCAGGTAATCGCCCAGAGCGCGACTGTTAAGGCAGATGGAGCGTCATGGGCGCTTCCTGGCCGGCGGGAGGACCATCCATGACGCGAATGACCACGGCCGAGCGGCGGGGCTACCACCAGATCTGCGGACCCGAGGGGGCGATGATGGTGATCGCCTGCGACCAGCGCGGCGGCATGCGCACGCTGCTCGCCAGCGACCCGACCGAGCAGACCGCGATCGGCAACGACACGCTCGGGCGAACCAAGGCCGACATCACGCGCTATCTCGCCTCGCAAGCCGGCTGCGTCCTGGTGGACCCGATCTGCGCCGTGCCGCAGCTCGTCGACGATGCCGTCCTGCCGCGCGACACCGCGCTCCTGATCGGGCTCGACGCATCCGGCTGGGACACCTCGCCCGAGGGCTACCGCCTGTCCAAGCTCGTCGAGGGCGTCGACGCGCGGCGCGTGCGCGAGCTCGGCGGCACGGGCGGCAAGATCATGGTCTACCTGCGCTCCGACACGCCGGCCGCCAACGAGCACAACCTCGCCATCCTGCGCGACGTCATCGCCGACTTCGCCAGCGAGGACCTCCTGCTCGTGGTCGAGTTCCTGACCTATGCGCTCGAGGGCGAGGCGCCCGACACCTACAAAGCGAAGATCCCCGAGCTGATCCAGGGCGGCTCGCGCATTTGCCTGGAGCTCGGCTCCAAGGTCCTCAAGATCCCCTATCCCGGCTCCGACGAGAGCTGCGCGGCGGTCACGCGGCTTTGCGGCGACGTGCCCTGGGCGGTGCTCTCGGCGGGCGTCGACCACGCGACCTTCCTCGGCCAGGTGGAGAGCGCGATGCGCAACGGCGCGTCGGGCGTGATCGCGGGGCGCTCGCTCTGGAAGGACTGCATCTCGCTCGACCGCGCCGAGACGCGGCGTCGGCTCGAGACGGTGGCGGTGCCGCGCCTGCGCGAGATCCAGGCCGTGATCCGCCGCCACCGCGCCGACACCGCCAAGGTCGCCTGACGTCCCATGGCGCGGGAGCGCGCGATCGGCATCGACATCGGCGGCACGCATCTGCGCGCCGCGCGCGTCTCGCCCGATGGCGCGATCGAGGCGCGGGCGCGGGGCATGAGCGACCGCGACCCCGCCGTGGTGATCCAGCGCATCGCGTACCTGATCGAGGCGGTCGACCAGACCGGCGTCGCGCGCATCGGCATCGGCGTGCCGGGGCGCGTCGACTTCGAGCACGGCCGCGTCCTGTCCGGCGGCTACGTGGATCTATCCGGCACGGACCTTCGCGGGCTGCTCGAGGCGCGCTTCCATCGCCCGGTCGTGGTCGACAACGACTGCTCCATGGCGCTTGTTGCCGAAAGCGCGGTGGGCGCGGCGCGCGGCCGACGCTCGGCCGTGATGCTGACGATCGGCACCGGCATCGGCGGCGCGGTGATGGACGAGGGCCGCATCGTGCGCGGCCGGGGCGCGGCGGGCCAGCTCGGCCACATCGGCGTCGATCCCGCCGGGCGGCTGTGCCTGTGCGGACGACGCGGCTGCGTCGAGACGGTGTCCTCCGGCACGGCGCTCGGCGTCCATATCCGCGAGGCGGGCCTGCCGCCCGAGACCACCGCGGCCGAGCTTCTGGCGCGGCGCGCCGAGGGCGACGTGGTGGCGCGCGAGGTGCTGGCGCGCTGGGCGGGCCCGTTGCGCCTTGCGATCGACAGCCTCGTCGCGGTGCACGACCCCGAGGTGGTCGTGCTCGGCGGCGGGCTCGGCGGGGCGGCCGTGGCGGCGTTGGAGGGGATCGAGGCGCCCGCCTCCTGGTACCGGAGCCCCGTCGTCGCGGCGCAGCTCGGCGACGACGCGGGCGTGATCGGCGCGGCGCTGATCGCCCCGCCGGGTACCCCCCACGAGGCGGGTCCCAAGCGCGTCGTGCTCGTGAACGGCGTGCCGGCCAGCGGCAAGAGCACGGTGGCCGGCGCGATCTCGCGCGCCACCGGCTGGCCGCTCCTGTCGCTCGACACGGTGAAGACGCCCTTCCTGGACGAGATCGAGGGCGTCGACCGCCCCTTCAACCGCCGGCTCGGCCGCGCCACCCTGCGCGCCCTGTTCGAGCTCGTGCGCGAGGCGCCGGCGGGCACGGGCGTCGTGATGGACGCCTGGTTCGGCTTCCAGCCGCCGGAGTTCACCGCCGAGCTTCTCGCGCTGTCCGGCGCGGGCGAGTTCGCTGAGGTCTGGTGCGCGGCCCCGCCCGAAGTGATCGGCGAGCGCTATCTCGCGCGCGTCGGCCACCGCTCGGCGGCCCATCCCGGCGTGGACTACGTGCCCGAGCTCGTCGCGCTCGCCCGAAGGGCCGGACCGCTCCGCTTCGGCCCGGTCGCGGAGGTGGACACGCGCGTGCCGGTCGATGCCGACGCGCTTCTGCGCCGGATCGCGGGCGGCTGGCGGAACGTCAATCACAGGGAGGAGGCGCTAGGCCCATGACGGATTTCAACGGACGCACGATCCTGGTGACCGGGGCGAGCGGGGGTATCGGCGGGGCGACCGTGCGCCAGCTGGTGGCGGCCAAGGCCGACGTCGTCGCCAGCGGTCGCAATCGCGAGGCGCTGGACAAGCTCAGTGCCGAGACCGGCTGCCGGACGCTGCCCTTCGACCTCACGTCCGAGGACGAGGTGCGCGGCGCGCTGGAGAGCTTCGACCTCTGGGGCGTGGTGAACTGCGGCGGCTTCGGCGGCGAGATCGCGACCCCGATGGACACCGACATCGCGGTCTTCGACAAGGTGATCTCGATCAACGCGCGCGGCGCGCTGCTCGTCACCAAGTACGCCTCGCAGTCGATGATCCGGCTGGGCAAGGGTGGCGCCATCGTCAACGTGTCGAGCCAGGCCGCGCTGGTCGCGCTGTCGGGCCACATCTCCTACGGCTCGTCCAAGGCCGCGCTCGACAACATCACGCGCGTCTCGGCGCTGGAGCTCGGCCGCCACGGCATCCGCGTCAACAGCGTCAACCCGACCGTGGTGATGACCGAGATGTCGGCCTTCTACTGGGGCCGCCCGGAGATCGAGGAGCCCTTCCTCAGGACCATGCCGCTCGGGCGCTGGGCGTCGGAGGACGAGATCGCCGCGCCGATCGTCTTCCTTCTGTCGGACGGCGCCTCGATGATCTCGGGCGTGTCGCTTCCGATCGACGGCGGCTTCACCGCCGTCTGAACTCGAACCGGCGCGGGCGTCCTTCGAACGCCCGTGCCGGTTCCGTCCGCTCAGGACGGATGGGCCTCGACCTCGGCTTCGGCTTCCTTGGTCTCGCCGATCAGCTTGTCGCGCACGCGCGCGACCTCGGCCTCGTCCACCTCGATCGGCCGGCTCGAGTCGTCGGGCAGTCCGCCCGCCGTCTGGCCGATCGAGGCGTTGCGGGGCCGGTCGTTCAGTCCGTCGGTGATCTTCTCGCTCATGTCCGCCTCCGTTGCATCAGAGGGCAACGCACGGAACGGCGTTTGGGTGCCGGCGAAGCGGATCAAGGCGCGTGAACGCCGACTGAACGCCGCCTTCAGGGCCGGTTCCGGCGGCGGGGTGGAGAAAGGGTGCGTTCAACCCCGAGCCGCATGGCTCCCGCCGGAGACGCTCCCATGGTCCGCATGCCTCTCGCCGCCGCCCTGATCGCCCTGGCCGGTTTGGCCTCGATCGCGCCGGCTTCCGCCAACGACGTGCGCATCGACCAGTACGGCTGGGGCAACTCGGCCGGCGGCGCGCAGAACGGCTACCGCAACCGCATCCGCGTCCAGCAGGAGGGCCGGGGCAACCGCATGGTCGGCCAGCAGCGCGGCGACCGAAACCTCTCGGCGGTCGGCCAGCAGGGCGCCGACAACTACGGCGCGACCTACCAGACCGGCAACCGCAACGTGGCGGGCATCGGCCAGTTCGGCTCCAACCACACGACGATCCTCACCCAGGACGGCAACGGCAACATCGCGGCCGGCGTCCAGGTCGGGCGCGGCTGCACGGCCGACGTCGCGCAAGGGGGCAGCGGCAACGTCGCGGCCTTCGTCCAGGCCTGCGACTGATCCCCGACCCGATCCGGTTTGAAGGAGCGATGCCATGCCCAGGATCCTGCCGTCCCTCGCCTTCGCCGCGCTGGCTCTCGGGGTCGCCTCGCCCGCCGTGCTCGCGGCCGGCGCCAAGACCGGGGACGCCGCTCCGGCGAGCTGCGAGCTGCGCCTCGTCACCCGCGGCGGCGCCCTGACGCTGACGGCGCTCGCCCGGGCCGGCGAGGACACGGCGGGCCGCTACGAGCTGCGCGTCACGGGTCCCGGCACCTCGATCCGGCAGGGCGGACCCTTCCGGATCGGGCCCGACGGGACGGCGACGCTCGGGACCGTCGGCCTGAACGCGGGTGGCGAGGGCTTCGACGCCCGGCTCGACGTCGATCTCGGCGGCCGCACCCAGTCCTGCACGAAGCGGATCCCGGGCGGGATCTGATCGGCGCTTCCAACGCCGGGCCCGAACGGGCCCGGCCCATCGGCACGACGCCAAAGCCCGTCAGGGCATTAAAGGTCCGCTTCCATGATCTCGCAGCTATCGCTCCGCGCCCCGGGCGCCGCGCTTCTCGCGCTTCTTGTCGCCGGGTCGGCGCTGCCCGGTCCCGCCCGGGCCGGCGGGCAGGTCTCCTGGACCTTTGCGCCCTCGAACCGCGAGGCGGCGGGCCTCCTGGATGCGGGACTGCGCATCTACGCCCTCTCCAACGACCTTCGCGACGGCTCGATCCGCCAGCGCGGGCGCGGCAACAGCGCGGGTCTCTCGCAGCGCGGACGCGGCAATCTCGGCCTTGTCGAGCAGCGCGGCGACGGGCACGCGGCCACGCTCGATCAGCGCGGCGACCGCAACGCCTACGGGCTCTTCCAGTTCGGGCGCGGTGCCGAGGACCACGTCGTCCAGACCGGCGGCGAAAGCGGCGCGACGGTCAGCTACGGCTGGTGAAGGCGGCGGCCAACGCATCGAAGACGGCGCGGCAGCGGGCCACCTCGCGCAGGTTCTCGTGCATCGCGATCCACAGGGGCAGGGCGGGTGCGAAGGCGTCGGGCAGGACCCGGACGAGGCCGGGATCCCGCATCGCGAGCGCGACCTGGCAGACGCCGATGCCGAAGCCGGCGCGGATCGCGGCGAGCTGCGCGACGTGGCTGTCGGTGCGGAGCGCGAAGCTCTCGCGCCGCAGGCCCGGCAGGAGGTCCAGCATCGCCTGCACGCCCGGCGCCTCGTTGTCCGGCCCGATCAGGTCGTGGCCGGCGAGATCGGCAAGGGTCGCGGGCGTCCCGCGCCGCTCGAGATAGTCGCGCCGGGCATGAAGACCCAGCTCCACGCTGCCGAGCCGGCGAGCCAGCAGCGATTTCTGCTCCGGATCCACCATGCGCAGCGCGATGTCGGCCCGGCGCTGGAGGAGGTCGTCGAGCGCGTTGGTGGGCACGAGCTCGATGCCGAGATCGGGATGGCGCCGCCGGAGTTCCGCCAGAACCGGCGGCAGCCGCTCCAGCGCCATGACCTCGCTGGCGGTGACGCGCACCGTGCCCGCGACCGCGCCGGGCTCCGCCGAGGCGGTGCGCCGAAGCGCGGCGGCGGTGGTCAGCATCTCGCGCGCATAGGGCGCGAGCGCGAGCGCCCGGTCGGTCGGCGACAGGCCGCGCTGCGAGCGCACGAAGAGCGCCCCGCCGACCGCCCGCTCCAGCATCTCGACATGGCGCGAGACGCTCGGCTGCGTGAGGCCGAGCCGCCGAGCGGCGCCCGAAAGCGACCCCTCGTCGAGAACGGCGGCGAAGCTGCGGTAAAGGTCCCAGCTCGGTTCGGAGTTCATCGATTTTTCTATAGCTGATCGCCGGATATCGTCAATTTCGGTGAGCGGCGATCCCGCCCATGTTGCAGCCTCACGATCAGGAGGAGGCAGCGATGGAACGGACGGCTCTGGTGCTGGGCGCGAGCGGCGGGATCGGCGGCGCGGTCGCGCGGCGGCTTCTCGCCTCGGGATGGACGGTGCGGGCGCTGGCGCGCGAGGGCAGCATGGCGCGCCTGCCGGCCGGCGTCGCGCCGGTCGCGGGCGACGCGATGGATGCCCGCGCCGTCCTGCAGGCGGCGCGCGGGGCGGCGCTCGTCGTCCATGCGGTGAACCCGCCGGGCTACCGCGACTGGGACCGCCTCGTCCTGCCGATGCTGGACAACACGGTCGCGGCGGCGCGCGCGAACGGGGCGCGCATCCTTCTGCCTGGCACGGTCTACAACTACGGCCCCGACGCCTTTCCGCTGATCGGCGAGGACGCGCCGCAGAACCCCGCCACGCGCAAGGGCCGCATCCGCGCCGAGATGGAGCGGCGGCTGCGCGAGGCGGCGCAGACCGGCGAGACGCAGGTCCTCGTCGTGCGCGCGGGCGACTTCTTCGGGCCCCAGGCCGGCAACAGCTGGTTCGCGCAGGGGCTCGTGCCGCCGGGCCGGCGCCCGCGCGCGATCCGCAACCCCGCCGCGCGCGGCGTCGGCCACCAGTGGGCTTATCTGCCCGACGTCGCAGAAACCATGGTGCGCCTTGTCGAGAGGGGGGAACTCGGCGGCTTCGAGCGCTTCCACATGGAGGGGCACTGGGACGCGGACGGCACGCGGATGACGGGGGCGATCGTCGAGGCGCTCGGGTCCCCGGCCGTTCCGGTCCGCCCGCTGCCCTGGTGGGCCTTGCGCCTCGCCGCGCCCTTCAACGAAACCGTGCGCGAGCTCCTGGAGATGCGCTACCTCTGGCGCCGGCCGGTGCGCATGACCAACGCGCGCCTCGTGGCGCGGCTCGGCGAGGAGCCTCGCACGCCGCTGGCGGAGGCGGTGCGCGCGACGCTGGCCGCCAACCGCTGTCTCGCCTGACGCGGGGCCCGTGCCCTCAACTTGCCGCTTGCATCTGGTGATCGGAAGGGCGACAGCCCGTCTTCCCATCGCGAGGATCCCCATGAGCACGGCCAGCCCCACCATCGAGACGACGATCGCCCGCGAGATCGGGGCGACGCCCCGTCAGGTCGCGGCCGCCGTGGAGCTCCTCGACGGCGGCGCGAGGGTTCCCTTCGTGGCGCGCTACCGCAAGGAGGCGACGGGCGGCCTCGACGACGCGCAGCTGCGCACGCTGGAGGCGCGGCTCGGCGCCCTGCGCGACCTCGAGGCGCGGCGCCTGGCGGTGCTGCGCTCCGTGCGCGAGCAGGACAAGCTGACGCCCGATCTCGAGGCCGCGATCCGGCGCGCTGCGACGCGGGTCGAGCTCGAGGACGTCTATCTTCCCTATCGCCCGAAGCGCCGCAACCGGGCGATGGCGGCGCGCGAGCGGGGGCTGGGACCGCTCGCCGAGCGTATCCTGGCCGACCGCGGCGTCGATCCCACCGCGCTGGCCGCGAGCTTCCTGTCGCCGGAGGTGCCGGACGCCAAGGCCGCGCTCGAGGGCGCGCGCGACATCGTGGCCGAGGGGCTGGCGGAGAACCCGGCGCTGGTCGGCGAGATCCGCCGCCATCTCGTCGCCAAGGCGCAGGTCCGCGCCCGTGTCGTGCCCGGCAAGGAGGAGGCGGGCGCCAAGTTCTCGGACTATTTCGACCATGCCGAGAAATGGGCCGGGGCGCCGAGCCACCGCGTGCTGGCTCTCCTGCGGGCCGAGCGCGAGGGCGTCGTCACGGTGGACGTCGAGGTCGATGCCGAGGACGCGAGCCCCGTGAAGCCGGTCGAGGCGATGATCGCGCGCCATGCGAACGTGCGCACCCATGGCGGCGGAGCCGCCGACGCGTGGCTCCTGTCCGTCGCGCGCTGGGCCTGGCGGCAGAAGCTGCGCCCCGGCCTCACCACGGAGATGATGGCGACGCTGAAGGAGGGCGCCGACGGCGAGGCGATCCGCGTCTTCTCGCGCAACCTCAAGGACCTCCTGCTCGCCGCGCCCGCCGGCGCCAAGGCGACGATGGGCCTCGACCCCGGCATCCGCACCGGGGTGAAGGTTGCCGTGGTGGATGCGACGGGCCGCCTCGTCGACAGCGCGACGGTCTATCCGTTCCAGCCGCGCAACGACGTGGCCGGGGCCTCCGCCCGGCTCGCCGAGCTGATCGCGCGCCACGCGGTGGAGCTCGTCGCCATCGGCAACGGCACGGCGAGCCGCGAGACCGAGCAGCTGGCGGAGGGCGTCATCAAGGCGCTGCCGGGCCAAAAGCCGGCCAAGGTCGTGGTGTCGGAAGCCGGCGCCTCGGTCTACTCGGCCTCCGAGCTCGCGTCCCGCGAGATGCCGGACGTCGACGTGACGATCCGGGGGGCCGTCTCGATCGCGCGCCGCCTGCAGGACCCGCTTTCGGAACTCATCAAGGTCGACCCCAAGGCGATCGGCGTCGGCCAGTACCAGCACGACGTCGACCAGGGCCGCCTGTCCCGGGCGCTCGATGCCGTGGTCGAGGACGCGGTGAACGCGGTCGGCGTCGATCTCAACACGGCCTCCGCCGCGCTGCTCTCGCGCGTTGCGGGGCTCGGTCCCTCGCTCGCCGAGGCGATCGTCGCCCATCGCGACAGCAAGGGGCCGTTCCCCTCGCGCCGCAAGCTTCTCGACGTGCCGCGCCTCGGCCCCAAGGCCTTCGAGCAGTGCGCCGGCTTCCTGCGCATCGCGAACGGCACGGAGCCGCTCGACGCCTCGGCGGTTCACCCGGAAGCCTATCCCGTGGCCCGGCGCATCGTCGCGGCGCTGGGCAAGGACGTCGCGACGGTCATGCGCGACCCGGCCGCGCTGCGCACGCTGGAGCCGGAGCGCTTCACCGGCGAGGGCTTCGGCGTGCCGACCGTGCGCGACATCATCGCGGAGCTGGAGAAGCCCGGCCGCGACCCGCGTCCCGCCTTCCGCACGGCGGCCTTCGCCGACGGGGTCAACGAGATCACCGACCTCAGGCCCGGCATGAGCTTGGAAGGCACGGTCACCAACGTCGCGGCCTTCGGCGCCTTTGTCGACATCGGCGTCCACCAGGACGGGCTCGTCCACGTCTCGCAGCTCGCCGACCGCTTCGTGCGCGACCCCGCCGAGGTCGTGCGCGCGGGGCAGGTCGTGCGCGTGCGGGTGGTGGAGGTCGACGTGAAGCGCAAGCGCATCTCGCTCACCATGCGCAGCGAGATGCCCGATGCCGCGTCCCGGGGCGAGGGCCGCGGCAGGCCGCAGGACACGCCGCGCGCTGCCGCCGCACCCGGCCGGAGCGAGCCGCCGCGCGGCGAGGGCGCCATGGCCGCGGCGCTCGCCGCCGCCGCCCGCAAGCGCCGGTAGCGGCGCAGAGCCCGGTCAGGCCGCCGCCGCGGGCGCGGCGTAGTTCATCGCCCGCAGGTCCTCGATCAGGCCGGGTCCCGTCGGCTGCCAGCCGAGTTCCCCGCGCGTCCAGGCGCTCGAGGCGGTCATGTCGAGGCCGGCGAAGGCCGTCATCCAGCCGAAATAGGCCGGCGCCTCCTCGGCCGGGATCGAGCGCACCGGCAGATCGAGGCCGGCGCCGACGGTCTCGGCGATCTCGCGCATCGCCACGCCCTCCTCGGCGACCGCGTGGTAACGTGCGCCGCGTCGGCCGCGCTCCAGCGCCAGCACGTAGAGCCGGGCGACATCGCCGACGGGCGCGGCCGCCCAGCGATTGTGGCCTTCGCCGACATAGCCGACGAACCCCTTCTCGCGTGCGGTGTCGATGAACGGCGTGACGAGACCCTGCTTCACCGGGTCATGCACTTGGGGGAGGCGCACGATACGCACGTCGACGCCGGCCTCCAGGAGCGCGTTGGCCGCCTCCTCGGTCGCGATCCGGGGGATCGGATGGCTCGTGCTGAAGATGCTTTCCAGCGCCGGCTGGCCGGGTCCCGCACTGCCGATGTTGACGCCCGAGGTGACGAGGAACGGGCGGTCCGAGCCGCGCAGCGCCGAGCCGATCGCCGTGACGACGCGGCGGTCCTTCTCGCAGTTGGCGACGAAGTGGCTGAAATCGTGGTCGAACGCCGTGTGGATCACGGCGTCGGCCTTTTGCGCGCCCGCGCGCAGGCCGTCGGGATCCTCGAGCGTGCCGCGATAGGGCTCGACGCCGGCCGCGACCAGCGCCCGCTCGCCGGCCTCGGAGCGGGTGAGTCCCAGCACCTCGTGGCCGGCGACCAGAAGCTCGGGAACGACGCGCGAGCCGATGAAGCCGGTCGCGCCCGTGAGGAAGATACGCATGAAAGCCTCCGAGATGAATTCGAGGCCCGTCTTCCTCCCGTTCTCGATCCTGTTAAAGTAGTGACCTTATCCTGGTATAGGTGCTAACAGGCTCGCCATGTCCAAGACGTCCGACAACGCCCTCGGCACCTTCCTGAAGAACCGGCGCACGCGCATGGACCCCGCCTCGTTCGGCTTCGGCGGGCGCCGCCGTACGCAAGGGTTGCGCCGCGAGGAGGTGGCGCTTCGCGCCAACATCTCGCCGACCTGGTACACGTGGCTCGAGCAGGGAAGGGGCGGCGCGCCCTCGGCGGACGTCCTCGATCGCATCGCCAGGGGGCTGATGCTGACCGAGCCCGAACGCGAGCATCTCTTCGTTCTCGGGCTCGGCCGCCCGCCAGCGGCCGCCTCCTACAGCGCCTGTGACACCGTCACCCCACGGCTTCAAAGGGTCCTCGACGCCTTCCCGTCGAGTCCCGCCATCGTCAAGACGGCGACCTGGGACGTGGTGGCCTGGAACCGGGCGGCCGCCGCGCTTCTCACCGACTACGGCAAGCTGCCGCGCGAGCAGCGCAACATCCTGCGCCTCATGTTCACCAACTCGCGCGTCAAGGCCGCGCAGTCGGACTGGCTCGCCGTCGCGCGCTACGTGGTGGGCGCCTTCCGGGCCGAGGCGGCGCGCGCGGGCGCGCGGACCGAGATCGAGCGGTTGGTGGAGGAGTTGTCGCAGCTCAGCCCCGAGTTCGCCTCGCTCTGGCGCGACAACGACGTGTCCGGTCACTCGGACGGGGTGAAATGCCTGCGCCATCCCGAGCACGGACTGCTCGAGCTGGAATTCTCCGCCTTCTCGGTGGATGGCCGGCCGGATCTGGGCATGATCGTCTACAACGCCGCCTCGCCCGAGACGGCCCGGCGAATCGAGGCGCTGCTGAAGGCCGCCGGGGATTCCACGGCGGCCTGACGCCCGACGACGGGTCTTCAGTCCAGCGCCTCGGCCACCGCGTCGAAGAAGAGCATGGGGTCGACCGGCTCCTTGCCGGTGGGCTTGGGCTGGGCGCCGAAGGTGACGATCACCACGCGCCGCGCCGGGTTGATGTAGATGTTCTGCCCGTGGATGCCGACCGCCGCATAGGCCTTGTCGCGCATCGCCCCTTCCGTCCAGCCGGTCCACCACATGTAGCCGTAGTCGAGCGGCTTGCCGTCCTTCAGCGCGGTCGGCTGCGTGGCCTCGCGCGTCCAGTTCTCCGGCAGGATCGAGGTTTCGCCGATCCGCCCCTCGTCCAGGAAGAACTGGCCGAAGCGGGCGTAGTCGCGCAGCGTCGCGCTGATCCCACTGCCGCCGATCTCGGAGCCGCCGGGCGAGTCCAGCCACCACGTGGCATCGCTTTCCATGCCGTAGGGAACCCAGACCTTCTCCGACAGGTACTCGGCGAGCGGCTTGCCGACCGCCCCGCGCACCATCTCGCCCAGGACCTGCGTCTCGCCGGTGGAGTAGGTGTTCACGGTGCCGGGCTCGGCGGCGCGCGGCAGGCCGGCCATCAGGCGCATCGCCGACCCCGGCTCCTGCCCGATCTGCGCGCGCAGCAGCGCCCGCCGGTCGGAGGCCGGGTCGGTATAGGTCTCGTTCCAGCGGACGCCCGAACTCATCATCAGGACGTCGCGCAAGGTGACGCCCTCGTAGGCGCTGCCCTTCAATGCCGGCACGTGATCGGTCACGAGCGCGTCCAGCCCCCGCAGCTTGCCCTCGCGGATCGCGATGGCGGCCAGCGTCGATGTGATGGATTTGGCCACCGACATCGACATCCAGCGCGTTTCCGGCGTGTTGCCGCGCTGGTAAGTCTCGAAGGCGATCTTCCCGTCCTTCAGGACCAGGAGAGCGGTGAAGCTGTCGAGCGCCATCACGTCGTAGAGATCGTAGCGCTCGTCGCCGACCGCGACGCTCACCTCGCCGAGCAACCGGTCCGAGAGGGGCAGCTCGCGCACCGTCCCGCCCGCCCGGATCGTGCGCGTGGGAAAGAGCCTGTCGATGTTGCGATAGGTCGAGACGGCTTGGTCCGGCAGCAGCTTGCCGTCGTACATCTCCTCGACCGTGCCGATGCGTTCGGAACCTGTGGCAGGCGCCTTGTCCTGCGCCGGGGCGGGGGAGGGGACGAGAAGAAGCAGGGCAAGGCCCAGCGCCGCGCCGCTCGCCTTGATCCGGCCACCCGTTCGGCCATGTCGCATGGGGTTCATCGCTTCGTCCTCCCGTGAATCCAGCCGGTCATCCCGCGTTCGGCGCGCCGGCGCAATCGATGGTCTCAGCGCGGACCGAAGCGGTCGGCGCGGTAGGGCGCGGGATCGGCGAAAGGCTCGGCGCCGGTCATGAGTTCGGCGAGGAGGCGACCGCTGGCCGGCCCGACCGTCAGGCCGTGATGGGCATGGCCAAAGCTGAACCACAGGCCGGGGTGCCGGGGCGCCGGCCCGATCACCGGGCGCATGTCCGGCAGACAGGGGCGGCGTCCGAGCCAGGGGTGCGCCTCGACCGGCGTGCCGAGATCGAGGATCTCCCGCGCCTTGCGCTCGGCCAGCGCGATCTGCCTGCCGTCGGCCGGGCGGTCGGAGCGGGCGAATTCCACGCCCGTCGTCAACCGGACGCCCTGGCGCATGGGGGCCAGGACGTAGCCGGCTTCCTCGTCCACCACCGCGTGGCGCAGAGCCACGCCCTCGGGCAGCGTGAAGTGGCGGTGATAGCCGCGCTTGATGCCGAGCGGGATCGCGTAGCCGAGCGTCCGGAAGATCGTGTCGGACTGAGGCCCGAGCGCGACCACCGCGTCCGGCGCGGCGACCTCTCCCCCTCCGGTCCGGACCGCCCACCCCTGGCCCGACGCATGCAGGCTCCCGGCATCGCCGACCAGGATGCGGCCCCCGCGCCGCTCGAAAAGCCGGGCATAGCGCCTGGTCAGCTCGCCGGGATCGCGCACGGTCTTGGGATCGAGCCAGTGGAGGGCGCCGCTGATGCCGCCATCGCCGGTGCGCACGGACGGCTCGAGGGCGGCGAAGGCCGGGCTGTCGAGGACCGACAGGCGCAGGCCGTGAGGGGCGAGTGCGGCCGCGTCGGCCACCTCCTGCTCGAACCGTCGCGGATCGCGATACGCCGCGATCCAGCCCTCGGCGCGCACGAGATCGCCCGCCTCCGCCGCCTCGATCAGCGCGTCGTGCTCGTCGACGCTCGCCTCGATCAGCGGCAGCATCGCGCGGGCCGCGACCGCGAGGTTGCCCGGCGAGGAATGCCGCCAGTAGCGAAACAGGAAAGGCACGGCGCGCAGGATGTCGCGCGGGTCGTAGCGCACGTCCGACGAACGGTTGAGGGCATAGCGCAGGATCGTCGGCACGCTGCGCGGAAAGGCGTAGGGCACGACGCTGGAGCGCTCGATCAGGCCGGCATTGCCGTAGCTCGTTCCCTCGCCGGGTCCCGCCCTGTCCACCAGCGCGACGCTCCGGCCGCGCGTCTGGAGGTGAAGGGCCGCGCAGACGCCGACGATTCCCGCCCCCAGGACGACGACGTCGGCCTTCATGGACCGTTTCCCCGCCCCGTATGCCGGGACGGGGCCTTGCTGGCGGAGGGATGGGGCATCAGTAGATGTCGAACGGGAAGTACTTGGCGACGATCCGGCGGTGCGTGCCGTCCGCCACGATGGCCTTGATCGCGGCGTTGAAGCGCTCGCGCAGCGCGTCGTCGCCCTTGCGCAGCGCGATGCCCGCCTCGGTCTCGGTTCCCGGCACGTCGCCCAGAAGCCGGCAGCAGTCCGCGCCGGCCTTGCCCAGCCAGTCGACCACCACGAACTTGTCGGAGATCAGCGCGTCGACGCGCCCGTTCTGCAGATCGGCGGCCGCCTCGTCCTGCGTCGGGTAGATCCGCACGTCAGCGCCGCCCTTCGTATAGACGTCCTCGGCGTAGCTGGCCTGGGTGGTGCCGGCCTGCGCCCCGACCGCCTTGCCGGCCATGTCGGTGGCGGCGACACCGGCGATCGCGCTGTCCTTGGGAACGGTGACGGCGAGCGGCGTCGTGTAATACTTGTCCGTGAAGTCGACCTGCTTGCGGCGCTCCTCGGTGATGCTCATCGAGGCGACGACGGCGTCGAACTTGCCGGCCATCAGGGCAGGGATCATGCCGTCCCAGTCCTGCGTGACGATCGTGCAGCGGGCCTTCATCTGCGCGCACAGGGCGTTGGCCATGTCGACGTCGAGGCCGGCGACCGAGCCGTCGGGCTGCATGAAGTTGAAGGGGGGATAGGCGCCCTCGGTGGCGATGCGGATCGGCGCGTTCTCGGCGAAGGCGAGGCGCGTGAGGCCGAGAAGCAGGGCGGTCGCGGCGATCAGGACTGGCTTCATCGTTCGGTCTCCGGGGGACGAGGCGGGAAGGGGAGGACGATGACCGGCTCCGTCGTGCCGTCTCGGGCGAGCACGCGGCGGGCGAATCGGTCGCAGGTCCTCGAGGCTCGGACATTCCACAAGGTCACGCAAGTGACATACGCCTTGCCTGCCCCACTCGCGCCTCGCGCCTCGTGACCGGGGCTCCTGGTGGCCGCCGGTCGGTGCAGCGAGTGCCGCACGGGGCGGGCGGAGCGCCGATCCCGGAGAGTTTCGCATCACCGGCCGAGGTTCGCGCCCGAAGCGCCGGCGGGGCCGGCGGGGCCGGCCGAGCCCCGGATCACCAGCGTCGAGGCGACCTGCAGGCGAAACGGGATATCGGCCGGCAGTTTCCCCCTCAGTCGGTCGTCCAGCATGCGCACGAGGCCGGCTCCGATCTCGTGGCCCTGGACCCTGACGGTCGTCATGGGCGGCCAGATCTGGGTGGCGGCGGAATAGTCGCCGAAGCCGACCACCGAGGCATCCTCGGGAATGCGCAGGCCGAGCCGCAGGAGTTCCGACATCACGGTGAGCGCCATGCCGTCATGGGCGCAGAAGAAGGCGGTCGGAAAGAAACCGTCCGAGTGCGCCAGCTCCAGATGCTCCAGAAACCGCGTTTCGGACTGGAACCGCATCTCCCGGAAGGCGACATCGGAATGGGGCTCCAGCACCTCGCGCAGGCCGTAGAAGCGCTCCACGCGCCCGCGGTAGCCGGGCGTGCCGTGGACATAGGCGATGGTCCGGTGCCCGAGGCCGAGGAGATAGCGGGCCACCGCCGAGCCCGCCTCGTGATCGGTGCCCGACACGACGTCGAAGGGATCCAGCGGCTCGACCCAGCCGCTGCGCGCGACCGGAAGGCCAAGCGCGCCGACCGCCAGGATCGTGTCGCGCTCGTGGCGCCCGACAAGGGCGATGCCCCGGCAGCTGCGGGCAAAGGCGAGGATCTCGCGCCGGTCCGACGACCAGCAGTTGCGCACCTCGTATCCCCGCCGCTGGGCCTCGACCTGCACGCCGCCCTGGATGCGAAGGTGGAGTTCGGAGTTGATGATCTCCGCATTGTTGAAGACGACGCCGAGCACCGAGATCTCGTCCGGCTCGGCCGATTGGTTGTATCCCATATCGAGCGCCACGCGGCGCACGCGCTCGCGCGTGGCGGCGCTGACGCCATCCTTGCCCGACAGGGCCCGCGAAACCGCGAACTTCGAAAGGCCGGTCGCCTCGGCGATCGTGGCCAGCGTGACCTTCGGCATTCCGTCGGCTCTCCTCGCGCCACCGTGACAAGCGGTGGACCGCCACCGTGAACATAACGCTTTACCTAACAAAATGCAGGTTGCAACCTCGCCATTAATAACGAAGCCATAAGGCTGTTAGGGAGGGAATGCCGCCGTGGGGATCGACCGCAGAGGCTTCATCGCGTCCGGACTGGCCCTTGCGGGGACTATTGCCCTGCCGCGCGGCGTATGGGCGCAAGGCTCCAACGACTCCGCCTTCCTTCAGGCGCGCATCGCGTCGGGAGAGTTGCCCGCGCTTGCGCAGCGCCTGCCGCAGGTGCCGCTCGTGATCACCCCGCTCAGCGAGGTCGGTCGGCAGGGCGGCGACTGGCGCCATGCGCTGGTGGGCGGGGGCTCCTACTCGATGCTCGTGCGCTACCAGGGCTACGAGCCCCTCGTGCGCTTCAATCCCGACTGGTCCGGCCTCACCGAGAACGTCGCCCAGTCCTGGTCCGTGAACCCGGACGCGACCGAGTACACGTTCAACCTGCGTCGCGGCCACAAGTGGTCGGATGGCCAGCCCTTCACCACCGAGGACGTGCGCTTCTGGTACGACGCCTACTTCACCGATTCGCAGGCCAATCTCGGCAGCAATTCCTGGTGGTATGCCGACGGCAAGCCGGCGACGCTGGAGATCGTCGACGAGGCGACGTTCAAGGTGCGCTTCGCCTCGCCCAACGGCCTCTTCGTCCAGCAGCTCGCCTGGGCGCAGCAGGACCAGCTGACGCGGACCCCGAAGCATTATCTCGAGCGCTTCCACATCCGCTACAATCCGGACGCCGACAAGCTCGCAAAGGAGCAGGGCCTGGAAAGCTGGATCGCCCTGTTCCAGCGCGAGATCGGCATGGCCGACGACAACACCTTCTACCAGAACGGCAACCGGCCGACGCTGAACGCCTGGGTCTTTCTGGAGGCGCCGGGCACCAACACCGAGCAGGCCGTCGCGGTTCGCAACCCCTTCTACTTCAAGGTCGACACCGCGGGCACGCAGCTGCCCTACTTCGACCGCATCGTCTACCAGATGGTCGCCGACCCCGAGGTCCTTCTCCTGAAGGCCCTGCAGGGCGAGATCGACATCATGGACCAGTACATCGCGACGCCCGCCAACAAGCCGGTCATCTTCGACGGGCAGGAGAGCGGGGGCTACGGCCTCTATACGCTGAAGGAGACCGCCGCCAACGTCATGGCCTTCCAGCTCAACCTGAACCACCAGGACCCGGTGCGGAACGCCCTGTTCAACAAGCTGGAATTCCGGCAGGCGCTGTCGATCGCGATCGACCGCCAGGCCATGATCGACGCCGTGTTCATCGGCGAGGGCGCCCCCGCCCAGCCCTCGATCCGGCCCGGCGACCCGCTCTACAACGAGCGCCTCGCCACGCAGTGGACGCAGTACGACCCGGACAAGGCCAACGCGATGCTGGACGCGATCGTCCCGAACCGCGACGGCGACAACTACCGGCTCGACGAGGCGGGACAGCGCCTGTCGATCATCTTCGAGATCGACCAGACGCGCACGACCTTCATCGACATGTTCGAGCTCGCGATCCCGATGTTCCAGGCGGTGGGCATCGACGCACAGATGCGCACGATGGATCGCTCGCTCTGGGAAACGCGCGTTCGGCGCGGCCGCAGCTACGACGCCACGGCCCACCAGTTCGGCGCCAATTCCGGCATCGCGGCCATGCTCGACGCGCGCTTCTACGTGCCGGTCAACAACAACTGCTTCTACGCGCCGGGCTGGTCGGTCTACTTCACGCAGCCCACCAGCGACGGCGCGGTCGAGCCGCCCGAGGCCGTGAAGGCGCAGCAGCAGCTCTACCGCGACCTGACCGCGACGGGCGATCCCGCGCGCCAGAGCGAGATCATGGCGAAGATCCTCGAGAACGCCGCCGATCTCTTCTTCACCTTCGGCGTCAGCCTTCCGGCCGACGGCTACGGCATCGTGCGCAAGGACGTGCGCAACCTGCCGCCCGAGATGCCCAACTCCTTCGGCTGGCCGACGCCCGGCCCGGCGCGACCGGAGCAGTTCTTCAAGGCCTGATCCCCGGGTTCGTCCCGACTCCTTCGCGAACGCCGCAAGCCTCACCGCTTCCGGCGAACGCCCCGCCCTTGCCTGAAACTTCGCGAGACCCACCCATGCTGCACAGCCGGATCCAAGCCTCCTCGACCCTGCGCACGAAGGACTGGTACCGGTCCGCCACGCGCTGGACGCAGCTGACGCTGGCAGAGGACGATCCCGTGCGTTTCGATCCCGCCTTCTGGATCGAGACGTTCAAGCGCACGCAGTCCAATGCGGTCTGCCTCTCGGCCGGCGGTTACATCGCCTATTATCCGTCCGAGATCCCGCTTCACTACGTCAGCCGTTTCATCGGCGACGGCGATCCGTTCGGCGCGCTGGTGGAGGGCGCGCGCGGCCTCGACATGCACGTCATGGCGCGCGTCGATCCGCATGCCATCCACCAGGACGCCGCCGACGCGCATCCCGAATGGATCGCCGTCGACCGCGAGGGGCGCCCGCGCCGCCACTGGGCCTATCCCGACGTCTGGGTGACCTGCGCCTATTCCGGCTACAACCACGTCTTCATGCCGAAGATCGTCCAGGAGATCACGGCGCGCTACGACATCGACGCGATCTTCGCCAACCGGTGGCAGGGGCACGGCGTCTGCTACTGCGACAGCTGCCGGGCGAGCTTTCGGGAGGAGACCGGCCACGAGTTGCCGCTGACAAGCAGCGTCGACGATCCGGCTTGGCTCGCCTGGACCGGCTGGCGGCGCGGCGTCCTCAGCCGCCTCGTCGTCGAGTGGGACGAGATCATGAAGGCGATCAAGCCCCATACGAGCTTCATTCCCAACATGGGCTCGGTTTCGCTCACCGAGTTCGACCTCGGCATGATCGAGCGCTACTGCCCGTTCCTGTGCATCGACGACCAGGGGCGGCGGGGCACCGAGCCGGTCTGGATGGCGGGGCGCAACGGCAAGCGCATCCGCGGCGCCTTTCCCGAGCGCCCCACCGTCCTGATCACCTCGATCGGTCCCGAGGAGGAGCATCGCTGGAAGGACTCGGTGACAACCGGGCCCGAGATGCGCGCCTGGATCGACAACGGGACGACGCAGGGGCTCCTGCCCTGGTTCACCAAGTTCAACGGCGTCGTGCCGGACACGCGCTGGATCGAGCCGGTGTCGGAAAGCTTCGCGCTCCACGCCGCGCTGGAGCCGGTCGCCTCGCGGATGCGCCCGACGGCCGAGATCGCCATCCTCGACCCCGCCACCACGCTGCGCCACCATGGCCTCGACACGCGCAAGGACGCCGAGGCCGACGACTTCGGCGTCTACATGGCCTTGTTCGAGGCCAAGCTTCCGTTCGAGATGATCTCCGACCAGCGCATGACGGCGGCCGAGCTCGACCGCTTCCGCGTCGTGATCCTCGCCAACGCCGCCTGTCTCGGCGACGATCAGGTGCGCCTCCTGGAGGACTACGTGGCGCGCGGCGGCAGCGTCGTCGCGGCCTTCGAGAGCGGAACCCGCACGCCCGACAACCAGCCGCGCGCCGAGCCGGCGCTGGGGCCGCTCCTGGGCGTGCGCCGGACGCAGGCGACGCGCGGCCCCGTCAAGAACACCTATGTCGCGATCAACGGGGCCCATCCGATCTCGGCGGGCTTCGAGGGCGCCGCGCGCATCATCGGCGGCACGCATCTCCTGGCGGTCGAGCCGGTGGGCGAGGGGGTGGAGACGCCGTTCCTCTACGTGCCCGACTTTCCCGACCTGCCGATGGAGGAGGTCTATCCGCGCGAGGCGCCGCGCGGCGCGGCGGTGGTGGCACGCACCCACCCGGGCGGCGGGCGCACGGTCTTCATCCCCTGGAACATCGGCGCGATCTTCTGGGAGGTGCTGGCCGCCGACCATGGGCGCCTGATCGCCAATGCCGTGCGCTGGGCGCTGGGCAAGCGCTGCGACGTCGAGGTCGAGGGCGAGGCGATGCTCGACATCGCCGTGCGCGAGGAGGCGGACGGGCTCCTCGTCCTCCTTCACAACCTCACCAACCCGATGATGATGAAGGGACCGATCCGCCACGCCTATCTGGTCGGGCCGCAGACGCTGTCTGTCGCGGTGCCCGAGGGTCGCCGCGTGGCGCAGATCCGCGCGCTCGTCGGCGGCCAGGCGCTCGAGGCCGTGCCGGAGGGCGGACGCGTCCGGATCGAGGTGCCGGGCTTCCGCGAACTCGAAGCCGTCCATCTGACCTTGGCCTGAGGGGAGGCGGGCATGGGCGCCTACGTCGTCAAGCGCATCCTCTACATGATCCCGACGCTGATCGGCATGTCGGTGATCGCCTTCCTGATCATCCAGCTGCCGCCGGGCGACTACGTCACCTCGATGATCGCCTCGATGCAGGAGTCGGGCGCCAACGTCGATCCCGCGCAGGTCGACCGCTTGCGCGAGATCTACGGCTTCAACGATCCCGTGCTCGTCCAGTACTGGAAGTGGATCTCGGGGATCCTGCTTCGCGGCGACTTCGGCTTCTCGTTCGAGTGGAACCGCCCGGTGGCGGACCTGATCTGGGAGCGCATGGGCTCGACGCTCGCGATCTCGCTCGCCTCGCTCCTGTTCGTCTGGGCGGTGTCGCTGCCGATCGGCATCTATTCGGCCATGCGTCGCCATTCGGCGGGGGACTACGCCTTCACCTTTCTCGGCTTCATCGGCCTGGCGGTGCCCAACTTCATCCTCGCGCTGACGCTGATGTACATGAGCTACCGCTACTTCGGGCAGAGCGTCGGGGGCCTCTATTCGCCCGAATACGTCGACGCGCCCTGGAGCTGGGCCAAGGCGGGCGACCTCGCGCTGCACCTGTGGATCCCGATCGTCGTGATCGGCACCAGCGGCACGGCGGCGCTGATCCGCATCCTGCGCGCCAACCTCACCGACGAGCTGAACAAGCCCTATGTCGTGACCGCGCGCGCCAAGGGCCTGCCCGAGCGCCGGGCCGTGCTGAAATACCCCGTGCGCGTCGCGCTCAACCCGTTCGTGTCGGCGATCGGATGGGTCCTGCCGGAGCTCGTGTCGGGCGTCACGATCACCGCGATCGTCCTGAACCTGCCGACCGCCGGACCGCTGCTCCTGCGGGCCCTGATCAGCCAGGACATGTACCTCGCCGGCAGCTTCATCCTCCTGATGGGCGTCCTGACGCTGGTCGGCATGCTCGTGTCCGACATCCTCCTCGCCCTTCTCGATCCCCGGATCCGGTTCAACTGATGGCCGAGCACGTCTTCCTTCAGGGGCCGGCCGAGACCGCGCCCGCCGTCACCACCATCAAGCCGCGCGGCGGCGCAAATGAGATGGCCGTCGCCGGCCAGTGGACGCTCATCCGGCAGCGCTTCGCGCGCAACCGCCTCGCGGTCGGTGCCGGCT
This sequence comes from Aureimonas sp. AU4, assembly GCF_001463765.1. Lineage (GTDB taxonomy): Bacteria > Pseudomonadota > Alphaproteobacteria > Rhizobiales > Rhizobiaceae > Aureimonas. The sequence goes on along the minus strand of NZ_BBWK01000049.1, from coordinate 10,198 downwards.
TCGTCATCGTGTTCCTGCTTTTGGTCGCGATCTTCGCCGAGTTCCTGGCGCCTGGGCTCCCCCAGACGGCGCGGCCGCAATACACCAACGCCCCGCCCCAGTCGCTCGGCTGGTTCGTCGACGAGCCCGACGGCGGCCGCCGCTTCCAGCCGCACGTGGCGGGCTACACGATGAGCGTCGATCGCGCCTCGCTGCGCCGCTCCTACGTAGCGGACCCCGCCAAGATCGTGCCGATCGGCTTCTTCGTGAAGGGCCCGGCCTACCGCCTGTGGAACCTCGTCCCGCTCGACCGGCACCTCGTCGGGCCGCTGCGCTCCACCGACACGATGTACCTGCTCGGCACCGACAAGCTCGGCCGCGACCTCCTGAGCCGGCTGATCTACGGAACGCGCGTGTCCATGTCGATCGGCGTGGTGGGCGTGTGCATCAGCCTCGTTCTCGGCGTCACGCTGGGCGCGCTGGCCGGCTTCTACGGCGGCACGGTGGATCTCCTGATCGGCCGGATGATCGAGGTCATCTCGTCCATGCCCACGATCCCGCTCTGGCTCGGGCTGGCCGCCGCGATCCCGCTCACCTGGTCGCCGCTGACCGTCTACTTCGTGATCACGCTGATCGTCTCCCTGTTCGGCTGGACGGGCCTGGCGCGCGAGGTGCGCGGTCGCTTCTTCGCCCTGCGCGGCGAGGACTTCGTGGTCGCTGCACGGCTCGACGGGTCGAACGAGCGCCGGCTGATCTTCCGCCACATCCTGCCCTCGCTGACGAGCCACATCCTTGCCGTCGTCACCCTCGCGCTGCCCACCATGATCGTCGCCGAGACGGCGCTCAGCTTCCTCGGCATCGGCCTCAAGGCGCCGGTGGTCTCCTGGGGCGTCCTTCTGCAGGATGCGCAGAACGTGCGCACCATCGCCGGTGCGCCCTGGCTCCTCGTGTGGCCGGCTCTCGCCGTCGTGGTGACGGTCCTGTCCTACAACTTCCTGGGCGACGGCCTGCGCGACGCAGCCGATCCCTACGAGACGTGAAGGCCATGATGATCACAGGCGCCGCCTCGCAAACCGGTCACCCCGTTCTGGACGACGGCTCGGTGCTGCGCGTCGAGAAGCTCAGCCTCGACTTTCGCTTGCGCAACCAGATCCTCCACGCCGTGCGCGACGTGAGCTTCCGTCTCGTCGCCGGCCAGACGCTGGCGCTGGTCGGCGAGAGCGGGTCGGGCAAGTCGGTCACCGCGCGCAGCCTCCTGCGCATCCTCGACCGCAACGCCGCGATCACCTCCGGGCGCATCCTCCTGCCCCGGCAGGGCGGGGGCGAGATCGACATCGCGCAGCTCACCGAGCGCAGCCCCGAGCTTCTGGCCATCCGGGGCGGACGTATCGGCCTCATCTTCCAGGAGCCGATGAGCTCGCTCTCGCCGGTCCACACGATCGGCTCGCAGATCGTGGAGGCCGTGCGGCTCCATCGGCGCGTGTCGAAGCGCGAGGGCCGCGAGCGCGCGGTCGAGCTCCTGCGCCAGGTCGAGATCCCCGATCCCGGCCGCATGATCGACCGCTACACGTTCGAGTTCTCCGGCGGCATGCGCCAGCGCGCCATGATCGCCATGGCCTTGGCTGCCGATCCCGACGTCCTGATCGCGGACGAGCCCACCACCGCCCTCGATGTCACCACGCAGGCCGAGATCCTCGATCTCGTGAAGCGCATCCAGGTCGCGCGCGGCATGGCGATGCTGCTGATCACCCACGACATGGGCGTCGTCGCCGAGGTCGCCGACGAGGTGGCGGTTATGCGCTTCGGCCGGATCGTCGAGACGGGCGACGTCGACGACATCTTCCACGACGCCGGGCACAGCTATACGCGCCGGCTTCTCGACGCGACGGTGCGGCTCGAGACGCGTCGCGAGGCGGACGAGAGGCGCGTGCCGGCGAAGGAGCGCGAGCCGGTTCTCTCGGTGCGTGGCCTCGGCAAGTCCTATGGCGCCGCGGCAAGCTGGTGGGGAAGCGCCGCGGCCAACCCCGTCAGGGCGGTGGACGACGTCAGCTTCGACCTGATGCCGGGCGAGAACTTGGGCATCGTCGGCGAGAGCGGGTCGGGCAAGACGACGCTCGGGCGTCTGATCCTGCGCATCACCGAGCCGACCGCGGGGCAGGTCGTCTATCGCGGCGCGGGCGGCGAGACCGACGTGACGGCACTCGACAAGCGGGGGCTTCGCCTCTTCCACCGCGACGTGCGCCTCGTGTTCCAGGACCCCTTCGCCTCGCTCAACCCGCGCATGAACGTGCGCCAGATCGTCGGCGACCCGTTGCGGGTCGCGGGCGGCTGGGACCGCCAGCGCATCGAGCGGCGCGTCGCCGAGCTTCTGGAGCTCGTCGGCCTCGACCCGGCGGCCGCCGAGCGCTATCCGCACGCCTTTTCCGGCGGGCAGCGCCAGCGCATCGGCATCGCCCGCGCGCTGGCGCTGGAGCCCAAGGTCGTGATCGCCGACGAGGCGACCGCCGCGCTCGACGTGTCGATCCGCGCGCAGATCCTCGACCTCCTTCTCGACATCCAGCGCCGGCTCGACCTCTCCTTCCTCTTCATCTCGCACGACATCTCGGTGGTCCGGTACTTCTGCGACCGCGTCGGCGTCATGCACCGGGGAAAGCTCGTCGAGATCGGGCCCGCCGAGGAGATCTGCACCCGTCCCCGCCAGCCCTACACGCAAAGCCTCATCTCGGCCGTGCCGAGCCCCGATCCCCGCCGCAAGCGCATGCTGCACCGCACGCGCTTCACCGCTTGAAGACCGCGAGAGCCATGCCCCGATTTGCCGCCAACCTGTCCTTTCTCTACGCCGAGCTGCCGTTTCTGGACCGCTTCGAGGCGGCCGCGCGCGACGGCTTCCGCGCCGTAGAATACGTCTCGCCCTACGAGGTGCCCGCCGCCGAGATCCGCGACCGCCTGCAGCGCCACGGGCTGACGCAAGCCCTCTTCAACCTGCCGGCCGGCAACTGGGCGGGCGGCGAGCGCGGCATCGGCTGCCTGCCGGATCGGGTCGAGGAGTTCCGGCGAGGCGTCGACACGGCGATCCGCTACGCCCGCGAGCTGCATTGCCCGACCGTCAACTGCCTTGCCGGTATCGCGCCGGCGGGAGTGGACCGCGACCGCCTGGAAGACACGCTGGTCGAGAACCTTGGCTATGCCGCGCCGCGCCTTCGCGATGCCGGCATCGCCCTGGTGATGGAGCCGATCAACCTGCGCGACATTCCCGGCTTCTTCGTGTCCACGACCGACCATGCCGAGCGCATCATGGACCGGGTGGGCTTGCCCAACCTGCGCCTCCAGTACGACGTCTACCACACGCAGGTCATGCAGGGTGACATCGTGGCCACCCTCGAGAGCCTGTTCGACCGGATCGGCCACGTGCAGGTCGCCGACAATCCGGGCCGGCACGAGCCCGGCACGGGCGAGATCAACTACGCCTTCGTCCTCGCCGCGCTGGACCGGCTGGGATACCGGGGCTGGGTGGGCTGTGAATACAAGCCCGCGACCACCACGACGGCGGGCCTCTCCTGGATGGACGCATGGCGCGAGGGAGTTGCGGCATGAGGATCGCCTTTATCGGCCTCGGCGTCATGGGACGCCCGATGGCGGGCCATCTCCTGGCGGCCGGACACGAGCTTTCGCTCCACCGCGTCAAGGAGGCCTCGCGCTTCCTTGTGGAGGCCGGGGGGAGGGCCGCCGACAGCGCCGCCGATGCGGCCAGGGACGCCGAGGCGGTGATCCTGATGCTGCCCGACACGCCCGACGTCGAGACGGTGCTGTTCGGCGGGAACGGCGTCGCCTCCGCGCTGCGGCCGGGCGCGCTCGTCGTCGACATGAGCTCGATCTCGCCGATCGCGACCAAGGGCTTCGCCGAGCGGATCGAGGCGGGAGGCGGCGTCTATGTCGACGCGCCCGTGTCGGGCGGCGAGGTGGGCGCTCGGAACGCCGCGCTCACGATCATGGCGGGCGGTAGCGAGGCGGGTTTCGCGCGGGCCCGTCCCCTGTTCGAGCAGATGGGCAAGACCATCACCCATGTCGGCGGCGTGGGCGACGGCCAGACCGCCAAGGTCGCCAACCAGATCATCGTCGGGCTCAACATCGCAGCCGTCGCCGAGGCACTGACCTTCGCGCGCGCGGCCGGGGCCGATCCCGCCAAGGTGCGCGAGGCGCTGATGGGGGGCTTCGCCGCCTCGCGCGTTCTCGAACTGCACGGCGAGCGCATGATCCGCGAGACCTTCGACCCCGGCTTCCGTATCCGGCTCCATCGCAAGGACATGGGGCTCGCCATGGACGGCGCCCGCGCGCTCGATATCGTCCTGCCCAACACCGCCTCCACCGCGCAGCTCATGACCGAGGCGGTCGAGCGCGGCGACGGCGACAAGGACCATTCCGCCCTGATCCGCACGCTCCAGGCGCTGGCCGCCAGCTAGCGCCACCGGCGCCTTCCCCTCCGATCTCCCCACGACGGGCGCCGCCACGCGCCGCCCGAACGCTTCCGACTGTCCCGAAGGACCCGTTCCATGCCCCTCGACACGCTGCCCCAGGTGCCCTTCGGTGCCGTCTACTTCCGCAAGTCCAACCCGCCACGCGAGGACTGGGAGCGCGATTACGCGACGGCCGCCGCCGACGGGCTGAACGTCTTCCGGCACTGGTTCATGTGGAGCGCGATCGAGCGCCGGCCGGGCGTCTACGACTGGGACGACTACGACCGGCAGATGGATTTGGCCGCCCGGCACGGCATCCGCACGATCATTGCCGAGATCAGCCACGCGGTGCCCGACTGGGCCTACCGGCGCTTCGCCCATGCCCGCCAGATCCGCGCCGACGGGCGTCCGCTCTCGTCCAACATGGGCGTCAGCGCCGCGACCGGGGGGTTCGCCAACAACGGCGGCGGGGCGGGCGCCCTGTCGATGAACGACCCGGAGGTGCGCGAACGGGTGGGCGCCTTCCTCCATGCGCTCGCCACCCGCTACAAGGGTCATCCTGGGCTTCTGGGGTACGACGTCTGGAACGAGGTCAACTACGCCTCGGACGTCGACCATTCGCCCGCCATGAAGGCCGACTTCCGCCTCTGGCTGGAAGCCAAATACGGCTCGCTCGATACGCTGGCCGAGGCCTGGTACCGCTACTCCTACGCGGAATGGGAGGATGTCGAGCCGCCCGTGGAGGTGGCGGCCTATCCGCAGAACCTCGACTGGCTCGCCTTCAAGCGCGAGACCTACTACGGGCAGATGCAGTTCAAGATCGACACGATCCGGGCCGTCGACGCGGACTGCCTGATCGCGGCGCACGGCGTGGGCGGCGCCATCCCCAACATGGCGGCCAACGGGTCCGACGACTGGCTCGCGGCCTCCAAGGTCGAGCTCTACGGCCTGACCTGGGTGCCGAGCCGCCGCGGCTTCAAGCCGTGGCAGAACTTCTTCGGCCCCGACCTCACGCGCGCCGCCAGTCGCGGCAAGCCCTGGTGGCACGCCGAGCGTCCCGGCGGCCCGCTCTGGATGCAGCCGCAGGTGATGGGGCGCGACAAGGAGGACGGCCGGGTGATGGAGCCCGAGGACATCCGCCTCCTCACGATGACCTCGTTCGCGGCCGGCGCCACGGGCGTCCTCAACCTGCGCTACCGCCCGCTGCTCGACGGACCGCTCTTCGGCGCCTTCGGCTCCTACGGCATGGACGGCTCGCGCACGCCGCGCTCCGACATGGCCTCGAGCCTGGCGAAGTGGGCCAACGCGCCGGAACGCAAGGCGCTGTTCGAGGCAAAGCCGGTGCGGGGCGACGTCGGCCTTCTCGTGGTCCCCGAGGCGCAGGCCTGGGACTATCTCCTCAACCACGACCACTGCCCCGACACCTACCGGGAGGCGATGTGGGGCGCCTATCGCGGCTTCTTCGACAACAACATCCAGGCCGACTGGCTGCATATCGACCATCTGGACGACCACGACGTCGTTTATGCCCCTTATCCGATCATGCTGACGGCCGAGCATGCCGGGTGCCTCGCGCGCTGGGTGGAGCGGGGCGGCACGCTCGTCTCGGAGGCCACGCCCGGCTATTTCGGCGATCGCGGCAAGGTGGGAACCCGCCAGCCGCATAACGGCCTCGACGCGGTCTTCGGCGCGGTGGAGGACGAGGTCGAGTTCATGCCCGACATCGGCGACCGCATCCGTCTCGAGATCGACGGGCGCGCGCTCCAGGGCGGCGGCTTCCTCCAGAGCTACCGGCCGACCACCGGCACGGTGCGGGGGCATTTCGACGACGGCCGGATCGCCGCCGTCGAGAACCGCTTCGGCCGGGGCCGCACGCTTCTGGTCGGCACCCATCCGGGCATCGGCTACTTCCGGCAGGGTGGCGAGAGCCATCGCGCCTACTTCGCCTCGATCCTCGGCGAGGCCGGCCGACGGCCTCAGGTCGCCTCCTCGAATGCGGCCCTGCAGGTCCGGCTGCATCAGGGAGCGGACGGTCGCCACTTCCTGTGGATCGTGAACTCGACGCGCGCGGAGCAGTCGGCCGACCTACGCGTGGCGGGAGTGGACGCACACCGGGTCACGGTTGCATGGCCCCCCGGAGACGAGGTGGCTTCCCCGGCGACATTCGGGCCGGGTGGGGAGGAGGACGCGCAGCTGCGGGTGCGCGTCGGCGCGAGGGACGCGCTCGTCCTGCAACTCCAGCGCTGACGCGGATCGCCCGGCGAGGCGCGTCGGTCCGGGCGGCATCACAGTTTAGGGAGCGGATCGCCGAACCGGCTGGACGATCCGCTTCCCCGGCTCAGGCCGGGTTGAAAACGAGGTTGCGGGATATCCGCCGCCGGAAGGAGCCGGGAAGGGATTCGAAACGAAACCTTTGACAGGAACGCCCGAACGCGCTTGGATATATGATATATCTTTGAGGTGCCCATGTCGTTCCTGGTTGATCCGGACTGGCTCGCCGACCGTCTCGCAGACCGTGCCACCGTCTGCCTCGACTGCTCGTGGTTCGCCCCGGAGACGGGGCAGTCCGGCATCGCGGCCTATCGCGATGCCCATATACCCGGCGCTCGTCCCTTCGATCTCGAGGCGGCGTCCGATCGCGATGTCCTCATCCCCAACATGATGCCGACGCCGGAGCATTTCGCGACAGTGGCAGGCGCGCTCGGGATCGGCCGGGACACCCATGTCGTGATCTACGATCGCAGCTACGTGTCGGCGCGCGTCTGGTGGATGTTCAGGCGCTTCGGTCATGAGTCCGTCTCGATCCTCGACGGTGGCCTTCGTCGCTGGATCGCGGAAGGGCGGCCTCTCGAGACGGGCGGTGCGCGCTCCTTCGAGAGCCGGACCTTCGAGGCCGCCGCGCCCCCGGACGACATCGCGACGTGGCAGGATGTTCGCGACGCCCTGGCGAACGGCAAGGCGCAGGTCGTCGATGCGCGCACCACCGACCGCTTCAGCGGCGTGCTCCCTTCGGGTTATCCCGGACTGCGCAGCGGCCACATGCCGGGGGCGGTGAACCTGCCGTGGACCGCCATGCTGGAAAACGCTCCCGGCTTCCGGTTCAAGGCGCCGGCCGAGACGGAGCGGCTCTTTCGAGCCGCCGGGATCGATCCCGACCGGCCGATCATCGCCACATGCGGCTCCGGCGTCACGGCGGCCGTTCTGGCCTTTCAGCTCGCGCGCGCAGGCAGGCGGGAATGGCGGATCTACGACGGCTCCTGGAACGAGTGGGGTCGCCGAGAGGACCTGCCGCGCCGGACGCTCGGTCATGACTGATCCCGCCAAGGCCGGCGGCGGGGAGCGGGTGCTGCGCTCGCTGTCGCATTGGGGCGCCTTTCGCGCGCAGGTCGAGAACGGCCGGCTGGTCGGCGTCCTGCCCTTCGAGCACGATCCCGCGCCGAGCGAGCTGATTTCGGTCTGGCCGGAGATGCTGCGCTCCCCCTTGCGCATCGCGCGGCCCGCCGTCCGCCGGGGGTGGCTCGCCGGCGACGGCGGCGCGGGACGCGGGAGCGACGAGTACCGGGAGGTGCCGTGGGACGAGGCGCTGGACCTGGCTGCCGGCGAGATCGGGCGCGTGCGCGAGAGGCATGGAAACGCCGCCCTCTTTGCCGGCTCCTACGGGTGGTCGAGCGCTGGACGGCTTCACCATGCCCGGACCCTCGTGCGGCGGTTCTTCGGCGCGATCGGCGGCTTCACCGATCAGGTCACGAACTACAGCTACGGCGCCGCCATGGCGTTCCTTCCCCGGATCCTCGGCGTTCCCGATCCCATCGGCGACGGAGCGATGACGGCGGAGACAATCCGCGACCACTGCGACGTCATGCTGGCCTTCGGCGGCCTGCCGCAGCGAAATTGGGAGGTCGTGTCCGGCGGCTTCGGTCGCCACGCCTATCCCGCCTTCATGGCGGCCCTGGCGCAGCGCGTGCGGCTCGTCGCCGTGACGCCGTTCCGGGGCGACGTTCCCTCGGAGCATCCTTGCGAATGGCTCGCGCCGCGTCCGAACACGGATACCGCGCTGATCCTGGCCCTGTCGCAGACGATCCTTGCGGCGGGCCTCCACGACGAAGCCTTCCTCGCCTCGCATTGCCACGGCTTCGGGACGTACCGGGCCTATCTGCTCGGCGAAAGCGACGGGGTTCCCAAGACCGCGGAATGGGCCGCGGCGATCACCGGCCTCGAGGCCGCTGACATCCGGCAGCTGGCCTTGTCGCTGCCGGGCCGGCGGGTGCTCCTTACCGCCAGCTGGAGCCTCCAGCGCGCGCGCCACGGCGAGCAGCCCTACTGGGCGATCGTGGCGCTCGCGGCGATGCTCGGCCAGATCGGGTTGCCCGGCGGCGGCTTCGTGTTCGGCTACGGCTCGTCCAACAGCATGGGCAACCCGCGCTTCGAGACGCCTCTTTTCGGCCTGCCGGTCGGGCCGAATCCGGTCGGGATCGCCATTCCGGTGGCGCGCGTCGCCGACCTTCTCCTGAACCCGGGCGACACGGTGCGCTTCGACGGCCGCGAGATCACCTATCCCGACATCCGCCTCGTCTACTGGGCCGGCGGCAACCCGTTTCACCATCACCAGGACCTTAACCGGCTGCGCAAGGCCTTCCGCCGGCCCGAGACCGTGATCGTCAACGAGGGGTTCTGGACCGCGACCGCTCGGCATGCCGACATCGTGTTTCCCGCCACCGTCGCGGCCGAGCGCGAGGATATCGGCGGCTCGTCCCGCGACCCTTTCATCCTGGCGATGCACAAGCTTGTGGAGCCGGCAGGCGAGGCACGCAACGACTTCGCCATCTTCGCCGGTCTCGCCGAGCGTCTCGGCAGCCGGGACGCCTTCACGGGCGGGCGCACGGAGCGCGAGTGGCTGCATCACGCGTGGGCTCAGATCGCGTCGCGTCTGAAGGCACGCGGGATGACGCCGCCGAGCTTCGAGACCTTCTGGGAGACAGGCTTCCTCGAGGTGGATCGCCCCCGGGAGGGCGACCGCGTTCCCTTTGCCGCGTTCCGCGCCGACCCGGTGGCCAACAGGCTGGCGACGCGCACCGGCCGGATCGAGATCGGCAGCCCCGCCGTCGCCGACTTCGCGTCGGCGGGGTTGCCGAGCCACCCCGCCTGGCTCGATCCCGAGGAATGGCTGGGAAGTCCGCTCGCCCGAACCTACCCGATCCATCTCCTGACGCCCCAGCCCGCCCGCCGCCTCCATGGGCAGATGGACTGGAGCGCGGTCAGCGCGCAGCAGAAGACCGACGGGCGCGAGCGCGTCGCGATGCATCCGGCCGACGCCCGGGCGCGGGGCATCGGCGAGGGCGACCTCGTGCGCTTGTTCAACGATCGCGGCGCCTGCCTGGCCGTCGCCGCGCTGAGCGAGGATGTGCGGCCCGGCGTCGCCCTTCTTCCGACGGGGGCGACCTTCGATCCGGACGGGCGCGGCGATCGCAACTCGAACCCCAACGTCCTGACGCGCGACATCGGCACGTCCGAGCTCGGCCAGGGGTGCTCGGCCCAGTCCTGCCTCGTCGAGATCGAACCCCTGCGCGGCCCGGCCCCGCCGCTCCGCATTCACGAGCCTCCGTCGATCGTGGGTCTTGGCGAGACGAAAACGGAGCGCAGGCACATGAGCATCGCCTTCGACCACCTGATCCTTCTCGTCCACGATCTCGACGCGGCCGCGCGCGACTTCCAGGACCTCGGGTTCACCGTGACGGAGCGGCAGGACGCGGTGGAGGGCGCTAGGG
>NZ_BBWK01000048.1 GCF_001463765.1 Aureimonas sp. AU4 | reverse complement strand
TGGAGCGAGTCGACGCGTTGCTTGCCCGACCGGAAATTGCGCCGGGTGACGCCGAATCCAATCTGACAAACGAGCGCGCCGAGCGCTGCCGGATCGGCATCGCATATGTGCGTGAGTCCGTGTTCTTGATGGTCGTCGAACCGGGCGACTTCGTCCACCGTGATTTTGTCGCCTTCATGCGTCGCGACGGAGACGAGACGGGACGGCAAATCGAGCAAGGTTATCTTTGGTCCGAGGGTGGCCGCTCTTTGTTTGAAACTCGGGGGCTTTCAGCGCACAGAACAGCGTATCAGATCGTTCGAACGACGTTCTACGACCTCGACGGCGACGGTCGAGAGGAACGGCCCGTCGCTGACTTGTCGATCTATCTCGACGCGGCGGCCGTCGCTAAGGAACACGATCGACGCGGCATACCACTGCGCGCGCTTCCTTTTGCCGGTGTCGTGCACCGGGTCTCGACCCATGGTCGTCGACCTGAAGAGCAGCGGTCGGATGGGGCGGGGCGGAGGCTCCCCGTCTTGCTGCTCCGCTATGTGCTGGGCCTGCGCTTGTTGACCAAAACGATGCGGGACCAATTCGGCATGGAAATTGCCGGAAGTTCCGACGTCGTCGCGGGGATGCATCCGGCGACGCGGACGGTCGATCTGGGTTGAGTCTGGCGCGCGCCGACCGGCCGCTCGCGCGACGCGCCGCTGTCCACTACCAGAGAATATGAGCCACGAGCATGCATATGGCGACGATGGCTGCGAGCGGGACCGCAGCACCTGCGAGCACGATCAGCGCCGCAAAGGTTAGGTTCGGCGGCATGGGCTCCTCCTGAAAGGTAGGATGGAGCGCCTCGTCATGCGCGACGAAGCTGCGCGTGATGCGTGGTGTCGCCAAGAAATCGGTGCGGTGCGTATCGGTAGTCATCGTTGTGGCCTCAACTGTCGCCACTCATAACATCAACTTACCCGTGCGCTTTCGCATCCCCCGATTGAGGTAGGCAGCATGAAAAGTCGGCGCAATCCTGGTTGAAATAACCGTTTGGGCGCGTTGTCTCGCCGAGTCCGGTTGCGAGCCATATGTTAGCTACGCGGAAGACAGGAGATCAGTGACATGAGACGCGCGATTCTTGCTGCCGTTTGCCTTGCTTTGGGTGGCGCAGTCCCGCTGGCACCGGCTTACGCGCAATCGACGGACGCGAGCGACTTGCGGCAGCGCCTCGAAGACCAGCGCACCAGCGACCGTCGGACCGTTGGTGAGCGCTCTCTCGAACGGACGAACACCGAACTCGAGCAACGGCGCAGACTTCTGATTCGGCGGCAAACGGGAACGGTCGGTGCGGCGCGCAGCATCCCGATTCCGCCGAAGTCGAACAGCTCCAGCGTTGTGGTCAACCAGTAGGACCGGGCTACAGACATCAGCGCCATCACTCACCGACGAGATTGGCCTGGGCGTTAGGGGTAGCATCTAAAGGGCCACGCAAGGCGTCCAACCGCGATGCGGATCGTCGCGTAACCGAGAGGACGCAACACGCCTTGCCGACGTAGGGGAAATCGGCTCAGTACGCCGCGACGCCGAGAGTTGTGGGCGACTGGGGCTGAGGAGCCGCGATGGCATCGATCAATCAGGCGCGGACCCAGTATCCGATTCAATATCTGCGCGGCCTGGCAGCGAGCCTCGTGGTCTTCCACCACACGGCGTTCCAGGTGGTCAGCGCACGGACCGATCCTTTCGTTCTGCGGGAGCACCCGGCGATTTGGGAATTTGGTGCCGCCGGCGTCGACATCTTCTTCGTCATCAGCGGGTTCATCATATTCTACACGATGGGCGCAGCAACGGGGGTAAGGGCGGCCGGCCTCCACCTGTGGCATCGCTTCACGCGCGTCGTGCCTCTCTACTGGTTCTGGACGACCATCCTTCTCGGCGCCATGACCGCGGGCCTCGCACTGGCAAACACGCGACTGACGTTCGGCTGGATCGTCGCGTCCTACGCGCTGATACCGTTTGAACGTGCGCCGGGCCAGGTCCACCCCGTCCTCGATCAAGGTTGGACCCTCTCGTTCGAGCTCTACTTTTATGCCGTCGCGGCAGTCATGATTCTTTTCCTGCCGCTGCGAAGGCGTTTGCTGGGTCTGGCGGTCGCGATGGTCGCTCTTCAGGCCCTAACCCTCGCCGCCGTCGAGACATTCGCCTTCCGCCAGTGGCTCGGATCGTCCTTGATCTACGAATTCCTAGCGGGCGCTGCGATCGCTTGGTGGGTGCGCTTCGGCCAGACGCGGCCGATGGTGCGGCAACCGATTCCTGCCGTCGTTCTCACCATCGTCGGCCTCACTTGGTTGGCCGCGACTATAGCCTTCCCGTTCGACGGCGCTCCCCGGTTCGTCACCTGGGGCGTGCCGTCGATCTTCCTCGTCCTTGCGGCTGTCATCTCGAACAGACCGAGCTCGAATCGCATCGAACATGCACTCTTCCAGCTCGGTACGGCATCCTATTCGTTGTATCTGACCCATACGCTCGCAACGGTCACGCTGGGGGGGCTTTTAAAGCGAGGCTTCCTCTCGAGCATCGATCCGACACTGATCACGATCGTCGCGACGCTCATCATCATCGTCGGCGGCTCGCTGAGCTACTGGATCGTCGAGAAGCCGATTCTCGCCGTCTTCCGCCGTAAACGCCAACCGCCCTTCACGGAACATCTCGGACCGACCGAGGCTGTGTCAAAACCCTAATCTGAGTTAAGCTTGCGGTCTCACCTGAGGAGGCCGGCATGGGTCGGTTCATCGAAGGGGAAGATCGGCGCCAGTCCTGGCTTCTTCCCACTTCGCTAGACGACTACGTGACCGAGGACAACCCGGTGCGCGTCGTCGAAGCCTTCATCGACGAACTCGATTTGAGTGCGCTAGGCTTTGCCCGTTCGGAGCCTGCTTCGGCGGGACGTCCGGCCTACGATCCGGCGACGCTACTGAAGCTCTACCTCTACGGCTATCTGAACCGCGTCCCGTCCAGCCGCCGACTGGAGCGCGAGGCGCAGCGCAATGTCGAGGTCTTGTGGCTGGTGGGCCGCCTGGCGCCCGACCACAAGACGTTCGCCCTGTTGCGGCGCGACAACGGGCTCGCGATCCAGGCGGCGTGCCGGCACTTCGTGGTGCTGTGCCGCCAGCGTGGGCTCTATGCCGGAGCGGTGGCAGCCATCGACGGCTCGAAGTTCAAAGCCGTGAACAACCGCGATCGCAACTTCACCGCGGTCAAGGTGGCCAAGCAGATCGAGCAGGTCGATGCCAGCATTGTCCGCTAACCTTGCGGCCCTCGACCGGACCGACAAGGAGCCGAACGATGTTCCCGAAGCCGGGTCCAGCGCATCGGGGAGAAGATCGCGGGGCTGCGCCGTCAGATGGCGTTCCTGTGCCAGATGCAGCTTGAAGTCGGAGCATCCGAACGGGGACAGGTCTCGCTGACCGACCCCGACGCGCGCTCGATGGCAACCAGCGGGCGCGGCACCGGCATCGTCGGCTACATCGTCCAGATCGCAGAGGATCCCGAGCACCATCTCGTTGTCGCGCATGACGTCGTCAACGAGGGGCACGACCGCACGCAGCTCGTCTCGATGGGCGGCAAGGCCCAAGAGGCGATCGGTGCCACGCAGGTCACGGTCGTCGCCGATCGTGGGTACTACAACGGCGAAGAGGTGCTGGCCTGCGAGGGCACGAGCATCCTGCCTGTCAAGATCCCGGAAACGAGCTTCTGCAACCCTTCCAGGATGGGCCTCAGGGGCCGCTCGATCGTGTCCTCGCCCGGGTTCAGACCGAGCTCGCTCGCGACCATGTTGTAGAGGGTCCGGATGTCGCCCTGACTCGCCTTGAACTCGACGCCTCGTTCCCGCAGGACCGCCTTCAGGAGCTGCTCGACCAGGTTGTAGCAGTACAGGATGGCGTCGGCGTACTCGCCGGCCGCTAGATCCTCGTTGGCCTTCGCGATGTGTTCGTGGACCGCTTCCTCCGTCGCCGCCGTGAGATCCCGCACGTCGACGGTCCGGACTGTCATGCTCGCCGACACCAGGCGGCCGTTCTCTCGCTTGAAACCGTCACGCTCCAACCGAGCGATGAGACGGTCGAAGGCTCGTGCCCTCTCTGCGTCCGTCGCGTCGTGGAGCTGGAAGAGGACCTCTTCGAACACGAGTAGGAGTGGGGCGACGGACGTCGGGGACGTGAAGTCGATGCTGGCGTAGAAGCCCTCGACCTGCGATCGACGATGACCTGGCGCGACGTCGGTCTCGCGCCATGGGATGTCGACGATCGAGAACGCGTCGTCGATCGTCCTGAGCGTGAAGAGGCTGACGAACACCTCGCGAAACTCGTCGCGGATGCCCTTGGAGATCAGATCGCGAGGCGTGCCAGACCGGGTTTCCTCCGCGGTTTTCTCCGCGGATCTCAAGGGCCGAGCGTCGAAAGGCCTGCAAACGATGGTGGGCGATGAGAGACTCGAACTCCCGACATCCTCGGTGTAAACGAGGCGCTCTACCAACTGAGCTAATCGCCCGCCCGAGCTGCGAAATCGCTGGATAAAGCCTCGCGGGCGGTCTCGCAAGACGTTTGTCGTCCATTCCTTTGTAAGGGGTCAGGGCGAGACATGCGGGCTGGAGAAGCCAGCCTTCGACGGTTGTCGGGTCCGACCTCCAGTCGAACCTGCTGCCGCGCTGGCGCATCGCCATTTCGCTCTCATGATGCCTCGAGCGCCCGGTTGTTCGCAGCCGCACATGGCACGAGGCGGCATTGCGGAAGAATCTTCGAGCGTCCGAGCGATAAGCGACGAAGGGCTGTTGACAGGGGCGGGCAGCTTCCGTAAACCGCCGCTCATGCCGCTGACGAACACGCCAGCGGCACCAAGCGCGGGTGTAGCTCAGTCGGTTAGAGTGCCGGCCTGTCACGCCGGAGGTCGCGGGTTCGAGCCCCGTCACTCGCGCCATTTTCGGTCTCATATGTTCATATGATGATCGATAGGACGTCTCCTCCTGTCCTCACCATTCCGAACCAAGTCCCTTGTTCCGCGCTCGATAGTCCGCGTGTCGGCCCAAACTGTATCGTGTCGCCGACGCTCCTAAATTCGCATCGGGCATCGCGTCGCGCTGCCTTGCGCGTAGTTTGGGAAGGGTCTAAGCGTCGCTGCAGATGCGAAGGGTCGGCCGTGGCCGTTGGACGCATTGCGGCAACCCTTCCAGTGCTTACCTGACCCGTGCGATCCGATGCTTTCCGCAGCGGGTCGTCCGGGTGCAGGCGAACGCCGTTTTAGGCGAGTCGAACGAGGTCTGCGAGCGGTGAATCAGCTTCTGGGATCGTATCTTCCGATCGTCATATTCGTGGGCGTCGCCCTCCTTATCGGGCTGGCGTTGCTGATCTCGCCGTTCCTTCTCGCCTTCAAGGCGCCGGACGACGAGAAGCTCTCGGCCTACGAATGCGGCTTCGATGCCTTCGACGACTCCCGCATGAAGTTCGATGTCCGCTTCTACCTCGTCTCGATCCTGTTCATCATCTTCGACCTCGAGGTCGCCTTCCTGTTTCCGTGGGCGGCGTCGTTCGGCGAACTCGGCTGGGCTGGTCTCTGGTCGATGATGGTGTTCTTGGGCGTGCTCACGGTCGGCTTCGTCTATGAATGGAAGAAAGGTGCCCTCGAATGGGATTGAACCCCGCTTCCGCGCCGTTCGCCGCGCGTTCTGACCTGCAGAAGGTTTCGCCGGCCGCTGACCCCTTCGTCGCGGACGTCGATAACGAGCTCGCCGACAAAGGCTTCATCGTCACCTCGACCGAAGATCTCATCCAGTGGGCCCGCACGGGCTCGCTCATGTGGATGACCTTCGGCCTGGCGTGCTGCGCCGTCGAAATGATGCAGATGTCGATGCCGCGCTACGACGCGGAGCGCTTCGGCTTCGCGCCGCGTGCCAGCCCGCGCCAGTCGGACGTCATGATCGTCGCCGGCACGCTGACCAACAAGATGGCCCCCGCGCTCCGAAAGGTCTACGACCAGATGCCGGAGCCGCGCTACGTTATCTCCATGGGATCGTGCGCCAACGGCGGCGGCTACTACCACTACAGCTATTCGGTGGTGCGTGGCTGCGACCGGGTCGTGCCGGTCGACATCTACGTTCCCGGCTGCCCGCCGACCGCCGAGGCGCTGCTCTACGGCGTTCTGCTTCTCCAGAAGAAGATTCGCCGCGTCGGAACGATCGAGCGTTGATGATGGCCCTGGCTGAACTCTCCGACCATCTCGCTGAGCGCTTCGGCGATAAGCTGCTGGCGCGCGACGTCGCTTTTGGCGACCTGAGCGTCACCGTTGCGCCCAGCGATCTGCCCGAGCTCGTCACCTTCCTGCGGGACGACGCGCGGTGCTTGTTCACCTGCTTCATCGATCTGTGCGGTGTGGACTATCCGAACCGCCCGGACCGCTTCGAGGTCGTCACGCACCTTCTGTCGCCGCGCCACAACATGCGCATCCGAGTGAAGGTGTCGACCGAGGAGGACGAGCCGGTTCCCTCGATCACCGGCATCTTCCCGGGTGCGGACTGGTTTGAGCGCGAAGCCTACGATCTCTACGGGATCCTGTTCACCGGGCATCCGGATCTTCGCCGCATCCTGACGGACTACGGCTTCGAGGGACATCCGCTACGCAAGGACTTCCCGATGACCGGCTTCGTCGAGGTCCACTATGACGAGCACCTGAAGCAAGTCGTCTACGAACCCGTCGAGCTTCGCCAGGAAATGCGCTCCTTCGACTTCCTCTCGCCTTGGGAGGGTACGGACTACGTGCTGCCGGGCGACGAGAAGGCAAAGGCCAACTGACGGCAGGGGCGGGCCCGTTCGGTCTGCCCTCCATTGAATGAGACTGCGGGTCTTGGCGCGCTCCGACGCGACGAGACCTTCTCCCCGACAAGAGGTGTCGCCATGGCCGAGATGATCGACGTCCGGAACTTCAACATCAACTTCGGACCGCAGCATCCGGCGGCGCACGGGGTTCTGCGTCTCGTTCTCGAACTCGACGGCGAGAACGTCGAGCGCGTCGATCCGCATATCGGCCTTTTGCATCGCGGCACCGAGAAGCTGATCGAACAGAAGACGTATCTGCAGGCGATCCCGTATTTCGACCGTCTCGACTACGTCGCGCCGATGAACCAGGAGCACGCCTTTTGCCTGGCCGTCGAGAGGCTGGCCGGCGTCGAGGTGCCGATCAAGGCGCAGCTGATCCGCGTTCTCTACTGCGAAATTGGCCGCATCCTATCCCACCTTCTCAACGTCACGACGCAGGCCATGGACGTCGGCGCCCTGACGCCTCCGCTCTGGGGCTTCGAGGAGCGCGAGAAGCTGATGGGCTTCTACGAGCGGGCGAGCGGCGCGCGCCTGCATGCGGCCTACTTTCGTCCGGGCGGCGTCCATCAGGATCTCGACCCGCAACTGGTCGACGATATCGGCGCGTGGTGCGACCCGTTCCTGAAGGCGGTCGCCGACATCGACGAGCTGCTCACTGGCAACCGCATCTTCAAGCAACGTAACGTCGACATCGGCGTGGTCGCGCTGGACGACGCCTTTGCGCTCGGCTTCTCCGGCGTGATGGTGCGCGGTTCCGGCGCCGCATGGGACCTGCGCAAGTCGCAGCCCTACGAGTGCTACGGCGAGATGGAATTCGACATTCCGATCGGCAAGAACGGCGACTGCTACGACCGCTACCTCATCCGCATGGAGGAGATGCGTCAGTCTACCTCCATCATGAAGCAGTGCATCGAGCGCTTGGCCGGCCGCGACCGCGCCGGTCCGATCGCCTCGACCGAAGGCAAGGTCGTGCCGCCCAAGCGCTCGACCATGAAGCGTTCGATGGAAGCGCTGATCCACCACTTCAAGCTCTATACCGAAGGCTTCCACGTGCCCGAGGGCGAGATCTACGCGGCGGTCGAGGCGCCCAAGGGCGAGTTCGGCGTCTATCTCGTCGCCGACGGCACCAACAAGCCCTACCGCTGCAAGATCCGTGCGCCGGGCTTCGCCCATCTCCAGGCGATGGACTTCCTGTGCCGCGACCACATGCTGGCGGACGTGTCGGCGATCCTCGGATCGTGCGACATCGTCTTCGGCGAGGTCGATCGCTGACGTTGAACGCCTGACCGTCCGACATGCGCGAGCCCATCGCCGCGCCGGACGAAAGCCTTGCGCGACAGGCCGTCGCGATCCGGCTGTCGGAGCTCCGGCGGCTGGCCTTTTGTCGATACTGTGATAGAACGCGCCGCAAAACGAGCGTGTCCTTGGAACCGTTCTGAAATCGAGGTCCGATGTCCGTCCGACGCCTTGCGGAAGAGGCCGCACAACCCCAGACCTTCGCCTTCTCCAGCGACAACGAGGCCTGGGCCGAGACGCTGATCCGTCGCTATCCGGAAGGGCGGCAGCAGTCCGCCGTGATCCCGCTCCTGATGCGGGCGCAGGACCAGGACGGCTGGGTGACGAAGGCCGCGATCGAGCATGTGGCCGATCGGCTGCGCATGCCGATGATCCGCGTCCTCGAGGTCGCGACCTTCTATACGCAGTTCCAGCTGAAGCCGGTCGGCACACGGGCCCACGTTCAGGTCTGCGGCACGACGCCTTGCATGCTGCGCGGGTCGGACGAGCTGAAGCGCGTCTGCCGCGAGAAGATCCATCCAGAGCCGCTGCACCCGAACGCATCCGGCACCCTGTCCTGGGAGGAGGTCGAGTGCCTGGGCGCTTGCGTGAACGCGCCGATGGTCATGATCTTCAAGGATACATACGAGGATCTCACGGGCGAGCGCCTGGGCGAGATCATCGACGAGTTCGAAGCCGGCCGCGGCGAGAGCGTCCGCAAGGGGCCCCAGATCGATCGTCACCTTTCGGTGCCTGTCGGTGGCCTGACGACGCTCACCTCGTTCCGGGACGAGGGTGACCAGAGCGGGAATCGCGTTGAGCGCACACCTGCCGCGAACGACGCGCCAGCGCAGGGAGCCGGTGCGGGCGGGAATGTTTCGGCCGAGTCGCAGGCCGCTCGCGTCGATACGCATGCCGCTGAAACCGACAGTTCGATGAAGGGGCCGAGCCCGGCGGCCGCGGCAGCAGCCGACAATCGGGCTGATGATGCCGCCAGCGTCGATCCCTCGAAGGGCGCCAAGACGCCCGGTGCCGGGCGCGAGGGTGGCTCGAAGCAGGGTCCGACCGGGCAGGTCGAGCGGGATGCCGCCGAGTTCGGCGAGGCCGCCGGCAACAGCGACGGCGAGCCCCGCTCCGATGGTCCGCTGAAGACCAAGGGCGAGGCAGCCGAAGACCGCGTCGTGCAGGACTTCAAGCGCGTCCCGGGCGACGCGCCACCGGCAGCTAGCGGTGCCGAAGATCTCGGCAATCGGAATGCCAGCGCCTCCGGCACGTTCGAGGGCGAGCGGCGGAACACGAGCGACGAGGCCGTCAATCCCGCAGCCTCGACGCCATCGGGTGCGGAGAACCGTTCGCAGCCCAAGACCGACCGCGATACGAAGGACTGAGGAGCCGAGCGATGCTGCAGGATCAGGACCGTATCTTCACCAATATCTACGGCCTTCGGGACAAGAGCCTGAAGGGCGCGATGAAACGCGGCCACTTCGACGGAACGGCCGACCTCATCGGCAAGGGCCGCGACTGGATCATCAACGAGATGAAGGCGTCGGGCCTTCGCGGTCGCGGCGGCGCCGGCTTCCCGACGGGTCTCAAGTGGTCCTTCATGCCGAAAGAGGTCGGCGAGCGACCGCATTACCTCGTCGTCAACGCCGACGAGTCGGAGCCCGGGACCTGCAAGGACCGGGAGATCATGCGCAACGATCCCTTCACGCTGGTGGAGGGCTGCGTCATCGCCGGGTTCGCGATGGGCGCGCACACCGCCTACATCTACGTGCGAGGCGAATACATTCGCGAGCGCGAGGCGCTCCAGCGCGCGATCGACGAGTGCTACGAGGAAGGCCTCCTCGGTCGCGACAACAAATGCGGCTGGGACATGGACATCTTCGTCCATCATGGTGCCGGGGCCTACATCTGCGGCGAGGAGACGGCGCTTCTCGAAAGCCTCGAGGGCAAGAAGGGCCAGCCGCGCCTGAAGCCGCCGTTCCCGGCGAACATGGGCCTCTACGGTTGCCCGACGACCGTCAACAACGTCGAGTCCATCGCGGTCGCGCCGACCATCCTGCGTCGCGGCGGCGCGTGGTTCGCCGGCATCGGCCGCCCGAACAACACGGGCACCAAGCTCTTCTCCATCTCGGGGCACGTGAACAAGCCCTGCACGGTCGAAGAAGCCATGGGCATCCCGTTCCGCGAGCTGATCGACAAGCATTGCGGTGGCGTCCGCGGAGGTTACGAGAACCTTCTGGCGGTCATCCCAGGCGGCTCGTCCTGTCCGCTGGTTCCCGGCGAGCAGATCCTCGACGCGCCGATGGACTTTGACGGCATGCGCGAGGTGAAGTCCTCCTTCGGCACCGCCGCCGTGATCGTGATGGACAAGTCGACCGACATCGTGCGGGCGATCGCGCGACTGGCCTATTTCTACAAGCATGAGAGCTGCGGCCAATGCACGCCCTGCCGCGAGGGCACCGGCTGGATGTGGCGCGTCATGGAGCGCATGGTCGTCGGCAACGCGCAGAAGCGCGAGATCGACATGCTGCTCGACGTCACCAAGCAGGTCGAGGGTCACACGATCTGCGCGCTCGGCGACGCGGCGGCCTGGCCGATCCAGGGACTGGTGCGCCACTTCCGTGCCGAGATCGAGCGCCGCATCGACGAGTTCTCGCGCAACGCCGACATGGACCGCCGTCCGGTCCTGCAGGCCGCCGAATAGGATTTTCTCGCACGCCTGCCGCCCCGCGAGGGACGAACGGTTCGCTGGTGCGTCCAGACTGAGAAGAAGAAGATGGCAAAGATCAAAGTCGACGGCCGCGAGATCGAGGTTCCCGATCACTACACGCTGCTGCAGGCGGCGGAGGAGGCGGGTGCCGAAATCCCGCGCTTCTGTTTTCACGAGCGCCTGTCGGTCGCCGGCAACTGCCGCATGTGCCTCGTCGAGGTGAAGGGCGGACCGCCCAAGCCTGCGGCCTCCTGCGCCATGGGCGTTCGTGACCTGCGTCCCGGCCCGAACGGCGAGGCGCCTGAGATCTTCACCAACACGCCGATGGTGAAGAAGGCCCGCGAGGGGGTGATGGAGTTTCTCCTGATCAACCACCCGCTGGATTGCCCGATCTGCGACCAGGGTGGCGAATGCGACCTGCAGGACCAGGCCATGGCCTTCGGTGTCGACAGCTCGCGCTACACGGAGAACAAGCGCGCGGTCGAGGACAAGTATATCGGTCCGCTCGTCAAGACGATCATGACGCGCTGCATCCACTGCACGCGCTGCGTCCGCTTCACGACCGAGGTCGCCGGCATCTCCGAGCTGGGCCTGGTTGGTCGTGGCGAGGACGCCGAGATTACGACCTACCTCGAGCAGGCGATGACGTCGGAGCTGCAGGGCAACGTGATCGACCTTTGCCCGGTCGGCGCGCTGACGTCGCGTCCCTATGCCTTCCAGGCGCGCTCGTGGGAGCTGACGAAGACCGAGTCCGTCGACGTCATGGACGCGGTCGGCTCGGCGATCCGTGTGGACACGCGCGGCCGCGAGGTGATGCGCATCCTGCCCCGCACCAACGATCTGGTGAACGAGGAGTGGATCTCGGACAAGACGCGGTTCGTTTGGGACGGCCTTCGCACACAGCGACTGGATCGTCCGTATCTGCGCCGCGACGGCCGCCTCCAGCCGGTCTCCTGGCCCGAGGCGTTCGAGGCGATCCGGCAGAAGCTGCAGGGCGTGCCCGGCGAGCGCGTCGGCGCGATCGCCGGCGATCTCTCGGCGGTCGAGGACATGTGGGCCGCCAAGGGGCTTCTCGCTTCGCTCGGCTCCGCGAACGTCGACTGCCGCCAGGACGGCGCGCAGCTCGATCCGGCTGACGGCCGCGCCTCGTACATCTTCAACACGACGATCGCCGGTATCGAGGACGCGGACGCGCTCCTCATCATCGGCGCCAACCCACGCTTCGAGGCGCCGGTCCTCAACGCGCGCATCCGCAAGCGGTGGCGGCGCGGGGCGTTCCCGGTCGGCATGATCGGCGAGAACGTCGACCTTCGCTACGCCTACACCTATCTTGGTGCCGGCCCGCAGACGCTGGCCGACATCGAGGGGGCGAACCGCGACTTCTTCGATGCGCTGCGCAACGCTTCCAAGCCGATGATCATCGTGGGGCAGGGGCCGCTGGCCGGTGCCAACGGCGCCGACGTGCTCGCGGCGGTCGCCGCGCTCGCGCGCGAGATCGGGGCGGTGAAGGACGGCTGGAACGGCTTCAACGTCCTGCATACGGCAGCCAGCCGCGTCGGCGGCCTCGACATCGGCTTCGTGCCGGGCCGGGGCGGCAAGACGGCCCGCGAGATGGCGGCAGGCGGCGTCGACGTCCTCTTCAACCTCGGCGCGGACGAGATCGAGATCGCGCCTGGCCCCTTCGTCGTCTATCTGGGCACGCATGGCGACCGGGGCGCGCACCGCGCCGACGTGATCCTGCCGGGCGCCGCCTATACCGAGAAGTCGGGCACTTGGGTGAACACCGAGGGACGCGTCCAGGTCGGTAGCCGGGCGGCCTTCCCGCCGGGCGAGGCCCGCGAGGAGTGGGCGATCTTCCGCGCGCTTTCGGCCGTTTTGGGCCAGAAGCTTCCCTACGACTCCCTCGGCGCCCTGCGCCGCGAGCTTGTCGGCGCCGTCGCCGCGATCCGTCCGGGCGATCCCGTCGCGTCGGATGCCGGCGTCATCACGGCGCTGGCCGACCGGGCCGGCACGCCGAGCGGCGAGGCTTTCGCCTCGCGTCTGGGCGACTTCTATCTCACCAATCCGATCGCCCGCGCCTCGAAGGTGATGGCGGAGTGCTCGCGCCTCGCGCGGGCCGAGCACCTCGAAGCCGCGGAATAGGACCGAGCTCATGGAAACCTTCTCGACCTATGTCTGGCCGGCGCTGGTGATCCTCGGGCAGAGCCTGCTCTTCCTCGTCGTTCTTCTGGTGCTGATCGCCTACATCCTTCTGGCGGACCGCAAGATCTGGGCCGCCGTGCAGATGAGGCGCGGCCCCAATGTCGTCGGACCGTTCGGCCTGTTCCAGTCCTTCGCCGACCTTCTGAAGTTCGTCCTGAAGGAGCCGATGATCCCGGCCTCGGCCGACAAGCCGGTCTTCCTGCTCGCGCCCCTGGTCGCGGTGACGCTGGCGCTCGCGACCTTCGCGGTCGTGCCGGTGGCCGACGGCTGGGTGATCGCCGACATCAACATCGGCATCCTCTACATCTTCGCCATCTCCTCGCTTGAGGTCTACGGCGTGATCATGGGCGGCTGGGCGTCGAACTCGAAATACGCCTTCCTCGGCGCGCTTCGCTCGGCGGCCCAGATGGTGTCCTACGAGGTGTCGATCGGCTTCGTGATCGTCACCGTCCTGCTCTGCGTCGGATCGCTGAACCTGACCGACATCGTCATGGCGCAGGCGACCGGCCCCGGCACCATGGTTGGCCTGCCGTCGAGCTTCCTCGACTGGCACTGGCTCGCTCTGTTCCCGATGTTCGTGATCTTCTTCATCTCGGCGCTCGCGGAGACGAACCGGCCGCCCTTCGATCTGCCGGAAGCCGAGTCGGAGCTCGTCGCGGGCTTCATGGTCGAGTACGGCTCGACCCCGTACATGATGTTCATGCTCGGCGAGTACGCGGCGATTACGCTGATGTGCTGCCTGATGACGATCCTGTTCCTCGGAGGCTGGCTGCCGCCCTTCGGCTTTGCGCCTTTCACCTGGGTGCCCGGGGTCATCTGGTTCCTTGCCAAGGTCGCGTTCTGCTTCTTCCTGTTCGCGATGGTGAAGGCGTTCGTGCCGCGCTACCGCTACGACCAGCTGATGCGCCTCGGCTGGAAGGTGTTCCTTCCGATCTCGCTTGCGATGGTCGTGATCGTCGCCTTCGTGCTGCAGATCATGGGCTGGGGCGCGGCGGCCGTTTCCTGACGGATCGGCACCCCAGACCTCTCGTCCGGCGAAGACCGGACGAGGTGCTATGAGATTGACGTGGCGCGCAGACCGATCGGCGCGCCCACCCCGTTCTGGCTCCGGAGACGGAGACGAGAGGCCACTCGATGACCGCGCTGACCCAGACCATACGATCCCTGTTCCTGATCGAGTTCGTGAAGGCCTTCGGGCTCTCCATGCGCTACTTCTTCGCGCCTAAGGCGACGGTGAACTACCCGTTCGAGAAGAACCCGGTCAGCCCGCGGTTTCGCGGCGAACACGCGCTGCGGCGCTATCCCAACGGCCAGGAGCGTTGCATCGCCTGCAAGCTCTGCGAGGCGGTGTGTCCGGCACAGGCCATCACCATTGAGGCCGGTCCGCGACGCAACGACGGCACGCGCCGCACGGTGCGCTACGACATCGACATGGTGAAGTGCATCTATTGCGGCTTCTGCCAGGAAGCCTGCCCGGTGGATGCGATCGTCGAGGGGCCGAACTTCGAGTTCTCGACCGAGACGCGCGAAGAGCTCTACTACGACAAGGAGAAGCTCCTTGCGAACGGCGACCGTTGGGAGCGCGAGATCGCTCGCAACATTGCGCTGGACGCGCCTTACCGTTAATCGGTCGCCGCAGGGGCGGGGCTCGTTGAGTCCCGGCTCCAGTCTCGATCGCACCGATACGCGCCGCCGCCGACCCTTGAGGGTGTTCGGTGGCTGGACGTCGAACCCAGATCAGGGGAGCCCGGCATGTTGGGGCTGCAGGCCTTTTTCTTCTACCTCTTCGCGCTGGTCGCGGTCGGCTCGGCCCTCATGGTCGTCCTGGCCCGCAACCCGGTCCATTCGGTCCTTTTCCTGATCCTGACCTTCGTCGCGGCCGCCGGCCTCTTTCTCCTGACTGGGGCCGAGTTCCTCGCGCTGATCCTGATCGTCGTCTATGTCGGCGCGGTGGCGATCCTGTTCCTCTTCGTCGTGATGATGCTGGATCTGGACTTCGGCCGCATCAAGCAGGGCGCGCTCGAATATGCGCCGATCGGAGCGATCATCGGCGTCGTTCTCCTGGCGCAGCTCGTGATCGCGGTATCGGGCGGCTACTTCGACCCGCAGCTGTCGGGCTCGACGGTCATGCCGATCCCGCCGCTGGAGCAGATGTCGAACATTCAGGCGCTCGGCGCGGTGCTCTACACCCGCTACGTCTTCTTCTTCCAGGTCGCGGGCCTCATCCTCTTCGTTGCCATGGTCGGAGCGATCGTCCTGACCCTGCGCCGCACCCACAACTCCAAGCGCCAGTCCATCCCGGTCCAGGTCGCGCGCGATCCGGCTTCCGCCATCGAGATCCGCAAGGTCGAGACCGGCAAAGGCATCTGAGGAAACGGTTCAAGGAACGAAAGCCATGGCCGTCGGCCTCGGACACTATCTCACGGTTGCCGCCATCCTGTTCGTCACGGGCGTGTTCGGCATCTTCATGAACCGCAAGAACATCATCACCATCCTCATGTCGGTGGAGCTGATCCTTCTCTCGGTGAACCTCAACCTCGTCGCCTTCTCGCACTTCCTCAACGACCTCGCAGGACAGGTCTTCGCCCTGTTCATCCTGACGGTCGCGGCGGCCGAGGCGGCCATCGGCCTCGCGATCCTGGTGGTCTTCTTCCGCAACCGCGGCTCGATCGCGGTCGACGACGTCAACACGATGAAAGGCTGAGCGCGGCGATGTACACGCTGATCGTCCTTCTCCCGCTCATTGGCTTCCTCATCGCCGGCCTCTTCGGCAATGCGATCGGTGCCAAGAACTCCGAATATGTCACGTCGGGCCTGTTGATCGTCGCGGCGGTCCTGTCCTGGATCGCCTTCCTGGTGGGCGTCGACGGTGTCGAAAGCATCAAGGTCCTGCAATGGATGAAGGCCGGGACGCTCGACGTATCCTGGTCCCTGCGCATCGACCGGCTGACACTCGTCATGCTGGTCGTCGTCAACACGGTGTCTGCGCTCGTTCACGTGTACTCGATCGGGTACATGCACCATGACGACTCCCGGCCGCGCTTCTTCGCCTACCTCTCGCTCTTCACGTTCGCCATGCTCACGCTGGTGACGGCCGACAACCTCGTTCAGATGTTCTTCGGCTGGGAGGGCGTCGGTCTCGCCTCCTATCTCCTCATCGGCTTCTGGTACCAGAAGCCCTCGGCCAACGCGGCGGCCATGAAGGCCTTCGTCGTCAACCGCGTCGGCGATTTCGGCTTCGCGCTCGGCATCTTCGGCCTGTTCGCGGTGTTCGGTTCCGTGAACCTCACGGACATCTTCGCGGGCGCCGGCCAGATGGTGGCGCAACTCGGCGGCGAGCACGGCGCGGCGGCGGGCGAGGCGGCCGAAGCAGGCCAGCCAATCCTGCAGTTCGCGGGATACTCGCTTTCGGCTGCCGGCGCGATGACGGCGATTTGCCTGCTCCTGTTCATGGGCGCCATGGGCAAGTCGGCGCAGATCGGCCTGCACACCTGGCTGCCGGACGCGATGGAAGGCCCGACGCCGGTCTCGGCGCTGATCCATGCGGCGACCATGGTGACCGCAGGGGTGTTCATGCTCGCGCGCATGTCGCCGGTC
The DNA here is from genome assembly GCF_001463765.1 of Aureimonas sp. AU4. Taxonomy (GTDB): domain Bacteria; phylum Pseudomonadota; class Alphaproteobacteria; order Rhizobiales; family Rhizobiaceae; genus Aureimonas. The sequence goes on along the minus strand of NZ_BBWK01000048.1, from coordinate 90,133 downwards.
TTCGAGCTCAGCCACTCGGCGCTGACCTTCGTGACGTTCATCGGCGCGACGACGGCGTTCTTCGCCGCGACGGTCGGTCTCGTCCAGAACGACATCAAGCGCGTCATCGCCTACTCGACCTGCTCGCAGCTTGGCTACATGTTCGTGGCGCTCGGCGTCGGCGCCTACGGAGCGGCGGTCTTCCACCTCTTCACGCACGCCTTCTTCAAGGCGCTTCTGTTCCTCGGTGCCGGCTCGGTTATTCACGCCGTCGATGGCGAGCAGGACATGCGCCACATGGGCGGCCTTCGGAAGCACATCCCGGTCACCTACTGGACCATGATGATCGGCACCCTCGCGCTGACCGGCTTCCCGTTCACGGCCGGCTACTATTCCAAGGACGCGATCATCGAGAGCGCGTTCGCGGGCGAGAACGCCTTCGCGATGTACGGCTATATCATGACCGTCATCGCGGCGGCTCTGACGAGCTTCTATTCCTGGCGTCTCGTGTTCATGACCTTCCACGGCAAGCCGCGTGCGAGCCATGAGGTCATGCACCACGTCCACGAGTCGCCCAAGGTGATGCTCGTGCCGCTCTACGTCCTGTCGGTCGGCGCGCTGCTGGCGGGCATCGTCTTCTACCCGTTCTTCCTGGGCGGCTCCTACGACGCCTTCTGGAACGGCGCGCTCTTCTCGGGTCCGGAGAACCACATTCTCCATGAGTCGCATGAGGTGCCGGGGCTCGTCGTCTGGTCACCGACCATCGCGATGGCGCTGGGCTTCATCGTCGCCTACGTCTTCTACATCCGCTCGCCCGAGAAGCCGGCGCAGCTCGCCGCCCGCAATTCGGGGCTCTACAAGTTCCTTCTCAACAAGTGGTACTTCGACGAGCTCTACGACTTCCTGTTCGTTCGCTCGGCCAAGTGGCTCGGCCGCTTCCTGTGGAAGAAGGGTGACGGCGCCGTCATCGACCGCCTGGGTCCCGACGGCATCTCGGCGCGGGTTCTCGATGTCACCAACCGCGTCGTGCAACTGCAGACCGGCTACCTATACCACTATGCCTTCGTCATGCTGATCGGCGTCGCGGCGCTCGTCACCTTCATGATGTTCGGGGGAATGCGCTGATGTCCGGCTGGCCGATCCTATCGACCATCACCTTTCTTCCGCTGATCGGCGCGCTCCTTATCCTCTTCACGAACGAGGATGCGCCGGGCGGACGAGACAACATCCGTCGCATCGCGCTCTGGACCTCGGGCTTCACCTTCGTCCTGTCGCTCTTCATCTGGATCGGCTTCGACGAGGGCGTGGCAGGCTTCCAGTTCGTCGAGGAGGCGGAGTGGCTTTCGGGCGGCATCGCCTACCGGATGGGCGTCGACGGCATCTCGATGCTCTTCGTGATCCTCACGACCTTCCTTCTGCCGATCTGCATCCTCGCCAGCCGCGAGGCGATCCAGACGCGCGTGAAGTCCTACATGATCGCGTTCCTTGTCTTGGAGACGCTGGTCGTCGGCGTCTTCTGCGCGCTCGACATCGTGCTGTTCTACGTCTTCTTCGAAGGCTCGCTCATCCCGATGTTCCTGATCATCGGCGTTTGGGGCGGCAAGCGGCGAATCTACGCCTCGTATAAGTTCTTCCTCTACACCTTCCTCGGCTCCGTGCTGATGCTGGTTGCGATCATGTCGATGTACGCAGTGAGCGGCACGACCTCGATCCCAGACCTCCTGCGCTACCAGTTTCCGGCTTCGATGCAGACCTGGCTCTGGCTCGCCTTCTTCGCGTCCTTCGCCGTGAAGATGCCGATGTGGCCCGTCCACACCTGGCTGCCGGACGCGCACGTCGAGGCGCCGACCGCAGGGTCGGTGATCCTCGCCGGCATCCTCCTGAAGCTCGGCGGCTACGGCTTCATCCGCTTCTCGCTGCCGATGTTCCCGTTGGCATCGGCCGACTTCGCGCCATTCGTCTTCACGCTCTCCGTCGTCGCGATCATCTACACGTCGCTCGTCGCGTTGATGCAGGAGGATATCAAGAAGCTGATCGCCTACTCGTCGGTCGCGCACATGGGCTTCGTGACCATGGGCATCTTCGCGGCGAACGAGCAGGGATTGCAGGGCGCGATCTTCCAGATGCTGAGCCACGGCCTGATCTCGGGTGCGCTCTTCCTCTGCGTCGGCGTCGTCTACGACCGCATGCACACCCGCGACATCACCGCCTACGGCGGTCTCGTCAACCGCATGCCGGCTTATGCCGCGATGATGCTGCTCTTCACGATGGGCAATGTCGGCCTGCCGGGCACGTCGGGCTTCGTCGGCGAATTCCTGACCCTCATGGGCGCGTTCCGCGCCAATTCCTGGGTCGCGATCTTCGCCACCACCGGCATCATCCTGTCGGCGGCCTATGCGCTCTGGCTCTTCCGTCGCGTCATTCTCGGCGCGCTGACGAAGGAGAACCTTCGCACCATCCTCGACCTCTCGCCGCGCGAGAAGCTGCTGCTCTACCCGCTCGCTGTTCTGACCGTCTTCTTCGGCGTCTACCCGATGCCTGTCTTCGATGTCACGGCCGCCTCGGTGGACAACATTCTAAGCAGCTACACGGCGGCCCTTGAGGCGGCCAGCAGCGTCGCCTCGGCGCAATAAGAACGGCAGGAGACACTCATGTTCTCGCAATTCGTCGCGGACAGCCTGCCGATCGTCGGGCCTGAACTCATCATGGCCGTCGGTGCCATGGGCCTTCTCATGGTCGGGACGTTCCTGGGCGAGCGCTCGGGCCGGACCGTTCTGTCGCTGGCCGTCGGCCTGACCCTGTTTGCGGCCTTCTGGCTGATGTTCGTCGCGCCGGACGGCGTCGCCTTCGGCGGCTCCGTGATCCTCGATCCGTTCGCGCGCTTCATGAAGACGCTCGTTCTGATCGGCTCGGCCGCGGCGCTCCTGATGTCGGTGAACGTCGCGACGGCGCAGCATTTCGATCGCTTCGAGTTTCCAGTGCTCGTGGTCCTGTCCACCATCGGCATGATGCTGATGGTCTCGGCCGGGGATCTCATCGCGCTTTATCTCGGTCTCGAACTGCAGTCGCTGGCGATCTACGTCATCGCCGCGATCGCGCGCGATCAGGTGAAGTCGACGGAGGCGGGACTTAAGTACTTCGTTCTGGGCGCTCTGTCGTCGGGCATGCTCCTCTACGGCGCCTCGCTGGTTTACGGGTTCACAGGACAGATCGAGTTCACTGCCATCGCGGCTCATGTGGCCCAGGAGGGCGCTCGCTCCGTCGGCCTGCTGGTCGGCCTCGTGTTCGTGCTGTCCGGGCTCGCCTTCAAGATGTCGGCCGTGCCGTTCCACATGTGGACGCCGGACGTGTACGAGGGAGCGCCGACGCCGGTGACAGCGCTTCTCGCCGGTGCGCCCAAGGTTGCGGCCGTTGCGCTGCTCACGCGCTTCACGGTGCAGGGCTTCGGCCCGCTCACGCCGGACTGGCAGCAGGTTCTCGTCTTCATCTCGATTGCCTCCATGGTCTTCGGCTCGTTTGCCGCGATCGGCCAGCGCAACCTCAAGCGCCTCATGGCTTATTCGTCGATCGGTCACATGGGCTACGTGCTCGTCGGTCTCGCCGCGGGAACGGAGCAGGGCGTGCAGGGCGTTCTGATCTACATGGTAACCTACGTCGCCATGACGCTCGGCACCTTCGCGGTCATTCTCGCCATGCGCCGCTCCGAAGGGATGGTCGAGCACGTATCCGACCTGTCGGGCCTGTCGCGTACGCATCCGATCCTCGCGATCGCACTGTCGGCGCTGATGCTCTCGTTGGCGGGCCTGCCGCCGCTGCTCGGGTTCTGGGGCAAGTACTACGTCTTCGTCGCGGCCGTTCAGGCCGGTCTCGTTCCCCTGGCCGTGATCGGCGTCGTCGCGTCGACGATCGGCCTGTTCTACTACCTGCGGGTCGTGAAGGTGATGTGGTTCGACGAACCGGTCGGCGGCTTCGAGCCGATGGGGACCGAGCTCAAGGTCGTGATGGGGGCGGCGACGCTGTTCGTCTTCCCGGCCTATATCGTGTTGGCCGGACCGATATTCGCGGCCGCCGCGGCCGCAGCTCAGTCCTTCTTCTGAGCGTTTCGTCGACCACCCGATCAGCCGCCGTCCGGCGGCTGGCGCTCGACGAGGTCGGGTCGACCAACAGCGTCGCCCTCGAGGCGGCCCGCGCCGGTGATCCCGGACCCTTGTGGGTCACCGCCGAACGCCAATCCGCCGGCCGGGGGAGGCGCGGGCGTACATGGGTTTCCGAGCGTGGAAATCTCTACGCGTCGCTTCTCCTGATCGATCCGGCTCCGGTGGCCGCTCTTTCCAATCTGCCGCTCGTCGCAGCGCTCGGTGCACGCGACGGGTTGGCTCGTCTCCGCGGTCTCGATCCCGATACCGTCGAGATCAAGTGGCCGAACGATGTTCTGGTCGGCGGCGGTAAGGCGGTCGGTATCCTTCTGGAAAGCGAGCGGCTTGCGAACGGTCGGCAAGCCGTCGTCATCGGCTGCGGCGTCAACGTCGCGCACGGTCCGACGCAAGCTCCGTATCAAGTCGCGACCTTGCGCAGCGCCGGCGTCGACGCTTCGCTCGACGACGTGTTCTTCGCGCTGGCGTCGGGCATGCGGCAGGCTCTGGACATCTGGTCATCCGGACGCCACTTCGCCCTCATACGAGAACGTTGGCTCGGTCACGCGCGGGGAGTTGGCGAGCCCTGCCGGGTGAACCTCCCGGATGGATCCGCGATTTCCGGTCTGCTGCGTGACCTCGACGAGAACGGCCGTCTGATCCTCGAACTCCCCGGCGGTGAGCTTCGTCTGTTTTCCGCTGGCGACCTTTTTCTCCTGCCCGGCGCGCCGAACGGCCGCGACGGCTTCGCTAATTGATGGCGGGCAAGGTCCCACGCCGAACTGAACTGTGACTGCCCGAACGGGCGAATTCGAAGAGAGATAGTGTGAACGAACTGGTATTCGTGCCGCTGGGCGGCATTGGCGAGATTGGTATGAATCTCGCCCTCTACGGCTATGGGCCGGCGGACAAGCGCGAGTGGATCGCGGTGGATTGCGGCGTGTCCTTCGCGGGACCCGAGTTCCCCGGCGTTGATCTCGTCCTGCCCGACATTTCCTTCATCGAGGCTCGCAAGGGACAGCTCAAGGGCCTCGTCATCACCCACGCGCACGAGGACCATTACGGCGCGGTCCTCGACCTTTGGCCGCGCCTGAAGGTTCCGGTCTACGCGACCGCCTTCACCGCCGCGCTGCTCGCCGCCAAGCGGGAAGGCGAGCCGGGCGCGGCTAAGGTGCCGGTGACGCTGTTCAAGGCGGGCGACCGATTCGATCTTGGTCCCTTCTCGATCGAGGCGGTCAACGTCACGCACTCGATCCCCGAGCCGGTCGCACTTGCGATCCGCACGCCAGCGGGCACCGTCGTTCATACGGGCGACTGGAAGATCGACCCGACCCCCGCACTCGGCGACCCGACCGATGAGGCACGGTTGCGTCAGATTGGCGACGAGGGCGTCCTCGCGATCGTGTGCGACTCGACCAATGCGATGCGTGAGGGTGTGTCTCCCTCCGAGCGCGATGTGAATCAGTCCCTGACCGAAATCATCCGCGAGGCGGAAGGACGGGTCGCGATCACGACCTTCTCGTCCAACGTCGGCCGCATCCGCTCGATTGCGGAAGCGGCACGCGACGCCGATCGTCAGGTCCTCCTGATGGGCCGTTCGATGAAGCGCGTCGCCGATGTCGCGAACGAGCTCGGCTACCTCGACGGCATTCCGCCGTTCCTCAGCGAACAGGACTTCGGCTACATCCCGCGCGAGAAGGCAGTCATCATCCTGACGGGAAGCCAGGGTGAGCCACGCGCGGCGCTGGCGCGCTTGTCGCGCGATGAGCACCCGTCCGTCGCATTGTCGCGCGGCGACACGGTGATCTTCTCCTCGCGCTCCATCCCGGGCAACGAGAAGGCCATCCTCGAGATCAAGAACGACTTGATCGAGCGTGGCATCAAGGTGGTCGAGGACCACGATCGCCTCGTGCACGTTTCCGGCCACCCGCGCCGGTCCGAGCTCCGGCAGATGTACGAGTGGATCCGCCCGAAGATCTCGGTGCCGGCTCATGGCGAGGCGCAGCACCTGCGGGCGCATGCTGAACTCGCCCGGGAGCTGGGGATCGGCGAGGTCGTTTCGCTGCGCGACGGTAAGATGGTGCGGCTCGCACCGGGACCGGCCGAGATCGTGGACGAGGTTCCCTTCGGTCGCTGGTACAAGGACGGCTATCTGATCGGCACCGCCGAGCAGATGGGCATCGGCGAACGGCGCCGCCTCTCGCTGGCCGGTCACGTCTCGGTTCTCGTGGAAGTCGACGCGAAGCTGGAGCTGGTGGACGATCCTCAGGTCGTCGCCATGGGACTTCCCGAGAAGGACGAGGAAGGCGAGAGCATCGTCGAGGCGCTGATCGACGCTGCGGCCGGTGCCGTTGAGTCGATCCCGCGTGGCCGCCGGAAGGATCTGGAGACCGTGCGGGAGGCCGTGCGCCGCGCCGTTCGTGCCGAAGCCAACGATGCTTGGGGCAAGAAGCCGGCCGTTACCGTCTTCGTGTCGCGCGCCTGAGGCGCCCATCTTCGGTCCGAATGCTCGCCTAGCGTTCGGATCAAGGCTCGCGCACCGCGTGCGCGAGCCCACCAGGAGCGGCCATGGGTATCGTCACCACACTCGCCTTCTACTTCGTGATCTGGTGGACCGTGCTCTTTGCGATCCTCCCGATCGGCATGCGCTCGCAGATCGACGAGGACGACGTGATCCTCGGCACCGCGCATAGCGCGCCGGCACGCTTTTCCTTCGCGCGCAAGGCGGCCTGGACGACGCTCGTCTCGGCGATCGTCCTTGGCTTGTTCTTTCTCGTGACCGAGGTTCTGGGTATCGGCCCGGACAGCTTCCCGCACATGATCCCCGGCACGTGAGGTCTTGGCCGCAGGCGGGTTGAGCGGCTGGAACGCTGCCTCCGACGCCAGCGGCAGACGGGCGTGATGCCCGGCGATAGCGCAAAAAAAATGCGAGGCTTTCGCCTCGCATATCTGAATGGCCGGTCTGGATCTTCTGCCGGCAACGTTGGCCGGGGCAGCATGTCCATGCGCCGAAGATCGCGTCCTCCCAAACGAGACCGGCGGTGTTGGTGCGTCTTTGCAACGCTCCCTTTCACAAAACAAACATACTCCGCTCCCGATCGCGCTGTCGATACGGTCTGACGCGTCTTTCAGCATTTTTTGCACCAGAAAGCGCAAGACTTGCGCAATCGCGTCTCATCGCTCGCGAAAGCTTGGAACGATAGGCCTTGGTATCGACGCTGTCGCAGCGCTTTGCCAAGGGCGGGGCGAGCCGGTAGAACGCCGCCTTGGCCGGAAACGCCGGCCCGCCTATCCACCGTCTCCACACCGCGAGTCGCCATGCGTCTGTCCCGCTACTTCCTGCCCATCCTCAAGGAGACGCCGAAGGAGGCCGAGATCGTCTCGCATCGCCTCATGCTGCGCGCGGGCATGATCCGGCAGCAGGCGGCCGGTATCTACGCCTGGCTTCCGCTGGGCAAGCGGGTTCTCGACAAGGTCTGCGACGTCATCCGCGAGGAGCAGAACCGCTCCGGAGCCATCGAGATGATGATGCCGACCATCCAGTCGGCCGATCTCTGGCGCGAGTCGGGTCGCTACGACGACTACGGCAAGGAGATGCTGCGCATCCAGGACCGGCACGAGCGCGACCTTCTGTTCGGGCCGACCAACGAGGAGATGATCACCGATATCTTCCGGTCCTATGTGCGCTCCTACAAGGACCTGCCGCTCAACCTCTACCACATCCAATGGAAGTTCCGGGACGAGGTGCGGCCGCGCTTCGGCGTGATGCGCTCGCGCGAGTTCCTGATGAAGGACGCCTATTCCTTCGACCTCGACTACGAGTCGGCCAAGGTCGCCTACGACCGGATGTTCGTCGCCTACCTCAGAACCTTCGCGCGGCTCGGCCTGAAGGCCATCCCGATGCGGGCCGATACGGGGCCGATCGGCGGCGAGCTCAGCCACGAGTTCATCATCCTCGCCTCGACCGGCGAGAGCGAGGTCTTCTGCCACCGCGACTTCCTGGACATGACGGTGCCCGGCGAGGGCGTCGACTTCCGCGATGGTACCGGGCTCGCCGACATCGTGCGCGCCTGGACGACGCCCTATGCGGCGACCGAGGAGATGCATGACGCTGCGGCCTTTGCCGCCATTCCGGAAGGTGATCGGGTAGCGGCGCGCGGCATCGAGGTCGGCCACATCTTCCATTTCGGTACGAAATACTCCGAGCCGATGGGCGCCGCCGTCACAGGTCCCGACGGTCGTGAGACGCCGGTCTTCATGGGCTCCTACGGCATCGGTCCGAGCCGCCTGATCGCCGCGATCATCGAGGCGAGCCACGACGAGAACGGCATACGCTGGCCGGCCTCCATCGCGCCCTTCCGTGTCGGCCTCGTCAACATGAAGCCGGGCGACGCCGACTGCGACGCCGTCTGCGAGCGGCTCTACGCCGAGCTCGAGGCCGCCGGTCTCGACACGCTCTACGACGACGAGGACACGCGCGCCGGTGCGAAGTTCGCGACCATGGACCTGATCGGCCTGCCGACACAGGTGATCATCGGTCCGCGCGGCGCCAAGAGCGGCGAGGCCGAGATCAAGGACCGCGCGACCGGCGAGCGCCAGACGCTGCCTGTCGACGACGTGGTCCGCAGGCTCCTCGCCGCATGACCGCCGCAGCGGACACGGGCGTCGACGGCGTGCCGGCGCGCGCCACGGGCGGGACCCGCCCGTTCTCGCGCTTCGAGTGGATGATCGCCGGCCGCTACCTGCGATCGCGCCGCCGCGATGCCGGGGTGTCCGTGATCGCCGGCTTCTCCTTCGTCGGCATCATGCTTGGCGTTGCGGCCCTCATCATCGTCATGTCGGTGATGAACGGCTTTCGCGCCGAGCTCCTGACACGCATCCTCGGCGTCAACGGCCACGTGATCCTGCAGCCCATGGACCGGCCGCTGACCGACTTCGAGGACGTCGCGGCGAAGGTCGAGACCGTGCCCGGCGTCGCCTTCACCATGCCGCTCGTGCAGGGGCAGGTTCTGGCGAGCGGTGCGAACGGGGCAAGCACCGGTGCGCTGGTGAAAGGCGTGCGCGGCGCCGACCTCGCCAAGCTCGCGCCCATCTCGAGCAATGTCCGTCAGGGCACGATCGACAACTTCGATACGAGCCAGGGCGTCGCCATCGGCCAGCGTCTCGCCGACAACCTCGGCCTTCGATTGGGCGATACGATCACGCTCGTATCGCCGGACGGCGACGTCACGCCGCTCGGCACGACACCACGCGTGAAGGCCTATCCGATCGTCGCGATCTACGAGATCGGGCTGTCGGAATACGACGCCGCCTATGTCTACATGCCGCTCGGCGAGGCGCAGCTCTTTTTCAACGCGGAGAACCAGGCCCAGTCGATCGAGATCTTCGTGAACGACCCCGATCAGGTCATGGCGCTTCAGGGCGCGATCGAGCAGGCGGCGGGACGGCCGGCCTACACGGTCACGTGGCAGACCCAGAACCAGAGCTTCTTCTCCGCGCTCGAGGTCGAGCGCAACGTCATGTTCATCATCCTGACGCTGATCGTGCTGGTGGCCGCGCTCAACATCATCTCGGGTCTCTTCATGCTGGTGAAGGACAAGGGGCGCGACATCGCCATCATGCGCACGATGGGGGCGACGAGCGGCTCCATCATGCGCGTCTTCCTGATCACGGGCGCCTCGATCGGCGTCGCCGGAACGATTGCGGGCTTCGTGCTGGGCACGCTGTTCTGCCTCAACATCGAGAATCTGCGCCAGTTCTTTTCCTGGGTATCGGGGACGACGCTCTTCAACCCGGAATTCTACTTCCTGAGCCGCCTGCCGGCCGAGATCGATCCGAGCGAGGTGGCGACCGTGGTGCTGATGGCGGTGGGGCTGTCGTTCCTGGCGACCGTCTTCCCTTCCTGGCGTGCCTCGAAGCTCGATCCGGTCGAAGCGCTGCGTTACGAATGAGCCTGTCGCCTCCCATGACCGACCATCCGCCTGCCCTGCGGCTCGACCGCGTCGAGCGCCGCTTCCATCAGGGCGAGACGGCGCTCACGATTCTTGACGGTGCGGACATGGTTCTGCGCGCCGGCGAGATGGTTGCGCTTGTCGCGCCGTCCGGCGCGGGCAAGTCGACGCTGCTCCATATCGCCGGCCTCCTCGAGCGACCGGACGGCGGCGACGTGATCGTCAACGGCGTCTCTTGCGGCCAGATGGACGATGCGGCGCGCACGCAGATGCGTCGCGGGACGATCGGTTTCGTCTACCAGTTCCATCACCTCCTGCCGGAGTTCTCGGCGCTCGAGAACGTGATGCTGCCGCAGATGATCAGGGGGCTGTCGCGCGCGGTCGCGGCAGAGCGGGCGAGGGAGCTTCTCGACTACATGCGCCTCGGCGCGCGGACGAGCCACCGGCCGGCCGAGCTTTCGGGCGGCGAGCAGCAGCGCGTGGCGATCGCCCGGGCGGTCGCGAACAACCCCTACGTCCTTCTGGCCGACGAGCCGACCGGCAATCTCGACCCGGTGACCTCAACCTATGTCTTCGATGCCCTGACGGCTCTCGTCCGTCAGGCAGGTGTCGCGGCCTTGATCGCGACCCATAACCATGACCTCGCCCGTCGCATGGACCGGGCGGTGACGCTGCGAGGCGGTCACATCGTGGACCACGTTCTGGATTAGGTCTTGGATCCGGCCGAACGCCGGACCTACCGAATCATTCCCGGAATACATGACATGCTGATCCTCGACCGCCGCCGCTTCGCGACCCTGGCAGGCTGCCTCGCCCTCATGGTCACAGGGCGCGTGCGCGCCGCGGATCGGCTCGAAGACGTGATCGGCCGCGAGGAAAAGGCGATAGGCGCCCGCCTTGGCGTCGCGATCCACGACACGCATGAGGATGTCTGGTGGCGCCATCGCTCCGACGAGCGATTTCCGATGTGTTCGACGTTCAAGGTGTTGGCGGGTGCCGCCACGCTCAAGCGCGTCGAGCGGCGTGAAGACGATCTGACGAGGCGCGTCTCGATCGCTCCTGGCGACGTCGTGACCTACTCGCCGGTCACCGAGAAGCGGGTGGGCGAAAACACGATGATCTTGGCCGAAGTGCTGCAGGCGGCACTGACCATGAGCGACAACACGGCCGCCAATATCCTCATCGACAGGCTCGGCGGACCCGAGGCTGTGACGCGCTTTGCGCGGTCCATCGGCGACGGTACGACGCGCCTCGACCGCCGGGAGACGGACCTCAACGAGGCGACGCCTGGCGATCCGCGCGATACCACCACACCCGAGGCGATGACGCGCACCTTGGAGAAGCTCATCGTCGGCGATGCGCTTCAGCCGACGACGCGCCTGATGCTGGAGGGATGGATGGTTGCCAACACGACTGGAGACGCGAAGCTGCGTGCCGGTCTGCCTCCATCGTGGCGCGTGGGGGACCGGACGGGCGGCGGCGCCCACGGGACGATGGGCGACATCGCCGTGATCTGGCCGATCGATCGAAAGCCCGTGGTGGCCAGCGTCTACATAACCGAAACGGACGCAAGCGTCGATCGCCGCAACGAGACCATCGCGGCGATCGGGAAAGCGCTGGCGAGCGAGCTCGCGCGCTAGCGTCAGACGATGGTCAGGCCGACATCAAGGTTGTTGCGCGTGGCATTCGAGTAGGGGCAAATCTCGTGGGCGGCCGCCACGAGTTTCTCCGCCTCCGCCCGGTCGAGACCCGGCAGGTTGATCGTCAGATCGGCCGTGATGCCATAGCCACCCTCGGACCGCGGTCCGAAGCCCACCTCGGCCTGGACGGTCGTGCCGTCGGGAACCTTGACGCCGACCTTGGGCGCGATGCCGCGCAGGGCGCCGAGGAAGCAGGCCGAATAACCGGCTGCGAACAGCTTCTCCGGGTTGGCGCCATTGCCGCCCGGGCCGCCCATTTCCTTCGGCACCACCAGATCCACATCGACCGACCCATCGTCGGAACGAGCGTGGCCGTTGCGTCCGCCGCCGGTGGCTGTCGCGCTGGTCTTGTAGATGACGTTGACGGGCATGACGGTCTCCTGTGCGCGCAACCGGACGTCCGGCCGCACATATCCTTCACCGAGCGATTTTTATCGCGATAATTGTTTACGGCGATTCGTCGACGCTGTCCATGGCGACTTGCGTTTGGACCGATGACCACGCGGCAGCTCCGTACCCCCTTTGTTCACTTTACGTACCATTTTCAATTGACCTTCGGCTTCAATTTGAACAAAAAGGGAACATAAGAACCGAGGAGCAGACCGATGGCTGTCATACGTGAACTGGCGTCCTTGAGCGCGATCACGCTCTTCATCGCAGCGACCGCGATGTTGGCTCACATGATGTGAGCCGCTCCCAAATAAGCGTGGATGACGGGCCGCCGGCCCCGCCATCACAAGATTGCAGGATGGACTCCTGACCGTGGATTGGAACACTGCGGAATCTTCCGCCGAAGGGACGGACCTCGATTCGCTGCCTGGCGATGACGAGGAAAGCCCACGGCTTCATCCCGGCATCGACGATGCCTGGGACGAAAGCGAGGATTTCGTCGTGGCCGACGCTCCAACGGGTCCTGCCCCGGAACTCAAGTTCATCCACCTGCGGGTGCACAGCGCCTTTTCGCTGCTGGAAGGCGCGTTGCGCGTCGAGCAGATCGTCAAGTTCGCCAAGAGCGAGGGCGTGCCGGCGATCGGCATCGCGGACACGAACAATCTGTTCGGCGCGCTCGAATTCTCCGAGAAGGCCGCCAAGAGCGGCATTCAACCCATCATCGGTTGCCAGCTCGAGGTCGATTTCCGCGACGTCGAGGTCAACCCGCGCGACCGCTCGGGATTCGGGCCGGGTGCGCCGCTCGTCTTCATCGCGGCGACCGACAAGGGCTACGAGAATCTCGTTGAACTCGTGTCGCTCTCCTATCTCGCGCACGACGGCAACCAGAGGCCCCATATCCTTGCCGACTGGCTGGACGGGCGAGCCGAGGGCGTCATCGTCCTGACCGGCGGTCCGCTCGGACCCATCGGCACCGCGATCGCGGTCGGGCAGGGCGGCTTGGCGCGCTCGCGCCTCAAGCGGCTGAAGGCGCTGTTCGGCGACCGCTGCTATGTCGAGCTGCAGCGACACGAGAACCGGGGCCGCCGCACCGAGTTCGAGACCCTTTCGCTCGCCTACGAGCTGGAACTCCCGATCGTCGCGACGAACGAGCCCTTCTTCTTCTGCGACGAGGACTTCGATGCGCATGACGCGCTGATCGCCGTCGCGGCGAACCGCCTCGTCAGCCACGAGGACCGCCGCCGCCTGACGCGCGACCATTGCCTCAAGTCGCAGGACGCGATGGCGGAGCTCTTCGCCGACCTGCCGGAGGCGCTGGAGAACACGATCGAGATCGCACGGCGCTGCTCGACGCGCGTGCGCACCCGCAAGCCCATCTTGCCGCGCTTCGCGGGCGCCGACGCCGTTGCCGAGGAAGCCGAGCGCGCGGAGGCCGCCGAACTTCGTCGTCAGGCGGAAGAGGGTCTGGAGCGGCGCCTCGCCGCGCATGGACCGGCCCCCGGTCAGACGGCCGAGATCTACCGGGAACGCCTGGAGTTCGAGCTATCCGTCATCGAGCGGATGAAGTTTCCCGGCTACTTTCTGATCGTGTCGGACTTTATCAAGTGGGCGAAGGCCAACGGCATCCCGGTCGGGCCGGGGCGTGGTTCGGGCGCGGGTTCGCTTGTCGCCTACTCGCTGACCGTTACGGATCTCGATCCCCTGCGCTTCGCTCTCCTGTTCGAGCGCTTCCTCAACCCCGACCGTGTCTCGATGCCGGACTTCGACATCGACTTCTGCCAGGACCGGCGCGAGGAGGTGATCCGCTACGTCCAGAAGAAGTACGGGCGCGAGCAGGTGGCCCAGATCATCACCTTCGGCTCGATGCAGGCGCGCGCCGTTCTGCGCGACGTCGGCCGCGTGCTCGAGATGAGCTACGGCCATGTCGACAAGCTCTGCAAGATGGTGCCGGCCAACCCGGCCAATCCGGTAACGCTGGCGCAGGCGCTCGAGGGCGAGCCGCGCCTGCAGGAAGCCCGCGAGAAGGAGGAGGTCGTGGATCGCCTCCTGACGATCTCGCTGAAGCTGGAGGGCCTTTATCGGCACGCCTCGACGCATGCCGCCGGCATCGTGATCGGTGATCGCCCGCTCTCGCGGCTCGTCCCGATGTATCGCGATCCGCGCTCCGACATGCCGGTCACCCAGTTCAACATGAAATGGGTCGAGCAGGCGGGACTGGTGAAGTTCGACTTCCTGGGTCTGAAGACGCTGACCACGCTGAAGACCGCGGTCGACCTCATCGCGCGTCGCGGTGTCGAGATCGACCTCGGCGCGCTGCCGCTCGACGACAAGCCGACCTACGAGCTTCTCACGCGCGGCGAGACCGTCGGCGTGTTCCAGGTGGAATCGGTCGGCATGCGCAAGGCGCTGATCGGCATGCGCCCGGATTGCTTCGAGGACATCATCGCCCTCGTCGCGCTCTACCGCCCGGGACCGATGGAGAACATCCCGGTCTACAACGCGCGCAAGCATGGCGAGGAAGAGGTCGAGATCATCCACGAGAAGATCGAGCCCATCCTGCGCGAGACGCAGGGCGTGATCGTCTACCAGGAACAGGTGATGCAGATCGCCCAGGTCCTGTCGGGCTACACGCTCGGCGAGGCTGACCTCCTTCGCCGCGCCATGGGCAAGAAGATCCGCGCCGAGATGGATGTGCAGCGCGTGCGCTTCGTGGAGGGCTGCGAGCGCGGCGGCATCAAGAAGGCGCAGGCGAACACGATCTTCGACCTGCTCGCCAAGTTCGCCGACTACGGCTTCAACAAGAGCCACGCGGCCGCTTACGCGCTGGTCTCGTATCAGACGGCCTATCTCAAGGCGAACTACCCGGTGGAGTTCCTGGCGGGGTCGATGACCCTCGACATGGGCAATACCGACAAGCTCAACGACTTTCGCCTCGATGCCAAGCGGCTCGGTATCGAGGTCGTGCCCCCATCCGTCAACGTCTCGTACCGCGCCTTCGAGGTCGAGAACGGCAAGATCCTCTACGCGCTGGCCGCCATCAAGGGCGTCGGCCAGCAGGCCGTCGACCATATCGTCGAGCAGCGCGTGGCAGGCGGCCTTTTCAAGAGCCTCGAGGACTTCTGCGCTCGCATCGATCCGAAGATCGTCAACAAGCGCACGCTGGAGCACCTGATTTCGGCCGGTGCGCTCGACTGCTTCGGCCATGACCGGTCGCGCCTCGTCGGTAACCTCGACAAGCTCGCGGCCTACGCGGCGCTCGCTGCGGGCGGGCGCACCTCCGGCCAGCACGACATGTTTGGAGGCGGATCCGAGCCCGAACCACTGCGCCTTGCCGTGGTGGACGGGTGGACTACGGCCGAGAAGCTCCTGCGCGAGTTCCAGACGATCGGTTTCTACCTGTCGGCCCATCCTCTCGACGAGTATGGGGCGACGCTCAAGCGTATGAAGGTCCAGACTTACGCTGACGTCGTGGCCGGTGTGCGCAAGGGTCAGTCTGCCGGACGCCTTGCCGGGACGGTCACGTCGCGCCAGGAGCGCAAGACGCGGACCGGCGGCAAGATCGGCATCGTCCAGCTTTCCGATCCTACGGGCCAGTATGAGGTCGTCCTCTTCACTGAGACCCTCGTTGCCTTCCGCGACATGCTGGAGCCGGGCGCCTCGGTGATCGTGACGGTGGCGGCGGAAGATCGCCCGGAGGGTATCTCGCTGCGAGCGGCCGGCGTCCAGTCGCTGGAGGCCGAGGCCGAGCGCATGCAGCGCGGCCTGCGCATCTTCCTGCGCGATGCCAAGCCCTTCGAGCGCGTGCGCTCTCAGCTTCGCGATGGGGGCGAGAGCGAGGTTTCGCTGATCCTCATCCGGGACGAGGGAGAGGTGGAGATCGCGCTTCCGGGCAGGTTCCGCGTTTCACCCCAGATGGCGAGCGCGATCCGCGCCGCGCCCGGTGTCGTGGATGTCGAGCTCGTCTAGCGCCGGTCGGCTGGCCGGATAACGGCCGGCCTCGCAGCGCGGCGCCGCACATCGGCGTCTCGCTCTGCGGCCGAGCGAAAGGTAAGGCCCATCTCGATCGCCCCATCGCCGAAGCGGTGCCGCAGATCGAAGAGGGCATTTTCGGCAACGGCGCGCCGCGCGCCGCCCTCGTTTAGAAGGTCGACCGGATCGGCGCGCGAAGCTTCGGCGAACTCGCTGCAGCCGATGCCGATCAGGCGAAAGCGCGTTTCTCCGTCGAGTTCCCGTATGAGAAGATCGCGTCCCGCCTCGAAGATCCGGTCGGCCAGGCGTGTCGGATCGGTGAGGGTGCGATTGCGCGTGCGCAGGCGGAAGTCCGAAGACTTCAGTTTGAGGACGATGGCCGTGGCCGAGAGGTCCGTCGCCTTCAGACGCAAAGCCACCTTTTCCGCAAGCCGTCGCAAGATCGGCAGAAGCTCCCGCACCTGGGCGAGGTCTGTCGAAAAGGTCGTCTCGGCCGATATGCTCTTGGCCTCGCCGCGCGGCGAGACCGCCCGGGCGTCGATGCCACGCGCGAGACGCCAAAGACGCTGCCCCATCGCGCCGTAGCGGCGCGCGAGAGCCGCCTCGTCCATCTCCTGCAACTGACCGATCGTGCGCAGCCGATCGGCCTCCAGCCGACGCACCGTGACCTCGCCGATCCCCCAGATGATTGAGATCGGCTTGTCGGCAAGGAAGCTCTTCGTTTCCGCCCGACCGATCACTGAGAAGCCGCGCGGCTTCTGCAGGTCGCTTGCGACCTTGGCCAGGAACTTGTTGTGCGACAGGCCCACCGACAGCGAGATGCCGAGTTCGCGCTCGACCTTATTTGCCAGACGCGCCAGCGTTTCGGCGGCCGAACACCCATGCGCTCGTTCGGTGCCGGTGAGGTCCAGAAAGGCCTCGTCGATGGACAGCGGTTCGACCAGCGGCGTGACCGCACGCATCCGCTCGCGCACGGCACGACCGACGCTTGCGTATTTCGCCATGTCGGGCCGCACTACGACCGCCTCGGGGCAGAGCTTGAGCGCCTGGAACATCGGCATGGCCGAGCGCACGCCTTTGATGCGCGCGATGTAGCAGGCGGTCGTGACGACGCCGCGGGTGCCACCTCCAACGATCACGGGAAGGTCCACGAGCTCGGGGCGGTCGCGCTTCTCGACCGCCGCATAGAACGCGTCGCAATCGAGATGTGCGATGGTCAGCTCGCGAAGCTCAGGATGCGAAACGACGCGCGGGCTGCCACAGACCGCGCACCGTCGCGTGGCAGCCGAAGCGAGACAGTCGCGGCAGAAGGACAATGTTGCCAAAGGCATGGCCGAGACCGGAATCGTTTGGACGGCGATATGAAAAGGAATATATACCTTTTCACATGAGCGCCAGACGCCCGCTCAGTCGGTCTTCAGGCGTCCTGCGGTGCTACGAGGTTCCGCAGGATGTTTTCAGCCTCGACCCAATCGGTCGCCTCGAACGTACCGGCGGGCAGCGGCGGCAGGTGCGGACGGAAATTCTGGTCCGCCATAAGGTGGAGGAGATGGACGTCGGGAACCGATCGGCGCACGCCTTCGAGGTTGGACGGAAGGTCGTCGACGAAGGCGATCGGCCCGCTCCAGCGCTGCCTCATCTCGGCGATCAACGCGCCCTTCGAGCGCTGTGTGGCGATCATCGGCCGGTGCGCCAGACCCTCGCGGTCGAGGAGGCGCCGGCGCGGTTCGTAGTGATGAGGTGGCATCGCCGTCAGAAACACGACGTCGCAACGTGTACCCAGCCGCTCGATCGCCGCCTGTGCGCCCTCGACCAGCGTTTGTCGCGCCTCTTGCTCGCGAAACAGCTGCTCGGTCGAGCGGTCGAGCTCATGCCCCGTCAGCGCCGCGCCGGTGGACTGGGAGCGTACGTTGCCCGTCATCTTGAAGCTGTCGAAATGCAGCCTCGCGCCGAAACTCGCCAGGAGATCCTGGAACGGCGCAATGAAGTGCAGGACCACCTCGTCCACGTCGAGGACGATCAGCGCGTCATGGTTCCTGGGAAGCTCCAGAACGGCAGGGCCGGCCGTCGTATCGGTCATCGAGCTCAATACTGGTTTCCTTCTGCGAATGTCGTTCCAAGCTCCCGACGGGCCTCCGCGATACGCTCAGTGGGCAGGGCGGTCTGGTCCGCGAAGGCGACGACAAGCCTCTCGTCGGAGAGGACGAAGTCGAGCACACCCGCCAGGAAGGCAGGCTCGCCGGCGGCGGAGCGCAGGTTCTCGAGCTCCAGTCCCGTCAGGCGAAGGAAGCGGCTGAACACCACGGGATCGCCCGCGATGAAGGAAAGAGCCTCGATCGCCAGCTCCTCCGCGCCCGGTGTCGCGTCGTCCCCGTTGCCGTCGTTTCTCATGTTCATGGACGAGCCGACTCCCAACCCTGTCAATTCCCAATTTCTTAAATCAAATCGGCTTAAGTCTGGAGGGCAGGTGCCGGGAAACCGGCCGACGTGGCGTCTGGCAATGAGGTATCGCGTATGACCAAGACCGTCATGATCGTCGAAGACAACGAGCTCAACATGAAGCTCTTCCGGGACCTGATCGAAGCGCATGGTTACCGGACGGTTCAGACGCGCAGCGGTCTTACGGCCGTCGATCTGGCGCGCGAGAGCCGTCCGGACCTCATTCTCATGGACATCCAGTTGCCGGAGATATCGGGCTTGGAGGTCACGCGCCGGCTGAAGAACGATCCGGAGCTGAAGCCGATCCCCGTGATCGCCGTGACCGCCTTCGCCATGAAGGGAGACGAGGAGCGGATTCGGCAGGGCGGCTGCGAGGCCTATATCTCGAAGCCCATCTCGGTCGTACGCTTCATTGAAACGATCAAGTCCTTCCTCGGGGATCGCTGAGTCGCCATGACCGCCAAGGTACTCGTCGTCGACGACGTGCAGATCAATCTGCGCCTGATGGAGATCCGTCTTCAGGAGGAATATTACGAGGTTCGCACCGCCGGAAGTGGACAGGAGGCAATCGCTATCTGTCAGGCAGAGCCGATCGACATCGTTCTTCTCGACGTCATGATGCCCGGGATGGACGGCTACGAGACCTGCCGCCGCATCAAGGCGGACCCGGCGACCCACCACATACCCGTCGTTCTCGTGACCGCGTTGGACGGAGCGGAGGATCGGGTGACGGGGCTGGAATCGGGTGCGGACGATTTTCTCGTCAAGCCCGTGCGCGACCTCCCGCTCTTCTCGCGCATCCGCTCGCTGACGCGCCTGAAGATGCTG
Source organism: Aureimonas sp. AU4 (assembly GCF_001463765.1). Lineage (GTDB taxonomy): Bacteria > Pseudomonadota > Alphaproteobacteria > Rhizobiales > Rhizobiaceae > Aureimonas. The sequence continues at coordinate 70,744 of NZ_BBWK01000048.1, read as the reverse complement.
ACGGACGAGTTGCGCGTTCGAGCGCAGACGACGCTTGCGATCCTAAGCGAGGACGGCTTCGTCGCCGACGTGGCGGGGACGGACGGGTCCATCGTGCTCATCGAGGAGAACCCGCTGGAAAGCGACCGGCTCACGCGCATGCTGCGCGGCGAGCAGCGCGTGACCGCCGTCGGCTCGCTCGATGAGTTGTCCGCGATGCTGGCCTCGGGATCCCAGCCGGATCTCGTGATCGCGGATCTGGCAAGCCGTCGGCACGATGCCTTGCGCCTGTGCTCGCGGCTTCGCTCCGACGAGGCGACCCGCCAGCTTCCTATTCTCGTGATCGCGCCGACCGATGAGGAGAAGCGGGTCGCGCGGGCTTTGGAACTCGGTGTCAACGACTACCTCGTCCGGCCCATCGACCGGAACGAGCTTCTCGCGCGCGTCCGCACGCAGGTCAAACGCCGCCGCTACAGCGAGAACCTGCGTCGCAGCCTGCAGGAAACGATCGAGCTCGCGACGATCGATCCGCTGACCGGCCTGCACAATCGTCGCTTCCTCGACGGGCATCTTCCCAAGGCCGTGGAGCGGTCGAGGCAGGAGGGCAAGGCGCTGTCCGTCCTCGTCGTCGACATCGACCATTTCAAGCAGATCAACGACCGTCACGGGCACGACGTCGGTGACGAGGTTCTGCGCGAGTTCGCGGTCCGGCTGCGCGAGAGCCTTCGCGCAAGCGATCTGGCCTGCCGCCTGGGCGGGGAGGAGTTCGTCCTTCTTCTGCCGGATACGGACTCCGCATCGGCCAACGTGATCGCCGAACGACTTCGCCTGCTCGTTTCCACCACGGCCATCGCCGTAGGCGACGGCATTCGCCTGACGATCAGCGCCGGCTGCGCCACGCTCGGGCTACCCGACACGGACGCCACGCTCCTGAAGCGAGCCGACATGGCGGTCTATGCGGCTAAGCATAACGGCCGCAACCGCGTCGTGACGCTCGCCGCGTGACGGGCAGGGCTTGGGGTTAACCAAGCGTGAACTTGCGTGGTATAAACGTTGGCGAACCGGTTGATTGCGAATCGATTCTCGGCAAGTCTTCCGGCGTCAGGGATCGTGACGGCAGGGTCTGAAACCCGCCGTCCTCAGGTCCCCATGGAGTGCTCAGGTCCGCCGCATCTCCTGGGTTCCGTGGGGCGGTCGGCCGGCATGCGGTCATATGCGGTGTCCTCGTACCGCGACCGTAGCGCCGGCCGGCCACATTCGTGAAACCCGCCAGCCAGCCTAATTTCTGAACATCGATCAAACGAAAACGCCGCCCGAAGGGCGGCGCTGATAAGGTCCGATGAGGCTCGGGCTTACTTGATCTTGGTTTCCTTGAACTCGACGTGCTTGCGCGCGACCGGGTCGTACTTCGTCTTCGTCATCTTGTCCGTCATCGTACGGCTGTTCTTCGTCGTGACGTAGAAGAAGCCGGTATCGGCGGTCGAGAGGAGCTTGATCTTAATCGTGGTCGCCTTGGCCATCGGTCGTGCTCGTATCTAGGGTCCGCCAAGCCTCGCCGCTCAAGGGAGCGCGTGCCAGGGGCGAACGGGTTTCAAAAAGGGGACGGGCATCGAACCGGCGAGCGGACCAAAGGCCCCGAGCGGCCCGGCCGAGCCGTTCCGTTCATCGCGCGGACACTACTCACGGGGCGCATGAAGTCAAGAGGCGCGCCGCACCCGCGCCGCGATCAGTGGTCGTGCGCAGGCTCGCTGTCGCCGAAGCCATGCATGCGCAGCGCCCATTGCAGCCCGATCGTCCCGCCCTTGAGCGGACGCAGAAGCGCAAGCGAGAGCAAGAGCGTCGCCGGAACCCAGATCGCCAGATGCGCCCACAGCGGTAGCGACCACAACTCCTCGACCCCCATGAAGAGGCCGACCACGAGATGGCCGACGATGAAGACGGTGAGGTAAGGCGGCAGGTCGTCCGCCCGGTGGTGATGCATTGTCTCGCCGCAGACGGCGCAATGGTCGACGCTTCGCAGGAACCCGGCGAAGAGCTTGCCCTCGCCGCAGTTCGGGCAGCGCATGAGAAGCCCGCGACCGATCGAGCGCCACAAGGGACGGGTCGTGGCGGTCTCTGTCCCGGCATGCCGGGGCGCCTCGAAGGCGAGTCCGTCGGTCTGTGTCGTCATCGTCTCTTCCTGACCCGCCCCGCCACGTTCTTTGGAGGTCCGCCGCGCCGTCCGCGACGCAGGTTGCTCTTGTGGAACGAGGCACTACCGCCCGGCAGCTTGCGCGGCTCGGTCAGCATCTCGAACCGCATGGAGCCTGCGAGCGGCTGGGCTTCCACGAGCCGCACCCGAACCGTGTCTCCCAAACGAAACCCCAATCCCGAGCGTTCCCCCACCAATGCGTGGCCGGCTTCGTCGTAGCGGAAGTAGTCTGAGCCCAGCGTCGAGACCGGCACGAAACCATCCGCGCCGAAGGCCGGCAACTGGACAAAGAGTCCGGACTTGGTGACGCCCTGGATCTTGCCGTCGAATTCCGCGCCGATCTGGTCGGCGAGGTGATGGGCGATCAGGCGGTCCACCGTATCGCGCTCGGCTGCCATGGCACGCCTCTCCGCCCGGCTGATCTCCTCCGCCGTCTCGTCGAGAACCGCTTCCTCCTCGCGCGTCAGGGCGCCGGGACCGAGTTCCAGTGCCAGCACCAGCGCCCGATGAACGATCAGGTCCGCGTAGCGGCGGATCGGGGAGGTGAAGTGCGCGTATCGCTGCAGGTTGAGACCAAAGTGCCCGATATTGTCGGGCGAGTAGACCGCCTGGCTTTGCGAGCGAAGCACGACTTCGTTCACGAGACTCTCGTGTTCCGTACCGCGCACCGTCTGCAGGAGGCCGTTGAAGTGACCCGGCCGCAGCGCACCGCTCTTGGCGAGCGGAAGCTCCAGCGTCCGCAGGAAGTCGCGCAGCGCTTCCAGTCGCGCGAGCGACGGCGCGTCGTGAGCGCGGTAGATCAGCGACTGCCGGTGCCGCTCCAGCTCCTCGGCCGCCGCGACGTTGGCCTGGATCATGAACTCTTCGATCAGGCGATGGGCCGCAAGGCGCTCGGGCACGACGACGCGGTCCACGCGGCCCGCGTCGTTCAAAATGATCTTTCTTTCCGGCAGATCGAGATCGAGCGGCTGGCGACGCTGGCGCGCATCGGACAGCTTGGCATAGGCCGACCAGAGAGGGCGAAGCACCGTCTCGACGATCGTCGGTTCGACCTCGTTCGGCAGCCCGTCGATCGCCGCCTGCGCTTGCTCGTAGGCGAGCTTGGCATGACTGCGCATCATGATGCGATGGAAGGAATGCCGTCGCTTGTCGCCACGCGCGTCGAAGACGAGGCGCACGGCCAGAGCGGGGCGGTCCACGTCCGAGCGCAGCGAGCAAAGATCGTTGGAGATGCGCTCGGGCAGCATCGGCACGACCCGGTCGGGGAAGTAGACGGAGTTGCCGCGCAGCCTTGCCTCGCGGTCGAGCGCGGTGCCGGGCCGAACGTACCAGGAGACGTCCGCGATCGCGACGGTCGCGATGATTCCGCCGGGGTTGCCCGGGTCGTCGTCGGCGCGCGCGTGGACCGCGTCGTCGTGGTCCTTCGCGTCTCGCGGGTCGATGGTCACGAGCGGCAGGTCGCGCCAGTCCTCGCGATGCTCCATCGTCGCCGGACCTGCTGCCTCGGCCTCGGTCAGTACCGACTTCGGAAAGACATGGGGGATCGAGTGGGCGTGGAGCGCGATCGTCGTGATGGCGCGCTCGGTACGCATCGAGCCGACGACGGCCACGACCGATCCGGTCGGCAGGCCGGCACGCAAGCGCGTGCTCGGCTCGATCTCGACGAGATCGCCATCTCGGGCGTCCATCGTGTCGCCCGGGCCGACAGCGTATTCGAGTTGGCGACGCTCGACCGGGTCCACGCGGCCTCCGCCTCCCGGCTCGCTGCGGAAGACGCCGATCACCCGCGCGCGCTGGCGTTCGAGGGCGCGGATCACGGTGGCGACAGGGCCGCCCTCCGCATCGTAGTCCAGCTTGGCGAGGACGCGCTCGCCCACGCCCGCCGCTCGTCCGGCCTCCTGCCGCAGCCGGAAACGCGGGCGCTCCACCGTCTCGCTCTCCCACGCAACCGGGTCGGCCAGCAGGCCACCCTCGTCGTCGCGGGCGCGGATCTCCAGAACTGCGACGCTCGGCAGGAGGTCGGGTTGCGAGTAGCGCTTGCGGCCGCCCGCCAGAACGCCCTCCGCCTGCAGGTCGGCCAGGATATCCTTCAGAAGGACGCGTGCCTCGCCCTTCACCCCGAACGCCTTGGCAAGGTCGCGCTTCGTCGCCCGGTCCGGGTTGCTGGCGATGAAGCGAAGGACCGCCTCGCGGCTCAGCGTATCGACGCCGTCACGGGATGCCCCTCGCTTCGACATGGCTACTCCGCCTTTGCTTTGGAGCGCGGACCCTTGACCAGTTCGGTCTTGGGCGCGGCGCGTGGGGCCGGCGCGGCCTCCGCCTTCGGGGCCTTGGCGGCGACGCGCTTGGCGGGCGTCTTCTTTTCTCCTGCGGCGGCGGTCTTCTTCGCCGCGGGTGCCTTCTTGGCCGTCTTCTTCGGTGCCTTGCCGCTCTTTTCGGCCCGCTCGTTCAGAAGCTGGATCGCCTCCTCCAGCGTGACAGAAGCCGGGTCCTTCGACTTCGGCAACGTGGCGTTGACCTTGCCGGCGTTGACGTAGGGACCGAAGCGGCCCTCACGAACGGTGATCGGACCGCCAATATCGGGATGCTCGCCGAGCGTCGCGATCGCGGCCGGCGTCGAGCGGGACCGCCCGCCGCGCTCCTTCTTCTCGGCGATCACCGTGACCGCACGGTTGAGACCGATGGTCAGGACGTCCTCGATCGTCTCCAGGTTGGCATAGGCCCCGTCGTGCTGGAGGAACGGCCCGTAGCGGCCGAGACCCGCCAGGATCGGCTTGCCGGTCTCGGGATGGGTGCCGACCTCGCGCGGCAGCGACAGAAGCTGCACCGCCTTCTCGAGGTCGATGTCGGCCACCAGCCATCCCTTCGGGAGCGACGAGCGCTTGGCTTCTTTGCCCTCGCCACGCTGGACATAGGGGCCAAAGCGCCCGGAGCGCAGCGTGACGGTTTCGCCCGTCGCTGGGTCCACGCCCAGCTCGCGCGGCTCGTTCAAGCCGCCGTCGCCCTCGGTGCCGTCGGCCTGGAGGTTGGTGCCGAGCTGCCGTGTAAAGCCGCACTCGGGATAGTTCGAGCAGCCGACGAAGGCGCCGAACTTGCCGAGCTTCAGGCTAAGACGTCCCTGGTTGCAGCGAGGGCAGGTGCGCGGGTCCGAACCGTCGCCGCGATCGGGGAAGGCGAGGGGGGCCAGCTCCTCGTTCAGCGCGTCGAGGACGTCGGTGACGCGCAACTCCTTGGTCGAGTCGATCTGTGCCGAGAAGTCGCGCCAGAAGTCGCGCAGCACGTCCTTCCAGGCGAGGTCGCCGGCCGAGATACCGTCGAGCTTGCCCTCGAGGTCGGCCGTGAAGTCGTACTCGACGTAGCGCTCGAAGAAGTTGTGCAGGAAGGCCGTCACCAGCCGACCCTTGGAGTCGGGCAGGAGCTTGCGGTTCTCCTGGACGATGTACTCACGGTCCTGCAACGTCTGGACGGTCGCCGTGTAGGTGGAGGGCCGCCCGATGCCGAGCTCCTCCATCTTCTTGATCAGCGAGGCCTCGGAGTAGCGTGGCGGGGGCTCGGTGAAGTGCTGGGTCGGCGTGACGGCCTTGCGGTCCAGCCGCTCGTCGCGCCGGATCTCGGGGAGGCGGGCCGAATCCTCTTCCTCCTCCGCCTGGTCGGCTTGCGTCTTGGAATCGTCGCGATGGTCCTGGTAGGCGGCGATAAAGCCGTCGAACCGCACGACGGAGCCGGTGGCGCGAAGCTGCGCGGCTTGGCCGCCGTTCTCGGCGCGGATCTCGGCCGTGGTGCGCTCGAACTCGGCGGACGCCATCTGGCTCGCGATGGCCCGCTTCCAGATCAAGTCGTAGAGACGCGCCTGATCGCGGTCGAGAAAGCGCTCCATGTCCTTGGGATGCCGGTCGAAGCTTGTCGGACGGATCGCCTCGTGGGCCTCCTGCGCGTTCTTCGCCTTCGTGGAATAGACGCGCGCCTTGTCGGGCACGTAGCGTGCGCCGAAGGTCGAACCGATTGTCACCCTGGCGGCATCGATCGCCTCGCCGGCCATCTGAACGCCGTCGGTTCGCATGTAGGTGATCAGGCCGACCGTCTCACCCCCGACGTCCATGCCCTCGTACAGACGCTGGGCGATCTGCATGGTGCGGGCCGCGCCGAAGCCGAGCTTGGCGGAGGCGGCCTGCTGCAGCGTCGAGGTCGTGAAGGGCGGGCTCGGATTGCGCTTGGCGGGCTTGGCCTCGACGCTCGTCACACTGAAGGCGGCGCCGTTCAGCATGTCGCGCATGGCGAAGGCGCGCGTCTCGTTGCCGATCGAAAGACGCTGGAGCTTCTCGCCCTCGAAGACCGTCAGACGCGCGTCGAACTGATCGCCCCGCGGCGTCGCGAGGCGCGCCACGATCTGCCAGTACTCGTCGGTCTTGAAACGCTCGATCTCGGCCTCGCGGTCGCAGACGAGACGCAGGGCCACGGACTGGACGCGGCCCGCTGAGCGGGCGCCCGGCAGCTTGCGCCACAGGACCGGCGACAGGTTGAATCCGACGAGATAGTCGAGCGCCCTGCGCGCCAGATAGGCGTCCACCAGCGGCCCGTCGATCTCGCGCGGGTTCGCGATTGCCTCGAGGATCGCCTTCTTGGTGATGGCATTGAAGGCGACGCGGCGAACCGGCTTGTCCTTAATCACCTTCTTCTGGCGCAGGACGTCGAGCACGTGCCAGGAGATCGCCTCGCCCTCGCGGTCGGGGTCGGTCGCCAGGATCAGGGCATCGGCGCTCTTCATCGCCTGCGCGATCTCTGACAGGCGCTTGGAGGAAGGGCCGTCCACGGCCCAATCCATCGCGAAGTCGTCGTCGGGACGCACGGATCCGTCCTTGGCCGGCAGGTCGCGCACGTGGCCGAAGGAGGCGAGCACCTTGTAGTTGCTGCCGAGATACTTGTTGATCGTCTTCGCTTTGGCAGGCGACTCGACGATGACGAGTTCCATGTTGGCTTGGATCCTGGGAGGAGGGGTGCCTTGGGGTCGGTCACCCCGCATGTCGTCCGTTCACATGGACAGTGGCGAGACGCCGGTCAACCCCGGCGCGACCAGCGCGGCCTCAGCCCAGGAGCGAGACGTTGCCGCCCGGATGGCGTTCGAGCCGGCCCGCAAGTTCGAGTTCGATGAGCACGAGCTGAAGCGTGGCCGCGTCGACCCCGGCATGCGCGAGAAGGTCGTCGTGCGCCGTCGGTGCGATGCCCAGCGCCTGGACGACGCGGTCCCGATCCGTCTCGGGCGCGTCGAAGATCGGCGCCTCCGCAGGCTCGGCTTCCGCGAGCGGCATCGGGGCTCTCACCAGGGGCGCCAGCTCGTCGAGAAGGTCCTGTGGCTCGAGCGCGAAGCTCGCGCCGTCCTTGAGAAGGGCGTTCGTGCCGGCGGCGCGGGGTTCGAGCGGCGAGCCGGGAACCGCGAAGACGAGACGCCCCATCTCGGCGGCGAGGCGCGCCGAAATCAGCGAGCCCGAGCGCTTGGCCGCTTCGACAACCAAAACGGCAAGCGACAGCCCGACGACGATGCGGTTGCGTCGGGGAAAGTCCACCGCGCGCGGCTCCCAGCCGAACGGCATCTCCGTCATGAGGCATCCGCCGCGGTCGACGATGCTCCGCATCAGCGGCCGGTTCTCGTCGGGATAGGGTTTGTCGAGCCCCCCTGCGAAGACGCCGACCGTCCCGGTCTCGAGACTTGCGCGATGCGCCGCCGTGTCGATGCCGCGTGCGAGCCCCGATACGATCGTACAGCCCGATGCCCCGAGCGCGGCGGCGAAGGTCTCGGCCAGTCGCATGCCGGCCGCCGAAGACTTGCGCGAGCCGACGATCGCGACCGGCGTGCGGGCGAGGATCGTCGGCTCACCCATGACGGCAAGGAGCGGCGGGGCCGCGTCGGCGGCGCGAAGCGTCGCGGGATAGGCTGGATGGTCGATATCGAGGAACCACGCCCCCATGCGCCGGGCGGTTCCGAGTTCGGCCTCGGCCGCCGCGAGCGGGTAGGGCATGATCCGGCTCCGCGCTCCGCCGCGCCGGGCGAGGTCGGGCAGCGCGTCGAGGGCTTCGCGCGGGCCGCCGAAGCGGGTGACGAGATGGCGGAAGGTAACCGGGCCGACATTGTCGGACCGGATCAGGCGTATCCAGTCGAGAAGCGTTTCGTCCGCAAGCCGCGAGCGCCCTTCACTCAACCCTTGGCTCCAATGCGGCCTTCCGTCCCGGCGCGCAGCCGCCGGATATTGGGCGCGTGCTTCCAATAGACGAGGATCGTGAGGATCGCAGAGAGCTCGGCCGCCATCAGGTTGCCCATCAGCAGATAGCCGACGGGGACGACAAGCGTTGCCAGAAGGGCCGCGAGCGAGGAATAGCGCCAGACCTTGGCCGCGCCCAGCCAGACCGCGGCGAAGACGAGCACGCCCCAGGGCGCGAAGCCGAGCAGAATGCCGATATAGGTCGCGACGCCTTTTCCGCCCCGGAAGCCGAGCCAGACGGGGAAGAGGTGGCCGAGAAAGGCGCCGAGGCCGGCGGCCGCCGCCGCCAGCGGTCCGAAGCGCCAGAAGACGAGGATCGGAACCGTGGCCTTCAGGAGGTCGCCGAGCAGCGTCAGCGCCGCGACCTTCTTGTTGCCCGTGCGCAGGACATTGGTCGCCCCGATATTGCCGGAGCCGATCGAGCGCAGGTCGCCTAGGCCGAAGAGCCTCGTCAGGATCAATCCGAAGGCGATCGTGCCGCAGAGGTAGCCGACGCCCAGAGCCAGGAGGACGGTTCCGGCCGGCGTCCCGGTCCAGTCGAACTGCATCATGCCGCAACGCTCCGCGCATCGTGCTCGAACACCGTCCGACCCCCCACGATCGTTCGCATTACCGCGCCCTGGAAGCGTGCGTTTTCAAAGGCCGTGTTCTTCGAGCGCGAGCCGATCCGGTCCTTGGTGAAGACGAAGGGGGCGTCGAGATCGACCAGCGTGAGATCGCCGGGGCGGCCGGGCTGGAGCGTGCCGCGATCGAGCCGCAACAGCTCGGCCGGCGCCGACGTCACCGCCTCCAGAAGCCGCAGCAGCGGAACGCGGTCGGTATGATGGAGGCGCAAAAGCGCGGGAAGAAGCGTTTCCAACCCGATCGCGCCGCTCTCGGCCTCCGCGAAGGGGCGGCGCTTGCCGTCCGCGTCCTGCGGGTCGTGCGAGGAACAGACGATGTCGATCGTCCCGTCGGCCAGCGCCTCGATCATGGCCTGGCGATCGTCTTCGCTGCGCAGGGGCGGCGACAGACGGAAGAAGGTCCGGTACTCGCCGATGTCGTTCTCGTTGAGCGAGAGATGGGCGATCGAGACGCCTGCCGTCGCCCGGACGCGGTCGCGCTTGGCGCGGCGCATGGCCTCCGCCGAAAGGGCGGTGGAAATCTGGGCCGCGTGATAGCGAGCACCCGTCAGGGCGGCGAGGCGAAGGTCGCGCTCGAGCGGGATCACCTCCGCCTCGCGCGGTATCGCCGGCAGGCCCAGCCAGGAAGCCAGCAGGCCTTCCGTGACGACGCCGGACCCCGCGAGATCCGCATCTTGCGTCTCATGCATCACGAGCGCGTCGAAGTCGCCCGCATAGGTCATGATCCGCCGCATCAGGCCGTTGTTGCGCAACGTATGCCGGCCGTCCGTGAAGGCGCGCACGCCCGCCCCAGACAGGAGGCCGATTTCCGTCATCTCCTCGCCGCGCAGGCCGCGCGTCAGCGCGGCGGCGGGAAAGACGTTGACGGCCGAGGTCTCGCGCGCCGTGCGCACGATGAATTCCGCCAGCGCCACGTCGTCGATCACCGGATCGGTGTCGGGCATGACGAGGATGGACGTGACGCCTCCGGCCGCCGCGGCACGGCCCGCCGAACGGATCGTCTCGCGGTGCTCGCCGCCCGGCTCCCCGACGAAGACACGTGCGTCCACGAGGCCGGGCAGGCAGGCGAGGCCCGAACCGTCGATCGTCTCCGCACCATCGGGAACGGCGGCGGCCCCGCCGGAGGCCGAGAGAATCACGCCGTCGCGCACGAGAACCGTGCCCACCGCGTCGAGTTTGCGCGAGGGGTCGAGGATGCGGACGTTCGTGACCGCAAGCGGACGCGCGGTGTTCATCGGGCCGCTCCAGCCGCGTTCGCGTCCATCATCCACTCCATCACGGCCATCCGGACGGCGACGCCCATCTCGACCTGTTCCTCGATGACGCTCTGCGGTCCGTCCGCAATCTCGGATGCAATCTCGACGCCCCGGTTCATGGGACCGGGATGCATGACCAGCGCATCGGGCTTGGCGTGACCGAGCTTCTGCGCGTCGAGGCCGAAGAAGCGGAAGTACTCGCGCACGGAGGGCACGAAGGAGCCCTGCATCCGCTCGCGCTGCAGCCGCAGCATCATGACGACGTCGGCGCCCGCGAGCCCTTCCTCCATGCGACGGAAGACGCGCACGCCCATGTCCTCGATGCCGGCCGGGAGCAGCGTCGATGGCGCGACGACGCGCACCTCCGCGCCGAGCGCGTTGAGAAGCAGAATGTTGGAGCGCGCGACGCGGCTATGCAGGACATCGCCGCAGATCGTCACGATGAGGCGCGCAACGCGTCCCTTGCGGCGACGGATCGTGAGGGCGTCGAGCAGCGCCTGCGTCGGGTGTTCGTGCGCGCCGTCTCCGGCGTTGACGACCGAGCAGGCGACCTTCTGCGCCAGGAGCGCGACCGCGCCTGCCGCATGGTGACGCACGACCAGGATGTCTGGCCGCATGGCGTTCAGCGTCATCGCCGTGTCGATGAGCGTCTCGCCCTTCTTCACCGAAGAGTTGGCGACCGACATGTTCATGACATCGGCGCCGAGGCGCTTTCCGGCCAGCTCGAAGGACGCCTGCGTCCGCGTCGAGGCCTCGAAGAAGAGGTTGATCTGGGTCCGGCCCCTGAGCGCCGTCTTCTTCTTGTCGAGCCCAAGGCTCACCGACACGGCAACGTCGGCGCGATCCATCAGCTCGTGAATGTCGGGAAGCGACAGCCCGGCTATGCCAAGCAGGTGTCGGTGCGGAGCGGTTCCGGGGCGCGTGGGGTCTGTCATCCTGAAGCCGGGCTATAGGCGATGGCATCCCGCTCCACAAGGCGATCGGCCGCACGGTCGCCGTTCCGTTAACCCTAACGAATGGTATCGTTTGCGGCGCGGGAGCCGATCCCAGACCCTGCCGTTAACGCCTTGTTAACGGATGCAGGAGAGCGCCGGTGATTCGCCTTCCCAGTTCCTTCGCGCTGGCCGCCTGGTCCGGCTTCCACGCGGTGACCGCGCTGACCCAGCTTACCGCGACGTCCGGTCGTGAGGTTTTGTTCGGCGTCCCGCTCGACCCGCCGGCGGCAGGCGGCGCGGAGCAGGGCCTGCTCGTCGTTCTCTCGATGGGCGCCGCGGCGATTCCGGCCGCTGCGCTTTTTCACATTCACTCGCGCGATGCCGAAACCGTCCGACGGGGCGAGGGCCTCGCCTTCGTCGGTCTCGGCATCTCCTTCGCCTTCGTCCTGGCGGCCCTTCTGTTCGACGCACCCTTTGCCAGCGTCGTGTCGCGCGTCGATCTGGCCTTATGGTCGGTCGCGCTCACGGTCCTCGCCTTTGCGTTCGACAACTGCCTGTTCGCACCGGATGAACCGGAGGACGAGATGGAGTTGCGCCGGGCGCTTCTCGCGTTGGACGCCTCGATCCCCCGCCAGCCGCGAGGCGGTGAGTTGCCGGGCACCTCCGAAAAGAGGGGATGATGCGCTGGTTTCTCACACTGTGGTTCGCGCCGATGTCGTTTCTCGCGCTGTGGCTCGGCCTCGCCTCCCACGACCTGAACTTCGGCATGCTCTTCTTCTCACGCGCGCTCTACGACCATGTCTTCGGTCTCTACGCAGCGGCGCTGGGCGTGGCGCCTGAGACCCTGCCGCCTCTCGTCGTTCGGGCGCTGATTCTCGACTCGCTGATCGTGGTTTCCGTCTTCGCGTTCCGCAGGCGAAGAGCGGTTGGGGCCTGGTTCAGCGCGGTGCGTCAGCGCAACTCCCGCTCATCTGCCTCGAACAGAACCGCGAGCCTGTCCAGCGCGCCCTGAAGGATGAAGCTCGCCGCCGCCGCGTCGATTCGCTCGGCGCGGCGGCGGCGCGACAGGTCCATCTCGATCATGCCCCGCTCGGCGGCCACCGTCGAAAGTCGCTCGTCCCACAGGACGATCGGGCGCGGGTCGAGACGCGCGTAGTTGCGGGCGAAGGCGCGACTCGACTGCGCACGAGGTCCCTCCGAACCATCCATGTTCAGCGGCAGACCGAGCACGATCGCGCCGGCGCGCGCCTCGTCGAGCGCGCGGCGCAGTTCCTCGGCGTCCTGCGTGAACTTGCGCCGGGCGATGGTGTGGCGCGGCGTCGCGAAGGCGAGGCCGAGATCCGAGACGGCGACGCCGATTGTCTTCGTCCCGAGGTCGAGCCCCGCGATCGTCGAGTTCGACGGCAGGCAGGCGAGCAACTCGCCGATATCGATGATTCCCACTCACACCTCGTCTTGATCGGTCGCGCGCGATCCTAGCTTAGCGTCTGGCCGGCCACGACGCGTCGGCCGGCTATTTGCGCGAGGAGTCGGACCCGCCCATGAAGATGACCTATTTCGGCCATTCGGCCTTTCGAATCGAGAGCGGATCGGCGGTGATCCTGATCGACCCGTTTCTGACCGGGAACCCTCACTTCAAGGGCGACGTTGCCGAGGCGACGAAGGGGACGACCCATATCGTCCTGACGCACGGCCATTTCGACCATGTCGGCAACACGATCGACATTGCCAAGCGCACGGGTGCCAGCGTCGTCGGCACGTTCGAGCTCGTGCAGTGGCTGTCGAAGAAGGGCATCGAGAAGATCGAGCCCGCCAATACCGGCGGAACGGTCAAGTTCGACGACTTCTCCGTCACGCTGACCCAGGCCTTCCACTCCTCGGGCTCGGTCGAGGAGAACGGAACCGTCACCTATCTCGGCATGCCGAACGGCGTGGTGCTCCATTTCGCCGAGGGCGGCAGCGTCTATCATATGGGCGACACGGACATCTTCGGCGACATGGCGATCATCGAGGAGCTTCACCATCCCAAGATCGGCCTCGTCCCGGTCGGCGACCGGCTGACCATGGGCGCGGCGGTCGCGGCGCTCGCCTGCCGCCGCTACTTCAACTTCGAGAAGATCATCCCGCTGCACTACGGCACGCTTTCGATCCTCGATCCCAATCCGGACAAGTTCAAGGACGCCATGGAGGACGAGGCCAGCCGCATTCTCGTGCCCGAGGTGGGTAAGCCCTTCGATATCTGAGCGGCTTCGCGCGAAGGCTCTCGCGCCGCGCGCGGCGTTGCGCGGGTCCGGACCCGCCGGTATAGCGTCGGCATCCATTGCCGACGCTGAAGGAACCGCATGTCAGTCGATCCCGCTACCGTTCGCCGCGTCGCACGCCTTGCCCGCATCGCGGTGTCGGACGAGGACGTCGTGACGATGCAGGCCGAGCTGAACGCCATCCTCGGCTTCGTCGAGCAGCTCGGCGAGGTCGACGTTTCCGGTGTCGAGCCGATGACCTCGGTTATTCCGATCGAGATGAAGAAGCGCCGGGATGTCGTCACGGACGGCCACAAGGCCGACGACATCGTGGCCAACGCGCCCGAAACCGAGGACCATTTCTTCTTGGTTCCGAAGGTCGTCGAATAGCATGGCGGACGCGACCTCGATCAGTGCGGAGACCCCGCTGCAGGACGACGTTCGCGCCATGGTGGCGGAGCTCAACGACACCATGCGCCCCTTGTCGCCGCCCGAATTCCAGTTCCAGCTGACCGTGGAGCAGATGGCGGAACCGAGCGTCACGGTGTTCGTGATGCGCGATCCGGCTGGCTCGCCGCTCGGAATGGCCTCTCTGAAGATCCATGACGAGGAGCTCGGCGAGGTGAAGCGCATGTTCACCTATCCCGCCCTTCGCGGACAGCGCGTCGGTACGCGGCTTCTCGAGTGCGTCGAAGCCCTAGCTCGCGACAAGGGGCTCGGGCGTCTGGTGCTCGAGACCGGCGAGGCGCCCGGCTTCGAGGCGGCCTGGCGGCTCTACGAGCGATGCGGCTTTCGCGTCTGCGGCGCGGTTCTCGACTATCCCGATTCCGGCTTCTCGCGCTTCTACGAAAAGACACTGACGCCATGACCGACCTGACCGCCCTGACGATCGCCGAAGCCAGAGACAAGCTGGCCGCCAAGGATTTCACGGCCCGCGAGCTGACCGACAGCTATCTGTCCGCGATCGACGCCGCGAACGAGACATTCAATGCCTATGTCGCCGTGACCGCCGATAAGGCGCGCGACATGGCCTCGGCGTCCGACGCGAGGCTCGCGGCGGGAACCGGCGGCGCCCTGGAGGGCATCCCGCTCGGCATCAAGGACCTGTTCGCCACGGAAGGCGTTCATACGCAGGCCTGCTCGCACATCCTCGACAAGTTCGAACCGCGCTACGAATCGACCGTCACGGCGAACCTGTGGGCCGACGGCGCGGTGATGCTCGGCAAGCTCAACATGGACGAGTTCGCCATGGGCTCCTCCAACGAGACGAGCTACTACGGCCCGGTCGTGAACCCCTGGCGACGCCAGGGCTCTGACATGAAGCTCGTGCCGGGCGGCTCCTCGGGCGGCTCGGCCGCGGCGGTCGCCGCGCGCCTGTGCGCCGGCGCGACGGCCACCGACACGGGCGGCTCGATCCGCCAGCCCGCAGCCTTCACCGGCACCGTCGGCATCAAGCCGACCTACGGGCGCTGCTCGCGTTGGGGCACGGTGGCCTTCGCCTCGTCGCTGGATCAGGCGGGGCCTATCGCACGCGACGTTCGCGACGCCGCGATCCTTCTGAAGTCCATGGCCTCGGTCGATCCCAAGGACACGACGTCGGTCGACCGGCCCGTGCCGGACTACGAGGCGGCGATCGGCCGCTCGGTGAAGGGCCTGCGCATCGGCATCCCGCGCGAGTATCGCGTTGAGGGCATGGCCGCCGAGATCGAAACCTTCTGGCAGCGCGGCATCGCCATGCTGCGCGAGGCGGGAGCCGAGATCGTCGACGTCTCGTTGCCACATACGAAATACGCGCTGCCGGCCTACTACATCGTCGCCCCCGCCGAAGCCTCGTCCAACCTCGCGCGCTATGATGGCGTGCGCTACGGCCTGCGCGTTCCAGGCCGCGACGTCGCGCAGATGTACGAGAACACGCGCGCCGCCGGCTTCGGTCGCGAGGTGAAACGCCGCATCATGATCGGCACCTACGTGCTGTCCGCCGGCTACTACGACGCCTACTACCTCCAGGCCCAGAAGGTTCGCACGCTCATCAAGCGCGACTTCGAGGCCGCGTTCGCGGATGGGGTGGACGCGTTCCTGACGCCGGCGACTCCTTCGGCCGCCTTTGGCATCGGCGACGAGGATCTCGCGGCCGATCCGGTGGCGATGTATCTGAACGACATCTTCACGGTCACCGTGAACATGGCCGGCCTTCCCGGCATCGCCGTTCCCGCCGGCCTTTCGGCCGAGGGGTTGCCGCTCGGACTCCAGCTTATCGGCCGACCGTTCGACGAGGAGACGCTGTTCTCCACCGCAAGTGTCATCGAGAAGGCCGCCGGCCGTTTCGAGCCGGAACGCTGGTGGTGAACGCCGCACGGCAGGCCCTGGACCGGCTCGCCGCGGGCGACTGGGAAGGGGCTCACGCCCTGGTTCAGGACGACGCCTCGCAGGCGGCCGCCTGGGTCCATGCCTTACTGCATCGCATCGAGGGCGACGAGAGCAACGCCGCCTACTGGTACCGCCGTGCCGGGCGCCCGATGGGGACGGGCGACACGGAGGCGGAACGCCGGGCGATCGCGCTGGAGCTGGGCGCCGCCGGCTGAGCGTCGTGGCGACGGCCTGCCGCCGCACTGCGCCATACCCTTGAACGGCTTGGTCCTTTGATCTAGCCCTCGTCCCAACCGACCGAACGCCGGACCACCCATGCCTCTCGTCGACACCCGCACGCCCGACCCGAAGAAGTTCATCCCCGGCGCCACCGGCGACTGGGAGATCGTGATCGGCATGGAGGTCCATGCGCAGGTCCTGTCCGAGGCGAAGCTCTTCTCGGGCGCTTCCACGCGCTTCGGCTCCGAGCCCAATGACAATGTCAGCCTTGTAGACGCGGCCATGCCCGGAATGCTGCCGGTCATCAACGAGGAGTGCGTGCGCCAAGCCGTGCGCACCGGTCTCGGGCTGAAGGCGCAGATCAACAACCGCTCGGTCTTCGATCGCAAGAACTACTTCTATCCGGACCTGCCGCAGGGCTACCAGATCTCGCAGTTCGCCCATCCGATCGTGGGCGAGGGTATCGTGATCGTCTCGGTCGGGCCCGACCAGAAGGGCGGCTTCGAGGATATCGAGGTCGGAATCGAGCGCCTGCATCTCGAGCAGGACGCCGGCAAGTCGATGCACGACCAGCATGCGACCATGAGTTTCGTCGACCTGAACCGCTCGGGCGTGGCGCTGATGGAGATCGTCTCCAAGCCCGACATGCGCTCGTCCGACGAGGCACGCGCCTATCTCACCAAGCTGCGCACGATCCTGCGCTATCTCGGCACGTGCGACGGCAACATGGACGAGGGCTCCATGCGCGCCGACGTCAACGTGTCCGTACGCCGGCCGGGCGGCGCTTTCGGCACGCGCTGCGAGATCAAGAACGTCAATTCGATCCGCTTCGTCGGTCAGGCGATCGAGTCGGAGGCCCGACGCCAGATCGCGATCCTCGAGGAGGGCGGCGAGATCGACCAGGAGACGCGGCTCTTCGACCCCGTGAAGGGCGAGACGCGCGCCATGCGGTCCAAGGAGGACGCGCACGACTACCGCTACTTCCCCGATCCGGACCTTCTGCCGCTCGAATTCGACGATGCCTTCGTCGAGGACCTGGCGAAAGACCTGCCGGAACTGCCCGACGACAAGCGCCAGCGGTTGATCGCCTCGGGCCTGTCGCCTTACGACGCCTCGATCCTGGTGTCGGAAAAGGCGATCGCGGACTTCTTCGAGGGCGTCGCCGAGGGACGCGACGCCAAGCAAGCCGCCAACTGGGTCATCAACGACCTTCTCGGCGCGCTCAACAAATCCGGCAGGGGCATCGAGGAGACGCCGGTCTCTGGCGCCCAACTCGGGACCCTGCTCGATCTCGTTCGGGAGGGCACGATCTCCGGAAAGATCGCCAAGGACGTCTTCGAGATCCTCTGGAACGAGGGCGGCGACGCGCGAGAGATCGTCGAGAGTCGCGGCCTGCGACAGGTCACCGATACCGGCGCGATCGAGCGGGCGGTGGACGAGGTGATCGCCGCCAACCCCGACAAGGTCGCGCAGGCTCAGGCGAAGCCGACGCTCGCCGGCTGGTTCGTCGGCCAGGTCATGAAGGCGACCGGCGGCAAGGCCAATCCCCAGAGCGTGAACGACCTTGTGAAGGCCAAGCTGAACCTGCCGTGACGCCGGTCTTCCTGCGAACGGGCGGCAAGGCGGACCTGGCCCGCGTCAGCCGCCTTCTCGGCGAGACGTGGCACGCGACCTACGACGGTATCTACGGGTCGGACCGTGTCGAGCAGATCACGGCCGCCTGGCACACGCCGAGCCGGCTGGCCGGCCATCTCGCTCGTCCCTCGTCCGAATTCGTCGTCGCCGACGACGGCTCGCGGCTACTGGGCATGGCCTACGCGGCGGCGGCCGACGGCAAGCTGGTGGCGCTCCACCAGCTCTACGTCCTGCCCGAGGCGCAGGGGCGCGGCATAGGAAGCGATCTCCTTGCCGAGATCAAGAACGCCTTCCCGGACGCGCGACGCATCCGGCTGGAGGTCGAACTCGCCAACGCCGGAGCCCTGCGCTTCTACGAGCGCCGGGGCTTTGCGGTCACGGGCCCGGCGGCTGCGCCGTCCGAGACGGCGGGCATCGACCTCGTGGTGATGGAGAAGCGCCTCGCATAGCGTCGCGGCAGCGGTTCGCCATGGACATTTGCGGGGCGCGGCACGATAACGGCGCCGACGAGACGGAGCGGCATTCGCATGACCCTCATGAAGTGGCTGACGGAAATCTTCACCTGGTGGAACGGCCAGACCATCGGCACGCGGTTTCACACGTGGCGGTTCGGCCAGCGCGTGGGCGAGGACGAGAGCGGCAACGTCTACTACCAGACCGCCGACGGAAAGCGCCGCTGGGTGATCTACAACGGTCCTGCCGAGGCGAGCGCGATCGGTCCCGGCTGGCATGGCTGGATGCACCACCGCACCGATACGCCGCCGCCCAAGGACGGCTACACGCCCCATCCTTGGGAAAAGCCGCATACGCCGAACCTGACGGGCACGGGTCTCGCCTACCGGCCGAAGGGCTCGCTGCTCAACACCGCAGAGCGTCCGCGCGTCACTGGCGACTACGACGCCTGGCAGCCGTAACCATGCGCCGTCTGGCTCTAGCTGCCGCCGCGCTGGTTCTGGCCTGCGCGCCGGCCTCGGCGGAGCGCGTGGCCAACCGCATCGCGGTCTTCTCCGGGCTCGACAAGATCACCGGCAAGATCACCACCTTCGACGTTCAGGTCGACGAGACGGTGCAATTCGGCGCCCTGCAGGTCACCCCGCGTGCCTGCTACACGCGCACGCAGGACGAAGCCCCGAAGACGGACACGTTCGTGGAAGTGGACGAGATCACGCTCCAGCGTGAGATCCGGCGCATCTTCACGGGCTGGATGTTCGCGGATTCACCCGGCCTCAATGCCGTGGAACATCCGATCTACGATGTCTGGCTCAAGGACTGCAAAACGGACTCGACCGTGCCGGCACCCGCCGGATAAAAGGTGGCCGGCACCTCGATCGCGTGCGCAAGGCGCTCGCGATATTCGGCGCGTCGGATCTCGATCGCCCCGAAGCGCGAGAGATGGGCGTTCTTGAACTGCGTGTCGAGCAGCGTATAGCCGCCGCGCACAAGCCGCTCCCATAGAAAGACAAGCGCGACCTTCGAGGCGTCCGTCGCCCGCGAGAACATGCTCTCGCCGAAGAACGCGCCGCCGAGGCTCACCCCGTAGAGGCCGCCCTCCAGCCGGTCGCCGTCCCACGCCTCGACACTGTGGGCATGCCCGATATCATGGAGGCCGAGATAAAGACGCCGGATCTCGGCGTTGATCCAGGTCTGCTCGCGGCCGGGTGCCGGTTCGGCGCACGCATCCACGACCGCCGCGAAGGCCCGATCGACATGGACCTCGTAGCGGCGACGTCGGATCGTCTTGATCAGCGAGCGCGGCACATGGAGCGCGTCGAGCGGCAGGATGCCACGACGCTGCGGGTCCATCCAATGGATGAACGGGTCGTCCGCGTTCTCGGCCATGGGAAAGATCCCGGCCGCATAGGCGCGCAGGAGAAGCTGCGGCGTGATCTCGATCTCGCCGCCGCGCCTTGACATGGGTCAGGCTGCCTTGGCGGCCGCCGCGAGATACTGCTCCAGCCAATGGATGTCGTAGTCGCCCCGCTGCATGTCCGGATTGTCCACGAGATCCTGGAACAAGGGCAGCGTCGTCTTGACGCCGTCGACGATGATCTCGTCGAGTGCGCGGCGAAGGCGCATCAGGCATTCGTTCCGGTTGCGCCCGTGAACGATGAGCTTGCCGATCAGCGAGTCGTAGAAGGGCGGAATCGAGTAGCCCTGATAGACACCGGAATCGACGCGCACGCCGAGGCCGCCGGGTGCGTGGTAGTAGCTGATCTGGCCGGGCGAGGGCGCGAAGGTGCGCGGGTCCTCGGCGTTGATGCGGCATTCGATCGCGTGGCCCGAGAACTGGACGTCGGACTGGGTCACCGAGAGGCCGAGCCCGGCTGCGACGCGGATCTGCTCGTGTACGAGGTCGAGCCCGGTGATTGCCTCCGTCACCGGATGCTCCACCTGCAGACGCGTATTCATTTCGATGAAATAGAACTCGCCATTCTCGTACAGGAACTCGATCGTGCCGGCGCCGCGATAGTGAAGCTCGGCCATCGCGTTGGCGCAGATCTCGCCGATGCGGCGGCGCTGCTCGTCGTCGAGCGCGGGCGAGCGAGCCTCTTCCCAGACCTTCTGGTGACGGCGCTGGAGCGAGCAGTCGCGCTCGCCGAGGTGAACGGCCTTGCCGGCGCCGTCGCCGAAGACCTGAACCTCGATATGGCGCGGTTTGCCGAGATATTTCTCGAGATAGACGGCATCGTCGCCGAAGGCGGCGCCTGCCTCGGAGCGGGCCGTCGCCAGCGCCAGCGACAGGTCGACTGGCGTATGGGCGACCTTCATGCCGCGACCGCCACCGCCGGCTGATGCCTTCACAAGCACCGGAAAGCCGATGTCGCGCGCGATCCGCATCGCCTCGTCGTCGTCGGTCACGGCACCGGGCGACCCGGGAACCACCGGGATGCCGAGGCGCTGCGCCGTGCGCTTGGCCTCGATCTTGTCGCCCATGATGCGGATGTGGTCGGCTGTCGGACCGATGAAGGTGATGTTGTGAGCGTCCAGAATGTCGGCAAAGCGCGCATTCTCGGACAGGAAGCCGTAGCCTGGGTGGACGGCGTCCGCCCCGGAGATCTCGCAGGCCGCGAGAATGGAGGGGATGTTGAGATAGCTGTCGCGCGCCGGCGGCGGACCGATGCAGACGCTCTCGTCGGCAAGGCGAACGTGCATGGCGGCGTTGTCGGCCGTGGAATGCACCGCGACCGTCGCGATGCCCAGCTCCTTGCAGGCGCGCAGGACGCGCAGCGCGATCTCGCCGCGATTGGCGATCAGGACCTTGTTGAACATGGGCATCCTCGTATCGAAAAACGTCTCGGGACCGGCGCTCGGCATCCGCCTCGGCGGCTAGCCGATGACGACGAGCGCCTCGCCGTACTCGACCGGCTGGCCGTTATCGACGCAGATCCGCTTCACCGTGCCCGAGCGGGGCGCGGGAATCTGGTTCATCGTCTTCATCGCTTCGATGATCAGGAGCGTCTCACCTTCCGAGACGGTCTGACCGATCTCGATGAAGGGCTTCGCGCCGGGCGCCGAGGCCAGGTAGACCGTGCCGACCATGGGCGAGGGGACGGAGCCGACCTCGGGTCCGGCGCTCGCCGGCGCAGGTGCGGCGGCCGCAGGCGCCGCGACCGGGGCGGGAGCAGCCATCTGATGGGGTGCCGGCATGGTCATCGCGTAACCGCCGGCCGCCACGTATTCCTTCTGCCGTGAAACGCGGATACGCAGGTCGCCCTGCTCGATCTCGATCTCCGTCAGGTCCGTATCGTTGAGGATGTCGGCCAGCTCCCGAACGAGCGAGCGGTCAACGGACGTATCCTTTTGCGACATGGTGTTCCTTCGGAAGATGGGTGGCGCGAGGGCCCGACGACGTGGGAGCGGTCCCGTCCCGCCGGAGCGGCACGAAAGACCTCGTTCGCGAGGGAAACGGCGCCCGCCCGCACTTGTTGCCCTATAGACCGCGTGGCCGTGCCCGAAAAGTCCTCAAGACGCAAGAGTTGCGTCTCAACAGGAGGCCTTTCCGCATTGCCGGACGTTGGCGATCCGCTTGGCGAGCGCATCCGCCCCCACGGCACCGGAGACGAGTTCCCCGCCGACGACATAGGTGGGCGTTCCACTAATGCCGAGCGTGTCGAGGAGATGCGCCGATTCCGCGAGCACGCTTGTGACCGTCTCGCT
This sequence comes from Aureimonas sp. AU4, assembly GCF_001463765.1. GTDB lineage: Bacteria > Pseudomonadota > Alphaproteobacteria > Rhizobiales > Rhizobiaceae > Aureimonas. Next base: position 48,887 of record NZ_BBWK01000048.1, on the reverse strand, counting down.
TTGAAGCAGCGGCAGGAGGCGCTCGCGCGCCACGTCGTAGTCGGCCGCGACGGCCAGCGCGCGCTCCTGGTCGACACGCTCGCGCGAGGCGAGAAGCGCCTTCTGATAGGCGGGATAGCGATCCGGCGCGAGCGCGCGGAAGGCAAGGCTCACGCGCGTCGCCGCCTCCGAGTCGGGCCCGAGAACCGGTACTTCCTTCAAGACGACGCGCAGCTTCGGGTCCGCCGCGACGAGGACCTCCATGTCCGAGGCCGCGCGCTTGCAGTAGCCGCAGTTGTAGTCGAAGAACTCGGTGATCGTGACGTCGCCCGCCGGGTTGCCGGCCGCCGTCCCATTGGGGGTGGTCGTCAGGAGCTGTGAGACGGAGGCGATGGCCGCGCTTCGCGAGGCTTGCATTTCGGCGGTGCGCTTGGCCTCCAGCGCATCGATCGCCTCCAGCAGCACCTCGGGATGAGCGACGAGATAGTCTCGGACGATCTTCTCTATGTCGCGCGTCTGCGTCTCGTCGAAAGCGTGCGCGGGAATGCTCGCGAAGAGAGCGGCGGCGGCGATGCAGGCGTGAATGGGTTTCATTTCGTCGCGATCTTGGTGGTGAGGATGTCCTGCGCCTGCCGCCATTGTGGCGAGTTGGGACGGAACTTGCCCTGTGCACGGGCGGCGAAGATTTTCGCCTGCCGGAAGTTGCCGGCCTGCCAGTAGCCTTCCGCCGTGGCGAGCTCGGCCGCGCCGATCTCGCCCATCCTGCCGTAGGCCATGGCAAGGAATTCGTAGGCGGTGGAGTTGTTCGGATCGGTCTGCAGGCCGCGCTCGATCTGGGCAACGGCTTCGGGCATGCGCCTGGGATTGCCGCCGGTCACGATCGCCTGACCGACCGAGGCCTTGAGGAGACCGGAATTGGACCTGTCGAGCTTCTCGGCCCGCGAGAAGGCGGCCGCTGCTTCTTCCGAACGTCCCGACGCCATCAGGATTTCGCCCCGCACCTCCTGAAACCAGGGATTTGCGGCGTCTTCGGCAATGAGCCTGTCGATCTTGTCGAGCGCCATGCGGGGGGAGCCGGCAAGGTGCGTCGCGATCGCGTCGCCGTAGCGCGAAGCCATGCCGAGCTGGTCGCGCGGGAACGCGCGCCGGACCTGCGTGGCGCCGCCGTTATAGGCAGCAATCTTCGCCCGGGCGAGGTCGTGACGCAGCTGCAGCGCTGGCGAATCCTTCTTGCCGAAGTAGGGGCTTGCTTTCGCAGCGTCCTGGAGGCGCCCGAGCCGCTCCTGAGGCGCCGGATGCGACGAGAGATAGACGTTCGGGGTTACGCCCGACAGCATGTTCTGGCGCATCAGCCCCTCGAAGCTGTCCAGCAACCCCTTGGGCGACTGCTGCGTCTTCTCGAGGTAGACGAGCGCCGAGCGGTCGGCGGTGACCTCTTCCGTGCGCTGGTAGGCGAACAGGCTGCGCTGCGCGATGCCGCCGCCGCTCGTCATCAGCCCGCCGCCGACGCCGGCGAGCGACCCCGAACCCGAGGCCGCACCGGCCGCCGCGACGCCCGCGCCGAGCAGGCCCGCCACGACCGCGATGATCTGGGCGCGCGCGATCTGGTCGCGTAGACGCTCCTGATGACCGCCGGCTAGGTGCCCGACCTCGTGCGCGATGACCCCGATCGTCTCGTTCGGCGTCTCGGAGTTCAGGATCGTGCCCGTGTTGATGAAGATCCGCCGGCCCGCCACGAAGGCGTTGAAGGCGAGGTCGTTGACGAGGACGATGTCGACGCGGCTCGGCGAAAGGCCGGCCGCGCGCAGGATGGGCGTCGCGTAGTCGCGCACGAGGCTTTCGATCTCGGCGTCCCGCACGATCGGCAGCCGCGTGCGGCCGGACGACTGAGCGCCCGCCGGCACAACCGCCGTGGTTGCCATGACGACACCCAGCGTGGCGGCGACGGCTCGCCGTGCCGCTTCCCTCCATCCCATCGCCATTCGGGTCTTTCCCTCGTCGTCCGCCCGATTCTATGTACCGCGATCGGCGCGCCGGTACGACCCGCTTGCCGCATTCCAATCCGGCGTTTGTGAGGCCCCATGGATCTGCCATCTCCCGTCCGCGCGTCGCGGCGCTCGAACGTCGATCCGTTCCGAGCCATGGACGTCATGGCCGAGGCGAACCGCATGAAGGCGGCCGGGCTGCCGGTCATCTCGCTTGCGGTCGGGCAACCCTCGGCTTCGGTGCCCGCACAGGCGCTGGACGCGGCCCGGCGCTTCATGGAGGCTGGACGCATCGGCTACACCGACGCGCTTGGCCGCGCTTCCTTGCGCGAGCGCATCGCGCGGCAAGCGGTGGCGGCTTATGGCGTGGCGCTGTCCCCCGAGCGGGTCATGGTTACGACCGGATCGTCCGCGGGCTTCAACCTCGCCTTTCTTGCCGCCTTCGACGAGGGCGACCGCGTGGCGATCGCAACGCCCGGCTACCCCGCCTATCGCAACATCCTGCGCGCGCTCGGCCTCGTTCCGGTCGATATCTGCGTCGATGCGACGGAAGGTTACCTCCTGACGGCGGACCGCCTCCTTGCCGAACACCGCCTGGAGCCTTTGCAGGGCGTCCTCATCGCCAGTCCCGCCAATCCCACGGGCACGGTGACGCCGCGCGCCGAGTTCGAGCGGCTGATCCGGGTCGCGGAAGGCGAGGGCATCACCTTCATCTCGGACGAGATCTACCATGGCCTCGTCTTCGGTGAGCCGGCGGCCAGCGCGCTGGAGTTCACCGACCGGGCGATCCTGGTGAACTCCTTCTCGAAGTACTATTGCATGACCGGATGGCGGGTCGGCTGGCTGGTGCTTCCTCCCGAACTCGTGCGGGTCGCGGAGCGGCTGGCGCAGAGCCTCTACATCTCGCCGCCCGAGCTCAGCCAGGTCGCGGCCGAGGCGGTGATGGACGCGACCGCCGAACTCGACGCGATCCGCGACACCTACGACGCCAACCGGCGACTTCTCGAGGTCGCGCTGCCGGAGATCGGATTCCGCGATATCGCGCCGGTGGACGGCGCGTTCTACGCCTATGCCGGCGTGCCGGAAGGCAAGGGGCAGGCCACCGCCTTCGCCCGCCGCGTCCTCGCCGAGACGCATGTGGCGATCACGCCCGGCACCGACTTCGACCCGGCACGTGGGGAGGACTTCGTGCGGCTCTCTTATGCGGGCCACCCGACCGAGATCGCGACCGCGGTGGAACGGTTGCGCCGCTTTCTCGCCAAGCCCTGAACACGAACGGGGCGCCGCAAGGGCGCCCCGTCCGGAATCTCAGAAGAAGGAGCGCTTGGCCCACCAGCCGGTCCGCTTCGGCCGGTCGGCCTCGGCTTCCGGCTCCTCGCCGTTGGACGTGATTCGAGGACCGCGCGTGGCGGAGTCCGGTTGGTCCTGAGCGGCCTCGACCTCGCTCTCGATGATCTCGTTGGGGACGCTGGTGGCGTCCTCCACGTCCGGGAACACCTCGTCGAGCGGGGGATTGCCGTCGATCAGCGCGCCCGCCTCCGCCGTGTCGGCGATGACCTCGTTCTCGTCCGGCGGCACCGCGAGGTTCTCGTCCTCGAGATCCGCGACCCGAGCGCCGTCAAGATCGACGCCCTCGATGGCATCCACGGCATCCGTCATCTCGGGCTCGGGCGAGCGCTCGGCGACATCGCCGATCTCGACAGGGTCGAGCGTCTGGGAACCGTCATCCTCCGCGATCGCGTCATCGATCACGACCGGCAGGTCCTCGCCGGCACCGGCACCGCCAGCGACATCCATGACAGGCGCGTCATGGGCACCGTCCTCGCGGCTGCGACGACCGCCACGACGACCGCGACGGCGGCGCTTGCGCTCGCGGCTTTCGGCATCGTCGCCGCCAGCCTCTCCCGACTCGCCGGCGACTTCGACCTCAGCATCCGAGGCCTCGGCGACGCTTTCGTCGTCCGTGCCCTCCGCCGTCGCCTCAGCCTCGGACTCACCCTCGCCATTGCGTCGGCCACCCCGACGACGACGACGGCGGCGGCGGCCGTTGCCATCCTCGCGCGTGTTCGTCTCAAGCGTGCCGTTGGCCTCGGGCGCCTCTTCTTCGGCAGCCTCCTCGTCCGTGACGTCCTCGACCTCTTCGATCTCCTCGGCCACGACCGAGACGGGCTGCACGGGCTCGGGACGGGGACGCTTTACCGCCTCGGCACCGTGCTCGATCGCGATGTGCTGGTGCCCGACGCCCTCCACGGCCTGGAGGATGATGCGCACGCCGTGGTGCTGCTCCAGGTCGTCGATCGTCGCCCGCTTCTCGTTGAGCACGTAGAGCGCGGTCGAGGTCGGCACCTTCACGATGACGTCGTGCGTGCCGTGCTTCTGGAGGTGCTCCTCCAGCGTTCGCAGGAGGTGCAGGGCCAGCGAGGACTCGGAGCGGATATACCCGTTTCCGGCGCAGACCGGGCAAGGCTGCATCGTGGATTCAAGGACGCTGGCACGAATGCGCTGGCGGCTCATCTCCAGAAGGCCGAAGTGCGAGATGCGACCGATCTGGATGCGCGCGCGGTCGTCCTTGAGGCACTCCTTCAGGCGCTTCTCGACGTTCCGGTTGTTGCGCTTCTCCTCCATGTCGATGAAGTCGATGACGATCAGGCCAGCGAGATCGCGCAGGCGCAGCTGGCGGGCGACCTCCTCGGCCGCCTCCAGGTTTGTCTGGTAGGCGGTATCCTCGACCGAGTGTTCGCGCGTCGAGCGACCGGAGTTGACGTCGATGGCGACCAGCGCCTCGGTCTGGTTGATGATGATGTAGCCGCCCGACTTCAGCGTCACGCTCGGCTGCAGCATCTTGTCGAGCTGCGCCTCGATGCCCGAGCGCGCGAAGATGGGCACCGGCTCGCGATAGGGCTGGACCACCTTCGCCTGGCTAGGCATCAGCATCCGCATGAAGTCTTTGGCTTCGCGGTAGCCGCCTTCGCCCGCGACCAGAACCTGGTCGATATCCTTGTTGTAGAGATCGCGGATCGAGCGCTTGATGAGCGAGCCTTCCTCGTAGACGAGGGCGGGCGCCGACGACTGGAGCGTCATCGTGCGCACGGTCTCCCAAAGGCGCATCAGGTACTCGTAGTCGCGCTTGATTTCGGGCTTGGTGCGGTTGGCGCCGGCGGTGCGAAGGATGATTCCCATGCCGCGGGGCACCTCGAGGTCGCGCACGAGGTCCTTCAGCCGCTTGCGGTCAGCCGCGTTGGTGATCTTGCGCGAGATGCCGCCGCCCCGTGCCGTATTGGGCATGAGGACCGAGTAGCGGCCGGCCAGCGACAGGTAGGTGGTCAGCGCGGCACCCTTGTTGCCGCGCTCTTCCTTCACGACCTGCACGAGCAGGATCTGGCGGCGCTTGATGACCTCCTGGATCTTGTACTGCTTGCGGGGCGGGCGGCTCGTGCGAACCGGAACCTCCTCCATCGCGTCCTCGGAGCCGATCTCGTCGACCTGCTCGGCCTCATCGCCGGAGGCGGCTTCCGCTTCGACGGCCTCGCCGCGCCGGCCGCCACGACGGCGTCGGCCGGAGGACCGGCGCGACGTGCGGGCCTCGCCCTCGGAGGCTTCCTCGCTCTCGGCGCCGGTCTCGCTTCCGGCGTCCGCAGTCTCGCTCTCGGCCGCGGCTTCGACGATCTCGGCGACGCTCTCCTCGACGACGGGCGTCGCTTCCTCGCCGGATGCCGTCGTGGCTTCGTCTTCGCTGTCGTCTGCCAGATCGCCCGGTCCGGCGCCGCCGAGTTCCTCGACGTCGTCGTCCTCGACGATTTCCTGCGCGCCGCCCTCGTCGGCCTCGGTCTCGTCGACCGACTCGGACACCGACTCGCCGTCGGGCGTGTCGGTCGAGGCCTTCGCGTCACCGCCGCGACCCCTGCGGTTGCCGCGACCGCGCGCGGTGGAACGAGCGGGCTTCGGCTCGTCCTCCTCCTCTTCTTCGCGCGCCCGGGCGAGCTCATCCTCGATGAGGGCCTGCCGGTCGGCGACCGGGATCTGGTAGTAGTCTGGGTGGATCTCGCTGAAGGCGAGGAAGCCGTGGCGGTTGCCGCCATACTCGACGAAGGCCGCCTGGAGCGACGGCTCGACGCGGATCACCTTGGCGAGATAGATATTGCCCTTGAGCTGCTTCTTGTGCTCGGACTCGAAGTCGAACTCCTCGACCCGGTTACCCTTGACGACGACGACCCGGGTCTCTTCCGGATGCGACGCGTCGATCAGCATCTTGTTTGCCATGAAATCTCAACTCCCGGACCCTGGCCGCTCCGAAACGTCCGGCCGCATCGGCCGGCTGAAAGGTCTGGACGGGCGGGTCCGCAGGGCCGGCCCGGCTGCAAACGTCGAGGGCTCCCTCCAACGCAAGCTGCGATCCTGGCGGATGCGGCAGTTTTGACGAAGAAGGAGGGTATGCCGATGACACGCGCGGGCGACCTGCAACACATGATGGCCGCTTCAAACGACCGATGGAATCGCGCGGTCCGTTCACGAGGGGAGCGATCGCGCGAGCGTTCCGTCCGGGCGCCTGTTGGCCCGGTCGAAGTGGAATCTGCCGAGGTTTCCTGCGATCTGGACTGCCGCGTTTCGAAACCGGCGGAACCCGCCGGGCCAAACGCTCACGCGCCGAGCCCGAGGATCACCAGATCGCGTCGCGACAACGCAAGTGCCTCGATTCCGCTTTTATGATGTGCAAGCCCGGTAAACAAGTGCAACGCTACGACATGAGGCACTTCGTTGGTTCGATTGTTTTTCGAACAGCGTGCGGTCTTGCCATCCTGTTCCTGCTATCTATTGGCGTGATCGCGGAGGTTCACGCGCAGGCGCCGACGACGATCGTGACTGCGATCCGACAGACGAGCGACAAGGCCCGGTCCGATGTCGAGATCGAGTTGTCCGGTCCGGCCAGTCCTCGGCTCGTTCTCCTGCGAAAGCCCTATCGCATCGCTCTCGACCTCGACGGCGCCGTGTCAGCCGCCAAGCTGCCCGAACCGTCCGACGGACTGATCACCGGAATGCGCCAGGGATTTGCGGGCGGCGATCGCTATCGGCTTCTCCTGACGCTGTCGGGCGCCGTGAAGCCGCGTCTGGAGGTTCGGCGCGACGGTGAGCGCGCAACCGTGCGCCTCGAACTGCCCTCCGCCAACGACGCTGCCTTCGTCTGGAGCGATCCGGGCGATGTCTCCCGTCATGCGGTCCCCGTCGCGGCGCCGGCCGTACCGCGACGCTTCACGGTCGTGATCGACGCCGGACACGGCGGCGTCGACCGGGGCGCGACCGGGGACGGGGGTACCGAGGAGAAGGCGATCAACCTGGCTTTCGCCATGGCGCTGCGAGACGCGCTCGCAGGCAAGCCCGACGTGAACACCATCCTGACCCGGTCGGACGACACGTTCATTCCGCTCAACGAGCGCAGCGCGATCGCCAGGCGCGCGCACGCCGATCTTTTCATCTCGCTGCATGCGGACTCGATCCGCTACAAGGATCTGCGCGGGGCGACGGTCTATACGCTCTCGGATCGCGCGTCCGACGCGCTTTCCAGCGAGATCGCCGAAAGCGAGAACGCCGCCGACCGGTTCGCGGGAGCCGAGTGGGATCAGGACGCGCCGGAGATCCACGATATCCTCGTGGACCTCGTGCGGCGCGAGACCGAGAGCCTGACCGAGCGCTTTGCCGGCCATCTTGTCGAGGACATGAAGGAAGCAGGTGTTCGGCTCATCAACAATCCGAAGCGGTCGGCGGGCTTTCGGGTGCTCAGGGCGCCGGACGTGCCGTCCGTGCTGCTCGAGATCGGCTACCTGTCCAACAAGGAGGAGGAGAAGCTCCTCCTCTCGCCGGACTGGCAACGCGAGTTCGCCGGTATCCTCGCCAAGGCCGTCGTCTCGTCGCTGCGCGAGCGTGGTGGATGACCGCGCGCGAGGACGTTGCCTCGTTGCAACAACCGCGCGATCCTTCAGCCTCGCAACATGCGTACGCCTCATTTAGAAAGCATGGCAAACGAGCGCCAAGACGCGTCGTTTGATCCGGTCCCTCATCGCCCACGGGCGCGAGGACGGGCGCCGCTACGGAGACACCATGATCAGACTGCTCGGATACCTCTTCGGAATCGGAACGGTGTTCGCGCTGATCGCGGCGGGCGGCGCCGCCTGGTACGTGGCGAGCATGAGCCAGGACCTGCCGGACTATCAGGTGCTGGCCAATTACGAGCCGCCCGTGACGACCCGGATGCACGCGTCGGACGGGTCGCTGATGGCGGAATATGCCAAGGAGCGGCGCCTCTACCTGCCGATCCAGGCCATTCCCCAGCGCATCAAGGACGCCTTCCTGTCGGCCGAAGACAAGAATTTCTACAACCATCCCGGCGTCGACGTCGAAGGCATTGGCCGCGCGGCCCTTCTGTATGTGCGCGGTGGCCCGATGCAGGGCGGCTCGACGATCACCCAGCAGGTCGCCAAGAACTTCCTTCTGACGAACGAGCGTTCGATGGAGCGCAAGATCAAGGAGGCGATCCTTTCGCTTCGGATCGAGCAGGCCTACTCGAAGGATCACATCCTCGAGCTCTACCTCAACGAGATCTATCTCGGCCTCGGCTCCTACGGCGTCGCCGCCGCGTCGCTCGCCTATTTCGACAAGTCGGTGAACGAGCTGACCATCGACGAGGTCGCCTATCTCGCGGCCCTGCCCAAGGCGCCCGAGAACTATAATCCGTTCCGCGACCCGGACGAGGCGATCGGCCGCCGCAACTGGGTCATCCAGCGCATGGCCGAGAACGGCTTCATCAGCAACGACGAGGCGGCCGAGGCCCAGGCGCGCCCGCTCGGCGTCAACCCGCGTCCGAGCGGCACCTATATCGCGTCCGCCGAATACTTCACCGAAGAGGTGCGCCGCGACATCATCAACCGCTACGGCGTGAAGGAGCTCTACGAGGGCGGCCTGTCGATCCGCACGACGCTCGACCCGAAGATGCAGCTCGAGGCGCGCACGTCGCTCCAGCACGCGCTCGTGAGCTACGATCAGGGACAGGGCTACCGCGGTCCGGTCACCACCGTCGATCCCGGCAACGACTGGGGCAAGGCGGTCGGCGAGGTTCCCGCGCTCTCCGACGTTCCGGAATGGCGCCTCGCCATCGTCCTGTCCGCCGACGGCGGTTCCGCCAGCGTCGGACTCCAGCCGCGCCGCGAAGCCTCCGGGCGCCTGGGCGCCGACCGCGATATCGCGATGCTCGATCTGGCCGACATGAAGTGGGCGCTGCGCCAGTCCCGCACCGGCCGCTCAGGCACCGCTCGTGGCGTCGATGGCGTCCTGTCGCGCGGCGACGTCGTCTATGTCGAGAAGAAGGCGGACGGCGGCTACCGCCTTCGGCAGCCGCCCAAGGTGCAGGGCGCGCTTGTCGCCATGGATCCCCATACGGGCCGCGTCATGGCCCTCGTCGGCGGGTTTTCCTATGCCCAGTCGGAGTTCAACCGCGCAACGCAGGCCTACCGGCAGCCGGGGTCCTCGTTCAAGCCGATCGTCTATGCCGCGGCGCTCGACAACGGCTATACGCCCGCGTCGGTCATCCTGGACGCTCCGATCTCGATCCCGAACGGGACGGGCGGCTACTGGGAGCCGAAGAACTACGGCGGCGAGGTCTCGGGACCCTCGACGCTGCGTCTCGGCATCGAGAAGAGCCGCAACCTCATGACCGTGCGCTTGGCGAAGGACATGGGCATGGATCTCGTGGCCCAGTACGCCGAGCGCTTCGGCGTCTACGACAAGCTCGCTCCCTACCTGCCGATGTCTCTCGGTTCGGGCGAGACAACCGTCATGCGCATGGTCTCGGCCTACTCGGTCATGGCCAACGGCGGTCGCTCGATCGAGCCCTCGCTGATCGACCGCATCCAGGACCGGTACGGCCGCACCGTCTACAAGCACGACAACCGGGGCTGCGAGGCCTGCAACGCCACGGGCTGGGCAAGCCAGGACGAGCCCACTCTGGTAGACGACCGCCAGCAGGTCCTCGACCCGATGACGGCCTACCAGATCACCTCCATGATGGAAGGCGTCGTCCAGCGGGGCACGGCGACGATCGTCAAGGAGCTCGGCGTTCCGACCGCCGGCAAGACGGGCACCACGAATGACGAGAAGGACGCGTGGTTCATCGGATACACGCCTAACCTCGTGACCGGCGTATATCTGGGCTACGACAATCCGCAGCCCCTTGGCCATGGCCGGACGGGCGGCGGTTTCGCTGCGCCGGTCTTCGTGGAATTCATGCAGCAGGCGATCAAGGGCAAGCCGGTCGCCGACTTCCGCATCCCGGAGGGAATGACGCAGATTTCGGTGGACCGGAAGACCGGCATGGCCAGCAAGGGCAACGGCTCCATTCTCGAGGCCTTCAAGCCCGGCACGGGTCCGTCCGACACCTACGAGGTGATCGGCGACGAAGGTTACGGCGGCGCGACCGCCCAGGCGATCTCGCCCGAGGCCAACGAAGCCATCGTTTCGGGAGCGGGTGGTCTCTTCTAGGGGCGTCGCGGCCGTCGCGCCCGCTTTACAGCGCGGCGGCCCCTGCCTATGGTCCGCGCCACCTTCCCGACCCTTCGTCAGACCCAGCGAGGCCGACGGCATGCGCGCCGAAATTGAATCCATCGTCGACGAGATCCAGCAGGCCGTAAGCCTGCTGAGGAGGCATCTTTGACTGGGATCAGTCCGTCCGTGAACTCGATCGGCTGAACTCGGCCGCCGAAGATCCCACCATCTGGAACGACCCGGCCGAAGCGCAGAAGCTCATGAAGGAGCGTCAGCGCCTGGACTCGGCGATCGGGGGTATCCGCGATCTCGAAACGCAGCTGAAAGATAATATCGAGCTCATCGCCATGGGCGAGGAGGAAGGCGACCAGGGGATCGTCGACGACGCCGAGAACGCGATTCGCGGTCTGAAGGCGCAGGTCGCCGAACGCCAGGTCGAGGCTCTCCTGTCCGGCGAGGCCGACAGCAACGACACCTATCTCGAGGTTCACTCGGGTGCCGGCGGCACCGAGAGCCAGGATTGGGCCTCGATGCTCATGCGCATGTACATGCGCTGGGGCGAGCGCTCCAAGATGAAGGTCGAGGTGCTGGAACAGCATGCCGGCGAAGAGGCGGGCATCAAGTCCGCGACGATCCTGATCAAGGGCCACAACGCCTACGGCAAGCTCAAGGTCGAATCCGGCGTGCATCGTCTCGTGCGCATCTCGCCCTACGACAGCGCCGCGCGTCGACACACCTCCTTCGCCTCGATCTGGGTCTATCCGGTCGTCGACGACTCGATCGACATCCAGGTCAACGAATCGGACTGCCGCATCGATACCTACCGCGCCTCGGGCGCTGGCGGCCAGCACGTGAACACGACCGACTCGGCGGTGCGCATCACGCACATTCCGACCGGCATCGTCGTGGCGTGTCAGCAGGAGCGCTCGCAGCACAAGAACCGAGCGACCGCCTGGAACATGTTGCGCGCGCGGCTCTACGAGGCCGAGCTCGAAAGGCGTGAGGCTGCCGCCAACGCGGAGGCCGCGTCCAAGAGCGACATCGGGTGGGGCCACCAAATCCGGTCCTACGTCCTCCAGCCCTATCAGCTGGTCAAGGATCTGCGGACCGGGATGCAGGAAACGACGCCGAGCGACGTGCTCGACGGCAAGATCGACCCGTTCATCGAGGCTGCGCTGGCGCAGCGGGTGTTCGGCGGCGACGTCGAGGTCGCAGACATCGACTGACAGCCTACCCGCAGGCTGGCCGCCCTTCTAGAGCGCGGCCAGCCTGCGGCCGGCCTTGATCCACCGATCGGGATTGGTCGCCTTTTCGTGGAGGCGGACCTCGTAGTGCAGGTGCGGACCTGTGCTGCGCCCCGTTGAGCCGACGGCTCCGATGACGCTCGATGTCGTGACCTCGTCGCCGACCGCGACCGCGATGCGCGACAGATGACCATAGCGCGTCGACAAACCGTCGCCGTGGTCGACCTCCACCATCAGACCATAGCCGCCGGCAAACCCGGCCGAGACGACCTTCCCGGGCGCGGTCGGGCGAACCGGTGCGCCGGCTTCGGCGGCGAAGTCGATGCCGGTGTGAATGGCCGCCTCGCGCAGGAACGGGTCGAGACGCGAGCCGAAGACGGATGTCACACGCGCACCCGGCATCGGATCGGCGAGCGGCAGGCGATCGGTGCGGCGGCGTAGCCGGTCGAGGAGGTCGAGCGACTGCTGCAACTCCTCGAGGCTCTGGGAAAAGCTGTCGGCAACACTGCTTCCGACGAATGGGCCGCCGACCGGCGCCGCGTCCCCCGGCGCGTCGATGCCGATCGAGCCGAGCAGGTCCGCGATGCGGTCCGCCTTCGTATCGGCATTGCGCGTGAGGCTCGCGATCTGGGTTTCCTGCTGCTCGGCGTAGAAATCGACCGATTGCCGGATCGTCGGCAAGAGGACATCCGCGATCCGAGACATCGCCTTCGGATCGTCGCCCGCACTGTTCATGGCGAACGGCCGTGAGCCGGTTTCAGTGGGCGGATTAGCGTCGTCGGGCGGCGTGGCCGTAGTCTCTGCTGGTACCAGTCCGGCGTCGCGCGCCTTCTGCAGGAGCGGACCGAGGCGCTCGTAGCGCTCCGTGATCCGGGCCTGCTGCGCGAGGAGATCCTCCACTTGGCGGGAGACCTCGTTGCGGTCGACGGCCTGGCGTGTCGTCAGCCGGTCGAGCTGGCGACGCAGATCGGCGATGCGCTCCTCATAGGCCGACGCCGTATGCGCGTCGCGGGTCTGGACAGCCTCCAGCACCGGGCCGCCCATCAGAAGGATGGCGCCGACACCGGTCGCGCCGAGCAGCCCGGCCAGTCCGGCGGTGCCCAGGCTCAGCACGACCCATGGCCGGACCGTCCAATGCCGGACCTTCTCGCCGCGTGCGATGACGATCGTATGGGGCAGGGAACGCCGCCCGAACATCTCCTGCCGAGACACCTTGGCCATCTCCAACCATCCAGTGGTCGCCGGACGGCCCATCCCGCCAGCGGGATGATTCATAGATGATCAAGGTTAATGCCCGGTTGCCGCATCGGCTGGGCGGACGCGTCAGGAGGACAGGGGCGACAGCGAGCGGTAGAACGTGGGCGTCAATCCTGCCTCGGCTCTGGCGCGATCGTTGAAGGGCGGCTTGATCTCGCCGCGGAAGCACAGGCGCACGAGTTCCTGGAAGCGTCGGGCCGGGTCGAGACGCTCTCGCGCGCACAGGAAGCGAAACCATTTCGCGCCGATGGCGACGTGCTTCTTCTCGTCCTCGTAGATGATTTCGAGGATTTCGGCCGTCTCGCCGTCGCCGACCTCGCGCAGCTTGATCAGGAGCGACGGCGTCACGTCCAAGCCGCGGGCCTCGAGAATGAGCGGGACCACCGCGAGCCGCGCCGTCAGGTCGTCGGCGGTGACGCCCACGGCCTGCCAGAGGCCGTCATGGGCGGGCATGGCTCCGTAGCTGGATCCGAGCGATTCGAGGCGCCGGCTGAGAAGGCCGAAATGCTTGGCTTCCTCCATGGCGACCGTCATCCAGCCGTCGAAGAAGGTGCGTGGCACGGGCTGCCCCGCGAAGCGCGCCACGATGTCGAGCGCGAGATCGATGGCATTCAGTTCGATATGGGCAAGCGCATGGATCATCGCAACGCGGCCCTCGGCCGTGTGGACCGAGCGCTTCGGAACATGGCGCGGCGCGACCAGCGTCGGGCGCTCCGGGCGTCCGGGCCGGTCCGGCAGCGGGGGATCCGAGGGGCCCGACAAGCCCAGCGTGCGGGCGAACCAGCGCTCGCCAGCGCGTAGCGTCAACTCGCGCTTGAGGTCGAGGTCGGCGGTGGCGAGCGCCGCGACCGCCTGACCCCGTAGCGTGGCCGGCAACGGCTCAGCCATCGCGGCCGACATGCCGGCGCGCGACGTCCAGGACTTCCGCTGCGTGCCCGTTCGCCTTCACCTTGGGCCACAGGTGCGCAATCCGGCCTTCGGCGTCGACGAGCGCCGTCGTGCGCTCGACGCCCATGTAGGTCCGGCCGTACATGCTCTTCTCGACCCAGATGCCGAAGTCCTGCAGCAGCGTCTTGTCCTCGTCCGAAAGCAGTCGGACCTTGAGCCCGTGCTTGTCGCGGAACTTGCAGTGCTGCTTGCCGTCGTCGGGCGAGACCCCGAACACGGGAACGCCGATCGCGGCGTAGTCCTTCTCGAGGGCCGTGAACTCGATGGCCTCCAGCGTACAGCCGGACGTGTCGTCCTTCGGGTAGAAGTAGAGGACGTAGGGCTTGCCGCGCAGGCTCTCGCTCGTGACGCGCGCGCCGTCGGCGTCGGGAAGGTCGAAGCGGGGGCAGGGATCGCCGACGCTTGGGGTTGCCATGGAGCCATCCTTTCGGCCAATTGGTCGAGCACAGACACCGCGTCCGGCGGACGCGACGACCGGCGACCCCATAACACGCATCGGCACGATCACGTCATCCCGTTCCGCGCGGTGACGCGGACCTGCCGACCTGACAGACGAGGTCATGCATGAGGCTGGGGCGACACCACGGGATGGGATGTCCTTGATGACGCGCCTGGCCCGCCTCCTCGGCGGACTCGTCAGCTTCCTCTTCCTATGCCTCATCCTGCTCGGCGCCGGCCTCGCGGCTCTCTTCGGTACGACCACGGGCCAGGACTTCGTTCGTGAGCAGACGGTCAGCGCGCTCGAGCACCTGCTCGGCCCGGCCTACGATGCGTCGTTGGGCCAGCAGAGTTTCGAGTTTCGCGACGACGGGACGCTGGCGATCAACTGGTCCGGCGTCCGGCTGCAGCGGCGCGACGAGGTCAATCGTGCCGGCGATGTCGGTCGCGTTTCGGTCGGCCTGCGCCTTCTTCCGCTTGCGGGCGGACGGCTCGAGTTCGGTCGCCTCGAGATCGACGGGGCGCGCATCGACCTGACCGCCTTCGGCGAGCCTGCGCCGCAATCGACGGACCCGGAGCCAGCCGTCGAGGATGCTGCCGCGCATTCGGTCGTCGGACGCAGCGCGGAAAGAGTGATCCGCACGCTCGAACGACAGCTCCAGGCGCTTCAGGCGTTTCATTTCGATACGGTCGAGTTTCGGGATATCGTCGTCGACGGAGTTCCGAACGTCGGCGGCGAGTTGCGCTTGCGGGCGGCCGAGCTACACCGGGACATCGACGGATCGCTGCAGCTTGCGACCGATCTTCAGATCGGAGCCGTCCCCGTTCATCTTGCGGGCAGCGCCCTGTTCGGCGCCGACGATCAACGCCTTCGAGCCTTGTCGCTGCGGTCGAGGCCGATCGATCTGGGCGATCTGGTGCCGCCCGCACCCGAGACCGACCTTTACGACGAGCGGCCCTTCGGAAGCGACGCCGCCGTGTGGATGGATGTCTCGTTGCGCCGCGACGCATCGAACGACGTGCCGGTGCTGTCCGCTGGGTTCCATTCCGGTCCCGGCGCCATCCAGCTGGGTCTCAACCACACACGCATCGAAGCGGCCGACCTTATGATGGAATATCGAGGCGGCGAGGACCGACTGACGATCGTGCGCAGCCCCATGCGTTTTCGAGACGTCGGCTTCGACCTTCAGGGGGAGGTCGCTCCGGTTCAGGGTGCCGGCGGAAGCACCGACATCGATCGGCTCGCCTGGCGCATCGGAACGGACGAGGTTCGCTCGAAGGTCGGCGGTACGGGCGACACGCGCCGTGCGAGCCTCTGGATCAAGGGCGAGGCTCGCCCGTCGACCGGTGAAGCGACGGCGAACGAGATGGTGCTGCGCACGGGGTCCGGGACCCTGACGGGCACCGCTTCTCGGGGGACCGGCAGTCCGGAGGCGCTGAGTGTACTGGCGCTGCGGGGCGATGGCTTGTCGGCGCGGGACGTGAAGGCGTTCTGGCCCTTCCTGATATCGGGCCGGGCGAGGGACTGGGTGCTGCGTCACATCGGCAACGAAGGCGCCGTGCCGAACGCGACCATTTCCATGCAAGTCCGTGAGGATCGGCTGGCGGTCGCTTTCAAGCCCGAGAACCAGCCCAGCGAGCGCGAGTTGAGCATCGACGTCGCGCTCGACAATGTCGACAGCGCGACGGCTGGCGAGCTGCCGCGCGTCGTGAAGGCGAAGGGAAGCGTGCGGGTGCGCGGCTCCGACACGGTGGTCGACGTGAGCGAGGGCGAAGTCGAGGGCGCGGGGGACATCAGGCTCGCGCCCTCGCGCGTCCTCATGAGCAAGCCGACCGAGGGCGACAAGCGCGACCTGATGCTCTCCCTCGCGATCGACGCATCCGGACCGGTCTCGCAGCTCCTGCGGATCGCCAACGCGGAGCCGATTCGGGCCCTCCGGTCGATCGAGTTCGACCCGGCCAAGGCGACAGGCACGGGACGGGCCCAGGCGGACGCCTCGCTTCGCCTCGGCCGCTACGTGGCGCGGGACGATCAGGTGCTCGGCTGGAAGGTAACGGCCGACTTGCAGGATGCGAGCCCCGGTCAACCGGTGCAGGGGCAACGCGTCGAGCACCTCACCGGCGCGGTCGATGCGGAACCCGGCGGCCTCAACGCCAAGCTGCAAGGCGATGTGGCGGGCTTGCCGGCCGATATCTCCGTCCATCTCCCCTTCGGTGAGAAGCCGGTCGGCGAGCGCCGGATCGCGCTCGATCTCGACGTTCCGGCCCGGCGCGTCGGAGAACTCGTGCCGGCCCTGTCCGACGTCCTGGAAGGAGAGCTTCGGGCGGCGGTCGATGTCGGGCCGGAGGTGATCAGGGCCGACATCGACCTGCGCCGAACCGGTATCGACCTGCCCGCGATCGCCTGGAAGAAGGGGCCGGGCGTTCCGGCCAGTCTGAACCTGTCGGTCGATCGAAATGGCGAGACGACGCAGTTGAAGGACATCGCTTTCAAGGGGGACGGGTTCTCCGCGAGCGGCGATGCGGTTCTCGACGCCGCCGGGTTGCGGTCGGCAAAGCTCAAAAAGGTCGTCCTGAACCCCGGCGACGACGTCGCGGTCGAGGTTGAGCGTCAGCGTGGCGGCCTGGCGGCTCGCGTGACCGGCGCACGCTTCGATGCACGGCCGATCCTGGCGGAACTGCGCAACAGCATCGGTGGCGACGACGCGAAGCGGCCGGGCAACGGCACGTTCGATGTGTCGGCGGACGTCGATACGCTAGCAGGCTTCGGCGATCGCTCGCTCTCGGACTTCACGCTCAACTATGCGAGCTCGAAGGGGCGAATGGCGGCGCTCGCCTTTAGCGGAGCGACGAAGGGGGGTGGTGTCCTGCGCGGGGATCTATCGCCTCGCCCGAACGGTCGCTCGATCCGCATCAGCTCGAACGACACCGGGGACGTTCTCGCCTTCGCCGGCCTTTACGGGCATATGGATGGAGGGCAGTCGGTTCTGGAGCTCGTCGGCGACGCCGATGCCGGCTACCAGGGCAATCTTCAGATCCTGAACTTCACCCTTGTGGACGAGCCACGTCTGTCGCGCATCGTCGGCTCCTCTCCGCAGCCGGGCACGCAAAGCCTCTCACAGGCCGTGGGACAGGAGCTTCGCACCGAGCGCGCCTTCTTCGATCATGCCTCGGCGCGTCTCGCCTACGGCAACAAGACCCTGCAGGTCGCGGATGGCATCGTGCGCGGGCCTGTCTTCGGATCGAGCTTCGCCGGCACGCTCTACGACCCGCGCGGGCGGATCGACATCGCCGGCTCGTTCATGCCGGCCTACGGCCTCAACCGGATCTTCGGCTCGATCCCGATCCTCGGTCAGATCCTGGGCAACGGAAACGAAGGCGGCCTGATCGGGATCACCTATCGCTTGAGCGGTGCCTTCGCCTCGCCCTCGCTCGTCGTGAACCCGATCTCCGCCATCGCGCCCGGCATCTTCCGTTCGATCTTCGCCTTCCAGTAGGCGACGCGCGGTCAGTCGACCGCGCGAAGAAGAACGTGGCGCTTCTTGCCGAGCGAGAGCTTGGCGACGCCGTCCGTGAGGGCGTCGGCATCGACGAGCGCACGGTCGTCGGCGACCGGCCGATCGTTGACCCGTACAGCGCCGCCCGCGACGTGACGGCGCGCCTCGCCGTTCGAGGAGGCCAGCCCGGCGCGCACCAGAAGCGACAGGATGCCGACGCCGGACGCGAGGTCGCCGCGCGGCACCTCGACGGTCGGCAGGGTTTCGGCGAGCGCACCGTCCTCGAAGGTCGTGCGCGCCGTCTCCGCCGCGGCCTCGGCCGCCGCGCGCCCATGGACGATGGCGGTCGCCTCGGTCGCGAGAACCTTCTTGGCCTCGTTGATCTCCGAACCGCCGAGGGCGGCGAGCTTCGCGATCTCGTCCAGCGGGAGTCGCGTGAAGATCTTCAGGAAACGGCCGACGTCGGCATCCTCCGTGTTCCGCCAGTACTGCCAGAAGTCATAGGGACTGAAGAGGTCGCCGTTCAGCCAGACCGCCCCCGAGGCGGACTTGCCCATCTTCTCGCCGCTCGACTTGGTGAGAAGCGGCGTCGTGAGCGCGTAGAGCTGCGGGCCGCCCATGCGATGGCTGAGGTCGACGCCGTTGATGATGTTGCCCCACTGGTCGGAGCCGCCCATCTGCAGGACCGTGCCGTAGCGCCGGTTGAGCTCGGTGAAGTCGTAGCCCTGCATGATCATGTAATTGAACTCGAGGAACGAGAGCGACTGCTCCCGGTCCAGCCGCAGCTTCACCGAATCGAAGCTGAGCATCCGATTGACCGAGAAGTGGCGCCCGACGTCGCGCAGGAACTCGACGTAGTTGAGCTTCAGAAGCCAGTCGGCATTGTTCATCATGACGGCCGGGTTGGGGCCGTCGTAGCGAAGGATGTTGCCGAAGACGCGCTGGATGCCATCGATGTTGGTCTGGATCTGCTCGGGCGTCAGCATCCCGCGCTGCGAGTCGCGGAACGAGGGGTCGCCTACCATCGAGGTACCGCCGCCCATAAGGCTGATCGCCTTGTGGCCCGTCTCCTGCAGCCAGTAGAGCATGGTGACGGTTATGAGGTTGCCGATGTGGATCGAGGTCGCGGTCGCGTCGTAGCCGACATAGCCCGTAATCGGCCCCTTGCACGCAAGCGCGTCCAGGCCCTCCGGATCGGAGACCTGGTGGATGAAGCCCCGCTCGTCGAGGACGCGCAGGAAATCGGACTTGAATCGGCTCATGGGTCGTTCCGGAGGGGTTCCGTAGGCGGCGGTGCTGAGGCGGCTACTTCAGGCGCTTGGGACGCGCGTCGGTCAGCTCGCCCGCCAGGCGGCGATCGAGATACTCGGCGCACTCGGCCAGAAGCTCGTCGCTCTGGCCCTGGAAGAAGTGGTTCGCGCCCTCGATCGTCTTCTGCGTGATGAGGATGCCCTTCTGGGTCTTGAGCTTGTCGACCAGGCCCTGAACGTCCTTGGGGGGCGCCACGCGATCCTTGTCGCCATGGATGATGAGGCCGGACGAAGGGCAGGGCGCGAGGAACGAGAAGTCGTAGGAGTTCGGCTGCGGCGCGATCGACAGGAAGCCCTCGATCTCCGGCCGCCGCATCAGAAGCTGCATGCCGATCCACGCGCCGAAGGAATAGCCAGCCACCCAACAATGCTTAGAATCGGGATGGAGCGCCTGGATCCAGTCGAGCGCGGCCGCCGCATCCGACAGCTCGCCCGAGCCGTGGTCGAACTCGCCCTGGCTGCGGCCGATGCCTCGGAAGTTGAAGCGCAGCGTCGTGAAGCCGCGTTCCACGAACATGTAGAAGAGCTGGTAGACGATCTGGTTGTTCATCGTGCCGCCGAAGCGGGGGTGCGGGTGGAGCACGATCGCGATCGGAGCGTTCTTCTCCTTTGCCGCCTGATAGCGTCCCTCGAGACGACCGGCGGGTCCGTTGAAGATGACTTCGGGCATGAGCTTCACCTCGTCGACAGCCAGCGCAAGCCCCGAGGGGCGCGCCTTGACGGAGCGGGAGCGTCTCCGTAAGGTCCAATTTAGAATGATTAAAAACTACATGCGTCCCGCAAGCGCGCTATGTAGTCCGTGGGTCCCGGCGAATACAATGTTTTTCGCGCCGCTCGCGGCGTGTCCCAACGGTTGAAGCCCAGAATCATGACAGATCGCGCGCCGCGCATCTATCTCGATCATAACGCTTCCGCGCCGCTGCGAGCGTGCGCGCGAGAGGCCATGTTCGCCGCTGCGGACGTGGCCGGCAATCCATCCTCGGTCCATCGCGAAGGCCAGGCCGCGCGTGCCGTGCTGGAAGGCGCGCGCAAGGGAATCGCGGACTTCGCCAATGCTTCCGCCGAGCGGGTGGTCTTCACCAGCGGCGCCACAGAGGCGGCCATGACGCTTCTGTCTCCGCTCTGGATGCAAGGCGATGGCAACCTCCGATTCCGTCGACTGGCCGTTCTCGATGTCGATCACCCCGCGCTCCGTGAGGGCGGTCGCTTCGGCAGCGAGGCGTTCGACCGGCTGCCGGTCGACGCAGCGGGACGATGCATCCTGCCGGTTCTTCGCGACTGGCTGTCCGCTGATGGGCCCCGTCTCGTCGCGGTCGCTGTCGCGAACGGCGAGACGGGCGTCGTCCAGGATATCGCAGCCATCTCGGATGCAGTGCGCGGGTCAGGTGGCCGGTTGATCGTGGATGCCTCGCAGATCATCGGGCGACGCCCGTTCGACGAGTGCGTGCGGGCGGCCGACGCGATCATCATCTCCTCGCACAAGCTGGGCGGGCCGAAGGGTGTCGGGGCCGTCGTGCTGCCGCGCAACGGAGCCTTCCCTGCGCCGCTTCTGACCGGTGGGGCGCAGGAAACACGCCGCCGCGCCGGAACGCCCGCGCCCATGCTGGCCGCCGGGTTCGCCGCCGCCCTCGCCGAGGCCGTCGCCGAATCGGCATGCGCTCTCGGAATGGCAGCGCTGCGTGACCGCTTCGAAGCGGACCTCTCGGCGCGCGCCCCTGTCGCGATCCTCGGTCGTGAGGCGGACCGCCTGCCGCAGACGAGCGCCTTCCAGCTGGAAGGACAGCGGGCCGAGACGGTTCAGATATCAGCCGATCTGGCCGGCATCGCCGTGTCGGCCGGATCGGCCTGCCGCTCTGGAAAGCTCGGGCGCAGCGAGGCCCTGGAGGCCATGCGGCTCGGCGGCGCACCGATCGATCCCGATCTGGGACTTGTTCGCGCGAGCTTCGGTCCGGCTACGACTGCTGCGGAACTGGAGCGGCTGGTCGAGGTCGTGGCCACCATGGCCGGCCGGACGCGAAAACCGATCGGCCGCGCTGCCTGAACGCAGCTGCGGTAAACTGGTCCGGGGTCTTCAACTTTTGGCTCCGAGCCCCCATTTCTAGCCGCGCGTCCAGAAGCTATAGGCTGGGCCGCAGACTCGGCCGCCGCACCTCGTTGTCAGCCGGCGCGTATGGAGACGAGCTTATGCCCGCAGTTCAGGAGACGATCGATCAGGTCCGCCGAATCGATGTCGACCAGTACAAGTACGGTTTCGAGACGCTGATCGAGATGGATGTCGCGCCCAAGGGGCTCGACACCGACACGATCCGCTTCATCTCGGCCAAGAAGGGCGAGCCGGAGTGGATGCTGGAATGGCGGCTTGCCGCCTTCGAGCGCTGGCAGACGATGGAGAGCCCGTCCTGGGCGCGCCTCGACTACCCGCCGATCGACTTCCAGGACATCCACTACTACGCGGCGCCCAAGTCCATGAGCGGACCGAAGTCGCTGGACGAAGTCGATCCCGAGATCCTGCGGACCTACGAGAAGCTCGGTATCCCGCTCAAGGAGCAGGAGATCCTGGCGGGCGTACGCAAGCCCGACGAGCCGTCCGAATTCGGCTCCGAGGACGATTCCGGCGTGCCTGGTTCCGAGGGATCCTACGGCGGCCGGGTGGCGGTCGACGCGGTGTTCGATTCGGTCTCGGTCGCAACAACCTTCAAGAAGGAGCTCCAGAAGGCCGGCGTGATCTTCATGCCGATCTCGGAGGCCATCCGCGAACACCCGGACCTCGTGCGTCAGTATCTCGGCACGGTCGTGCCGGTGTCGGACAATTTCTTCGCGACCATGAATTCGGCGGTCTTCACCGACGGGTCCTTCGTCTACGTTCCGCCGGGCGTCCGCTGCCCGATGGAGCTGTCGACCTACTTCCGCATCAACGAGCGCAACACCGGCCAGTTCGAGCGAACGCTGATCATCGCCGACAAGGGCTCCTACGTCTCCTATCTCGAGGGCTGCACGGCACCCCAGCGCGACGAAAACCAGCTGCATGCGGCGGTTGTCGAACTGGTCGCGCTGGACGATGCCGAGATCAAGTACTCGACGGTCCAGAACTGGTACCCCGGCGACAAGGACGGCAAGGGCGGCATCTACAACTTCGTGACCAAGCGCGGCGACTGCCGGGGCGCGAACTCGCGCATCTCGTGGACGCAGGTCGAGACCGGCTCGGCCATCACCTGGAAGTACCCGAGCTGCATCCTGCGTGGCGACGGCTCGCGCGGCGAGTTCTACTCGATCGCCGTCTCCAACGGCCGCCAGCAGATCGATTCCGGCACGAAGATGATCCACATCGGCAAGAACACGTCGAGCCGTATCATTTCCAAGGGCATCTCGGCCGGTCATTCGAACAATACCTATCGCGGTCAGGTGACGGCCCAGCGCAAGGCGGCGAACGCTCGCAACTTCACGCAGTGCGACTCGCTGCTGATCGGCGAGGACTGCGGCGCGCACACGGTGCCCTACATCGAGGCGAAGAACGCCACGGCCCAGTTCGAGCACGAGGCTACCACCTCGAAGATTTCCGAGGACCAGCTGTTCTACTGCATGCAGCGCGGGATCCCCGAGGAGGAAGCCGTCGCGCTGATCGTGAACGGCTTCGTCAAGGACGTCATCCAGCAACTTCCGATGGAGTTCGCCGTCGAGGCGCAGAAGCTCATCGGCATCTCGCTTGAGGGCAGCGTCGGCTGACAGCCGGCACGCCCCGCAACCCATTTTCCCTTCGCTCCGCCAAAAGAAGACAGATGCTCGAGATCAAGAACCTTCACGCCCGCATCGCCGACACCGACACGGAAATCCTGCACGGGCTCGACCTCGTGGTGGAGGACGGCGAGGTGGCCGCGATCATGGGCCCGAACGGCTCGGGCAAGTCGACACTCTCCTACATCATCGCCGGCCGCGAGGACTACGAGGTCACCGAGGGCGACATCCTCTATAACGGGGAGTCGATCCTGGAGATGGACGCCGCCGAGCGTGCGGCCTCGGGCGTCTTCCTCGCCTTTCAGTACCCGCTGGAGATACCCGGCGTCGCGACCATGACCTTCTTGAAGACGGCGCTCAACTCGCAGCGCAAGGCGCGCGGCGAGGGCGAACTGACGACGCCCGACTTCATGCGCCGCGTGAAGGAGGCGGCCGCCGATCTCAAGATCGATGCGGCCATGCTGAAGCGCCCGCTCAACGTCGGCTTCTCGGGCGGTGAGAAAAAGCGCGCTGAAATTCTGCAGATGGCGCTGCTCGAGCCCAAGCTCTGCGTGCTCGACGAGACCGATTCCGGCCTCGACATCGACGCCTTGAAGATCGTTGCCGACGGCGTGAACGCTTTGCGTGGGGCGGACCGCTCCTTCCTCGTCATCACGCACTACCAGCGCCTGCTCGACTACATCGTGCCGGACAAGGTGCACGTCCTCTACAAGGGCCGCATCATCAAGACCGGCGACAAGGAACTCGCTCTCCAGCTGGAGAACGAGGGCTACGCCCAGATCATCGGCGAGGCCGCCTGATGTCGGCCGTTCAACTCCCGGTCCGCACGCAGGCGGAACTGGCGCTGATCGAGCGGGCGGACCATGCCGGCTCGCTCGGTGACGACCGCCGCCAGGAGGCGCTGGACATCCTGCGGCAGCACGGCCTGCCGAGCCGACGCGTCGAGGCCTGGCACTATACGGATCTACGGGCACTGCTCGGTCGCCAGCCCGCAGTCGCCGAGGGCGAAGCCGAGGCTTCTTTCCTGACGCCCTTCCTGCCGCATAGCGTTGTGGTCGATCTTGGGCGCGGCGCGGCCGGCAACGATGTCGAGCGCGGCGTCGCGGTCACGCAGGGCTATGGCGCGCCTTCGCTCGCCGGGACGGCCAACCGGCTCGATCGCGACCACGACACCGTGCGCGTATTGAACGCCGCGCTGGGAGCCGGAGCTTCCACCGTCACCATTGCTGCCGACACCGAGGTCGACAAGCCGATCGAGCTGCGCGCGCTGCCGCAGCGCGGCGGCTCGCAGGGCGCCTCGACCGTGAAGCTTGGCGCTCGCGCCATGGCGGTTATCGTCGAACGCGCGCCGCCGGAAGGCGCGGGTGCCGTCTCGACAGCGGTCCATACGCTCGAACTCGGCGAGGGGTCGGACATCCTCTGGATCGTCGTCCAGGAGAAGGGCTTCGACGAAGCCCATCTCGCGCAGCTCAACGTCCGCTGCGAGGCCGATGCGAAGTTTCGCATGTTCGTTCTCAACGCGGGTGGTGCGGTGATCCGACAGGAGGTCCACGTCGAGACAGCCGGCGAGGGCGCTGCGATCATCATCCGGGGCGTGAACCTTCTGGCCGACAAGCAGCATGTTGACGTCACGACCACGCTGAACCACAACGCTGCCAATACGACCTCGACGGAAATCTTCCGCAACGTGGTCCTTGGGGGTCACGGCGTCTTCCAAGGCGTCATTCGTGTTGCCAAGGGTGCGCAGAAAACCGACGCGCGCCTCGCCTGCAACACGCTCCTCCTGTCCGACGATGGCGATTTTTCGGCCAAGCCGGAACTGGAAATCTTCGCCGACGATGTGCAATGCGGCCACGGCGCGACAGCGGGCGAGATCAACCCAGATCACCTCTTCTACCTCATGAGCCGCGGCATCCCGCAGGCGCAGGCCCGCGCGCTTCTTGTGAAGGCCTTCGTCGACGAAGTGGTCGAGGAGATCGAACATGAAGCCGCCGTCGAGGCGCTGGAAGCGCGCATCGACGAGTGGCTCGCGGTGGAGCGTTGAGGCTCGGCCTCGACCATGTCGTCATCCATGTCTCCGACTGGGATCGGTCGGGGACCTTCTACACACGCGTTCTCGGCGCGAAGATCGTTCCAGCCGAAGTTGGCTTTGCGCTTCGCATCGGTGAGCAGCTTCTGAACTGCCACGGTCCCGGCCGCAGGGCCGAGCCCGTGGCAGCGATACCCGTAATGCCGGGCAACAGCGATCTCTGCTTCCGCTCGACCGGGCCGATCGCGGACGCCATCGCCCACCTTGAAGCCGAGGGCGTCCCGGTCGAACTGGGGCCGGTCGAGCGCACAGGCGCGCGTGGTGCGGGTCTCAGCGTCTATTTCCGCGATCCGGATGGATCGCTCCTGGAGTTTCTGTCCTATGACCGTTGAGACGCTGGCCAAGGCCGACGACTACGACGTCGAGGCCATCCGACGCGACTTTCCGATCCTCTCGAAGGAGATCTACGGCAAGCCGCTCGTCTATCTCGACAACGGCGCCTCCGCGCAGAAGCCTGAGGCGATGCTGGCGGCCGTCCGAAAGGCCTATGCCGAGGACTACGCCAATGTCCATCGCGGCTTGCATTTCCTTTCCAACAAGGCGACCGAGGAGTTCGAGGCCGCACGCGAGACCGTGCGCGCCTTCCTGAACGCCGGCAGCGCCGACGAGATCGTCTTCACGCGCTCGGCCACCGAGGCCATCAACCTCGTGTCCTACGGCTACGGCGCCGAGGCGATCGGCGCCGGCGACGAGATCGTCCTCACGATCATGGAACACCATTCCAACATCGTGCCGTGGCACTTCCTGCGCGAGCGCAACGGCGCCAAGCTCGTTTTCGTGCCGGTCTCGGACGATGGGTCGATCTCGATCGAGGACTTCGAGCGCGCCATTGGGCCGCGCACGAAGCTCGTCGCGCTGACCCACATGTCGAACGTGCTCGGCACGGTCACTCCCGTGAAGGATGTCGTCGCCCTTGCCCATGCACGGGGCATTCCCGTGCTCGTGGACGGCAGTCAAGGCGCCGTGCACTTGCCGGTCGACGTGCGCGATCTTGATTGCGACTTCTACGTCCTGACGGGCCACAAGATGTACGGGCCGACCGGCATCGGCGTTCTCTACGGCAAGGCAGACCGGCTCGGCGCCATGCGGCCCTTCAACGGCGGCGGCGAGATGATCGTCGAGGTGTCCGAAGAGGCGATCACCTACAACGCGCCGCCTCATCGCTTCGAGGCTGGCACCCCTCCCATCGTGCAGGCGATCGGTCTTGCCGCCTCGCTCGACTACATGACGCGTATCGGTCGAGACCGGATCGCCGCGCATGAGGCACGCTTGCGCGACTATGCGCACGAGCGTCTGAGCGCCGTGAACGCGTTGCGCATCTACGGCAACGCAGCGGGCAAGGGGGCCATCGTGTCCTTCGATCTCGAAGGGATCCACTCGCACGACGTGGCCATGGTCATCGATCGTGAGGGCGTCGCGGTACGCGCGGGGACGCATTGTGCCCAGCCTCTCTTGAAGCGCTTCGGCGCGACCTCGACATGCCGCGCGTCCTTCGGCATGTACAATACGCTGGCCGAAGTCGATCGCCTCGCGGAGGCGCTCGAGAAGGCTCGCCGGTTCTTCGCTTGAAAGGAGTCGGGACACCTATGGATACCGACGTCAACACACTTGCTCCCGAACAGGATCGTTCGGATACGGCGGCGAGCAACGTCGCCATGGTCAATGGCGGCAACCCATCGGTTTCCGCCATTCCCGCGGAGGAGTTGACCCGCATCACCGACGACATCGTCGCGGCGCTGAAGACGGTCTACGATCCGGAGATTCCGGCGGACATCTACGAGCTGGGGCTCATCTACAAGATCGACATCGACGACGACCGCAATGTCGATATCCAGATGACGCTGACCGCGCCGGGCTGTCCGGTCGCGGGCGAGATGCCGGGCTGGGTCGAGAATGCCGTCGGCTCCGTGGAGGGCGTTCAGGTGGTGCGCGTGGAGCTCGTCTTTGATCCGCCGTGGACACCCGAGCGCATGAGCGAGGAAGCGCAGGTCGCTGTCGGCTGGTACTAAGCGTCGATTGCACGCGATCGCGCGCGCAACCATATCAGAGGCATCTGTCGAGAGGTCCCGACCATGAGCCGCTTCACCGTCATGAGCCTGACCGACGCCGCTGCCGAGCGCGTCAACGAGATCGTCGCGTCGCGCGGCGGTGACGCGGCGGGCGTACGCGTCGGCATCAAGAAGGGTGGCTGCGCGGGCATGGAGTACACGATCGACCTTGCCGAAGCGGGTAAGCCCGGCGAGGACGTAGTCGAGCGAAACGGCGCGCGCGTCTTCGTCGCGCCGGAAGCGGTCCTGTTCCTGTTGGGGACGCAGATGGACTACGAGGTGACCCGGCTGCGCTCGGGCTTCACCTTCAACAACCCGAACCAGACATCGGCTTGCGGCTGCGGCGAATCGGTGGAGCTGAAGAAGGCCGATCTCGCAGCCCTCGCCGGCGCAAACCACGCTTGATCCGGTTGCCATGGACGAGGAGTTCGTCCGCGAAATCTTCGCCTCGCAAGGCGATGTCCGCATTCGCCGCATGTTCGGCGGATACGGTATCTACGCGGACGGCCTGATCGTCGCCCAGGTTTTACGGGGAGAGCTGTTGCTCAAGGCGATGACGAGACGGCGTCCTTCTTCCTCGGGGCCGGATGCCGGCGCTGGATCTAAGAGCGACCTCGCCGGCGCCCCGTCGCCATGCCGTACTACAGCTTCCCGTTGGAAGCCTTCGACGACCCCGAGATCATGACGATCCGGGCTGCGCGAGCGCGCGAGGCGGCCGGACGGGCCGCCCTCCGGAAGGCAAGCGCCATCAGACGCCGGTCGCGATCAGCATGAAGGCCGGAATTTCGTCACCAAAGCCGACCGGCGAGGCCTCGTCGCGGCCCTGATCGCGACCGCGACGTTCGCTCGAGCGCTCGGGACGGCGGATGGGCGCGGGACGATCCTCAAGGACGGGCGCCGAGACAGTCTCAGCCTTCGCCGGTGCCGCTTCCGGCTTCGCTTCGACGGGCATCTCGGAGGACGTACGGCTTCCGCCGCGTCGACGCTCGGACGACGAGCCGCTCCGGCGACCACTGGCACGCGACGAGCCGCGACGGCCGCCGCTGCTTTCCTCGACGTCGCCATCGGCGGCATTGGACTGCGGCACGCTCGAAAGGTCGCCGTCGAGCCACTGGATCGCTTGATGGGTCAGGCTCTCGATGGCGTCGAGATGCTTCTTGTCAGCCTTCGAGACCAGCGTGAACGCCTTGCCCGAACGCCCGGCGCGACCTGTCCGACCGATGCGATGGACATAGTCCTCGGCATGAATCGGCACGTCGAAGTTGAAGACGTGGCTGACGAGGGGGATGTCGAGACCGCGGGCCGCGACGTCGGAGGCGACAAGAAGCGTGATCTTGTTGTCGCGGAAGGCCTGCAGCGTCGCCATGCGGGCGCGCTGGTCCATGTCGCCGTGAAGAGCGCCGACCGAGAAGTCGTGCTTCTCGAGCGAGCGCGACAGGGTCGCGACATCACGCTTGCGATTGCAGAAGATGATCGCGTTGGTCAGGTCGTCGCCCTGCGAGCGTATGATGCTGCGCAGGATCTCGCGCTTCTCGTAGTCTTCCTTGCGCGTCGCGACCAGACGCTGCTCGACGGTCGTCGCGGTGGATGCCGCCTTCGCGACCTCGACCCGCACCGGGTTCTGCAGGAACTGCTCGGTAAGGCGTGTGATCTCCGGCGGCATGGTCGCGGAGAAGAAAAGCGTCTGCCGCGTGAAAGGCAGGAGCTTGCAGATGCGCTCGATATCCGGGATGAAACCCATGTCAAGCATGCGGTCCGCCTCGTCGATCACGAGAATCTCGACGCCCGTGAGCAGCAGCTTGCCGCGCTCGAAGTGATCGAGAAGCCGACCAGGCGTCGCGATCAGGACATCGACGCCGCGCTGCAGCTTCTTCTCCTGCTCATCGAACGACACGCCGCCGATCAGCAGCGCGACGTTAACCTTCTGCGCGGCGCCGTACTTGACGAACGATTCTTCAACCTGTGCCGCGAGCTCGCGCGTCGGCTCGATGATAAGGGTGCGCGGCATCCGGGCGCGGGCGCGGCCCTTTTCCAGATGCGTCAGCATGGGCAGGACGAAGGAGGCCGTCTTGCCGGTTCCCGTCTGCGCGATGCCGAGAACGTCGCGCTTGGCGAGCGCGTGGGGAATGGCCTGCGCCTGGATCGGAGTCGGCTCGGTGTAACCGGCGGCCTCGACCGCTGCGAGGACCTTGGCGCTCAGACCGAGTTCAGAAAATGGCATGGAACAGCAAGTTCTCTCTTGTCGGAGGTCGGAAGCGACAACCTGCGGCCGCCAAGACGCCACTCGTCCGGGCGATAGGCGCAAGGTCATGCGAAGTCAACCGCTTAAACGGATATAAGCAGTCCTTGCCTCGATAACAGGGTTCGGGTCGCCCGGACGGAGAGATACTGGCGGAGCGCTGCCAGATTCTGAGGCCCGATCAGTTCGATGCCGGGCCGAAGCGATAAGGCTCGCCCGGCGCGAAGAAGAGTTCGTAGCTCTCCGTGATCTCGCCGTCCAACGGAACGATATCGAAGAAAATCGTCAGGTTGTTCTCCTGGCCGGCCGCCGGCGGATCGGCGCGGTAGCCGACGACAGCGCCCTCGATCGATGCGATCTCCGTGATTTCCGTGCTCGCGATGACGGTGCTGTTGCCGCTCTTCTCCTCGATCTGCTGGACGAAGAAGCGGTTGCCGGTGGTCTCTGCGATCGGCTGCGTCATGACCGAGCGCCAGATGCCGTGGCGGTCGCCCTGCGTCCATGGACCGAGAATCTGAACGTCGCCGATCATGGGGGCGAGGTTCGCGATGGCCGACAGGACGACGGCATCCGTCGGGACCTTGGGAGCAGCCTCGGTCTCGATCGCCGGCACTGGGGGCGGGATGTTCTCGCCTGCAGCCGCAGGAGGTGTCTGGTTCTTGGCCGGCGGCTGGTAGGGCGCGGGTGCCGGTGGCTGGGCCGGCTGCTGCGCCGACGCTGCGCCCGCCATGAGGACACCCGACAGAAGGAGAATGGAAGCGCGCATCTTCAGGGCTCCGGCGGTAGGATTCGACGGTGCCGATCTACCGCCGAAGTCGCGCTTTGCAAATCGCCGTCGTGTCAGACGTCGAGATCTTCCGCGAAGGCGGCTCGTTCCTGGATGAAGCGGAAGCGGGCCTCGGGCTTGTTGCCCATCAGGGCATCGACCATGTCGGCCGTTCCGGCGCCCGGCGTCTCATCGACGTCGACCCGCAGAAGCGTGCGGCGGCGCGGGTCCATCGTCGTCTCCTTGAGCTGAGACGGAAGCATCTCGCCCAACCCCTTGAAGCGGCTGACCTCGACCTTGCCCTTGCCCTTGAACTCGCGCGCGACGATGCGCTCACGGTCGCGATCGTCACGCGCATAGACGGTCTTGCCGCCCTGCGTCAGCTTGTAGAGCGGCGGCACGGCGAGGAAGAGATGGCCCTGCCGCACTAGCTCCGGCATCTCCTGGAAGAAGAAGGTGATCAGCAGCGAGGCGATGTGAGCACCGTCAACGTCGGCGTCGGTCATGATGACGATGCGCTCATAGCGCAGGTCTGCATCCCGGTACTTCGTGCGCGTCCCGCAGCCAAGCGCCTGAATGAGGTCGGCCAACTGCTGGTTTGCGCCGAGCTTCTCGCGGCCGGCAGAGGCGACATTGAGGATCTTGCCACGCAGCGGAAGGACGGCCTGGCGCGCGCGGTCGCGGGCCTGCTTGGCGGAACCGCCGGCCGAGTCGCCCTCGACGATGAACAGTTCAGCCCCGGCCGCGCCGTTCTGCGAGCAGTCGGCCAGCTTGCCGGGCAGGCGCAGCTTGCGCGTTGCCGTCTTGCGGCTGACCTCCTTCTCGGCACGGCGTCGAAGACGCTCGTCCGCTCGCTCCACGACCCATTCGATGAGCCTTGCGGCATCCTGCGGCGACGAGGCGAGCCAGATGTCGAAGCTGTCGCGCAGCGAAGTTTCGACAATGCGCTGCGCCTCGGCCGTCGCCAGCCTGTCCTTGGTCTGGCCGACGAATTCGGGTTCGCGAATGAAGACCGAGAGCATCGCCGAGGCGGTGATCATCACGTCGTCGGCCGTGATCGACGCGGCTTTCTTGTTTCCCGATATTTCCGCGAAGGCCTTCAGACCGCGCAGAAGCACGGCGCGCAGGCCCGCCTCGTGCGTTCCACCCTCCGGCGTCGGGATCGTATTGCAGTAGGACCGCACCTGGCCATCGGCGGCCGTCCAGCAGATGGCCCATTCCACGGCGCCGTGGCCCGATACTTTCTCGGTGCGGCCGGCGAAGATCTGCGAAGTGACCCGATGCTCCGAACCGAGCGACGCGTCGAGATAATCGCGCAAGCCGCCGGGGAAGTGGAAGGAGGCCTTGGCCGGCGTCTTGGCGTCTGCGCCCAGAAGCGAGGTGTCGCAGTTCCAGCGGATCTCGACGCCGCCGAACAGGTAGGCCTTCGAGCGCGCCATGGCGAAGAGCCGCGCCGGCTCGAAGCGCGCGTCCTCGCCGAAGATCTGGGCGTCGGGCTTGAAGCGGACGCGTGTGCCGCGCCGATTCTGGATATCGCCGACCTCGACCAGGGGGGTCTGCGCGATGCCGCGTGCGTAGGTCTGACGATAAAGCTTTCGGTTACGCGCGATCTCCACCTCGAGTTCCGAGGAGAGCGCGTTGACGACCGAGACGCCGACGCCATGCAATCCGCCGGACGTCTCGTAGACCTTGGAGTCGAACTTGCCGCCAGCGTGCAGCGTGGTCATGATGACCTCGAGCGCGGACTTGTCCTTGTATTTCGGGTGCGGATCGACCGGGATTCCGCGTCCGTTGTCGGAAACCGACAGCGTGCCGTCCGCCTCGAGCGAAACCTCGATCACGCTGGCATGACCCGCGACCGCCTCGTCCATCGAGTTGTCGATGACCTCGGCGAAGAGGTGATGCAGCGCCTTCTCGTCGGTGCCGCCGATATACATGCCCGGTCGCCGGCGAACCGGCTCCAGCCCTTCCAAGACCTCGATGTCGGCCGCGGTATAGTCCGCCGGCTCCCGTGGCGCCTCGACCGGCGCCCGCGCGGGTCGAGCCGCGGGCGTGCGGGCGACGGGACGTGACCGGACGGCGGCTCCGGCGAAAAGATCGTCGTTCATGCGGCCCTCGTCGGTGCGGGTCCGGGGCTGGGTTCCAAGCTGTCGCGGCATGGGAATGAGGTATCCATTGCTGCGATGTTCTGCAAGCGTTCTCCTTAACCCATCGCTAAGGACGTGCCCCTTGGGCGGATTTAGCGCATCGCTGAGGCGACCGCGCAACGCATCGCGGGGACGGCAGGCGCTATCCACAAGTGCGGCGAAGCGGAGTTGGGCGGCATGGCGTGCGGGCGACGGGTCGGAATGGGGCTGGCGGTGTCGATGGTGGCGACGCTCGCCTGGGGGCAGAGCCCACTGGCGTCGTTCAAGGACGACCTCTTTCGCTATCCCGAGCCGGTCGCATCACGAGATGAGGGCGCCTACCTCGACGTCCCCTACGACGAGGCCCGCGATATCGATCGCCGCGACGAGATACCCGAGCGCCAGGTGCGTCGCGCGTATGTGGATCTATCTGCTGGAGACGCGCGCGAGGAGACGGTCACGACCTCGAAGGGGAGCGTGCGCGTCTTGAAGGTGGGACGCGACCAAGGCCCGCGCTTGATCGTTGCCTTCATGCATGGGCGAAGCGGCGACCGCCGCCTCGGCATGAACGACTGGACGTTCGGCGGCAACTTCAACCGCCTCAAGAGCCTCGTGTCGCGTGCAGGCGGCCTCTACCTTACCATCGACGGAGGCGCGTTGGGCGCCGACGATGCGGCTCGCTTCACCGAGGCGCTCGTGACGATTGCCGATCGTTCGCCGAATGCGAAGCTCGTCCTCGCGTGCGGATCGATGGGCGGAGCACTGTGCTGGCGGGCCATGGGAGAGCCGGCCCTCGCGAGTCGCGTCTCGGGCCTCGTGCTGCTCGGCTCCAACAGCACGAGCGCGGAGTTCGATCGGGCCCTTGCTGCACGGAAGGGGGCGCCGCTTCCGCTCGTCATCAGTCAGGGATCGCGCGATAAGGTCTATCCGCTGGCGTCCCAGGAGCGCTTCTACGAGACCGTGCGGCAGCGACCTGGCTATCCCATCCGCTTCGTCGCCTTCGATGGCGGGAACCACGGAACGCCGATCCGCATGATCGACTGGCGGGATGCGCTGAACTGGGTGATCGGGAACGCCGGGCACCAATGAAAAGGGCCCCCGCGCTGGCGGAAGCCCTCGTCTCAGGGGATCCTTCGAGGATCAGACCGAGTAGTACATGTCGTACTCGACCGGGTGCGGCGTCATCTCGTAGCGCAGCGTCTCGGCCATCTTCAGCTCGATGAAGGCGTCGATCTGGTCGTCGTCGAAGACGCCGCCCGCCTTCAGGAACTCGCGGTCGCCGTCCAGGCTCTCCATCGCCTCGCGCAGGGTCCGGCAGACGGTCGGGATCTCCTTCAGCTCCTCGGGCGGCAGATCGTAGAGATCCTTGTCCATGGCGGCGCCAGGATGGATCTTGTTCTTGATGCCGTCGAGGCCGGCCATGAGCATGGCCGAGAAGGCGAGGTAGGGGTTCGCCGTCGGGTCGGGGAAGCGGACCTCGACGCGCTTCGACTTCGGCGACTGGCCGAAGGGGATGCGGCAGGAGGCCGAGCGGTTGCGGGCGGAGTAGGCCAGCAGCACCGGCGCCTCGTAGCCCGGCACCAGTCGCTTGAACGAGTTGGTGGACGGATTGGTGAAGGCGTTCAGGGCCTTGGCATGCTTAATGATGCCGCCGATGTAGAACAGCGCGTTCTCGGAAAGGCCGGCATACTCGTTGCCTGCGAAGGTCGGCTTGCCGCCCTTCCAGATCGACTGGTGCACGTGCATGCCCGAGCCGTTGTCGCCGAAGATCGGCTTCGGCATGAAGGTTGCCGTCTTGCCGTAGGCGTTGGCAACCTGATGGATCACGTACTTGTAGATCTGCATCTTGTCCGCGTTGCGGACGAGCGTGTCGAACTTGATGCCGAGCTCATGCTGCGCGGCCGCGACCTCGTGGTGATGCTTCTCGACCGCGACGCCCATCTCGGCCATGACCGAGAGCATCTCGGAGCGCATGTCCTGGCAGCTGTCGATCGGCGGAACCGGGAAGTAGCCGCCCTTCACGCGAGGACGATGGCCGAGGTTGCCGGTCTCGTACTCCGAGTCGTCGTTCGACGGCAGCTCGGTCGAGTCGAGCTTGAAGCCCGTGTTGTAGGGGTCGGCCTTGTAGCGGACGTCGTCGAAGATGAAGAACTCGGCCTCGGGGCCGAAGAAGGCCGTGTCGCCGATGCCCGACTGCTGGAGATAGGCCTCGGCCTTCTTGGCCGTGCCGCGCGGGTCGCGGTTGTAGCTCTCGCCCGATACCGGATCGAGAATGTCGCAGTAGAGGACCATGGTCGACTGCGCGAAGAACGGGTCCATGTGCGCCGTCTCGGGGTCCGGCATGAGCGTCATGTCGGACTCGTTGATGGCCTTCCAGCCGCCGATCGACGAACCGTCGAACATCGAGCCTTCCGAGAACATGTCCTCGTCGACGATGGAGACGTCCATCGTGACGTGGTGCAGCTTGCCCTTCGGATCGGTGAAGCGCAGGTCGACGAACTTAACGTCGTTGTCCTTGATCTGCTTGAGGATGTCGTTGGCCGAGGTCATCGGGGTCCTTCCTGTTGGATGGTCTTCGAGGCGGGGCGGGACGCGCGATCAGATCGCGTCGGAGCCCATCTCGCCGGTTCGAATGCGAACTGCCTCCTCGATCGAGGAGACGAAAATCTTGCCGTCGCCGATGCGACCGGTCTGGGCGGCCTTGCGGATCGCCTCGACGGCGGCCGGAACGGCCTCGTCGGCGAGCACGATCTCGAGCTTCACCTTGGGGAGGAAGTCGACGACGTATTCGGCGCCGCGATAAAGTTCCGTATGGCCCTTCTGACGGCCGAAGCCTTTCGCTTCGATCACCGTGATACCCTGAAGGCCGACGTCCTGAAGAGCTTCCTTCACCTCGTCGAGCTTGAACGGCTTGATGATGGCCTCGACCTTTTTCAACGCTCAGTCCCTCCCATCTTCCACCGCTGCGGGCGACGTCCGGGGCCGCTGAACGGGCCGCCCGGCGCCACTCGGGCTGCCTGACGTTCTCTATCCCCTGACGCGTGCCGCTTCCACCACAGACGCGACGAGGAGTGCCGAACCGTTCGGCAAATTCTGCTAATATTTTAGGCAACTAGGTGAGAAAATGGGCAATCCGAACGACGTTCACGATACGTTGCGACTCGTCGGGCCGCGCACGATGACGATCGCGGATCGGAATGCCGTTCGCATGGGCATTCCGATAGACGTTCTCGTGTCGCGGGCCGCCCAGGCGATCGCGGCTCACTTGGGCGATCGCGTTCGCGGTCGTCGCGTCGCCGTTCTTGCGGGTCCTGGCAACAATGGCGCGGATGGCGTCGCGGCAGCCGACCTGTTGCGCTCGGCCGGCGCCGATCTCCACGGCTTCGCGTCCGGCCGGGACGAGCCCGGCTGGGAGCCGTTAAGCGCCTTCGCGCCGGCATCCTTCGATCTCGTGGTCGACGCCCTATTCGGAGGTGGGTTGTCGCGCGACCTTTCTGGCGAAGTGGCGGAAGCCGTGCGTCTGCTGAACGCATCATCCTGTCACGTTCTGGCCGTCGATCTTCCAAGCGGCGTTGACGGTAAAACCGGCGTGGAACGCGGTGTGACGGTCCACGCAGACGAGACTTTGACCTTTGTGCGATTGCGCCCGGGGCACCTTCTGATGCCGGGTCGCGAACGCTGCGGGACGGTATCGGTCGCCGATATCGACATGCCGGAGGCGGCACTGCGTGAGGCTTTGAGCGGACAATCGCCGATGTGGCGCAACGACCCGGCCCTCTGGATGCCGTCGCTCAGGATGCCGGATGCAGCGGGCCATAAGTTCGACCGAGGGCACGCGATCGTCCTCGGCGGCGGCGCGAGCCGCACGGGCGCTGCCCGAATGACAGCCATGGCCGCGCTGCGCGCCTGCGCGGGTCTGGTCACGCTCCTTTCGCCGGGTTCGGCGATGCTGGTCAACGCCTCGCATCTGACGGCCGTGATGCTGCGGCGCTGCGAGGACGCGGATCAGCTTGCGGCCATTCTCGATGATGAGCGCCTCAATGCGGCGGTGCTTGGTCCGGGATTCGGGATAGGCGCCAAAGCGCGCGATTGTGCGCTAGCCCTGCTGAAGGCGGGACGCAGTGTCGTTCTCGACGCCGACGCGCTCACGTCGTTCCAGGAAGCGCCGGAGGCGTTGTTCGAGGCTTTGACCCACAACGGCGACGGCGTGTTGACGCCCCATGCGGGCGAGTTCGCGCGACTCTTCCCCGACATCGCGGCGGACGGAGGCGCCAAATACGAGAAGGCAAGGGCTGCCGCTCGCCGTGCCGGAGCCGTCGTCGTTCTCAAGGGGGCGGATACGGTGGTCGCGGCGCCCGACGGCCGGGCGGTCATCAATGCGACGGGCACGCCCTGGCTCGCCACCGCCGGCTCCGGCGACGTTCTCGGCGGCATCATCCTCGGCCAGCTCGCCTCAGGCGTTCCTCGCTTCGAGGCGGCCTGCGCCGGCGTCTGGATGCACGGCCGGGCGGCGGAAATCCACGGCCCGGGTCTCATCGCCGAAGATCTTCCTGGCCTGCTGCCTGCCGTCCTGCGTGAGCTTGTCTGAAACCGCGAACGGTTTTCTTCTCTCGAAGCTCGGTCTTTACTCCGCCGCCTCGGCCTTGACCGGAGCACGCCGCTCCAGGAGATCCTTCAGGAAGCGTCCCGTCCAGGAGCGGGGAACCTTGACGATCTGCTCGGGCGTGCCCGTCGCGACGATCTCGCCGCCGCCGCTGCCGCCCTCAGGACCGATGTCGATGATCCAGTCCGCCGTCTTGATGACCTCGAGATTGTGCTCGATGATCACGACGGTGTTTCCCTGGTCGACAAGCTCGTGCAGCACCTCCAGCAGCTTGGCGACATCGTGGAAGTGCAGGCCGGTGGTCGGCTCGTCGAGGATATAGAGCGTACGGCCCGTCGCGCGGCGCGACAGTTCCTTGGCGAGCTTGACGCGCTGCGCCTCGCCGCCCGAAAGCGTCGTCGCCTGCTGCCCGACCTTGATGTAGCCGAGGCCGACCTCCTTGAGCGTCGCGAGCTTGTCGCGCACGGCGGGAACGGCGGCGAAGAAGTCGACGCCTTCCTCGACCGTCATGTCGAGGACGTCCGCGATGGACTTCTCCTTGAACGTCACCTCCAGCGTCTCGCGATTGTAGCGCTTGCCGTGGCAGACGTCGCAGGTGACGTAGACGTCCGGCAGGAAGTGCATCTCGATCTTGATGACGCCGTCACCCTGACACGCCTCGCAGCGCCCGCCTTTCACATTGAAGGAGAAGCGTCCCGCCTGGTAGCCGCGTGCCTTCGCCTCCGGCAGACCGGCGAACCAGTCGCGGATCGGGGTGAAGGCGCCCGTGTAGGTCGCCGGGTTCGAACGGGGCGTTCGGCCGATCGGCGACTGGTCGATGTCGATGACCTTGTCGAGAAGCTCCAAGCCTTCGACCCGGTCGTGGTCGGCCGGCACGTCGCGTGCGTTGTTGATGCGCCGCGCCGCCGCCTTGAAAAGCGTCTCGATCAGGAAGGTCGACTTGCCTCCGCCGGACACGCCCGTGACGCAGGTCATGACACCCATCGGAACCTCGGCCGTGACGTTCTTGAGGTTGTTGCCCCGAGCGCCGACGACCTTGATCCCCTTGCCCTTCTGCGGCTTGCGGCGCTTGCGCGGCACGGGCACGCCGAGCGTGCCCGACAGGTACTGGCCGGTCAGCGACTTCGGGTGCGCCATGATCTCGGCGGGCGTGCCGAAGGCGATGATCTGACCCCCGTGGACGCCGGCCGCCGGGCCGATGTCCACCACATGGTCTGCCTGCAGGATCGCGTCCTCGTCGTGCTCGACGACAATGACGGTGTTGCCGATGTCGCGCAGATGCTTGAGCGTGACGAGCAGGCGCTCGTTGTCGCGCTGGTGCAGTCCGATCGAGGGTTCGTCGAGAACGTAGAGGACGCCGGTCAGGCCCGATCCGATCTGCGAGGCGAGACGGATGCGCTGCGACTCGCCACCCGACAGCGTGCCCGACGCACGCGAGAGAGTCAGGTATTCAAGGCCGACGTCGTTCAGGAAGCGCAGACGCTCGCGGATCTCCTTGAGGATGCGAACGGCAATCTCGTTTTGCTTCTGGGACAGCTTCTCCGGCAGTTCCTCGAACCAGCGTGCGGCCTCGCGAATGGAGAGTGCGGTCACCTCAGCGATATCGCAGGTCGCCACCTTGACGGCGAGCGCCTCCGGCTTGAGGCGCGAGCCGTGGCAAGCCGGGCAGGGAGTTGCCGACATATAACGCTCGATCTCCTCGCGGGACCAGGCGGAGTCGGTCTCCTTGTAGCGG
This sequence comes from Aureimonas sp. AU4, assembly GCF_001463765.1. Taxonomy (GTDB): domain Bacteria; phylum Pseudomonadota; class Alphaproteobacteria; order Rhizobiales; family Rhizobiaceae; genus Aureimonas. The sequence goes on along the minus strand of NZ_BBWK01000048.1, from coordinate 10,362 downwards.
CGGTCGAGGTTGGGAACGATGCCCTCGAACGTCTTGGTCGTCGTGTAGGATCGCAGCCCGTCATTGTAACGGAACTCGATCTTCGTCTTACCCGTGCCGTTCAGGATGGCACTGCGCGCCGGCTCGGGCAGGGCCGACCAACGGTCGGTCTGCTTGAAGCCGTAGACGCGGCCGAGCGCCTCGAGCGTCTGGCCGTAATAGGGCGAGGTGGACTTCGCCCAAGGCGCGATCGCGCCGCCTTTCAACGTACGCTCCTCGTCGGGAACGATCAGCTTCGGATCGACCGCCTGTTGTGCGCCGAGCCCGTCGCAACGGGGACAGGCGCCGAACGGGTTATTGAACGAGAACAGGCGAGGCTCGATCTCGGGAATCGTGAAGCCGGAGACCGGGCATGCGAACTTCTCGGAGAAGAGGAGCTGCTTCGGCTTGCCGTTCTCGTCGAGACCATCGGCAAACTCCGCCACCGCCAGACCTTCGGCCAGCGCCAGCGCCGTCTCCAGCGAGTCGGCCAAGCGCGCCTTGATGTCACCACGCACGACGACGCGGTCCACGACGACGTCGATGTCGTGCTTGAACTTCTTGTCGAGTGCAGGGGCGTCGGCGATGTCGTGAAACTCGCCGTCGATACGAACGCGCTGAAAGCCTTTCTTCTGGAGCTCTTGGAGCTCCTTCTTGAACTCGCCCTTCCGCCCGCGAACCATCGGAGCCAAGAGATACAGGCGTGTGCCCTCTTCGAGCGCGAGGACGCGGTCGACCATCTGGCTGACGGTCTGCGATTCGATCGGCAGGCCGGTGGCGGGCGAGTAGGGAATGCCGACGCGGGCGAAGAGAAGACGCAGATAGTCATAGATTTCGGTGACCGTGCCGACCGTCGATCGCGGGTTCTTTGAGGTTGTCTTCTGCTCGATCGAGATGGCCGGCGACAGACCGTCGATCTGGTCGACGTCCGGCTTCTGCATCATCTCGAGGAACTGTCGCGCATAGGCCGAAAGGCTTTCGACGTAGCGGCGCTGCCCTTCCGCGTAGATCGTGTCGAAGGCGAGCGACGACTTGCCGGAACCGGAAAGCCCCGTCATCACGATCAGCTTGTCGCGCGGGATGTCGAGATCGACGTTCTTGAGGTTGTGCTCCCGCGCGCCACGGATCGAGATGACGTTCTTCATGGGATCCAATCTCGTGCTGATCTCTGCCGCTCCCCATATCGGAAGCAAACCGGTGAATTCAAAGCCGAAGAGGGCGGTCGCGTTCCCCTCTCGAAAGCGTTCCGCGTTTGTTCTAGACTGCCCAACCGCTCGGCGCAATGCGGACGAACGCGGCGAGTCCTGGGGACAGCGTGAACCCTACCCTATCGAAGCGAAGCCGCACGCCTTACGGTCGCGGCCCGGAAACATACGAGGAGACGCACCATGGCCGGTAGCGTGAATAAGGTCATTCTGGTCGGCAATCTCGGCGCGGATCCCGAGATCAAGCGTCTGAATTCGGGCGACGCCGTCGCGAACCTTCGCATCGCGACCTCCGAGACCTGGCGCGACAAGAACTCCGGGGAGCGCAAGGAGCGCACGGAGTGGCATCAGGTCGTCATCTTCAACGAGGGCCTTGTGAAGGTCGCCGAGCAGTACCTGAAGAAGGGCGCGAAGGTCTATATCGAGGGGCAGCTGCAGACGCGCTCGTGGGACGACCAGTCCGGCCAGAAGCGGTATGCGACGGAAATCGTTCTCCAGCGGTTCCGCGGCGAGCTGCAGATGCTCGACGGACGTGGCGGCGAGGGCGGCTCGGAAGGCGGCTACGGCGGCGGTGAACGGAGCGGCGGTCGCTCCGGCGGCGGTTCCTACGGCGGTGGCGCTGGCGGAGGCGGAGGTTCGCGCGGCGGTGGCGGCGGTGGTGGCTACGGCGGCGGTTCGAGCGATCGTGGCAGCCCGCGTCCGTCGCACGACATGGACGACGAGATCCCGTTCTAGGCCGGGTCGATGGCGGGATACGTCGCGCTCACCGCGACGTATCCCGACTGCCGCGCCAGTTCCGCGATGCCATCGGCCACGAACTGGACGGCTAGGGCTGCCAGAAGAACGCCGAGCAGCCGCGTGACCACGGCGCGTCCCGTATGGCCGATCAGCCGGTCGAAGCGATTGGCGACGGCGAGGAGCGCGTAGGTCGCGGCGATCACGGCGGCGATCACGAGCAGGAGGCTCGCCTGTCCGGCGGGTCCCGGCAGGGCGCCCGACAGGAGGATCACGGCCGATATGGCGCCCGGGCCCGCCATCAGGGGAATGGCGAGCGGCACGGCTGCAATTTCAGACGCCTCATGGTCGGTCATCGCGGCCTCGGCATCCTGTTCCTTTCGCTTGCGCCGCTTCTCGAAGACGAGTTCGAAGGCGATCCAGAACAGGAACAGGCCGCCAGCCACGCGGAACGCGCCGAGCGAGATGCCGAGCGCCTTGAGCACGATGACGCCGACGAGGCCGAACGCCGCGAGGATGCCGAAGGCGATCAGGCAGCCGTTGCGCGCAATGCGACGCCGCTCCGCCATCGGCAGGCCCGGGGTCAGGCCCAGGAAGAGCGGGGCGAGCCCGACGGGGTCGATGATGACGAACAGCGTGATGAAGCCGTTCAGCAACGTCTCGATCATGGGGCGGGGTCCGGTTGGTCGTCCTGCCGGTTAAGCGAGCGCATTGCTCGCCGCAAGGCTCCATTCCGGGGAGCGCTTCTGCTGCACGTGCAATTCGCGGCGAGCATGATTAAATAACCGGTATAGAGTCATGACAAAGACCGGAGCGCGTTTGCGCGCGGTCATGGCGGCGTTCTAATGTGGGCCGCCTCGAAATCATCGGGAAAGTCCTTTGTCCGACGTCAACGAGAACGAACTGCCGCCCGAGCGCCCGAGCGGCATCGAGCCCGTTTCCATCATCGAGGAAATGCAGCGCTCCTATCTCGACTACGCGATGAGCGTGATCGTGAGCCGCGCGCTGCCCGACGTGCGCGACGGCCTCAAGCCAGTGCATCGGCGCGTGCTCTACGCGATGCACGAGATGGGACTCGTCTACAACAAGCCCTTCCGCAAGTCGGCCGGCGTGGTCGGCGAGGTGATGGGCAAGTTCCATCCGCATGGCGACTCGTCGATCTACGACGCGCTCGTGCGCATGGCGCAGGACTTCTCGCTTCGCGCGCCGCTGATCAACGGCCAGGGCAACTTCGGCTCCATCGATGGCGATCCGCCGGCCGCGATGCGCTACACCGAGTGCCGCCTGCAGAAGGTGTCGGAGGCCATCCTCACCGACATCGAGAAGGAGACGGTCGACTTCCAGGAGAACTACGACGGGCGCGAACTCGAGCCGGTCGTGCTTCCGGCGCGCGTGCCGAACCTGCTGCTCAACGGCTCTGGCGGCATCGCCGTCGGCATGGCGACCAACATTCCGCCGCATAATCTCGGCGAGCTGATCGACGGCTGCGTCGCACTGATCGACAACTCGGGCTTGACCCTGCCGGAGCTCATGGAGTTCATCCCGGGGCCGGACTTTCCGACGGGTGCGATGGTTCTGGGGCGCGCCGGCATCCTCTCGGCCTATTCGACGGGGCGCGGCTCGATCCTCATGCGCGGCAAGGTGCATATCGAGCAGATGCGCGGCGATCGCGAGCAGATCGTCGTCACGGAGATCCCGTATCAGGTCAACAAGGCCTCGATGATCGAGAAGATGGCCGATCTGGTGCGCGAGAAGCGCATTGAGGGCATCTCCGACATCCGCGACGAAAGCGATCGCGAGGGCTACCGCGTGGTGGTCGAGCTGAAGCGCGACGCCTCGTCCGACGTCGTGCTGAACCAGCTCTACCGCTTCACGCCGCTCCAGACGACCTTCGGCGCGAACATGGTCGCGCTGAACGGCGGCAAGCCGGAGCAGATGACGCTGCTCGACATGCTGTCGGCCTTCGTCGCCTTCCGCGAGGAGGTCATTCAGCGGCGCACCAAGTACCTCCTGCGCAAGGCGCGCGAGCGGGCGCACGTCTTGGCGGGTCTGGCGATCGCCGTCGCCAACATCGACGAGGTCATCAAGCTGATCCGTCATGCACCCGACCCGACGACGGCGCGCGAGCAGCTGATGGAGCGCGAGTGGGATGCAAAGGACATCGCGCCGCTGATCAGGCTCATCGACGACCCGCGCCACCGCATTTCCGAGGCGGGCACCTATCGTCTATCCGAGACGCAGGCGCGCGCGATCCTCGACCTGCGCCTTCAGCGCCTGACGGCACTCGGTCGCGACGAGATCGGCGACGAGCTGAATAAGATCGGCCAGGAAATCCGCGAGTATCTTGAGATCCTGTCGTCGCGCGTGCGCGTGCGCGAGATCGCCAAGGATGAGCTGCTCGCCGTTCGCGAGGAATTCGCGACGCCGCGCCGCACCGAACTCACCGAAGGGGCGGCCGACCTCGAAGACGAGGATCTGATTCCGCGCGAGGACATGGTCGTGACCGTCAGTCACGGCGGCTACATCAAGCGCGTGCCGCTCAGCATCTACCGGGCTCAGCGTCGAGGCGGGAAGGGCCGCTCCGGGATGGCGCTGAAGGGCGAGGAGGACTCCGTTACCCGCCTCTTCGTGGCGAATACCCACACGCCGGTCCTGTTCTTTTCCTCACGCGGCATCGTCTACAAGGAGAAGGTCTGGCGTCTGCCGCTGGCTAATCCGCAGTCACGTGGCAAGGCACTGGTCAACATGCTGCCGCTGGAGAAGGGCGAGCGCATAACCTCGATCCTTCCGCTGCCAAACGACGAGGCGGCAGCAGGCGAACTGAACGTCATGTTCGCGACCACGAAGGGCACTGTTCGCCGCAACAAGCTGTCCGACTTCATTCAGGTCAATCGCAACGGCAAGATCGCGATGAAGCTTGAGGAGAGCGGCGACGAGATCCTGGCGGTCGCGACCTGCTCCGAGGATGACGACGTTCTCCTGACCGCAGCCAGCGGACAGTGCATCCGCTTCCGCGTTCCCGATGTTCGCGTTTTCGCGGGCCGCAATTCGGTGGGCGTTCGCGGCATGGCGTTGGGTGACGGTGACCGTCTTATCTCGATGGCCATTCTCCGCCATGTCGAGGTCACGCCGGCCGAGCGCGTTGCCTACGGCAAGATGCGACGTGCCGTGGAGGGCGAAGGTGCCGCAGTCGAGTCGACCGAGGACGAGGCGGTCGAGGAAGTGTCGCTCAATCAGGAGCGCTACGCCTTCCTCAGCGCGGCCGAGGAGTTCGTGCTTTCGCTCAGCGAGTACGGATACGGCAAGCGGTCATCGAGCTACGATTTCCGCGTGACGGGACGGGGCGGCAAGGGCATACGCGCGACCGACGTCTCGAAGCTGAACGAGATCGGTTCGCTTGTCGCGAACTTCCCGGTTGAGTCGGGCGACCAGATCCTGCTCATCTCGGATCGGGGGCAGATGATTCGCGTGCCGGTCGAGGGTATTCGCATCGCCGGCCGCGCCACGAAGGGCGTCACCATCTTCAACACGGGCGATGGTGAGCGCGTCGTGTCGGTCGAGCGCATACCCGATCAAGGCGGGGATGACGCCGCGGTCGAGATCGACACCGGTGCCGCGGATACGACGGAAGACGACATCCCGCCGGAGTGACAGGCGTCACGAGGGCGCTCCCGATCGGGGCGTCCTTGAGCCGTTCAGCGGAAGATACGGTTGCGCTTTGCCGTTGCACGGACGCGAATCCGCTGCGCCTCGTTGTGCGTCGCGATCGCCGTCGCGGTCACGAGAGCCGACACCATGGTGAGGCAGAGGGCAAACAGCAGCATCGGTCGTCTCCGGTTTCGGACACATAAATGAGATGTGGACGGACTTCGTTCCGTCAGCATTTCAGTAACCTAAATCGGTACCACACCATCGAAGCGCAAGACGGCGCGGCGTTGCGGCACGGTGTCCGCTTAGGACCGCGTCAGGCGAACGGGAAACGCGATGAGGATCGCACTTTACACGGGGTCGTTCGATCCGCCGACGCTCGGCCATCTCGCAGTGCTCGACACCGCCCTGCGCCTTTTCGACCGTGTCGTCGTCGCGATCGGCGTCCATCCCGGCAAGGCTCCGCTTTTGCCGGCCGAGGAGCGTGCTCGACTTCTCAGGGCGTGCCGTGCCGATGCGCGCGTCAGCGTCGTCTTCTTCGAAGGCCTCGCCGTCGACGAGGCCCGTCGGCAGGGCGCCTGCGCGATGGTGCGGGGGCTGCGCGACGGCACCGATCTCGACTATGAGATGCAGATGAGCGGCATGAACGGTGCGATGGCGCCCGATGTCGAGACCGTGTTCCTGCCGGCGCGACCCGCCGAACGGCCCATAACGGCCACATTGGTTCGCCAGATCGCCGCGATGGGAGGGGACGTTTCGTCCTTCGTGCCTCCTGTCGTTCTCGATGCCTTGCTGACACGATACCCGCGGCGCTGATGCCGCTCAGGAGTTCTTCATGAAGCTGTTCGTCGCCCTCGGCCTCGCCGCCGGTCTCTTCGTCGGTGCCGTTCCCGCGCTCGCGCAGACCGCCGGTGCACAGAACACCCTCGTCATCAAGACCGACAAGGGCGAGATCGATGTTGCGCTGCGCCCCGATCTGGCACCCAAGCATGTCGAGCAGATCAAGACGCTCGCGCGTCAGGGGTTCTACGACGGCGTCGTATTTCACCGCGTCATCGACGGGTTCATGGCACAGACGGGGGACCCGACGGGTACCGGCATGGGCGGCTCGAAGCTGCCCGACCTCAAGGCCGAGTTCTCGGAGGAGACCTTCTCGCGCGGAACCGTCGGCATGGCGCGTTCGAGCAGTCCGAATTCGGCCAATTCGCAGTTCTTCATCATGCTGGCGGACGGCCCGTTCCTGGACGGCCAGTACACCGTCGTCGGCAAGGTGACGAAGGGCATGGACGTCGTCGACAAGATCAAGAAGGGCGACGCGAACGCTAATGGCACCGTTCAGAACCCCGACAAAATGGTGAGCGTCAAGGTCGCCGCCGACTCTCAGTAAGATCCACCGATCGGGCCTGCGCTTGCCAGCGCGATCCCGATCGGCCATGCAGGCCCCATCGAACGGGTGGCGTATCGCCGTCCGACGACCAGCAATCGTTGCAAAGGAGAAGGCATGGCCTTCGACAACCCGGAAGACACGCTCGTTCTCGAGACCACCAAGGGTCGCGTGGTGATCAAGCTGCGTCCCGATCTGGCGCCGAACCATGTCGCGCGTGTCAAGGAGCTGGCCCGCGAGGGTTTCTACGACGGCGTCGTGTTCCATCGCGTGATCGACGGGTTCATGGCACAAACGGGCGATCCGACGGGCACGGGCTCGGGTGGTTCCGACAAGCCGGACCTCAAGGCCGAGTTCTCGGCCGAGCCGCACAAGCGCGGTACGGTCTCGGCCGCGCGTACCGCCAACCCCAACTCGGCCAACTCCCAGTTCTTCATCTGCTTCGAGCGGGCTCCGTGGCTCGACAAGCAGTATTCGGTCTGGGGTGAGGTGATCGAGGGCATGGACGTCGTTGATCAGATCAAGCGTGGCGAACCCGTGCGCGATCCCGATTCCATCACGACCATGCGCGTCGCCGCCGACGCCTGACGCGCGGGTTAGACGAAACGAACATGCGGGTCGATCTCTTCGACTTCGACCTTCCGGAAGAGCGGATCGCGCTGCGGCCCGCTCTTCCGCGCGAGTCGGCCAAGCTTCTCGTGGTGCCTCCTACGGGTGGATTGGCGGATCATCGCGTCGGCGATCTCCCGGACCTCCTGCGCCCCGACGACGTCATCGTCCTCAACGATACGCGTGTCATTCCGGCCCAGCTCACGGGTATTCGGAAGCGCGGAGACGCGTCGGCTCGAATCGATGTGACGCTGCACATGCGCGCAGCGCACGACATGTGGCTCGCCTTTGTACGGCCTGCCAAGAAGCTGGCTGTCGGTGACACGATCGTCTTCGCTGACGGCGCGCTGTCCGCCGACGTCGCCTCGAAGGGCGATGCCGGCGAGATCGCGTTGCGGTTCGATCGCGGCGGGGCGGATCTCGACGCGGCGATCGCCTCGGTTGGCGTCCTGCCGTTGCCTCCCTACATCGCGTCGCGCCGACCGGTCGATGCGGCCGACGCGTCGGATTATCAGACGTCCTTCGCGCGCGATCCCGGTGCCGTCGCGGCGCCGACCGCCGGCCTCCACATGACGCCCGAACTGCGTGTAGCCTTGGCCGAAAGGGGTATCGCCGCCGAGTTCGTCACATTGCACGTCGGCGCCGGAACATTCCTTCCGGTCAAGGCTGACGACACGACCGAGCACCGAATGCATTCGGAGATCGGGATCGTCGATCCGGATGTGGCCGAACGGCTGACAGGCTACCGACGCTCCGGACGTCGGATCGTTGCGATCGGAACGACGTCGCTCCGCCTTCTCGAGAGCGCGGCCACCACGGATGGTGAGATCCGCCCGTTCCGGGATGCCACCGATATCTTCATCACGCCGGGATATCGGTTTCGCGCGGTGGACGTCCTGGTCACGAACTTCCACCTTCCGCGCTCGACGCTGTTTATGCTCGTGTCGGCCTTCAGCGGTCGGGAGCGGATGCAGGACGCCTATCGGCACGCCATCGATGCGGGTTATCGATTCTACTCCTACGGCGATGCGTGCCTGCTGGAGCGTAAGGACCTTCCGTGAACGACGCCGCCATTCTCACGCACGTTGAAGACTTCTCGTTCCGTCTCCTGGCCGAAGACGGTCGGGCGCGCCGCGGCGAGATCGTGATGCCGCGGGGAACGGTGCGGACGCCTGCGTTCATGCCGGTCGGCACGGCCGGTACCGTCAAGGCCATGTATCCCGGGCAGGTCAGAGAGCTCGGCGCCGACATCATTCTCGGCAACACATACCACCTCATGCTGCGCCCCGGCGCGGAGCGCGTCGCCCGGCTCGGCGGGTTGCACGAGTTCGCGCGATGGCCGCACCCGATCCTGACCGACAGCGGCGGGTTCCAGGTCATGTCACTCTCGGCGCTGCGGAAGATGAGCGAGAACGGCGTGACCTTTCGCTCGCATATCGACGGCTCGACGCATGAGATGACGCCGGAGCGATCGATCGAGATCCAAGGGCTTCTCGGTAGTGACATCCAGATGCAGCTCGATGAGTGCATCCGCCTACCCGCGGAGCGTGACGAGATCCGCCGCGCCATGGAGCTATCGCTCCGCTGGGCCGAACGCTGCGCGGTCGCCTTCGGCACGCAGCCTGGCAGGGCCCTGTTCGGCATCGTGCAGGGAGGGGATCAACCTGACCTTCGCATTCGTTCGGCGGAGGCGCTGACGGCACTCGATCTCAAGGGTTATGCCGTTGGGGGGCTTGCCGTCGGCGAGCCGCAGTCCGTCATGCTGGCGACGCTCGATGAAACGCTTCCGTCCCTTCCGCGACTGAAGCCTCGCTACCTCATGGGCGTCGGCACGCCAGACGACATCATACAGTCGGTCGCGCGTGGCATCGACATGTTCGACTGCGTCATGCCGACGAGGGCAGGGCGCCACGGACAGGCCTTCACGCCGTTCGGGCGCTTGAACCTGCGCAATGCCAAGCATGCCGAGGACACACGGCCGCTCGACGAGACCTTGGACTGCCCGGCAAGCCGCGACTATTCACGCGCCTATCTCCACCACCTCGTCCGTTCCGAGGAAACCCTCGGCTCGATGCTGCTCACGTGGCACAATCTGGCCTACTACCAGTCGCTCATGGCCGGCATCCGTGCCGCTATCGAGACCGGCCGTTTCGACGAGTTCAAGGCGGAGACGACCGCACGCTGGACGCAAGGCGAGCGCGTCTGATTTAACGCTTCGATCAGGCGCTGACGTCGTTCCCTCGGCGGATAGCGCAGCTCGTGATCTTCAGGCTACCGTCCGATTGACGTTCCAGTGTGTAGCTCGCGATCCAGCTTCGCCCTTCGCGATCGGTGATGAACGCGTCCTGGCGGAGTGCACCGCCCTCTGTCGTAAACGGGCCGAAAGCTACGTCCTTCGCCTGATAGACGGGGGCATAGCCCTGCATCACCATACTCATGAAGCGTTCGGGCGAGGGAAAGATCGTCTGGATACTCGGTGCTGCAAAACCGTAGGCACTCACGGCGTCACCGTGCCGGAACGCCTGCATCTGACCGGTAATGACTGCTCGAACATCTGCCGCATCATCTGCACGGGCCGGATGCATATGAAGGCATCCGGCCAAAACCAGTCCCACAACCAATCTGCGCATGACGCTCTCCATTCCTGCGACCTATTCGCGAACTCAAGCGAGGCAGTTACGTTCGCATCGTGAAGGCAGTTTCACGGCACGTGAAGTGCAGCAGGGAGGCGAAGAAAGGCGCTGCGGCAAAAATTTGAAGTTT
>NZ_BBWK01000047.1 GCF_001463765.1 Aureimonas sp. AU4 | reverse complement strand
AGCTATGGGCGAGCGCGCCGTCGTCGACGTTTCAACAATGCGCTTGCATCGGTCCTAACGGGCCCGGATCCAAGATGCGCGGGCATGGAAGACGAGTTTGGGGGCTGAGGGGTGCGCCTGTCCCGCTATAAGAGTCTGAGCCCCCTAATGCCTTAAGTTCCATTTCCATCGCTCGCCGGCAGGCAGATGCTTGCGCGCCTCGACGCAATAACGTTCGCGCTGATTGCGATCGACGTCATGCTGCCCGCCTTCGAAAAGATGCTTGGCCTTCCGCCGAAGACTTTCGCCGTTCTGTCGGGCTTATGCTCGGCGTCCAGGCGCCCTCGATTGCCAACCAGTCGGCCCTAGAACGTCCTGTCGCTCTTCAGCTCGTAAGCGGCTTAGCATACCGGTGAGGTTCGCCTCGTGGGACACCCACACGGGGAGGCGCCCTCCGGATCGAAGGGTCCGGGAGGTGTTTCGTTTGAACGAAGACCGCGCTTTGGTGCTCATACAACCCAAGCTGACCGCTTAGTCTGTCCTCGGCAGACCTGACAGAAGGCGTATGAGATCGGCTTGGCGACCGACACCGGTCTTCCGAAAGATTGCCTTGACATGAGATCGAACGGTCTCGAGGGTGACTGACGATTCACGCGCAATTTCTGGTGCCGGGACACCCTCGATGAGCCTCCGTGTAACGCGGGCTTCTGTGGGCGTCAGGTCGAATATCGCCTCCAGGAGCGTCGTCCCTGGGATGGCAGATTGTCCAACGCGGGTGAGGACGAGCAAGCCATCTCCCTGACTGAATATGTCACGTGCAGAGGCGACGAGTGGGATCAGGTGCCCGACAGCAGGAGCGTCCTCGGTTTGGATGGCAAAGCTCAAGGGGGGACGTTGTGAGGAGCTCGTCAAACCAAGGCTTTGCAAGGCGGTATGCAAAGTGCTGTTGGCCGATGGGTTTCTCAGGAGGATGCAGTCGAAGCTGCCTATGGCCACTAGGTCCGACATTTGTTCGAAATGGCGGTTCCCAACGATAACCCTGCCGTTCGAGGACAGGACTGCTGCGGCAAGGCCAATCAATTCGAGGCCCTGAACCGTCCCCTTCGCGCGCTCCAATCCGAAACGAGCCGCAGTCAAAGCTGAGCGTGCCAGGTGCGGTCGAAGCGGATTGAGCTTATCTTTGACTTCATCCTTGACTGGGCCGAGCTCGAACTTCCTCTCAAGGCTCAGAACAAACACATCACCCGTCATCGGTACGATCGCGGTTCCGATCGCCCAACCCAGGCCCCGCGGACGGAAGAAGCCATTATAAATTGGGCTGACGTCCAGCTCTTCCTGCGACATCCAATCGTAGTCGGTGACGAAACCGGGGAGTCGCTTGCGAAAGCCAGCCTCGCCCCGATCGTTTTTGGCGGCCCAGCCCTCTGAAACGAAGGCTTCCATGTGTGGCCGCATTCTCTCCGACGACGTCCACTGCGGCCTCCCTGTCCCCGCTGCGAAAAGAACCCCGCCTTCGGCTCCAGCGACTGCAGCCATATCGTCGAGAACCAGCGGCCATAACTCAGCGTTGACTGCAGCTTCGTAGATACGATCGACAACTTCGTCCATTTTGTACGCTCTCCCCCAACCGACAGTTTAGCGTGTCGATCAGAACACACGTCAAGGCCGGGTCCTCCTTAGGGCGGGTTCGGACGCAGCCTGCGCAAGTTGTCGTGCACCACGTGAAGGCTTCACTCCGGCTTCTACCCCAGCCGCTGGAGCGGGCAGCAATTGTGGCTTATCGCTTGCAGCCCAAGAGAAGGAATACAGCCGCGGGGAGGGACTCAATGCGAAGGCTTGTGCGCTACGCGATTGCAGCATCGCTGGTGCTCTGTGGAACGACCGCAGCTCTCGCCGCATCGTCTACCTGCCCAGAGAGCTTCCTCGGTGGCGAGGCGCCGGACTATGCGCGCCTCGCTCAAGCGGCTCCGGCGCGCGAGATCTGCTTTCGCAAGTTCGCTGTCCTGCATTCGGGTGCGACCCGCACACCGCTGTGGGCCGGCGAGCACCTCACGGCCGCGCAGGTCCAGGCGGCCGAGGCCATGACGCGCACCAACCGCTTCCATACCGAAAGTCGCCTGCCTCGTTCCGAGCGGTCCGAACTCTCCGACTACCGCAAGTCCGGTTTTGACCGTGGCCACATGGCGCCCTCCGGGAATATGCCGGACGCAGCATCCCAGGCCGACAGCTTCTCGCTCGCCAACATGGTCCCGCAGAACCATCGCTTGAACACCGGCGTCTGGAGCCAGATCGAGGAGACGGTGCGCGACGTCGTCATGCTCGACGGCGAGGCCTGGGTCGTGACGGGTCCGCTGTTCACCGGCGGTGACGTCCAGGCGATCGGCAACAACAACGTACTGGTGCCGACCACCGTTTGGAAGGCGGTCTATGATCCGAAGCGCGAGGGCGCAGCCGTCTACGTTGCCGACAACGACGACAGCCCCAACTGTCGGATCATGAGCGTCGATGCGTTCAAGACCATGAGCGGCATCGATCCGTTTCCGGCCCTGCCGGCTGGCACGGGGCGCCTGGCCCTCACCCAGCCCAAGGCCTGCCAGCAGGTGAAGTGATGACCAAGAGCGATGCAGGTGAAGGCAAGGCGTCTGGCTCGGCCGAGTTTGAGCCGTTCGCGAACGACGAGGCGGCGGTCACGATCGGCGGGCTGACAATCGAGAACGGAACGGACCGGATCTCGATCAGCGGTTCGGTCGATATCCCAGCCGACAAGGCAGGGCTCGAACAGGCCAAGGCGCTGCAGAAGGCGGTGGACGCCATCGTCGCGGCGCTGACGGCGAAGGGCGATCTGCCGGAGAAGGCGGAGGCAGAAGAGGCCAAGCCCGCCAAGAAGGTGCGCAACCCGTTCGCCTGACGGTCACCAACTGGAAAGCCAACGCGCGGCGCCTGAGAACATCGCGACAAGCCCGGCACCCGCAAGCATCATGAAGGCGATCGCAGGCCAGTCACGCGGCTTGCGCTCCCCAGGCGGCACACGCACCGCATAGGACCCGTCCGGTTCACGCTTAGCGTCGAATTGGGACTTCATCCCTCGCCATGCTCCCTGACCGCATGTCCACGTTCGGTCAGGTGCCACCATCGCGCGCCGCGCCAGCCTATGTCGACCCGAACAAGGCCAAACCGATCCAGCTGCACAACAGCCTCTAGGAGCCTGGCAGGTAGCATGTCCTCCAGGTATCCGATCGCCTCGCCATCCGAAGCCCACCCTGCCATGCGGTTCATGACTTCGACCTGTGCCGGGCTGAGGTCGTTAAAGCGCATGATGAATCCGGAAAAAGAGGCTAGCGATCGCTTAGCCGTCGCCGTTCATAGCCGGCCGAGACGAAGGCATTGCGCTCGGCATCCATAACCCGCTGCGCGCGGATCAGCGAGGCGATCGCCTCATGCAGATCGCCGTCGCATGCTTGGATCGCTTCCGCTACCGCAACGTCGATCTCGTCCACTGCGGACTGCCGTTCCGGTCTCGCCATCGTCATTCCCCTTCCGATTCGCCCCGTGCGATGATGACTCCGGTAAGCCTTGCAGAGAAGCATTTGTTCCTATTTCGTTCTCCACGATAGGAATCACTTCCCTGGAGGACGACCCGTGCTCGAGTTCACCGAACTGCGGAAGAAGGCCGGCATCGATCCGCAGGCTATCGCCATCGACGCGCTCGGTTTTATCGCCACCGACCCGAAGCTGATGAACCGCTTCCTCGACCTGTCCGGCATCGAGGCGGACGGCATTCGCCAAGCTGCGGCCGAGGCTGGCTTTCTGGTCGGCGTGCTCGACTTCCTGCTGGCGAACGAGCCTGACCTGATCACGTTCGATCATGCCACGCTGAACTCGCCCGACGTCGTTCAGATGGCTCGCCAGAAGCTCGAGGCCCGGCCGTGAGCCATGGTACAGCGTGTCAGGGACTATGCCGAGGGCCTGATGCGAGGCCTCGGCATCACGGTGAAGTGCCGGGAGTGCGGCAAGCAGTGCACGTTCCTGGCCTCTGACTTCCACGGCTACATCGATCCGCGCGCCGTGATCGAGGACATGACCTGGCGGTGCACGTGGTGCCGGACTCCGTCGACGTGGATTCGCTGGGTCGTACTTGATCGCATCACGCGCGAAGGTCTGACGCAGTGGAAGCCGCCGGCTTGGCTGAAGCGCCGCTTCTAGTGGATGCTCGGCCGGACACCGTCATAGGCGAGGCTCAGGTCATAATCCTCGGCGCCTCTGGCCCATGCCACGACGCGCCCATAGTAGTCGCGATCGCAGGCTTCACAGCACTCGCGCTCGTGCGGCAGCAACTCTTCTCCGCACTCTTCGCAGGCCGGCATCGCGTCCAAGCTGGGCGCGTCAAGGAATAGGTCATCAGACATCGTCGGGGTTATGGGCCGAACGCCTTGCCCCGATCTGCTGGAAGGGCACCCTGTTCAACGCTTGTCACAAACGTCTGGTTGGGATCCACTAACCTCTTACGAGCGAACGGGTGGGAACGATCATGCAGCGCAGAGCTCTTTTCGCGGTCTTGGTGGCCGCCACGTGCCTCCTGCCGGTCGTGAACTCGAAGGCTGAGGACCGAACGGTGGGCGACCGCATCCTCGAGCTGACCCGGTCCACGAAGTGGCAGAAGACAAACGAGATCAAGCTGGCCTTCCCCACCTTCCACCCGCAGGGCATGGTGCGGATCGGCGACGAGTTCATCGTCTCGTCGGTCGAGATCATCAAGCCGACCACACGCTACGAGACACCGCGCGACGGCCTCGACCGCGACGAAGGTGAAGGGCGGGGACACCTCTTCCGCGTCAGCGCCGACGGTCAGCTCCTTAGCTCCCTCTCGCTGGGAGAAGGCTCGATCTACCACCCCGGCGGCATCGACTTCGACGGTCGCTCAATCTGGGTGCCAGTCGCCGAGTACCGGCCCAACAGCCGATCGATCGCCTATCGCGTCGACCCCAAGACCATGAAGGCGGAAGAGGTCTTCCGCTTCAACGATCACGTCGGAGGTCTCGTGCACGACACCGACGCCAACACCGTACATGGCGTCAGTTGGGGTTCACGCCGCTTCTACGCGTGGCCGTTGGCGCAGGACGGCACGGTTACGAACGCGGATGCCGATCCCGCCAAGCTGCGGGTTGCCAACCCGTCGCAGTACATCGACTACCAGGACTGCAAGTACGCCGGCGCCGACCGAATGGCCTGCGCTGGTCTGAACGCTTATCGCGCATCGCCCGATGCGACCCCATTCCGGTTGGGTGGGCTGGAACTGATTGATCTGAAGGACAACCGCCCGATCTGGCAGGTGCCGATCGAGCTATGGGCGCCGTCCGGTCTGCCGATGACGCAGAACCCGACCTTCCTTGAGGCAACCGAGAAGGGCCTACGCGCCTACTTCATGCCCGACGACGACCAGTCCACCATCTTCGTCTACGAGACGTCGAAGCCGTAGGCGTTCGGGCGTTCGCACTACGGTCTGACTGCGGGTTCGGTTGGGACGGGTGCTGGCGTCACGCCCTGGACTCGCTCCTGCGCGTTCTGGATCGTCTCGACCTGCCGCGCTTCCCGGCCGCGGCCGGCGTCCTGCAGGAACAGGAAGCCAAGCCCGAACAAAAGCACGAGCGATGCGGCGAGTAGCACGTATCGCGTCGTCTTCTTGGCAACTGTCTTGGGCCGCATGACGCATCCTCCAGCCGATGCGCAGCAATCGACCACAAGCTCTGAGGGAAAGCTATCTCTCGCACTTATTGCCGCTTGCCCATCGATGCCACCAAAGCGAGGCAATCAACGGCTGAGGCAACGGCGTCCAAATCCCTGACGGAACGCCAGCGGCTGCCAAGGCACGCGATGCCCAAACGTTGCAGCCGGCAAACGCCGTGAAGATTGGACGCGCCTTATAGAAGTGGTCGGTCTCGTTGATGCCGAAGTGATCGAGCGGACGAAACGAGCCGTCCGGGTTGCGCTCCAGCGTATCGAGAATGAAGTCGATCAGTGCGCTCAGGCCCTGATCGGACAACGGGATGCGTCGCCGCGTCTCCCATGATCCACCAAGATCTGCTGCCGGATCGAACCGAAGCACGGACTCGTCGCCGAAGACGGACTCCAACAGGCCCATCGGACTTATGCGCCATGGCCTGTAGGTGTCGGGATAGAAGTCGCGCCCACCCCAGCCGACGAGGATGTGAGACATCCTCGGGTGGTCGGTCCGAATGCCGACGTCCTGCAGGAAGGCCAGTCGGCGGCGCACTTCAGGGTTAGCCGGCAGGGCGATGTCGACGTGCGCGGCATTCATGAGGTCCAGGTAGACATCGTTGCGGCCGCCCGCATCGCGGCGTGACAGGCGACGCGGTACCAACGCACCAAAGATCAGGGTGCCGGCAAGGGCACCGAGGCCGAGTGCGGCCCGCATCCAACTCGACATACTGGAACGACGACCCTCAGGCTTCTGCGATCAGGTCGTGGACGTGGAAAGCGCGTTCACGTGGCTTACCGGCGAGGTTCGGGCTACCTGCAGCATAGCCGTCCACCCAGCGCATCGTGCCAGGCTTGCCGTCCTCGGAGAAGGCTTGGTCGTCATATCCTTCGACCGGCACCATCGGTCCAACCTTCGTACCCTCGCGGGTCAGATAGAACTTGCCCGCCTCGATGCGGACCGGCTGAGCGTCCATGTCGGCCATCGTCTCCCCCTTCGTGTGTTCGACCAGGGGATGGATATGGGCCACGTTGGTGTCTGGAGCAGCCTCTTGGCGCTGCCAGTCCGAGAACGTGATCGGCTCGGCAAATTGCAGGATGCTCTACACAAGTATCCGCAGGATATCGCCCAGCGTTACGACAGCACCTGCCGCCGCGCCATGGCGGGCTGCGCCAACCCAACCCGGCTCAAAGGCCACCTCAGCCGTGGCCGCCAAGCCCACCATGCATTAGATTTGAACCGGGCCACCTAATGGGGGCAGACCATCGGCAGAACCGATCGCTCGTGCGAACGATGCGAGCGCTGATCGGCCTTCACATCGTTCTTATCGGGCTTGTCGCCTTTCTCGTGTATCGATTGCTGACATAGGCTGACACCGTCAGCGGGCTTACGAACTACCGATCGAGTTGTCAGACCAGCTGAGAACAAGAGAAGCCCGCCAGTGCCCTCCCAAACACTGACGGGCTTCGTTGCCAGCGCAGCCCAAAGGCGCAGCTTGGTGCGAACAGCTTCGTAGCATCGGCCGATCCCGGCCCCAACAGCAGGCCATTGTTACCCCACCACATAACCAAGTCGGAACTACGCAGGTTGATGAGGTTTGATGAATGTCGCAGCGATTGTCCTCCCACAACCCGCTGCAACGTACTCGACGACATCCTCCTCCCAGTCGTGCGGGCCATAAGATAGCGCCCTGTCGGTCCTCACCCGGCAGGGCGTTTTCCATATGGGATTGAGCAACAGCTATTGAGCGAAGGCGCTTCCATCACCTCATGAATCAAGGCTGAGACCTAGCTTATCCCGTCACCCGCTTCCCGGAGCGGTAAAGCGCCCATCCCCCGATCAGCATCACGGCTCCCCAAATGAGGAAGCCAATGTCCCAATAGACCCATCCGTCCTGCGGCACCGTCTCGTTGACGTGGTGTAGGCCGAGGATCTGATGGTTGATTAGACCCTCAACGAGGTTGAAGAGGCCGAACCCCATCAGAAGGCTTCCCAGAAGCAGCCGGCCGGACCACCAAAGATGCCTGCGATGAGCTGCTCGCCACAGGATGATCAGCCCGATCACGACAAACACGTAGGTCACGGTATGGAAGAGACCGTCCAGAAGCGTGTTGAGCTTCAGGTTCTCGTACGTATCGGCGGGGTATCCGGCACTCGTGGCGATGTGATGCCATTGCAGGATCTGATGAAGCACGATCCCGTCAAAGAAGCCGCCCAAGCCCAGCCCGAAGAAGATACCGGCCGATAGGGGAAACGATCGTTCCGGAGACGGTTGATGGGATGTCAGGTGTGCCTCGCTCGTTCGAAGCCAACCGGGTCCCTCAGCGAGCGTTCCCAGACGACATGTGTGGCTTGCTACCAGCCGCGATGGTCAGCAGCCTATCCATTCCGGTCTTCGCACTGACGGAACACCCATCTCCTCGTGAACTTGGTCTTGCTTAGCGGGCGCACGGGAGAAGTGAGCGAGCATGATCCCGACCAAGGTCCATAGCGTCATCGACTACGTGTACGGCATCCTGTTGATCGTCGCGCCGTTTCTGATCCGGTTCGAAGCCATTCCGGCTGCGACATGGATCCTCGTGCTGGCAGGCGCTGGCGCCCTCCTCTACAGCCTTCTTACCGACTATGAGCTGGGCTACTTCAAGCTGATCCCGATGAGGATCCACCTTGCGCTAGATGTGATCGCCGGCGCGTTCCTAGCTGTATCGCCATGGCTGTTCGGCTTTGCAGACCAGATCTGGTGGCCTCACGTCGTCGCCGGAGCGATATCGATCATTGTTCCGTTGCTCACGAGCCGGCAGTCAGGATCGAATTAAACCATCAAGCAAAATGAACATCCCCGGCCAGTTTCCTGGCCGAAGAATGGGATCGGAGCCACATCAGTTACTGTAGCCAGCGTCCGGGAATGATCACGAGTGCGGGGAACAGCGTTAGGATCACAAGGACAACAAGCTGCGCCACAAGGAAAGGCCAGACTCCCTTGATGGCGAGTGCCAACGGTACCTTACCGACCGCCGATACGACGTTCAGCACGGTGCCGACCGGCGGAGTGATCAAGCCGATCGCGTTATTCATGACAAACAGAACGCCGAAGTAGACCGGATCGATGCCCGCCTGCTTGACGATCGGCATGAGGACCGGTGTCAGGATCAGGATGGTCGGGATGAAGTCGAGCGCAGTGCCGACGATCACAACGAGCAGCATGATCACGGCCATCAGAAGCACGGGGTGTGTCTTGAATGGCTCCAGCAGCGCCGAAACCTCGGCCGGGATGTTGGCGATAGCGATGAGGTACGCCGACACAGCTGCCGCTGCGACCAGAAACATGACGGCTGCCGTGGTGCGGACGGCCATCAGCATAGCCTCGTAGAACTTAGCGAGCGTCAGCTCTCGGTACACGAAAGCACCGACGAACACCGCGTAGACCGCTGCCACCACAGCTGCTTCCGTAGGCGTGAAGACACCGCCCTTCAGGCCGCCGATGATGATTACGGGCAGGCCAAGTGCCAGCAGTGCATCAAGGAAGGCCCGACCTGCCTCGCCCCAGGACCGACGTTCCATCGGCTTCAGCTCGTCGCGTTTCGAGACGATCCACCAAGCGATGGCAAGCGACAGCCCGAGCAGAAGGCCCGGCACGATACCGGTCAGGAACAAGCGGGTGATCGACACGCCCCCGATCACGCCGAAGACGATGTAGCCGATCGAAGGCGACAGCACCGGCGCGATGATGCCACCCGACGCGATCAGCCCTGATGAGCGTCCGAGATCGTAACCGGCTTGGCGCATGACGGGTAGAAGCATGGAGGCAAGTGCCGCCGTGTCTGCCACCGCTGAGCCCGACATCGAGGCCAGCAGGATCGCCGTGAAGATGGCGACATAGCCGAGACCGCCACGCAGGTGGCCCACCAGCGTCAGGCCGAGGTTCACGAGCCGGCGCGACAAGCCGCCGGCATTCATCGCCTCGCCGGCGACGAGGAAGAAGGGCACTGCCAGAAGAGGGAAGCTGTCCGCGCCGTTCACCATCTGAAGGGCGATCAGCTGCCAGTCGAAGGCACCGAGGTGCCACATCAGGGCTCCTGCCGTCACGATCAGCGCGAACGCGATCGGCATGCCCATGAAGATCGTACCGAGCAGGACGAGCGAGAAGATCGCAACGGTCATGATATGCCTTCGCTGACCTGAGGCTCGGCTGCCTCTCCGTTCGGGCCCGACGTAAGAAGATCGATGATGTCGAGGAGGATGAGGATCGATAGGCCGACGCCAGACACCAGGGCGGCCGCATAGACCCAAGCCGTCGGCAGCTCAGTCATTGGCAGGAGGTTTTGCGCGTTGAGAAGCGCTTGGTCCCACGCGCCGACAGCCAGAATGACCGAGCAGCCAAGCGAAAGAACCGCAGTCGCTAGCCGGCAAAGCCAACGGCCTACGCGCGGCAAGGGCGTGACGAACATATCGACGCCCAGATGCCCCTTCTGCCGCATAACAACGACTGAACCGAGGAATATTAGCCATACGAACAGGACGCGGGACAACTCCTCGGCGATGTCGATACCGCTATCGAAGCCGTAGCGCATGACGACATTGCCGAAGACGAGCACGATCATCACCATAAGGATGGCGACGAGCGTGAACTCCAGCAGCCGAAAGCCAAGGTCCGCGCCGCGCCCCAGGGCGCTACGTTGAGGGAGGCGAGGGTCAGACATTGAGACCCTCGATTGCATAGGCCCGTGCCGGTGCACCGTCGGCATTTGGGATGAGAAGCGGTGCAGCGCTGAGAAGAACGCGGGACGATCGCAGCTCAGCGGTATTCACCACATACTCGATCAAGGTCACGCCCTGACGGAGAAGCACGTCGTGTGTGACATGCTCGGCGTTCGGAACGCTCTCACCCTTGAGCAGCAGCCTGATCGGGTAGTCCTGAGGGAAATCGAACGCGACTGCTGTCGGGCGACGCGTCCAAAGCCATTCAGCTGCCTCACGCGTGAGCCAAGGTGCCTGAGTCCAGAACTCAGGCGTCTTGTAGTCGCGACGGGCGGCCCAACGGGTGGCTAGAAGCAGGATTTCTCCCTCAGCTCCACCCGGATCGGCAGCCTCCAAAGCATCAGGACCAATCGGGGCATCGTCGGCTACTCCCGATAAATCGAACACCCGACAGGCCCCGACGACGCGATCGAGGCCGGTCGCCTCGATGGTCGGCGCACCAGCCACGAAATGGGCCTGCGCATCCACATGGGTGAAGCCGTGACAGGTGGTGGAGATGCGGGTGACACGGAATTGGTCGCCCTTGTCCAGGTCCCCGTTAACAGTCACCTCCGGCGACCACCGGAAATGACTTTCCAGCGGCATGCTCAAATCAACGATGCGCATGGGATCAGGCCGCAGCGGTGATCTGATCGACGACCTCGCCACCGAACTTCGTGACGTATTCTGCCTTCACAGCATCAGCGACCAGCGCGCGGAACGGCTCGACGTCAATCTGATCCACGACTTCCATGCCGTCAGCGCGCAGTGCCTCGACGGCGGTCTTCTCGCCTTCGCTATTCATGGTCCGCTGAATAACAGCCGCCTCGCGTGCTGCTTCCACGATGGCCATCCGCTGATCTTCAGGCAGAGCATCGAACTTCGGCTTGTTCATTACGAGCGGCGCAGTCGTGAAGGCATGACGCGTCAGCGTCAGGTACTTCTGAACCTCAAAGAACTTGGCGTTCTGAATCAGGGTGACAGGATTCTCTTGTCCGTCGATCGAGCCCATTTCAAGCGCAGTGAAAAGTTCGGTGAAGGCCATCGGGGTCGGCACCGCGCCGAGCAGTTTGAAAGCCTGGATATGGGCTGGATTCGGCGTTGTGCGGATCTTCAGGCCCTTCACGTCCGCCGGCGTCTCAACCGCACGCCGGTTGTTGGTGAGGTTGCGCCAACCGACCTCCCACGTGGACAAGGCCTTGAGGTTGGAAGCCTCTAGATCCGCGCGCAGGCTCTCGCCGATGGGGCCATCCAGCACCTTGGCGACGTGATCGCGGTCGCGGAACAGGTAGGGCAGATCGAGGACGTTGAGCTTAGGTGCGAGGCCCGTGAAGAACGGGTTGCCGGTCAGGCAGATGTCGAGCGTGCCGCCACGAACGCTGGCGATCATCGTCGGGTCGTTGCCGAGCGCGCCGTTCGCGTAGACCTCGACGGTCACTTGACCGTTTGTCTTCTGCGATACGAGTTCGCCGAACTTGAGACCCGCCTGATGGAAGGCATCGACCTCAGGATGCGGATGGCCAAAGCGCAGCTTCGTGGCCGCTTGGGCAAGAGCAGGTCGGCCGAGAACGGCAGTCGCTGATAGGGCTGCAGCCCCGACCAGAAACAAGCGACGCGAGCAATCGAGCATAGTGTTGTTCCTCCTCAGTGGCTTCGGTCACTGCTCGACCCGCCACTTTGGCATCGACCACCGAGAATGGCGGGACGCTCTGAAGGGAGGGCGATCAGCGTATGCGGATGCCGTGCGGTCTGCCGCCGCGTTGCCCTAATTCTGTATACACAATACTGCGTTACGCAAGCGCCGTTTTGTCGACACGCCCTAGACGTGTGAATTTTGGCTAGGATTGGCCAAACAACCACAAAGGAGGAGAGGCAAGGAAAGGAGAACTAAGCCGTGCCGGCCAGACCAAATTAATAGGGCACAACCTCCTGATGGTCGGGCCGCCCGGCTCGGGAAAGTCGATGCTGGCCGCGCGCCTGCCCTCGATCCTGCCGGCCCTCCTGCCGCGCGAGCTCCTGGAAGTGTCGATGATCGCCTCGGTCAACGGCACGCTCGCCAACGGCCAGCTTTCCGACCGCCGCCCCTTCCGGTCGCCGCACCATTCGGCCTCGATGGCGGCGATGGTGGGTGGGGGCATCCGCGCGCGGCCGGGCGAGGTCTCGCTCTCGCATCGCGGCATCCTGTTTCTGGACGAGTTTCCGGAATTCTCGCCCGCCGTGCTCGACTCGTTGCGCCAGCCGATCGAGTCGGGCGAGTGCGTGATCGCGCGCGCCAACCACCGTGTCACCTACCCCGCGCGCTTCCAGCTGATCGCGGCGATGAACCCGTGCCGCTGCGGGATGAGCGGCGAGCCGGGGCATTCCTGCGCGCGCGGGCCGCGCTGCGCGGCGGACTACCAGGCGCGCGTCTCGGGGCCGCTCCTCGACCGCATCGACCTGCGCGTCGACGTGCCGGCGGTCTCGGCCGCTGATCTCCTGCGGCCGGCGGCGAGCGGCGAGACCTCGGCCACGGTCCGGCAGCGCGTGGAGGCGGCGCGCGCCGTGCAGGGCGAGCGCGCCGAGCGCCTCGGGCTGCCGCCCGGCACCACCAATGCGCAGCTGCCGACACATCTCGTGGAAAGCGTGACGCGGCCGGACGCGGCGGGCGGCCGGCTTCTGGCGGAAGCGGCCGAGCGCATGCGCTTCTCGGCGCGCGCCTTCCACCGCATCCTGAAGGTGGCCCGCACGCTCGCCGACCTCGCCGGTGCGGAAACGGTGGGGCGCAGCCATGTCGGCGAGGCGATCGGCTTTCGCGCCGCGCCCGAGCGCTTGCAGGGCGCCGCCTAGGTCCCGTCGGCCAAGCTCCCGGGCGACTCGGCCAGGGCGTTGCCGCCTTCGGCGTGGCTGTGGCACGCCCATCGCCCTTCGGCCCGGCAAAAAACGATCGGGCACGTTGGAAGATGTCGTGCAACGTGCGAAGGTGGTTGCGCTGCGGAAGGGCAACCTGACGGGCGCAGCAAGCCCAACCGGGAGCTTGGATAGGCTTCCGGTTGGGTTGTCGATCCTGGCGGAAGGCTGCGGGCTTGGGTCCCGCTCATCGCGTGGCGGGCGGCGCGGACCAAGGCCGATGGGATAGCTGGACGCCCGTTGGGGCGCCCAGCCATAGGCACCTGCTCGCGAAGGGACGGGAGCAAGCAGGCGCTTCTCGTGATCTCGTGCAGAACAGTTACCCGCTCCTACCTGAACGGCAGATGAACCGCACTCATGGCTTTGTAAAGGCCGTGCGATTTGTTCGTCGCGCCCTGGCCGCAACCACGGTTCGGTGCCAAAACATGAACTATTCTGTCATGAATGAACCATCTCGATGGCGCCCGGCCTGATTTCCTTTGCGCGCCGGAGAAACCATCATGAACCCTTCGCATGAGGGGGTGAAGGGTACGGGTTTCCCGGAACGTCGCGTCGAACGCCGCTCCGCGCCCCGAAGGATTTCAACGTGTCCGGCTCCTACGCGCCGGACGAGCGCCCCACGGATCGGGGCATCGACGTCAGGCGCTGATTCTCGACCTCACGCCCGTTCTTCCGGCATAGGCGGCCTGAATGCCGGGCGGCCGTGACGCTTCGTCATCGAACCTCGGCGCTCGTCTGCGCGAAATTCCGTCAATTGCGCATCGCGACGCGGGCGGCTTGGCCACGCCCGGACCAAAGCGCACCCCGCCGCACGATGGCCAATAGCGACCACCGATCGAACCCGGTCGCGACCGTGTCGCACGAGCTCGAACAGGCGCCATTGATCCGGAGCGTCGACATTAAGGCGCAACTCGACCGGCAAGGTCGAGGCGGACAGGCGCGCGGCGTTTCGCGAAGATGCCTGTCCGGGCGGGCGGTCGCCCTCAAGCGGTTCCGACCCGCCCGCCTGTCGCCGAGTAGAAGCGGCAGAGGTCGGCGAGAAAGCACGTTTCGCAGCGCGGCCGGCGCGACACGCACACGGCCTTGCCGAACTGGAGCAGCCAGAAGTGCCCGTCGTGCTGCGCCCAGGGCGGCGCGCGGCGTTCGAGGGCTGCGGCCGTGCGGTCGGCCGTCTTCTCCTCCACGATGCCGATGCGGTTCGACACGCGAAAGACGTGCGTGTCCACCGCGATCACGTCCGCGCCGAAGGTGAAGGAGAGGACGATGTCGGCGCATTTGCGCCCGATGCCCGGCAGGCTCATCAGCCCCTCGCGCGTCTGCGGCACGACGCGGTCGTGCTCCTCGATCAGCGCGGTGCACAGGCGTCGGATGCTTTTCGCCTTCATGTTGTAGAGGCCGCAGGGCTTGATCGCGAGCGCCACCTCCTCGTCGGTGAGCGTCAGCATCTCGTCGGGCGTCTTTGCCAGCGCGAAGAGGCCGCGCACGGCGGCCGCCGTGTTGGCGTCGCGGCTTTGGGCCGACAGGAGGCAGGATACGACAGAGCGGAACGGGTCGGGCTGGTCCTTGGGTCCCTTGGCGGTCGGGGTGCGACCCGGCATGTTCTGTTCGAGACGCCGAAAGACCTCATCGACCTCCGGCGCGTCCAGAAGGCCTCGTCCCTCGCCGTCGACGACCGACGCATCCATTCCATCCATTGGCCGGCTCCGCATCCGTTTGCGAGCCCAAGCGCGGGACGGTGGGCACAGTTCCCGCTGCGACGAAGCGCCGGGACGTCGACCGGTGGATTGTCCAGTTCCACTTACCGGCGCATCCAGCCGAAGCGTCTCGATCGGTCCAATCGGCGGGCGTAGGTGAGGCGGCGGACGTCGCTCCCGTCGCCGTCCGTATCCGAACGAAAGGACCGTCTCCCATGACCACGACCCAAGACAAGACCGTTCTCGTCACCGGCGCCTCGAGCGGCATCGGCGAGGGCGTCGCGCGGCTGCTCGGCGCGTCCGGCGCCAAGCTCGTGCTGGGCGCGCGCCGCGTCGACCGCCTGGAACGCCTTGCCGACGAGATCCGCGCGGCGGGCGGCACCGCCGAGATTCGCGCGCTTGACGTCACCAGCTCCAGCGACACGGCCGATTTTGCCGCGTTCGCCGAGGAGCGCTTCGGGCGCATCGACGTCCTCGTGAACAATGCCGGCGTGATGCCGCTCTCGCCGATGAGCGCGCTCAAGATCGACGAGTGGGACCGGATGATCGACGTCAACATCCGCGGCGTCCTGCACGGGATCGCGGCGGTCCTGCCCACCATGAACCGGCAAGGCTTCGGCCAGATCGTCAACGTCTCCTCGATCGGCGGGCTCGCCGTGTCGCCGACCGCCGCGGTCTACTGCGCGACGAAATATGCCGTGCGCGCCATCTCCGACGGCCTTCGCCAGGAGAACGACCGGCTGCGCGTGACCTGCGTCTATCCCGGCGTCGTGGAGTCGGAGCTCGCCTCGACGATCACCGACCCGGGGGCCGCCGAGCTGATGGTGGGCTACCGCAGCATCGCGATCCGCCCGGACGCCATCGCGCGCGCCATCCTCCACGCGATCGAGCAGCCGGAGGACGTCGACACCAACGAGATCGTCGTGCGCCCGACCCGCACGCGTTGAGGGAGCATGTCCATGGGCGAGCATCCCTATCTCGGCCTCTGGGTCACGAGCGACGGCTTCATCCGGCACGAGCTCCTGCCCGGCAACCGCTACCGCGAGGCGCGGGGCCGGCGCGAGCGGGCCTACGAGGGCCGCTACGAGGTGCGCGGCACGCATATCGACTACTGGGACGACACCGGCTTCACCGCCGACGGCGACTTCCGGGACGATGTGCTCCACCACGCCGGCATGGTGCTGCGTCGCGCCTGAGCCTCAGCGCCTCGCCTGCCGGCGCACGTGGTCCACCAGGGCCCGCAGCTTGGGCGCCATGTTCCGCCGGGCCGGGAAGGCGAGGAAGAAGCCGGGAAAGCTGGGGCAGAAGGCTTCCAGGACCGGCACGAGCGCGCCGCGCTCGACGTGAGCGCGGAAGGTCTCCTCCATGCCGAAGGTCAGACCCCCGCCCGCCAGCGCCGTGCGGATCATCACCCGCATGTCGTTGGTGGTGAGGGCGGGCGTGACCGCGACGTCGAAGTCGCGCCCGTCCTGCGTGAACTCCCAGCGGTAGGGCGCCAGGTCGGGCGCGCGCCGCCAGCCGATGCAACGGTGGTTCGTCAGGTCACGCGGATGCGTGGGGGTGCCGAAGCGCCTGAGATAGTCGGGCGCGCCCACCACGAGCTGGCGTTGGTCGCCCGAGACGGGCACCGCGATCATGTCAGCCTCCAGCACCTCGCCGAGCCGCACGCCCGCGTCGAAGCCGTGGGCGACGAGGTCGAACTCCTCGTCGGTCACGGTCACGTCCACCGTGATCGCCGGATGCGCCTCGATGAAGCCAGCCAGCAGCGATCCTTGCAGGAAGCTCTCCGCGATCGAGGACACGGCGAGGCGCAGATGACCGGACGCGCCCGCCTCGCCCGCGCCGCCCACCTCCTCCATCGCGGTCGCGACCTCCGCGATCGGGCCGCAGATGCGCCGAAACAGCGTTTCGCCGGCCTCCGTCAGCGAGACGCTGCGCGTCGTGCGGCTGACGAGCGCCGTGCCGAACCGGTCCTCCAGTCGCCGGATCGCCTGGCTCACCGCCGAGCGCGTGATGCCGAGCCGCTCGCCGGCACGGCGGAAGCTGCGCGTCTCGGCCACCGCCAGGAAGATCGACAAGCCGGTGAGGTCCGGCGGAGACGCGCTCAAGCGGCGCGCGCGTCGAACCGGCCGCGCGCCGTCTCGACCTCGCCGAGATGCGCCATGGTCCAGGCGTAGAGCGCGCGGAAGGGCGGCAGGAGCGTGCGTCCGAGCGGGGTGATCTCGTAGGAGACGGCGAGCACCCCGGTGGTGGCGACCTCGCGCCGGACGAGGCCGTTGCGCTCGAGCCGCCGCAGGCACTGCGTCAGCGCCTTCTGGGTCACGCCCTCAAGGTGCCGCTTGATCTGGTTGAAGCGCATCGGGCCGTCGTCGAGCACGGTCAGCACCATCATCGACCACTTGTCGGCGATCTGGTCGATCAAGAGGCGGCTCGGGCAGTCCACCGAGAAGGAAGGGCAGCGGGGCTCGGGTCCGTCCATCGTGGTTTCCTCCGGTATACCTGGGCGATGCGAAGTGCGTTATTGACGCCAGGTTTCCAATGTATACCTGAGTGTCCCGTCGCGAAAGGGCCGAGCGCCCCGGCGCGGCCGAACATCCGAATTTCCAGCGGAGACCTTCTCCCATGACCGCTTCCACCGACATCCTGTTCCGACCGCTCCAGATCGGGTCGATGCAGCTCGCCAACCGCATCGTCATGGCGCCCATGACGCGCACCTTCGCGCCGAACGGCATACCCGGGCCCGAGAATGCCGCCTACTACCGCCGCCGGGCCGAAGGGGGCGTCGGCCTGATCCTGTCGGAAGGCACGGTGGTGGACCGGCCGGCCTCGCGCAACCATCCCGGCATCCCCTTCTTCCACGGCGAGGCCGCTCTTGAAGGCTGGCGCGGCGTCATCGAGACCGTGCATGCGGCGGGCGGGCGCATGGGTCCGCAGCTCTGGCATACCGGCTCGACGGTCGGCCCGAGCGGATGGGAGCCCGACGCGCCGGTGGAGAGCCCGTCGGGCCTCCTCGCGCCGGACAAGCCGCGCGGGCAAGCGATGAGCGAGGAGGCGATCGCAGATACGGTCGCGGCCTTCGCGAAGGCCGCCGCGGACGCCCGGCGTCTCGGCTTCGACACGGTCGAGATCCACGGCGCGCACGGCTATCTCGTGGACGAGTTCTTCTGGCCAGGCACCAACCAGCGGACCGACCGCTGGAACGGACCGACGATCCGCGAGCGCTCCCGCTTCGCGGCCGAGGTGGTGCGCGCGATCCGCGAGGCGGTCGGTCCGGGCTATCCCATCATCCTGCGCCTCAGCCAATGGAAGCAGCAGGACTACGCCGCCCGCCTCGCCGCAACGCCGGCGGAGATGGGTGACTGGCTCGTGCCCCTCGTCGAGGCGGGCGTCGACATCCTCCATTGCTCGCAGCGCCGCTTCTGGACCGCGGAGTTCCCCGAGATCGACGGCGAGACCGGGCTGAACTTCGCGGGCTGGGCCAAGAAGCTGACGGGCGCCACCACGATCAGCGTCGGCTCGGTCGGCCTGACGGGCGACTTCATGGCGGCCTTCGGCGGCGAGAGCTCGGGCACGATGGGGCTGGAAGGCCTCGTCGAGCGCATGGAGCGCGACGAGTTCGACCTCATTGCGGTGGGCCGTGCCCTGATCAGCGATCCGCAATGGGTGGAAAAGGTCCGCGCCGGCGACATCGGCGAACTCAAGGGGTTCGACGCCGCGCATCTGCGCGAACTCGCCTGACGCTCGCAGCGCCTTGGACCGAGGCGCGGCTTGGCTCTATAGCTGCCGCGCCCCGAGCGCAAAGGACGCCGCCCATGACCTGGACCCACCCCGTTGCCCCGATCGGCGACGACGAGCGCATGGAGCGCCTCGCCCGCCTGCGCGAGGCGCTGGAGCGCGAGGGCGCGGCGGGGCTGCTTCTGGGTTCGACCGAGAGCCTGCGCTACTTTACCGGCCTCGTCTGGCACGCGAGCGAGCGCCTCTGCGGCGCGCTCGTCACCCCCGACCGCCTCGTCTACATCGTGCCCGGCTTCGAGGGCTCGCGCGTCGAGTCGCTGCCGCACCTGCCCGGCGAGATGGCGCTCTGGCAGGAGGAGGAAGCGCCGGCAAGGCTCGTCGCGGACCTTCTCGGGCCCAAGGGCCGCCTCCTTCTCGACGGCGCGCTGCCGCTTTCGCAGTACCATGCGCTGGCGAGCGTGCTCGGGCCCGATCGCCTCGGCGACGGCACCCCGGTGATCGACGCCCTGCGCGCGGTGAAGTCGCACGCGGAGATCGCGCTGATCCGCCACGCCATGCAGCTGACGCTCGGGGTCCACCGCACCGCGCGCGCGCACATGCGCCCCGGCGTGCGGGCGAGCGAGATGGCGCGCCTCATCGACGAGGAGCATCGCCGGCTCGGCAGCGACGGCGGCTCGACGTTCGCGATCGTGTCCTTCGGCGCGGCGACCGCCCTGCCGCACGGCGCCGACGGCGACCAGACGCTGCGGGGCGACGAGGTGATCCTGGTGGACACGGGCTGCCAGCTCGACGGCTACCATTCCGATCTCACGCGCACCTACACGCTGGACGCGCCGAACGCGGAGGTCGAGCGCATCTGGCGCATGGAGCGGGAGGCGCAGGATGCCGTCTTCGAGGCGGCGCGCATCGGCGCCCCGTGCGAGGCGCTGGATGCGGCGGCGCGGGCCGTGCTCGTCGGCCACGGGCTCGGCCCCGACTACCGGCTGCCGGGCCTGGCCCATCGCGCCGGCCACGGCCTCGGCCTTGCCATCCACGAGCCGCCCTTCATCGTGCGCGGCAACCGCCAGCCGCTCCAGGCGGGCCACGTCTTCTCTGTGGAGCCGATGATCGTGGTGCCCGAGCGCTTCGGCGTGCGCCTGGAAGACCACGTCTACATGACGGCCGAGGGTCCCCGCTGGTTCACCGAGCCGGCGCGTGAGCCGACCGGGGTCTGAGGCGTCACCCGACCCGCTGGATCGCAAGGTTCGAGAACAGGAAGCGGTAGCCGGCGCGCGCAAGAAGCGCGTCGGCGACCGGATTGTCGCCGAGCGGGGCGCCCGACTGGAAGGCGAAGCCCGCGACGGGCCGTCCGAGGATCGCGCGCATGTCGTCCTGGGCGCCGACGATCTCGGGGCCGAGCGCGGCCTCGTCGGTCCCCGAAGCCTTCGCATGGGTGCGCGTGTGGGCGGCGATCGCATGGCCCGAGGCGGCGAGCGCCCGCATCTCGGCGGGCGACAGCGCGTGGCGGCCGTCCGGGTAGTCCCCCTCGATCAGCCCGATCGCGTTGCGCCCGGCAAAAGACACCTGCATTTCAGCGGGCTCCAGCACGAAGCCGGTCGGCACGAAGAACCAGGCCTTGAGGCCAAGGCGGTCGAGGATCGGCACGGCGACGTCGAGATTGTCGCGCAGCCCGTTGTAGAACGCGATCACGAGCGGCGGCCTGGCGGCCGGCCCGGTCTCGCCCGTCATCAAACGTTCCAGCCCCGCCTCGTCCAGAACGGCGAAGTGCCGCGCGAGGCGTTCCAGCTGCCGCTCCAGGTCGTCCGCGCGCCGGTGCGGCGTGTGGTGGAAGTTCACGGCGCGGATCGCCGGGTGGCGGGCAAGGCTCGCCGCCGCCCGATCGACCTCGCTCACGTCCCCGGCTCGTCGAGGCGCCGCATCTCGCGCAGCGCCATCACCTCCAGGACGGCCGCCGCACGCGCCCCTTGCGCCTCGGGCGCGGCGGCGGCCCGGCGAAGCGTCTCGGCGAGGCCCGGCTCCGGCGCGCCCGGCGCTTCCAGCGCGAGGATCATCGGGATCCCCTCCTCGGCATAGGTCCGCGCCCGCGCGGCTCGCCAGTCGGCGTCCCAGCTCTCGTCCGGCGCGCTCACGCCAGAAGCTCCGCCTCGGTGATGCGGAAGTGGCGCGCGAGCGCCCGCACGACGCGCGGCGGCACATCCTCGCGCCGCCCGTTCTCCACGGCCTGGATCAGCGCGGGCGGCACGCCGGCGCCGCGCGCGACCTCCTCGACGGAATGGCCGTCGGTCATGCGCAGGCGGCGCAGGTTTTCGGGCAGGCTCAAGGCGTCGCGTCTCCGCTGAATGGTCGAGAAGCCGATGTGGCGCCTCGCGCCGTTCGGCTCAACCCCTCAGGCGAGGCTCTGCTCGGGCGAGAGCACCTGAAGCGCGACATAGCAGGCGTTCAGGAAGGCGTCCTCGTCGGCCTGCGGGAACACGGCGAAGAAGGCGTCGCGCAGCTCCGCGCCGTCGTTGAAACGGTCGGTGAGCACCAGGACCGTCACCACATGGGTCTCGGTGAGTTCGTCGAGCCCGGCTCCCCGGAACCGCTCCTGCCGCCACGCGTGTCCGCCCATCGCCCCGATGCCCCTCGTCGTCCGGTGTTGCTGCGAAAGGCGCTCCCCTAGCGTCCCGGCGGGCAGCCGGGCAATGCGGTTCGCCGCCGCACGGACCGAAGGTCACACGGGAGGGGCGCGGCGGCGCGAGACGAGAATCTCACCGAGCGTCACGGGTCGGAAGGGAAAGGCGTCGACGCCGACGTCGAACTGGCGCGTCATCGGCTTCAGCCGTCCGTGCGAGTGACCGTGCAGGTCGATCGCGCCCCGACCCATGTCGCGCCAGGTGCGCAGCGCGTAGTGGCAGAGCGTGACGCGCCGCCCTTCCCACTCGATCTCGCGATAGGGCGCGACACTCGCCCAGCCGGCGAGCGCCGCCGTCGCGTCGTCGTCGTTGTTGCCGGGGACCAGATGCTTGCGCCCGTTGAGCCGGTCGAGAAGCGTGCCCTTCGAGGCCGCGTCGCCGCGCGCGAAGTCGCCGAGATGGTAGACCTCGTCGTCCGTGCCCACGGCCGCGTTCCAGCTCGCGACCAGCGCCGCGTCATGCGCGGCGAGATCGGCAAAGGGCCGCCGGTCGAGGCGCAGAATGCGCGGATCGTTGAAATGGGTGTCGGCGGTGAAGAAGATCGCCACGGCTAGACGGGCTCGGGCGCGTCCTCGCGCGCGCCGCGGGCGACCTCGCGCAAGGCCTCGTCGGGCAGAGGGCGCTGGAGCCGGGCGGCCTCGCGCCAGTCGCTCCCGAGCCAGAGGTCGAACTCGTCCAGCCCGGTGAGGATCACGGGCATCGCCTTGGGGTGGACGACGCCGACCACCGCGTTCGCGTCCGTCGTCAGGAAGCCGAAGGCGTCGACCTCGACCTCGCCTTCCGCCTTGCGACGCACCGAGCGCCATCGCGTCCACAGGCCCGCAAAGGCCATGAGCGGGCGTGACTCGTCTCGGGCGAACCAGACCGGCACCTTGTGCCCGTCCACCGTGTCGTATTCCGAGAAGCTGTTGAAGGGCACGAGGCAGCGGTGCGCGGGACCCAGCCAGCGGCGCCAGTGGGGCGAGGCGGTGTTGCGGATGTTGGTCACGCCGGGATCGGTCGTGCGGCCCTTCAGAGCGAAGCTCGGCGAGGGCATACCCCAGCGGGCGAGCGCGAGTTCCCGGCCGTCGAGCCCCTCGCGCAGGATCGGCGCGCTCGCGTCGGGGAAGATGGCGGGCTGGGCGGGGAGGTTGCCGGTGCGGTCGATCGCGGCGCGAGCGAGGCGCAGGATCGCCTCCTGCGGCGAGACAAGGGCGTAGAGGTTGCACATGGCGATCCATCGAGGGCGCCCCGCCCGTTTGGCAAGGCGCCCTCGGTCGCTCCGCTCTCAGGCGACGTGGGAGGAGGCGTCGGCGCGGGCGCGGGGAATGATGACCCGCTCGCCCGGCGGGCGGCGGATCGGCAGGCGGTGCGATCCGAGGATCTCTTCCGAATCCTCTTCCCAGCGCGACACGTCGCGCTCGTCCGAGGACGGGTGATTGTCGTGGGTCGTCATGAGGATGTCCCTTCCCGATGAACAGGTTACGTCGGATTAACGATCGAGGCCCTGTGGAAGGTTTCAATCCGGGGCTGCGGCAAACCGGCCTTTATCGGTGGCCGTCTGCGGGTTGGCGACACGGGTTCGTCACGTCCAGTAGAGGATGCGCGCCCCGGGCAGCGCGGCGGCGATCTCCCCCTCGAAGAAGCCGCGCAGCTCCCGCATCGTGTCGCGGTCGTAGACATGCTTCACCGAGCCGAACTTCGTGCGCTTCTCGGCGCGCCGCTCGGGATCCATCTCCAGCTTCGAGCCGGGATACCAGGAGCGCAGGACCTCACGCGATCCCGGCGTGAAGCGATGGGTGATGAGCTCCACGGTCAGATCGAGGCCGGGCACGCCCTCCAGGGCGTCGCGCGCCTGCGCGATCAGCTCGCCATACGCCTCCCGCCAGCCCTCGGCCGCGATGATCGGGGCGATCGTGAGGCCGACGGGATAGCCGGCTTCCGCCATGCGCCGCAGCGCCTGAAGCCGCTCGGCGACGGGGCTCGTGCCGGCCTCGAACGGCGCGTAGGCGCGAGGGTTGACCGAGGCGCGCATGCGCGTGCGCCCGTTGTGCGCCAAGCCGAGCAGCGGCTCGACATCGGCGTATTTCGTGGTGAAGCGCAGCTGCACCGGCGCTTCCCAGCGCCCGAAGACGCCGATGAGGCGCTCCAACGATCCGGTCAGGGGCTCGATGCCGAGCGGGTCGGTGTAGCAGGAGGCCTCGAAGGTCGTGCCCTCAAGCGCGCGATGCATGGAACGCGACGTGACCTCTCCCCGCCCGAGATAGGCCGGCAGCGCCGCCTCGATCTCGTCGAGGTTGGCATAGGCGCGGGTGATGGGCGGGCCCTTCAGCGAGCCGGCAAGGTAGCAATAGGCGCAGTGGGCGGGACAGCCCTCCGCCAGATCCACGCGCCAGTCGGCGCTCGGCGAGATCGGCTGGAAGCGCAGCTTCGAGGGCGGCGCGACCACGATGGCGAGCGTCCCCTTCGCCTCGCGGTAGCTCGCCCGCGCATCCGCCGGGTCGGCGTGGAGCGGCGGCAGCCGGTCGCCCTTCAAGCGCTCCACCTCGATCCCCATCGCCTCGGCGCGGCGCACCATCGCCTCGCCGTGTTCGAACAGGGCGGCGGAGCGGGTGAGAAGCACGCGGCGCGGGCGGACGAGGCGCGGGCGCAGCGCCTCGCGGGGTTGGGGATCGTGCAGCATGGGCGGGGAATGTCCCGCCCCCCGGATGGTTCAGCCCTGCGACGAGGCGTCCGCCGCGACGGCGGGTGCCGCGTCGTGTTCGAGGATCGCCTCGTCGTCCTTGAGCGTGACGCCGGTGGCGCCGAGCACGTCGGCCCGGCGCAGGAGCGCGGCGATGCGCGCGCCGGCCTCCGCAGGCGGCAGGCCACCCGCGCGGATGTTCGAGATGCAGTTGCGGCTCTCGTCGGTGAGGCCCACGCGAGGGCCGTGGGTCAGGTAGGCGCCGAGGCTGTCGGCAGCCGACAGGCCCGGCCGCTCGCCGATCAGAACCACCGCGAGCCGAGCGCCGAGCGCCTCGCCGACGGCGTCGCCCAGCGCCACGCGCGCCTCGCGCGCCACCACGACGGGTGCAAGGCGCCAGCGGCGCGGGACGGCTTGCGCGATGCCGGCCGCGACCGTCGCCCCGTGCCGTTCGGCGGCGAGCGCCGAGAGGCCACCGGCCACCACGATGGCGAGATCGAAGCCCTCCCGCTCGCGCAGGCCCTCCAGAGCCGCGCGCGACGCCTCGTCCAGGCTGCGCCCGAGATCGGGCCGGCGCAGATAGACCTCGCGGCTTTCCGCCCGGCTCGCGGCCTCCACGGTACGCAGACCCCGCGCCTCCAAGTCGCGCCGGACGGCATCCCGATCGAAGGGCGCGTGAACCGCGTCGCGCGCCCGCGCGTGGTCTGCCGCGAAATCGAGGTGGGCGCGGGTCGGCAGGCCGCCGCCCCGGCGCCCCAGCGCGATGCGCGCCTGCGTCAGCGCGCGCAAGGGAGCGAGCGGATGCGTCTCCTCCCCGCTGCTCATGCCGCGATCTCCAGCCGCGCGGCGCGCAAGAGGCGCGTGACGCGGGCGTCGCCGGGAAGCGCCGCGCCGTCCTCGGGCACGAGAAAGCCGTGCGCGTCGAAGAGGCCCATCCCTCGCGCCCACGCCTCGAACTCGGGCGACGCGCGCTTGGCGAGAACGCGCCGGACGTAGGCCGCGTCGTGGAACGAGGTCGACTGGTAGTTCAGCATCACGTCGTCGGAGCCCGGCACGCCCATCACGAAGTTGACGCCCGCCACGCCCAGGAGCGTGAGCAGGTTGTCCATGTCGTTCTGGTCGGCCTCGGCATGGTTGGTGTAGCAGACGTCCACCCCCATCGGCAGGCCGAGGAGCTTGCCGCAGAAATGGTCCTCCAGCCCCGCGCGCGTGATCTCGCGCCCGTCGTAGAGGTATTCGGGGCCGATGAAGCCGACCACCGTGTTGACGAGAAGGGGCCGGAACTCGCGCGCCACCGCGTAGGCCCGCGCCTCCAGCGTCTGCTGGTCGATGCCGTGATGGGCGTTGGCGGACAGCGCCGAGCCCTGGCCGGTCTCGAAATACATGCAGTCCTGCCCGACCGTACCGCGCTGGAGCGAGAGCGCCGCCTCGTGGGCCTCGCGAAGCAGGGCCAGATCGATGCCGAAGGAGCGGTTCGCCCCTTGCGTGCCCGCGATCGACTGGAACACCAGATCGACCGGCGCGCCGCGCTCCATCACCTCGATCGCGGTGGTGACGTGGGCGAGGACGCAGGACTGGACCGGCGCGTCGAGCCCGGTGCGCAGGTCGTCGATCAGGCGCAGGAGGCGCACCATGGCCTCCGGGCTGTCGGTCGCCGGGTTGATGCCGATCACCGCGTCGCCGCAGCCGAACAGAAGCCCGTCGAGGATCGAGGCGGCCACCCCGCGCGCGTCGTCGGTCGGGTGGTTGGGCTGGATGCGCACGGAGAGGCGGCCGGGCAGGCCGACGGTCGTGCGAAAGCGCGAGACCACGGGGCGCTTGGCGGCCACCGCGATGAGGTCCTGATTGCGCGAGATCTTGGCGACCGCCGCCACTATTTCCGGCGTCAGCGCCCATTCGAGCGCCGCGATGGCCTTCGGGTCCGCCGCGTCCGAGATCAGCCAATCGCGCAAGGTCCCGACCGACCAGGAGCGGATCGGCGCAAAGGCCTCGGCATCGTGCTGCGCGAGGATCAGCGCCGACACCTCGTCGCGCTCCGGGTCGATCAGCGGCGTCTCGAGGATCTCGGCGAGCCCCGTGTCGGCGAGGCGGCGCTGCGCCGCGACGCGGCTGGCCGCGTCCGGCGCGATCACGCCGGCCAGCGCGTCGCCCGAGCGCGCGGGCGTGGCATGAGCCAGAAGGGTCTTCAGCGTCTCGACGTCCACCGCACGGCCTCCGGGTCGGCGCGGCGCGTGGGTCGCGCGCCGCCTCGCCTCATAGAGAGGCAGCGCGCGGCGCGGGTCAAATCGCCGTCAGTCCGCCTTGGTGAGGCGCAGGATCTTCGAGCCGCCGCCGTTGCGCACCTCGGTCATGGCATAGACCGCGCCGTCGGGCCCGATCTTCACGTCGCGGATGCGCGCGTCCAGCGGCACGCGCTCCTCGCTCGCCACGCGCCCCTCCTCGTTCATGCGCAGCACCACGAGCCCCTGCGTGACGAGACCGCCGGCGAGGATCGCGTTGCGCCATTCCGGGAACTCGTCACCCGCATAGACGGCCATGCCGGAGGGACCGATCACCGGGTCCCAGTAGTAGACCGGCTGCTCCATGCCGTCCTGCGTGGTGATCCCCTCGCCGATCGGCTTGCCGCTGTAGTCCTCGCCGTAGGTGATGACCGGCCAGCCGTAGTTCTTGCCGGCCTCGGGCCGGTTCAGCTCGTCGCCGCCGCGCGCGCCGTGCTCGATCGTCCAGACGCGCCCGTCCGGCCCGAGGGTCGCGGACTGGATGTTGCGGTGGCCGTAGCTCCAGATCGCCCCTTGCGCGCCCTCGCGGCCGACGAAGGGGTTGTCCTTCGGCACCGAGCCG
This sequence comes from Aureimonas sp. AU4, assembly GCF_001463765.1. Classification (GTDB taxonomy): domain Bacteria; phylum Pseudomonadota; class Alphaproteobacteria; order Rhizobiales; family Rhizobiaceae; genus Aureimonas. Next base: position 5,144 of record NZ_BBWK01000047.1, on the reverse strand, counting down.
TCGGCGTTGAGGCGGAAGACCTTGCCGAGGCCGGAGCCGAGATCCTGCGCCTGGTCGCGGATCGGCGTGTCGGAACGCTCCCCGACGCCCAGGAACAGCATGCCGTCGCGGTCGAAGACGATACGCGAGCCGAAGTGCTTGTCGCCGTCATAGGTCGGCATCTGCTGGAAGATGACCTCGGCCTTCTCCAGCCGGGCGCCCCCGTCCGCTACGGTCAGCCTGGCGCGGCCGAGCGAGGTGCCGTTGCCCTCCGCGCCGCGCGGCTCGGAGAACGTGTAGTAGATCATCCCGTCCTCGGCGAAGTTCGGGCCGAGCGCGATGTCGAGAAGGCCGCCTTGGCCCGCGGAGGCGACCTCCGGCACACCGGAGACCTCGATCGGCTCGCCTTCCTGGCCCACCGCCGGCAGGATCATCATCCGCCCGCTCTTGGCACCGAACAGGATGCGGTTGTCGGGCAGGAACTCCATGGCCCAGCCGTTGGGCAGGCCGTCCGCCACCGTTTCCGTATCGATCTCCGGCTGCGCGGCGGGCTGCGGCGCGCGGGTCTGGTTCGCAAAGGCCGGCTTCTGGCCGGGCACGTTGGCCGCCTCCGTCTCGACCGGCGTGCCGGTGGAGCCCTGCGTGCCGGTGGCGGGCGCGTTGCCGTCGACATGGGGCAGGCGATCGCCCTGGCTGTCGGTGCCTTGGGCAGAGGCCGCGCCGCCGAGAAGCGTGCCGGCGAGAAGCAGCGCGAAGCGCGCCGTGGAAGCGGAAGAGCGCATGGATCGTGACCTCGGTCGGGAGCGTGTCTTGCCGTCCGAGGTGGGGTCGCGGGGTCGCCGGGCAACGCCGCTCCCACGGATGTGAGAGCGGCGCGATCGGATCGGGCGCGTCAGACCTGCGGCCACCGGTGGTGGAACGTGCCCTCGCGGTCGAGCCGGTGGAACGTGTGGGCGCCGAACAGGTCGCGCTGGGCCTGCGTCAGGTTGGTGGTGCCGCGCGCGCGGCGGTAGTCGTCGAAGTAGGAGAGCGCCGCCGAGAGCGCGGGCACCGGCAGGCCGGCGAGCGCGGCCTTGGCGACCACGCGGCGAAGGCTCGCCTGACCTTCCTCGATCCGCGTGCGGAAGCTCGGAGCCTGGAGGAGGTTCACCACCTCGCCCGCCTCGTAGGCCTGCGCGATGTCGTCGAGGAAGGCGGAGCGGATGATGCAGCCCGCCCGCCAGATGCGCGCGATCGTGCCGAGCGGCAGGTTCCAGCCGAACTCGCGGCTCGCCTCGGCGAGCGTCGCATAGCCCTGCGCATAGGCGATGAGCTTGGCGCATTCGAGCGCCGATTCGAGCTCGCCCAAGCCGTCGCGGTCGGCGTGGAACTGGGCGCCGGGCAGCGCGATGTCGCCGAAGGCGCGCGCCGCTTCCGCCCGCTCGCGGCGGCGCGAGGAGACGCCGCGCGCCGACACGGCGGCCTCGAGCGTGGTCGCGCCGATGCCGAGCTTCTGCGCCTCGATCACCGACCAGCGGCCGGTACCCTTCTGGCCCGCCTCGTCCACGATCACGTCGACCATGGGCTTGCCGGTGTCGGGATCGGTTTCCCGCAAGGTCACGCCGGTGATCTCGACGAGGTAGGACGAGAGGCCGCGCGTGTTCCAGTCGGTGAAGATGTCGCCGATGGCGGCGGCCTTGAGGCCGACGCCGTCGCGCAGGATGCCGTAGACCTCGGCGATCATCTGCATGTCGGCGTATTCGATGCCGTTGTGCAGGGTCTTCACGAAGTGGCCGGCGCCCCCCTCGCCCAGCCAGTCGACGCAAGGCGCGCCCTCGTACTTGGCGGAGATGGGCTCGAGCAGCGGCTTCAGGCGCTCCCAGACCGCCTTGTCGCCGCCCACCATGATGGAGGGGCCGTGCCGCGCCCCCTCCTCGCCGCCCGACACGCCCATGCCCACGAAGTGGACGCCGGTCGGGCGCACGGCGGCCTCGCGGCGCACCGTGTCGTTGAAGTCGGCGTTGCCCGCGTCGATCAGGATGTCGCCCTTGGTGAGGTGCGGCAGCACGAGCGCGATCTGGTCGTCCACCGGCTGGCCGGCATTGACCATGATCACCACGACGCGCGGGCTCTTCAGCGTCGACAGGAAGTGCTCGATCGAGTCGGTCGGCACCAGGCGGTGGCTGAGGTCCGGGTTGTCGTCACGCACCCCGTAGGCCTTCTCCACGGTGCGGTTGCCGAGCGCGACCGTGAACCCGCCGTTGTCGGCGAAGTTCAGCGCGAGGTTCGCGCCCATCGTGCCCATGCCCAAGACGCCCAGATCGGCGCGTGCCCCGGTTTCGCTCATGTTCAGGTCCCCCGCCTGTCTATCGTTTCAAGCCTGCAGCCGCTCGGCGTGCCAGCGCAGGTGGTCGTCCATGAAGGTCGAGATGAAGTAGTAGGAGTGGTCGTAGCCCTCGCGCATGTTGAGCCGCAAGGAAATGCCCGCATGACGGCACGCGTCCTCCAGGAGGCGCGGCCGAAGGCCGGTGTCTAGGAAGGGGTCCGCCGTTCCCTGGTCCACGAGGAACTCGGGGAAGCGCTTGCCGTCCTCGATCAGGCGCGTCGGGTCGTAGAGGCGCTGCGAGCGCGAGCTCGCCCCCAGATACTTGTCGAAGGCGGGCTTGGACCAGTCCGCCGTGGTCGGCTGCGCGATCGGCGCGAAGGCCGAGCAGCTGCGGAACGTCTCGGGATTGCGCAGCGCGAGGCACAGGGCGCCCGCCCCGCCCATGGAATGGCCCATGACGCCCTGCCGGTTCATGTCGGCGGGAAAATGCGTGGCGAGGTATCCCGGCAGCTCGTCGGCCACGTAGGAGTACATCTGGTAGTTCTCGCCATAGGGGCTTTGCGTGGCGTCGAGATAGAAGCCCGCGCCCGAGCCGAACTGCCAGTTGTCCGGCTCGTCGGGAACGCCCGCTCCGCGCGGGCTCGTGTCGGGCAGGACGATCATCAGGCCGAGCTCGGCGGCCAGGCGCCGGTACTCGGCCTTGTCCATCGCGTTCTGGTGGGTGCAGGTGAGGCCCGACAGGAACCACAGGACCGGTACGCGCCCCGTCTCGGCCTGCGGCGGCGTGAAGACCGCGAAGGTCATCGCCGTGTCCGTGGTGCGCGAGTAGTGGCGATAGACCCCTTGTGTTCCGCCATGGCTCTTGGCCGTGGAGATCGTATCGAGCGGCATTCAAGCTCCTTGCAATGGTCGCGCCGCCGTCAGGCCGGCCGGCGCATGTCCACGTGGGGGATGTCGTCCTCCAGATAGGAGGGCGAGACGACGGAAAAACCGTGGCCGCCGTAGAAGGCGGCCAGATGCTCCTGCGCCGAGAGGTCGACCGGGCGGCCGGGAAAGCGCGCCGCGCAGAAGGCAAGCGCCTCGCGCATCAATGCGTGCCCGAGCCCGCGTCCGCGCGCATGCGGCGCGGTGGCGATGCGCCCGATGCGCGCCGCCCCGTCATGGCCGTCCGGCGCAAAGACGCGCAAGGTTCCCTCGAGCCGTCCGTCCCCGCCTCGCAGGAGAAGATGGACGGCCTCGGGGTCGCGCCCGTCGATTTCGCGAAAGGCGCAGCGCTGCTCCGCCACGAAGACCTGGCAGCGCAGCGCGAGCATGTCGTGGACGTCGAGGCCGGTCAGCTCCGGGAACGACGCCCAGCGGCTCGTCGTCAATACACGACCACCGAGCGGATCGACTTGCCCTCGTGCATGAGGTCGAAGGCGGTGTTGATCTCGTCGAGCGGCATGGTGTGGGTGATCAGGTCGTCGATGTTGATCTTGCCGTCCATGTACCAGTCGACGATCTTCGGCACGTCGGTGCGCCCGCGCGCGCCGCCGAACGCCGTGCCGCGCCACACGCGACCCGTGACGAGCTGGAAGGGCCGGGTGGAGATCTCCTTGCCCGCTTCCGCCACGCCGATGATGATCGACTCGCCCCAGCCGCGATGGCAGCATTCCAGCGCCTGGCGCATGACGTCGGTGTTGCCGGTGGCGTCGAACGAGAAGTCCGCGCCGCCGCCGGTGAGGTCCAGGATCGCCTGGACCACCTTGTCGTTGCCGACCTCGCGCGGGTTGACGAAGTCGGTCATGCCGAACTTCCTCGCCATCTCGACCTTGGACGGATTGATGTCGACGCCGATGATCTTGTCGGCACCCACCATCCGCGCGCCCTGGATGACGTTGAGCCCGATGCCGCCCAGTCCGAAGACGACGACGTTGGCGCCCGGCCAGACCTTGGCGGTGTAGATCACCGCGCCGATGCCGGTGGTCACGCCGCAGCCGATGTAGCAGATCTTGTCGAAGGGGGCGTCCTCGCGGACCTTGGCCACCGCGATCTCGGGCAGCACCGTGAAGTTCGAGAAGGTCGAGCAGCCCATGTAGTGGAACACGGTATCGCTGTCGCAGCGGAAGCGGCTCGTGCCGTCGGGCATGAGGCCCTGCCCTTGCGTCGAGCGGATCGCGGTGCACAGATTCGTGCGGCGCGACAGGCAGCTCTTACAGTTGCGGCATTCCGGCGTGTAGAGCGGGATCACGTGGTCGCCCGGCGTCACGCTCGTGACGCCCGCGCCCACCTCGCGCACGATGCCGGCGCCCTCGTGGCCGAGGATGGCCGGGAACTTGCCCTCCGAATCCATGCCCGACAGCGTGTAGGCGTCGGTGTGGCACACGCCGGTCGCCATGATCTCGACCAGGACCTCACCGGCTTGAGGCCCGCGCACCTCCACGGTCTCGATCGTCAGCGGCTTGCCCGCTTCCCAGGCGACGGCGGCTCGTGACTGCATGGATGTCTCCCGATCTCCAACCCGTTGCGCGTCGGCGCGAAGCGCCGCGTCCGCGCCCTGCCTACACGATCCCGGCGCCCGAGCGCCACCGCCCGTGCGACAGAGGACCTTCAGGAACGCGACATCGCCTCCCCCGGACGGCCCGCCAGGATCAGCGCGCCGTCGAGCGCGTCGCCGAGCGGCTCGGCGAGTTCGAGCCCGGGGGCGAGGAAGGGCCGGAGCGGCGCGGCAAGGCCGCCGACCAGCGCGACCCGGCCGCATCCCGCCTCCGCGAGCGCCCCCGCCAGGCGCGACAGCGCGGCGCCGGCGTCGAGGCAGAGCTCGCGCGCCTGCGCGTCGCCGCCGCCCGCATGGTGCAGCACGAGCGGGCAGAGGCGGGCG
>NZ_BBWK01000046.1 GCF_001463765.1 Aureimonas sp. AU4 | reverse complement strand
GTGCAGCACGAGCGGGCAGAGGCGGGCGTAGTCGGCGGGCGTCGCCTGGTCGCAGAAGGCGACGAGGCGCTGCGGATCGTTCTGCGCGCGCTGGAGGATGTCGCGCGCCAGCGTGCCGGCGGCGAGGCGCCCGTCGGCGGCCAGAAACGCGATCTCCACCGCCGCCAGCCCCAGCCTCGCGCCGCCGCCCTCGTCGGAGCCAGGAAAGCCGTAGCCGCCGAAGCGCAGGCGCCGCCCCTCGGCCCAGCCCACCGCGATCGAGCCCGTGCCGGCGACCACCACGCCACCCTCGCGCCCACCATGGGCGCCGAGCGCGGCGATCGCCGCGTCGTCCTCCCAGCGCACGCTCGCAAAGGGGTGGGGGCGCTCGGCGAAGCGCTCGATGAGGCCCGGCCGGCGGATGCCGCTGACGCCCGCCCCCACGCGCAGCCGCGCGAAGTCGTAAGGGCCGAGTCCCGCCGTGCTCCAGGCGCCGCGCGCCGCGCCCAGAAGCCGCTCGAACACGGCCTCGACGCCGGCGCGCGCGTTGCTCGCTCCCACGACCTGCGCCTCGCCCAGGATCTCGCGGTCGTCCGCCAGCCGCGCGCGGCACGAGCTGCCGCCCGCATCGATCCCCAGATACAATGTCCGCGCCGCCAAGCCCGCCGCTCCCCAAACTCTTGCGTCGCGAGCGGCCTAGCACAGGTTCGGGCGGTTCGGCGAAGCCGGCCCGCTGCGGATCGTCGTTGCGGCCCGCTGCGGATGTTTGTCCGCAAGGCCGGCTGGGGCATAAGCGGGCGGCGATCCTCAGACCCGGAACCCGAGCCCATGCCCTTCACGCAGATCCTCGTCCTGAACGGCCCGAACCTCAACCTCCTCGGTCGGCGCGAGCCGGGGATCTACGGCGCCAAGACGCTGGACGACATCGAGCGGGACCTTCGGGAGCGCGCCCGTGGCCGCGCCGAGCTCGAGTTCCAGCAGCGCAACGGCGAGGGCGAGCTCGTGACGCTCGTTCAGGAGGCGGGGCTGGCCGGCCGGGGCGTGATCCTGAACGCGGGCGCCTACACGCACACCTCGGTCGCGATCCGCGACGCGATCAAGGGCGCGGGCGCGACCGTGATCGAGGTGCACCTGTCGAACGTCCACGCCCGCGAGGACTTCCGGCACCATTCCTATCTGTCGCCCGTGTGCCGGGGGGTGATCGCGGGCTTCGGCGACCTGTCCTACCATCTCGCGCTGGAGGCGTTGCTCGCCGGCTGACGGCCGGGCGTCTCAGAAGCCCAGCGCCATGCCGTCCTTGCGGTGGTCGGACGAGCCGAGCAGCACGCCGCGCTCGTGGTCGATCCAGATGCCCTGGCAGCCGCCGAGCGGAGCCTCGGCGACCTGCGTGCGGTGGCCGCGCGCTTCCAGATCGGCGCGAACGCTCTTGGGCACCGTGTTCTCGATCGTCAGCGTGTCGCCGAAGGCGAACGAGCGCGGCGCCTCGTTGGCGGCCTGCGGGTCGAGCCCGACGTCGAGCATCTGCGACAGGAGGTGGGCGTGGCCCGCCGCCTGGTACTGGCCGCCCATGACGCCGAAGGCCATCACGGTGCGGCCGTCCTTGCGCAGGAGGCCCGGAATGATGGTGTGGAAGGGCAGCTTGCCGCCGTCCACGACGTTGGGGTGGTTCTCCTCGACCGAGAAGCCCGACCCGCGGTTCTGGAACAGGATGCCCGCGCCCGGCGCGTAGATCCCCGAGCCGAAGGGGTGGAAGATCGAGTTGATGATCGAGACGGCGTTGCGGTCCCCGTCCACCACCGACACGGTGACGGTGTCGCGGTGGTTGGGCCCGATCCAGGCGGTGGCCTCGGCCGCCTCGTCCATGCGGATGCGGGCGCGCAAGGTCTCGACGAAGCGGTCCGACAGCAGCGTCGCGACGTCCAGCGCCTCGCCGCGCGCGGGATCGCCGATCACCGCGTCGCGCATGGCGTAGCCGAGCTTGGTGGCCTCGGCCAGCACGTGGATGCGGTCGGCCTCGCCCATCGGCTTCAGCTCGAACCCGTCGAGGATGCGCGCGATCATGAGCGCGGCGATGCCCTGCCCGTTGGGCGGGCATTCCAGAAGCTCGTGCCCCTTGTAGGAGGCCGCGACCGGCTCGGTCTCGAAGGCGCGGAAGCGGGCGAAGTCGTCTTGCGTGTGGGCGCCGCCGGCCTCGCGCAGCGTGCGCACCATGTCGGCCGCCGCCTCGCCCTCGTAGAAGCCGACGCGGCCTTCACGCGCGATGCGGCGCAGCGTCTGGCCAAGCGCGGGCTGATGGAAGCGGGCGCCGACCGCCGGCGCCGAGCCGCCCGGCAGGTACTGCTCGCGCGCCGGCGCGTGGTGCGACACGCGGCTCTCGTAGGCGGCCCAGTCGTAGGCGACGCGCGGCGTGACGCAGAAACCGTCCTCGGCGGCGCGGATCGCGGGCTGGAGCACGCGCTCGAGGCCGAGCCGGCCGAAGCGCTCCACGAGGCGGATCCAGGCCTCCACCGCGCCGGGAATCGTGACGGCGTGGACGCTGTCGTCGGGAATGCGCGCCAAGCCGCGTTCCACGAGGTCGCCGCGCCGCAGGGCGTGGGGCGCGGGGCCCGAGCCGTTCAGCGCGAGCGGCGCGCCGTCCGGGCCTGAGACGAGGGCGAAGCAGTCGCCGCCCAGGCCCGTCATCAGCGGGTCGATCACCGACTGGAGGGCGACGGCGGCCACCGCCGCCTCCACGGCGTGGCCGCCCTCGCGCAGGACGTCGACCGCAGCCAACGTCGCCAGCGGATGGGAGCTGGCCGCCATGGCGCGGTCGGACACGGCGACCGAGCGGCCGGGCTTTTGGAAGTCGCGTTGAAGCATGCGGGGGAAAGGGTCCTCGGGCGGCTGCTCCCGCATCTGGCGGGGCCGCGTGGCGCGATGCGCGGGGTGCATACAGGAGCCGGCGCGCCGCGTCAGCCCCGTTTTGTTCCTCGTGGTCCTGGAAGCTGCCATGCAGCCTCGGAATGTCTCGGGCCCGCGAGCCCGATCGGCCTCGCTTGTCCGGACCCTTTTCGGTGTCTCGCGCGACCTTGAGGGCTCCGCCTCGGCGATGCCCGACCGGAGCCTGCGCGCCGAAGCTTGCGCGGGGGGTAACGCCCGAGCATTCGCGAGGCACGGCCCTCCGCGATGCTGCAGGGCAGCATATCACGCGTGCGTGATCAGTATTCCTTGCGGAAGATCCACGCCGCGTCAAATGAATCGCGCATGAAATTGTATGAGCTAAAATTTTAAATCCGGCCCTCTGCTTTGAGCCACTGGACAAATCCTCGACGATCCTGTGCAACCGGCAGGGGAGGCCTGTGAAGGCGGGCCCGTTGTTTCTGGGAGGAACCGATGTCCAAGCGCGTGAAGGGGCTTCTCGCCTCGTTGTCGATTCTGGCGGCCACGGCCACCGCCGCCTTGGCGCAGGGGTCCTACCCGACCCAGCCCATCACCGTCGTCGTGCCCTTCTCGGCGGGCGGCCCGACCGACACGGTGGCGCGGCTCGTCGCGCAGGTCATGTCGCGCGAGCTCGGGCAGCAGGTCCTGGTGCAGAACGTCGGCGGCGCGGGCGGAACCCTGGGCGCGGGCCAGGTCGCCCAGGCCAAGCCCGACGGCTACACGCTGCTTCTCCACCATATCGGCATGTCCACGGCGCCGACCCTCTACCGCCAGCTCGCCTTCGATCCGCTGAAGGCCTTCTCGCCGATCGGCCTCATCACCTCGGTGCCCATGACCATCGTGGCGCGCAAGGACTTCGAGCCGGCCGACGCGCCCGCCCTTCTCGCCTACCTGAAGGAAAAGGGCACCGAGACGACCTACGCCAACGCCGGCATCGGCTCGGCCTCGCACCTGTGCGGCATGCTCCTGCAGGAGGCGGCCGGCGTCCAGATGGTGACCGTGCCCTACCAGGGCGCCGCGCCCGCCATGACCGACATCGTGGGCGGCCAGGTCGACCTCCTCTGCGACCAGACCACCAACACGACCAACCAGATCAAGGCCGGCGAGGTGAAGGCCTACGCGGTGACGACGCCCGCGCGCGTCCCCTCGCTGCCCGATCTTCCCACCACCGCCGAGGTCGGCCTGCCCAAGCTCGAGATCGGCGTGTGGCACGGCCTCTACGGACCCGTCGGGCTCGACGCGGGCGTGGTCGAAAAGCTCGACGCCGCGCTCAAGACCGCGCTCGCGGACGAGACCGTGAAGTCGCGCTTCGCCGAGCTCGGCACCCAGCCCGTCGCGGCCGAGGAGGCGACCCCCGAGGCCCTGCAGAAGGAGCTGACCTCGCAGATCGAGCTCTGGCGCCCGATCATCCAGGCCGCCGGCACCTACGCCGACTGAGCCCTCGAGGGCCGGGGCGCGGGAGGACGCGCCCCGGCTCGGTTTCGAGCGAACGCACCGCAGGGGGAGCCATGACCGACACCAGCATGCCGGCGCCGAGGCGGCGCGGCCTCGACCGCAACGTCGTGGCGGGCCTGATCTTCATCGCCATCGCAGCGGCCTTCGCCTGGGAGGCGACCCATTACGACATGGGCCGCGCGATCCGCATGGGACCGGGCTTCATCCCGATGACGCTGGCGATCCTGCTGGCGATCTTCGGCGTCCTCGTCCTGGCGGCGGGCCTGCGCTCGCCCGACCATGCGCAGTCCTCCGGCCCGGTCGCCTGGAAGGGCATTGCGCTGGTCTGCGCCGCGCTCCTCGTGTTCGGGCGGTTCGGCGCGCAGCTCGGCCTCGTCCCCACCGTCCTCGTCTGCACGTTCGCGGTCGCCATGGCCTCGGCGCGCAACACGCTTCTCTCGGCGGCGGCGATCGCGGCGGTCATGGCCGCGCTCTGCTGGCTGGTCTTCAAGGTCGGCCTCGGCATCACCATGCCGACCCTCGGCCCCCTGTTCGGTTCCTGAGGCCCGACGATGGATCTACTCGCCAACCTTGCGCTCGGCTTCGAGACCGCGCTGACGCCGATCAACATCTTCTGGTGCTTCATCGGCGTGCTGCTCGGCACGCTGGTCGGCGTCCTGCCCGGCATCGGGCCGACGGCGACCATCGCCATGCTGTTGCCCATCACCTTCACCTTCGCGCCCGTGACGGCCCTCATCATGCTGTCGGGCATCTACTACGGCGCGCAGTACGGCGGCTCCACCACCGCGATCCTGATCAACCTGCCGGGCGAAAGCTCCTCGGCGGTGACCGCGATCGACGGCTACCAGATGGCGCGCAAGGGGCGCGCGGGCGCGGCGCTCGCAACGGCCGCGCTCGGCTCCTTCTTCGCGGGGTCCGTGGCCACGCTGCTTCTCGCGGTCGCCGCCCCGCCGCTGTCGCGCGTGGCGCTCCAGTTCGGCGCGCCGGAATACTTCGCCCTGATCGTGCTGGGCCTCCTCGTCTCGATCTCGCTCGCCCACGGCTCGGTGATCAAGGCGCTCGCCATGATCTGCCTCGGCCTGCTGCTCGGCACGGTGGGCCAGGACATCTACACCGGCACGCCGCGCTTCACGCTCGGCCAGCTCGAGCTCTACCAGGGCATCAACTTCGTCTCGATCGCGGTGGGCGTCTTCGGCGTCGCCGAGATCTTCCGCAACCTCGAGGACGAGCGCACCCGCGAGGTGGGCGTGAAGAAGGTCACCGGCCTCTGGCTGACGCGCGAGGACTTCCGCCGCATCCGCATGCCGGTGGTGCGCGGCACCGTTCTCGGCTCCGTCCTCGGCATCCTGCCCGGCGGCGGGCACGTTCTCTCCTCCTTCGCCTCCTACTCGATGGAGAAGAACATGGCGAAGGACAAGCGGGAGTTCGGCCACGGCGCGATCGAGGGCGTGGCGGGGCCTGAAAGCGCCAACAACGCCGCCGCCCAGACCTCGTTCATCCCGCTTCTCACGCTCGGCATCCCCGCCCATCCGGTGATGGCGCTGATCGTGGGCGCCTTCATCCTTCAGGGCATCACGCCGGGGCCCAACGTCATCAACACGCAGCCCGCGCTCTTCTGGGGCATCATCGCCTCGATGTGGATCGGCAACGTGCTGCTCGTCATCCTCAACCTGCCGCTGATCGGCTTGTGGGTGAAGATGCTGACCATCCCCTATCGCGTGCTCTTCCCCGCGATCGTCCTGTTTGCCGCGATCGGCTGCTACTCGATCAACAACAACCCGTTCGACGTCTACGCCATCGCCGTCTTCGGCGTGCTCGGCTACGTCCTGATCCGGCTCGGCTGCGAGCCGGCGCCGCTGCTTCTCGGCTTCGTCCTCGGGCCGCTTCTGGAGGAGCACCTGCGTCGCGCCATGATCATCTCGCGGGGCAACGCATTGGTCTTCTTCGAGCGCCCGATCTCGGCGACCCTGCTGGCGCTGGGCCTGGCGGCCGTGGTGGTCGCGCTCCTGCCGGCCATTCGCCGCAAGCGCGACGAGGTCTTCGTCGAGGAGGACTGAAGGGTGATCGAAAGGGTCGGCCGCTCGGCCTCCTATCCGGCCCGCGTGCCGAACAGGGTGCCGATCAGGGCCGTCGCCGCCATGGCGAGCGCGCCCCAGAAGGCGACCCGCGCGGTGGCCTTGAGGACGTTCGCCCCGCCCGTCCTCGCGCCGAGCGCGCCGAGCAGCGCCAGGAAGAGGAGCGAGGCCGCCGAGACGGCCGGCACCGTGAGGGCGGCGGGCGCGAGCGCGGCGACGGCGAGCGGCAGGGCTGCGCCGAACGAGAAGGTCGCCGCCGAGGTGAGCGCCGCCTGGATCGGTCGCGCCGCCGTCTCCTCGATCATGCCGAGCTCGTCGCGCAGGTGGGCGCCCAGCGCGTCACGCGCCATGAGCTGTCGGGCGACCTCGGCGGCGAGCGTCGGCTCCAGCCCTCGCGCCTCGTAGATTCCGGCCAGCTCTCGCGCCTCCTCCTCGGGCTGCTCGGCGAGCTCGCGGCGCTCGCGCTCGGTGTCGGCCCTCTCCGTGTCGGACTGCGAGCTGACCGAGACGTACTCGCCCGCGGCCATCGACATGGCGCCCGCGACCAGCCCCGCCGTGCCCGCGAGCAGGATCTCGCGCGGGGCCGCCTGGGCCGAGGCGACGCCGACGATGAGGCTCGCCGTCGAAACGATGCCGTCGTTGGCGCCCAGCACCGCGGCGCGCAGCCAGCCGATGCGCGAGACGAGGTGACGCTCCGGATGAACGGATCTGGGGGCCATGCGCGCTTCCTGCCTTGGGTGTCCGGTGGACGAGATCGGGTTTCATGCATCCCACGCGCGTGCCGCGATGGGCAGGGCGGGCCCCCTATACCTTTTGGTATAGCGGCAACCGGATCGGTCGGCCCGGGCTTCCCGGATCATCTTCCTCAAGAGGCGATCCCATGCCCCAGTCCCTTGTTCGCGCGTCCGTACTTCTTCTCGGCCTGACGGGCGCCGCCCTTCCCGCGCTGGCCCAGACCCCGCAGCCGCCCGTCCCGCCCAAGCCCTCGCCCAGCCAGGGCGCGCCGGCGAGCCGGAACGCCCCCTCCGGCCAGGCCATGTCGTCCGGCGACAGCGCGTCGTCCGGAAAGGACGCCGTCGCGGCGGCCACCTCGTCGGAAGGGCGCGACCTCGCGCCCGCGCTGCGCCGCGTCGGCGCGGAGGGGTCCACCTCGCCGGACGCCTCGCTCGCCGTGCCGCAGGACCAGGCGCCCTTCCCCAACAACCAGGTGAGCTCGGCCCCCTACGTCTCGCCCAACGGCGGCGAGGAGGGACTGAAGGCCTCCGTGCGCGCGCTGCAGAACACGCTGACCGAGCTCCAGACCCTGCAGCTCCAGACCAAGCAGGCGCACTGGAACGTCAGCGGCCCGTTCTTCTACCCGCTGCACGAGCAGCTCCAGGACCAGTACGAGACCTGGAGCAAGCTCGCCGACACGGTGGCCGAGCGGCTGCTCGCCATCGGCACCTCGTCGGACGGGCGGGCGACCACGATCGTCCAGACCTCGTCGCTGCCGGAGTTCCCGGGCGGCTTCGTGGACGACGCCGAGGTCGTGCGCTGGTTCACGCTGGCCTACAAGCAGGTCGGCGAGGAGGTGCGCGGCGGCATCCTGGCGGCCGAGGACAACGATCCCGAGACCTCCAACATCCTGCAGGAGGTCGAGGGCAGCCTCGACAAGTACCAATGGATGATGCGCGCCTACGTCCAGTCGACCCCGACCGACCAGCGCAACGGCGAGATCCTGAACCAGGGCAAGGCGATCGACATCCCCGCCAACAGCGCGCCGACGCAGATTAACGCGCCGAAGGCGCCCTGAAGCCCCCCGCTCCCCGGCGCGCGTGCGACCGGGGAGCGGCCTCACGCCGCGGCGGTGAACAGGAGCGCCCGCAGCCGCCCCTCGACGGGTCCCGGGCCGAAGCGGGCGGCGAGCGCCTCGGCGACCCGTCCCGTCGCATCGTCCAAGGCGCTCTCGTCGCGCTCCAGGATCTCGGCGCGCAGCGGCGAGCCCTGGCACAGGCCGGTGGCGACGTCGCGCGGGCTCGCGCTCCGTCCGACATGATCGACGACGTCCCGCTCGACGCGCCCGAAGCCCGCCTCCTTCAGGTCGGCGGCGATGCGGTCCGCGTCGTGGTAGCCGTGCGGCGCGCGGGCGAGGAAGCGGGGCGGATCGCGGGGAAAGACGTCCGCCAGGGCCTGCGTGACCGTTTGGGCGAACTCGTTCGCGCCGATCTCGCCCCAGACGCTGAAGACGAAGCGGCCCTGTGGCGCGAGCACGCGCCGCGCCTCGCCGAACGCTGCGACCTTGTCGGGCAGGAACATGACCCCGAACTGGCACGCGAGGACGTCGAAGCTCCCATCCTCGAAGGGCAGGCTCGACGCGTCGGCCTGCCGCCATTCGACGGGGCGGTCCGCCGGCACCCGGCCGCGCGCGACCTCCAGCATCGCCTCGTTGAGATCGGTGGCGACGAGGCGGGTCGGCGCCGGCAGCGAGGCGGCGAGGACCCGCGTCAGCGCGCCCGTGCCCGCCGCCGTCTCCAGCACCGCCCGGGGCGCCGCCTCCGCCACCCTTTGCGCCATGTCGCGCGCATAGGCCGCAAAGAGCAGCGGCACGAGGTGCCGCTCGTAGAGTTCGGGGATCGACCCGGTAAAGGCCTTGTCCGCCACGGTCATGGAAAGCCTCCTCGGCGAGAAGCCGTGCGCGCCGTGACGATGCGCGGTGGGACGCAAGGCTCCTGGGCGAGGCCCTTCCAGCCCTTCGCGACGCGCCGCCGGGCGCTCCGGAAAGCTTGCGCCCCCGCCGGGCGGTCCGCAAGGCAGGCCGGCAAGCGAGCCCCGAGCGCTCCGCGCCGGTCTTTCGCCATGTTCACACCGTTAACGAGGGCGGCTGGAGCGGTTCCAAACGACGGGTTGGCAGCGGCTTCGGAAAGGTGTACCCACGGGTACGCTCCTGAGATCGACGACCCACGAGGTGACGCCCATGCCCGCCTACCGCTCCCGCACTACCACCCATGGCCGCAACATGGCCGGCGCGCGCGGCCTGTGGCGCGCGACCGGCATGAAGGACGAGGATTTCGGCAAACCGATCATCGCCGTCGTCAACTCCTTCACGCAGTTCGTGCCGGGACACGTCCACCTGAAGGACCTCGGCCAGCTGGTGGCGCGCGAGATCGAGGCCGCCGGGGGCGTCGCCAAGGAGTTCAACACGATCGCGGTCGACGACGGCATCGCGATGGGCCACGACGGCATGCTCTACTCGCTGCCATCGCGCGAGATCATCGCCGACTCGGTCGAGTACATGGTCAACGCGCACTGCGCCGACGCCATGGTCTGCATCTCGAACTGCGACAAGATCACGCCCGGCATGCTGATGGCGGCTCTGCGCCTCAACATCCCCGTGGTCTTCGTCTCGGGCGGCCCGATGGAGGCCGGCAAGGTCGTCTGGCCCGACCAGACGGTGAAGAAGCTCGACCTCGTGGACGCGATGGTCGCGGCCGCCGACGACCGCGTGTCGGACGAGGACATGAAGGTCATCGAGCGCTCGGCCTGCCCGACCTGCGGCTCATGCTCCGGCATGTTCACGGCCAACTCCATGAACTGCCTGACCGAGGCCCTCGGCCTGTCGTTGCCCGGCAACGGCTCGACGCTCGCGACCCACGCCGATCGCAAGCGCCTCTTCGTCGAGGCCGGCCATCTCGTGGTGGATCTGGCGCGCCGCTACTACGAGCAGGAGGACGAGACCGTCCTGCCGCGCTCGATCGCGACCTTCGCCGCCTTCGAGAACGCGATGACGCTCGACATCGCCATGGGCGGCTCGACCAACACCGTGCTGCATCTTCTGGCCGCCGCCCACGAGGGCGAGGTCGACTTCACCATGGCCGACATCGACCGCCTGTCGCGCCGCGTGCCGGTGCTGTGCAAGGTCGCGCCCGCCATCGCGAACGTCCACATGGAGGACGTCCACCGGGCGGGCGGCATCATGGGCATCCTCGGCGAGCTCGACCGCGCGGGCCTCATCGACACCTCGACGCACACGGTCCATTCCGAGACCATGGGCGCGGCGCTGGACCGCTGGGACGTGAAGCGCACGAGCGCGCGCAACGTCCACGACTTCTTCACCGCCGCCCCCGGCGGCGTGCCGACCCAGGTCGCCTTCAGCCAGGACCGCCGCTTCGACTCGGTCGACACCGACCGCGAGGCGGGCGTCATCCGCGACAAGGCTCACGCCTTCAGCCAGGACGGCGGCCTGGCGGTGCTCTACGGAAATCTCGCCGAGGACGGCTGCATCGTGAAGACGGCGGGCGTCGACGACAGCATCCTCAAGTTTACGGGCCGCGCGCGCGTCTACGAATCCCAGGACGCCGCCGTGAAGTCGATCCTCTCCAACGAGGTCGTTCCGGGCGACGTGGTGCTGATCCGCTACGAGGGCCCGCGCGGCGGCCCCGGCATGCAGGAGATGCTCTATCCGACGAGCTACCTGAAGTCGAAGGGCTTGGGTAAGGCCTGCGCGCTGGTCACCGACGGGCGCTTCTCGGGCGGCTCCTCGGGGCTGTCGATCGGCCACGTCTCGCCGGAAGCGGCGGAAGGGGGCACGATCGGCCTCGTGGAGGAGGGCGACCGGATCGAGATCGACATCCCCAATCGCTCGATCCACTTGGCCGTCGACGACGCGACGCTGAGCGCCCGCCGTCTGGCGCAGGCCGATCGGGGCTGGCACCCGGCCGAGCCGCGCAAGCGCAAGGTGACGACCGCGCTCAAGGCCTATGCCGCGCTCACCACCAGCGCCGCGCGCGGCGCCGTGCGCCAGCTGAACTAGGCCGTCCCGATCAGGCGGACGCCCCCGCGCCGAGCGCGGCCCGGGGCGTCCGCCGCCGACCCGACAGGAGCGCGCCGAGCGGGCGCTCCACGAAGAGGTAGCAGGCCGCGCCCGCCGCCGAGCAGGCCGCGAGCGCGGCCAGTGGATAGGCGAGCCCCGCCGCGCCCGCCACCGGCAGGCCGAGCCGCGCCCAGACGATCTGCACCACCGGCAGCACGAGGATGTGCGTGAGGTAGATCGAGTAGCTCGCATCTCCCAGGAAGGCGAAGAGGCGGCCGAGCGACCCGGGCGCCTTTTGCGTCTCGCCTCGCCCGAACACGGCCGCCATCACCACGATCGCCGCGGCCAGCCCGGTCTGCGGCGCGTGCTCGGGCAAGACCGCTCCGGCCCACAGGAGAAGCGCCATTCCGGCCGCGCCAACGCATAGGGCCTCGAGGCGCGAGAAGCGCCAGCCGCGCTCGGCCAGCGCGCCGAGGCCGAGGCCCGCGGCAAATTCCAGGATGATCGGCCGCGTCCAGTACCATGCCATGCCGCCTTCCGGCAGCGCGAGGCCCAGAAGCGCGAGGCCGCCGAGGATCGAGAGCGCGGCCGCCAGCCGGCGCCCGCCCCGCAGCGGCAGGACCAGCGCGAAGAGCGCATAGAAGGCCATCTCGTAGTTCAGCGTCCAGCCGACGAACAGCACCGGGTTGTCGTGCCCGAGCGTCGGGTGAGGCCAGGGCAGGAACAGGAGCGAGGCGAGAAGATGCGCCGGGTCGAAGCGCGTCGAGCCAAGGATCTGAGGCGCGGCGATCGCGACCGCGGTCAGAAGCAGCGTCAGGAGCCAGTAGAGCGGCGCGACGCGCAGGACGCGGCGCCGCAGGAAGTCCGCCGGGCCCGCCCGCCCGTCGCGCGTCGTCCACCAGATGATGAAGCCCGAGATCACGAAGAACAGGTCGACGCCCGCCGTGCCCGCCCGAAACCCGGGCAGGTCGGCATCCGCCCCCAGCCGGTTCGGGCCGTCCACGGCGTGGAACAGGACCACCATCAGCGCGGCCAGAGCCCGCAGGTATTGGATCGAAAGGATCATCGCAGCGCCGATCGTCGTCACGCAAGGGCCGTCCGCCCGCACCCTGGCACGCCGATCCCTTCCAACCCCTTGCCCTCGCCGCGACGATCGTCCGGGCCCGGCGCACGCGCGACGTGTAAGGCTTTGCGAAAGCTTAAGGATGGGTTTCGCGCTGGCGCGCCGCCCCGAAACCGATGCCGCGCCCGGCGCGTTGATGAGCCATGGGTGTCGAGATCGAACGCAAATTCCTGGTCCGCGACGACAGCTGGCGACCGCTGGCCGACGGCGGTCGCTCGTTCCGCCAGTTCTACATCGCCATGGACAAGGGCGTGTCGGTTCGCCTTCGCGTCGCCGACGAGCGTCTGGCCTGGCTCACCATCAAGACCGGCGCGGGCCTCAGCCGGGGCGAGTACGAGTATCCGGTGCCGGTCGCCGACGCGCGCGACCTCGAGGCGGCGCGGCGGGGCGAGGTGGTCGCCAAGCGCCGGTTCCGCGTGCCCCATGGCGACCTCACCGTCGAGGTCGACGTCTTCGAGGGCGCGCTGGCGCCCCTGGTGCTCGCCGAGATCGAGCTGCCCTCCGAGGCGCACGAGATCGAGCTGCCCTCCTTTCTCGGACGGGAGGTGACGGGCGACGAGGGCTACTCGAACGGCGCGCTCGCTGCGCACGGCCTGCCGGCGTCCTTCCGGCGCTGACGCGCCGCCCTATCTTGCGCGGCAGACCCCCGGATCCGCCGAGACCTTTCATGGCCTATCGCCTCGACCCCGCCGCTCCCCTCGACGCCGAGATCCGGCGCATCGCCGGCGAGCAGATCGAGCGGGCGGTTGAGGATCTCGCCACGCACGGCGAGGACGAGAGCGCGGTTCACGAGGCGCGCAAGCGCATGAAGAAGCTTCGTGCCCTCGTGCGCCTCGCGCTCGGCGCGCGGCCGGACTTCGCCCGGGCCGAGAACGCGCGCTACCGCGACGCCGCCAAGGGCGTGGGCGGCGCGCGCGACCGCGTCGCGCTGATCGAGGCGCTGGACGGGCTGGCGAAGCGCTTCGCGGACGAGTCCCCCCGCCTGTTCGCCAAGGCGCGGCGCACGCTGGAGGAGCGGCGAGACCGGGCGCTCGGCACGGGCGGCGACCTGGCGGCGCGCGCGGCCGAGACCGCCGAGGCCCTGCGCGCCGGCCGCTCGCGGCTCGACGGCTTCGCCTTGCCCCATTCCCCCAAGCGACAGCGCGATGCGCTGGCGGCGGGCCTTGCCCACAATCTCGTGCAGGCGCGGCGCGACCTGCGCACCGTTCGGCGGCACGGCACGGCCGAGACGTTCCACGACCTGCGCAAGCGCATCAAATATCTCGGCCATCACCTGCGCCTCCTGGAGCCGGTCTGGCCGAGCGTCGTCCAGGCGATGCGCGAGGATGCCGACGAGGCCGCCGAGAGCCTGGGCCGCGACCACGACTACGCCGTGCTCCTCGCCGAGATCGAGGCCGAGCCCGCCCGCTTCGGCACGGCCACGGATGTCGCGCGGCTGCGCGCGCTGCTCGGGCGCCATGGCGAGGAACTGCGCGCGCAAGCCCTCGTCCACGTGGAACGCCTCCTGTCGGAAAAGCCCGAGGCGCTCGCCGCCCGGCTCGCCCGCCTGTGGCGCGAGGCGAAACGGACGGGCGCGCAAGCCTGAGGCGCGGGCCGTAGCCGCGGGAGCGGCCCGGCTATCCCAAGCCGCAGCGTCGGACATGTGCGGCGAGCCAGCTTATGCTCTTCGGCCGGCGCCTCGCCCCGATCGGTCGCCGCGCGTGAAGCGGAAGGGTGCGTCAGGCGACGATCTTCGGCGCACCGCAGACAAGATCGTCCACCCGGATGTCCATGGCGCCGACCTTGACGCCCAGCGTCGCCAGAAGACCGTCCAGAAGGGTGTCCACGGCGGGCGTCAGCGTCAGGAGGACGCCCTTGATCCCGACCGCGTTCAGGACGCCGCCGAGCGGCAGGCCGAGCCCCAGGACCTTCACGTCGACATCGAGCGTCTCGAAGAGGTCCTTGACGAGCCGATCCGCCATCCGGGTCGATCCGACGGTCTTCACCTTGCCTGCCGCGATGTCGCTGCCGGTGAAGACCATCCGCGTCGGCCGCCCGGCCTGGAGGGTCGCCAGCGCATGGACCGACACGCTCGCGAGCCTCGCGTCGACGATCACGGCGGGCGCGTTGGCCGGGCGCTGGGCGACGTCCCGCAAGGCGCCGCGCTGGCGCCCGATCTCGAGACGCAGCGCGCCCGGCGTCGTTTCCACCAGAACCGAGCGCCGCGCCGGGTCCGCGTTGCAGGTGACGGAGACGACACGCGCCGTGCCGGGGGCGATCGCCAGTTCGAGCGGCAGGTTCAGATCGGCGCCGAGCGCGCCCAGCAGCGAGCCGGACGCGAGGTTGAGGCGGGCGCGCACCTGCGCGGTCTCGACCAGGAGGCCGGGATCGCCGAGCCCCAGCGGCGGGGTCGAGCGCATCGGGTCGCCGACGAGAACCTCGAGCCGGGTCGACAGGAGGCCCGGAACGGCAAGGCCGGTGGACAGGGCGCTGCCGCCTTCGCGCGGCGACAGGCTGGCCGACAGGAGGCTCAGCACCCCGACCCGGGCGGTCAGGTATTGGGACGGCGCGCCCAGCCGAAGGTCGCGAACGTCGGCGGGGACGGCCAGGAGACGGCCGAGCGACAGGGTGGCGTCGGCCCTGGCCAGCTTCTGCGCCAGCACCTCGACGCGCGACGCCTCGACGGGCAGCGCATCCTCCCGCAGCTGCCGCGCCACGGCCTGCAGCAGGATGTGGACGAAAACCTCCTCGTCCAGAAGTTCACCGACGGTCCCGCTTGTGCGCCCGATGACCCCGGCGAGCGCGTCGACCAGCCCGGACGAGCCGATGCGGGCCCGCGCCAGTCCCTCGTAGTTCAGGAGCGACAGGTCGATCTCGGTGCCGAGGAGGGCCTTGGTCAGGGCGGCCGGCACGCCGCCCGAAAGCCCCGCCAGCATGCTGCCGGCCGACATTGCCACGACCGGGTGGGCGACCGCGATGGAGTGGGCATGGACGACCGGCGGCGCGGACAGGAAGAGCCCGGAGAAGAACAGGGGGGTCGGCTTGCTGGCGCGCACCAGCACCGCCCCGCCGCCCGAGCCGGGGGTGAAGGTCCGGAAGCCGTTGGCATCGGTGGAGAGCGCGCCCGGCGTCACCTCGATCGTGGCGTTGTCCTCGTGATTGTCGAGAAACAGCCGGCGCGCGGCGGCGTCTTCCGATCCGGTGGCGCCCGCCGCCGTGAGCGCGGCGAGGTCGACGATGCCCTGGAGGCGGCGCTGGTCGGTCAGGAACGAGCCGTAATCGATGCCGAGCGCCGCAAAGCCCATGAGCGCGGGCATGGTGAGGGCCGTCACGAGGGCGACGGCACCGCTTGCGGAGCGGCGGAAGCGGGACACGAGGCTCATCTCTGCACTCCGATCACGGCGCTCGCGCTCTGGACCTGCGGAAACTCGTAGACCGCCGACAGGATCGGGACGGTCGGGATGTGGCTGACGTTCATGAAGACCCGGACCGTCAGCCGCTCGCCGTCCTCCTCGACCTCGCAACCGACCCGCTCGGCGACCAGCAGCGGATAGGTGCCCGCGCTTTGATCGACGTAGCGGCGCACGACGGCGTTGCGCTTGATGGCTGTGGGCTCCGGCATTGCGGCGCGTGCGGCATCGGCGGCCAGCTGCGAGAGCGCGTGCTGCACGCCGAAGGCGTGTCCGGTTCGCATGGTGCCGAACAGGAGCAGGAGGAGGATCGGGGAAATCATGGCGAATTCGAGGGCCGCGACGCCTCCCGGATCGGTCCGGAACGTCCCGGACCGGCGGCCGAAATACATACCCACAGGTTCACCTTTCTCCGGGATGCACAAGTCTTGCGCGTCTATCCAGCGTCCCCAAACCTTGCCAGAATCTTAACGAGAAGAACCTTGGGTTATAAATGCCGTCGATTCTGCCTTGCCTTTGGGCGAGATGCCCTAGCTCGCAGCGGCGATTTCATGGACCCGTCCCGCAACGCGGTCCGGCTTGGGACGGGCGACGAACGAGCCCGGCGCGAAAGCGCCTTGCCGAGCGGGTGCGGAAGGCGCTAGCCCGTCCTGCCCGGCGACCGATCGCCGGGCGGGCTGAGGGAGCGGACGGGTGGCCGGACACGGGCTGGCGCGGGTTCTGTCGAAGCGGGGCCATTGCTCGCGCTCGGAAGGCGAGCGGCTCGTGCGCGCGGGGCGCGTGCGGGTCGACGGGCGCGTGGTGCGCGATCCCGAGCACCGGACAGGCGAGGATGCGCGCATCGAGGTGGACGGCGCGGGCGTCGCTCAGGAAGCCTTCCGCTATCTCGCGCTCAACAAGCCGCGCGGGCTGGTGACGACGCGCCATGACCCGGAGGGGCGCCCCACCGTCTACGGCTGCCTGGAAGGGCTCGACCTGCCGCACGTGGCGCCGGTCGGTCGGCTCGACCGGGCGAGCGAGGGCCTGCTTCTCTTCACCAACGACACGGGCTGGGCGAGTGCCGTGCTCGAAGGCGAGCGCGCGCCTCTCAAGCGCTACCATGTGCAGGTGGACCGCGTGGCGGACGCGGCGCTTCTGGCCGAACTCGTCGCGGGCCTCGAGGACCGGGGCGAATGGCTGGCGGCACGCGAGGCGCGGCTCCTGCGCGCGGGCACGCGCAACTCGTGGCTGGAGGTCGTGCTCGACGAGGGCCGCAACCGACACATCCGCCGGCTTCTCGAAGCGCGGGGCGTCGAGGTGCTGCGCCTCGTGCGGGTCGCGATCGGGCCCCTTTCGCTCGGCGAGCTGGAAAAGGGCGCGGTGCGCGAGCTGACGGCGGACGAGGTGCGGATGCTGGGGGGCGGACGTTGAGTGCGTTGTCCCTGTCGCCGTCCGAGGCGCGGCGCATCGCCGTCCGCGCGCAGGGGCTCGGCCGCGAGCGCCCGGCGCGCGTCGACGCAGGTCACCTTCGGCGCAATCTCGACCGTCTGGCGCTCCACCAGATCGACAGCGTCAACGTCGTGGCGCGCGCCCACTACCTGCCCGCCTTTTCGCGGCTCGGACCCTACGAGACCACCCTTCTCGACCGCGACGCCTGGGGCCGGCGCTCGGAGCGGCGGCTCTTCGAGTACTGGGCGCACGAGGCCTCGCTCCTGCCGGTCGACCTCTGGCCGGCGCTGCGCTGGCGCATGGCGCGGGCCGACCGGGGCGAGATCGGCTACGACCGGCTCCGCCTCTTCGCCACCGAGCGCCGCGCCGAGGCCATGGCGCTTCTCGCCCGCATCCACGACGAGGGCCCGCTTGCCGCCTCGGATCTCGGCACGGGGCGCACCGGCTGGTGGGAATGGTCGGAGCCCAAGCGCCAGCTCGAATGGCTGTTCTGGGCCGGGCACGTCACCACGCGCACGCGCCGGCGCGGCTTCGAGCGCGTCTACGACCTGCCCGAGCGCGTGCTGCCGGCCGCCGTCGCGGATCGATCCGCGCTCCCTGAGGACGAAGCGCACCGCGTTCTCGTCGAGCGCTCGGCCCGCGCGCTCGGCATCGCGACGGTAGGGGAGTTGCGCGATTATTTTCGCCTGACGCTGCCCGAAACGCGGCAGGCCGCGGCGCAACTCGTGGAAGCCGGCACGCTTCTTCCGGTCGCCGTGCCCGGCTGGCCGCAAGCCTTCCTCCACCGCGACGCCGCCCGGCCGCGCCGGATCGCGGGCGGGGCGCTCCTCGCTCCCTTCGACCCCCTGGTCTGGGAGCGTTCGCGCGCCGAGCGCCTGTTCGGCTTCCGCTACCGCATCGAGATCTACGTGCCGGCTCCCTTGCGCCAGCACGGCTACTACGTCCTGCCCTTTCTTCTCGGCGACCGGCTCGTCGCGCGCGTCGACCTGAAGAGCGACCGGCAGGGAGGGCGCCTGCTCGTTCATGCCGTTCAACTGGAGCCCGGCGCGCCGGAGGAAACGCGCGAGGCGCTGCGGCTCGAACTCGGCGAGATGGCCCGCTGGCAGGGACTGGCCGAGGTGGCGATGCCGGCCGGGTGAAGGGCGTTTCGCGAAAGGACGCTTTCGCGCAAATTCCCTTCCCTCCAAGCGCCGCCGATAGACGTCGGTTCGTCGCGCGATTGCTTCGCTCTCCTTATCTCTGGCGTCGATCCTTTCTTTTCGAGCGTCTCCGCCATGACCGATGCCACCTTGTCCGCGCGCCCGGCGCCCGTGTCCGCCCCCTTCGACCGGGGACCGGGCCTGACCGCCGCCGCGGCGCTTCTTCTGGGTACGCTTCTGATCGCGGCGGGATTCGGCGCGCGCCAGGGCGCCCTGTTCCTGCTGGGCGGCGCGCTCGGCCTCGTCCTCTACCACGCCGCCTTCGGCTTCACCTCGGCCTGGCGGGTCTTCCTTCTGGAGGGACGCGGACGGGGCCTGCGCGCGCAGATGGTGATGCTGGCGCTCGCCGTCCTCCTGTTCTTCCCGGTGCTCGCCTCGGGCTCGCTGTTCGGCCAGCCGGTCTCGGGCAACGTCTCGCCGCTGGGCCTGTCGGTCGTGATCGGCGCCTTCCTGTTCGGCATCGGCATGCAGATGGGCGGCGGCTGCGCGTCGGGCACCCTGTTCACGGCGGGCGGCGGCAATGCGCGCATGGTGGTGACGCTCCTGTTCTTCGTTGTCGGCTCGGTGCTCGCCACGATCCACTTCTCGTGGTGGACCGCCCTGCCCTCGCTGCCGCCGGTCTCGCTCGTGGAAACGTTCGGCGCTCCCGGGGGCATTCTCGTCTCGCTCGCGCTCTTCGCGCTGATCGGGGGCGCGACCGTCCTCGTCGAGCGCCGCCGCAACGGCAGGCTGGAGAGCGGGGCGCCGAGCCGCACGCAGGGCCTGCGCCGCCTCCTTCACGGCCCCTGGCCGCTGGTCGCGGGCGCGGTGGCGCTCGCCCTCCTCAACTTCGCGACGCTGGCGATCGCCGGCCGTCCCTGGGGCATCACCTCCGCCTTCGCGCTCTGGGGCGCCAAGGGGGCGCAGGCGCTGGGCTTCCAGCCCGAGACCTGGAGCTACTGGCAGACGCCGGGCAACAGCAAGGCGCTCGCCTCCTCGGTGTTCGCCGACGTCACCTCCGTGATGGACTTCGGCATCATCGCGGGCGCGATGCTCGCCGCCGCGCTCGCCGGCCGCTTCGCGCCATCGCTGCGCATCCCGCCGCGCCAGCTTCTCGCCTCCGTGATCGGCGGCCTGCTGCTGGGCTACGGTGCGCGCATCGCCTATGGCTGCAACATCGGGGCCTACTTCTCCGGCATCGCGTCGGGCTCGCTCCACGGCTGGCTGTGGCTCGCGGCGGCCTTCGTCGGCAACGGGGTGGGCGTGCGGCTCCGCCCGTTCTTCTTCGGCGAGGGCGCGCGAGGGAATGCCGGCGCCGGCAACGCCTAGACATTCCGGTTCCCGTCCGGCGATGGAACCATTATAGGCAGGGGCATGAGCGCCACGCCCCTGTCCCATATCCGCAACTTCTCGATCGTCGCCCATATCGACCATGGGAAATCGACGCTCGCCGACCGTCTGATCCAGCTGACCGGCGGGCTCGACGCCCGCGAGATGGCCGGCAAGGAGCAGGTGCTCGACAACATGGAGATCGAGCGCGAGCGCGGGATCACCATCAAGGCGCAGACCGTGCGCCTCGAGTACAAGGCCGAGGACGGCGAGCACTACGTCCTGAACCTCATCGACACGCCGGGCCACGTCGACTTCGCCTACGAGGTGTCGCGGAGCCTGAGCGCATGCGAGGGCGCGCTGCTCGTGGTGGACGCCGCGCAGGGCGTCGAGGCGCAGACGCTCGCCAACGTCTATCTCGCGCTCGACAAC
The DNA here is from genome assembly GCF_001463765.1 of Aureimonas sp. AU4. Taxonomy (GTDB): domain Bacteria; phylum Pseudomonadota; class Alphaproteobacteria; order Rhizobiales; family Rhizobiaceae; genus Aureimonas. The sequence continues at coordinate 3,996 of NZ_BBWK01000046.1, read as the reverse complement.
GATCTCGAGATCGTGCCCGTCCTCAACAAGATCGACCTGCCCGCCGCCGAACCCGACAAGGTCAAGGCGCAGATCGAGGAGGTGATCGGCATCGACGCCTCCGAAGCGGTGATGATCTCGGCCAAGTCCGGCATCGGCATCGAGGAGGTCCTGGAGGCGATCGTCAAGCGCCTGCCGGCGCCGACCGTCGGCGACCGCTCCAAGCCCCTCAAGGCCATGCTGGTGGATAGCTGGTACGACGCCTATCTCGGCGTCGTCGTGCTCGTGCGCGTGATCGACGGCGAGCTGAAGCGCGGCCAGACCATCCGCATGATGGGCACCGACGCCAAGTACCCGGTCGACCGGGTCGGCGTGTTCACGCCCAAGATGGTCAACATGGAGAGCTTGGGCCCCGGGGAGCTCGGTTTCATCACCGCCTCGATCAAGGAGGTGGCGGATACCCGCGTCGGCGACACGATCACCGAGGACAAGCGCCCGACGGCCGAGATGCTGCCCGGCTTCAAGCCCGCGCAGCCGGTGGTCTTCTGCGGCCTCTTCCCGACCGACGCGGCCGACTTCGACGACCTGCGCGCCGCCATGGGCAAGCTGCGCCTCAACGACGCGAGCTTCTCGTTCGAGATGGAGTCCTCGGCCGCGCTCGGCTTCGGCTTCCGCTGCGGCTTCCTCGGGCTCCTGCACCTCGAGATCATCCAGGAGCGCTTGAGCCGCGAGTTCGACCTCGACCTCATCGCGACCGCGCCCTCCGTCGTCTACAAGATCGAGATGACCGACGGGTCGCATATCGACCTGCACAATCCGGCCGACATGCCGGACGTCGTGCGCATCGCCTCGATCCACGAGCCCTGGATCAAGGCGACGATCCTCACCCCCGACGACTATCTCGGCAACATCCTGACGCTCTGCCAGGAGCGGCGCGGCATCCAGACCGATCTGTCCTATGTCGGCAAGCGCGCCATGGTCTCCTACGAGCTGCCGCTGAACGAGGTCGTGTTCGACTTCTACGACCGCCTGAAGTCGATCTCGAAGGGCTACGCTTCGTTCGACTACCAGCTCTCGGACTATCGCGAAGGGGATTTGGTCAAGCTCTCGGTGCTCGTCAACGCCGAGCCCGTCGACGCCCTGTCCATGCTGGTCCACCGCACGCAGGCCGAGCGGCGCGGACGCGCCATGTGCGAGAAGCTGAAGGAGCTGATCCCCCACCACCTCTTCAAGATCCCGATCCAGGCGGCGATCGGCGGCAAGGTCATCGCGCGCGAGACCATCTCGGCGCTCCGCAAGGACGTCACCGCCAAGTGCTACGGCGGCGACGCGAGCCGCAAGCGCAAGCTCCTCGACAAGCAGAAGGAGGGCAAGAAGCGCATGCGCCAGTTCGGCAAGGTCGACATTCCGCAGGAAGCCTTCATCGCCGCCCTGAAGATGGACGGATAGCGCCGAGCCCGTCCTGCCACCCGCTTTTTGACGGCTTGCCGACCGGGCGCATCGTCCCGGACCTGTGTCGCATCCGCCATAGCGGCTCACACGCGGCGGTTGCTAGGAATGATGCCTTACGGTTTCGGTAGGGCATCGGATCATGCCAGGTCAGCACTACAAGTCCCTGCAGGGCGTTCGTGGCGTCGCGGCGTCGATCGTTCTCTTGATGCACCTGTGCGACCTGGCGGCCAACTTCTCGCCGGGCCTTTGGGGAACGCTGGCGCGCTACGCGACCCTATGGGGACATGCGGGGGTCGACGTCTTCTTCGTCCTGAGCGGCACCATCATGTGCCTGGTTGCCGGAAGCCCGCGCTCGCCCCGAGGACGGGTCGCTCTCTTGCGGGACTTCGCCGTCAAGCGCGCGGCGCGCCTTTATCCCGTCTTCCTCGTGACCTTCGCCTTCTCGGCCTGGGTCTGGATCACGATACAGGGCTCGCCCCGGCCGACGCCGGGCGACCTTCGGGACGCGCTTCTCCTCTGGACCTCATCGCCGCTCCATCCCGTCTCTTGGACCCTCATGTGGGAGATGCGCTTCTACCTGATGGTGGCCCTTCTGGTTCTCGTGTTCGGCCGCAACATGAAGCTCGGGTTCCTCGCCTGGCTCGGCTACGAGGCGGCGGCCATGTCCGGCCTGCTCCCGTTCAGCTCCTTCGCCAACCCGATCATGCTGGAGTTCATGTACGGGGTCGCGATCGGGCTTCTGATCCTGAAGGGGTGGACCTCGCCCGCTCCGGCGGCGACCTTCGCTCTCGGCGTGCTCGGGCTGCTGGCCGCCGGCTTCTATACGGGCGGCGACGCGACGACGGTGGGCCTCACCCGCATGTACGTCTACGCGGTCCCGGCGGCCCTCGCCCTCTACGGCCTTCTGTCCATGGAAGCGCGCGGACGCACGACGCCGGTGGATCGGATCGGTTGGCTGGGAGACATCTCCTATTCGCTCTACCTCTGGCACTTCCCGATCTTCCTCGTGCTGCACTCCTACTGGTGGCGCGCTTGCGGGGGCGGCGCCGTATGCGGAACCGGCTACGGCGTCTCGTCCGTCCTCATGACGGTCGCCGTCTCGGCCGCCAGCTTCTACGGACTCGAGCGCCCCTTCGTCCGCATCTCCAACGCCCTGCTGTCGTCGCGGGGCCGCAAGCTGCCCAAGCCTTCCGTGCTGCCGGAGGGGTCGCAGGTCGCGGCCGCCTGAGAGCTTGCATCGGCCTGCGTTCGGGCTTGCCGCCTCGATCCGCAAGGTCCGCTCGGCCGGACCCCTGGCGATCCAGCGGACGCACGGTCGGCGGACGGGCCCGCACCCGAGCATGGGGACCTCCGGGAGAGGCCTCGCAAGTCGAAGCCACGCGCCGCCATGGCTCGAACGAAAAGGGGCCCGGCTTTCGCCGGGCCCCTTCTGGTCTTGGATCGGGAACCGATCGCGACGTGCGATCAGAACTCGCGCTGGAAGCGGAGGAAGCCCGAAACCTGGTCCTCGCGGCCGAGGCCGTCGAACTCGACGTTGCGGTAGGAGACTTCCGCCAGCGACTTGAAGTTCGGGGTGATGGCGTAGCCGACGTTGCCGACGAAGGCGTAGTAGTCGCCCTGCGAGGTGAACGTCGCCGGGACCAGCGCGCCGTTCGGCGCACGAACGAGCGTGGCGAAGGTCGTGTCGAAGGTCTCGCCGTACTGGCCGGACACCGCGATGCCGAGCTTGCCGAAGCCCTGCGCGTAGCCCGCACCGGCGGCCCACTCGAGGAACAGCGGCAGCGAGCCCGGGGTCGGGTTGTTGATGTTCGGGTTGTTGGCGGCGAACGTGTTGGTCGTCGCGATGCCGGTGATGGCCGAGTAGACGGTCGGGTCGAAGGCGTAGTGACCCTCGATCTTCAGCTGCGACTGCGCCGCGAAGAGGTCCTTCAGGAGGACGCCGCCCTTCAGAGCGAAGGCGTCGTTGTTGCCATCCTGCAGGAGCGTCGGCTGAACGCCCAGCGACGGGATGAAGAACGTGTTGCCGAAGGCGAAGTTGTTGCTGCCGAAGGCGTTCGTCACGTCGCGCTGGTTGAAGGTCTCGTCGTAGACGGCCGACAGGTACGCACCGCCCCAGGCGCCCGAATAGACGAGCTTGGCGTGGACGTCCGGAACCACGTCGCCCGTGCCGTCGTCTTCCAGGCCGATCGTCGCGGCGAAGCCGCCGGCCGTGAACGTGTAGTTGACCTGGTTGGTGTTGAAGTCGCCGACAACCAGATCCGAGTCCGTCAGAAGGCCGTCCTCGAGACCGCCGATGCCCGACGACCACAGCGTGTCGCGGTAACCCATGAGCAGGCCGCCGAGCTGCAGGTAGGCCTGGTCCATCGACACGCCGTTCGAGGCGCCCGAGGTGTTGGTGGCCTGGAGACGAACGAAGGCGCGCAGGGTGCCGAGCTCGGTCTCCTCGCGGGCGTCGAAGTTCAAGCGGGCGCGGACGCGGCTGTTGACCTGGTAGTCGTCACCCTCGAGGTTGCGGGCGGGGTCGCCGGCGACGTTTACCTGGAGGCGGGCATAGCCGCTGATGCG
>NZ_BBWK01000045.1 GCF_001463765.1 Aureimonas sp. AU4 | reverse complement strand
CGTTTCTCTCCAGTCCTTTTCAAAGGCCGGGCATTGGTCGGCTTTTGATCGCCCGCCCGATGAAAGCACCGGTGTCCCCCGTCGCTTTCGGTGCTCAACATCGCTCGTAGAACTTTCACACACAATGTGTAGTGAGGGGGCGTGGCAAACGTGCAATATGCCTGTTGCCGAGACACAACAGTTATGACGAGCCGATGACACCGTTAGACTCGCGCGGATGCATGGGTACACTTACGATCGCCGAAGGGGCCTCCGATGGCGATGCCTCCCGCCTGTCGGCGTGGATCGCTCGGGAGATCGGCCGGATCATGCGCGAGCGCGCCGCCCATGGCCTGCCGACCTATCGCTTGGCCCAGCTCGGCAACGCGCTGGGACCCGAGCTCCGGCGCCTGGAGCGGCTGACCGGACGACGGCTCGCCGACATCGTGCGCGAGGACTGCGGCTACGAGATCGTCGTCCCGGCCGACCGGCCCGACGCACCCTTCGTCACGCTGGGCGACGCCCTTCCGCCCCGGCCGCGGGTGCGCGTGCCGGAGGGGGTCTGGCGGGCCTTCACCACGGCGCTGCCCGCCGGCATGACGCGCCGCTTCGTCGTGGCCGCCGCGCGCCATGTCGACGCCGACGAGCGCGCTCCCTCCTTTCCGGGCGGGGTCCCGGTGCCGGCGCGCCTGATCCATCCCGCGCCGCCGCGCCATCTCTTCGATGCCGTCGCCTCGACCATCGGAATCTGGGCGGACGCCCATCGCATCGGCTGGCCCGAGGCCATGCCGGCCCCCCCGCCGCCACGCCTCCCTACCCTCGCGCGGCGCCCGCGCTGTCCCACGAGCGCCTTCGTGCCGGCGCCCGCGCGCGATGCCTGCTTGCTCGCCGCGCCGGCCTGACGCGGCGGCCCCTTTTGCACGGGCGCGGCCCGTGAAGACCCCGCCGTCGCCTTGCCCGATGGGGGAGCGCCCGCTATAGGGACCGCCCCTCCGGCCGGTTTCCCGCCTTCTCCAGCCTCGCATCGGCGCGGCGGGCCGCCGACCGCTTTTTCGCGAAGGTGCCCGCATGTCCACCCAGTTCGCCGGCCTCGATTTCGGCACCACCAACTCGACGCTGGCCCTGGCGAGCCACGATGGCGGCGAGCCGCGGCTGCTCCCGCTCGAGGGCGACAACCGCACCATCCCGACCGCCCTGTTCTTCAGCCTGGAGGACGGCGAGACCTATTTCGGGCGCAAGGCGGTCCACGAATACGTGGACGGGGCGGAGGGGCGCTTCATGCGCGCGGTCAAGAGCATCCTCGGCACGTCGCTGATGCGCGAGACGACGCAGGTCGGGCGCGAGCGCCTGAGCTTCGAGAGCGTGATCGGCCGCTTCCTCGCGCATCTGCGCGGCAAGCTGGAGGAAAGCGGGGCCGAGGCCGACCATGTCGTGCTCGGCCGCCCCGTGCGCTTCGTGGACGAGGACGACGAGGCGGACCGCGCCGCCCAGGGGCAGCTCGAGGCCGCCGCGCGCGCACAAGGGTTCCGCCACATCGAGTTCCAGTTCGAGCCGGTGGCCGCCGCGCTGTTCTTCGAGCGGGGCCTGAACGCCGAGAGCCTTGCGCTGGTGGTGGATGTGGGCGGCGGCACGTCGGACGTGTCGATCCTGCGCCTCGGTCCCGAGCGCGCCCGGCGGCTGGACCGCGCCGACGACATTCTTTCGACCGGCGGCGTCCACGTGGGCGGCACCGACTTCGACCGACTTCTCAACATCGCGCGGATCCAGCCGCTGCTGGGGCTCAACACGTTCACGGCCGACGGCAAGCGCCTGATGCCGGTCTGGTACTTCAACGACCTCGCCACGTGGCACCGGGTCAACACGCTCTACACGCCCAAGAACCTCGCCGACGTGCGCGGTCTCGTGAAGGAAGCGGCCGAGCCCGAGAAGCTGCGCCGCCTGGAGCACGTCCTAGCCCACCGCTCGGGCCATCGGCTGGCGGGCGCGGCCGAGCGCGCGAAGATCGCGCTGACCGACAAGGACAGCGCGCCGATCGTCCTCGCCGAGCCGGGCCTCGAGATCGCGACGGAGGCGAGCCGCGAGGGATTCGAGCAGGTGACGCGCGAGCTCGTCGAGCGCATCGACCGCGCCATCCACGACGCGCTGGAGACGGCGGGCCTTGCGGCCGACGCCATCGACACGGTGATCCTGACGGGCGGCGGCGCGCAGGTGCCGGCGGTGGCGGCGGCCGCCGCCCGTCCCTTCCCCGAGGCGCGCATCGCCCGCTCCGACGCCTTCGGCTCGGTCGGGCTCGGGCTCGGGCTCGACGCGGCCCGTCGCTTTTCCTGATGACGATGGGGCGGCCGGCGCGCTAATCGGCTGGCGATAGCCATTTCAAGGAGCCGGCTCATGACCCTCTCGCTCGACACCGCCCGCCAGATCGTCGCCGCCGCGCGTGCCAAGGGGCGCGAGATGAACCTCAAGCCGCTCACCGTCGCCGTGCTCGACGCGGCCGGCGACCTCCTGGCGCTAGAGCGCGAGGACGGCGCCTCGCCGCTGCGCCCGCGCATCGCGATCGGCAAGGCCTTCGGCGCCGTGCAGCTCGGCATGGGCTCGCGCGCCCTCGACAAGCGGGCGCAGGAGCAGCCCCACTTCATCCAGGCGATGAACGCGCTGTGCGAGGGCTCGCTCGTTCCCGTGCCGGGCGGCGTCCTGATCCGGTCCGAGGGCCGCGTCGTCGGCGCGGTGGGCATCACGGGCGACACGTCCGACAACGACGAAGCAGCGGCGGTGGCCGCGATCGAGGCCGCCTCGCTCCAGGCCGACCGGGGCTGACATGGCCGAGAACGTCACGCTGGCGGGGCTCGCCGACGCCCTTCTGTCGGAGGAAACGGCGGGGCGTCGCGTGGTCGCGATCGCCGGCTCGCCGGGTTCCGGCAAGTCGACGCTGACGGAAAGCCTTCACGCCCGGCTGGAGGCGCGGCGGCCCGGCGTCTCGGCCGTCCTGCCGATGGACGGCTTTCATCTCGACGACCGCGTGCTGGTGCCGCGCGGCGACCGCCCGCGCAAGGGCGCGCCCCATACGTTCGACCTCGACGGCTACCGCGCCATGCTGGAGCGGCTGCGCCGCGACGAGGGCCGCGCGGTGGCGGTGCCGGTCTTCGACCGGGACATCGAGATCGCGCGGGCGGGCGCGCGGATCATCGAGCCGGAGGCGCGCATCATCCTCACCGAGGGCAACTACCTGCTTCTCGACGAGCCGGGCTGGCGCGACCTTGGCCCCCTGTTCGACCTCGCCGTCATGGCCGAGGCGCGCGAGGAGGTGCTGGTGGAGCGCCTGACGCGCCGCTGGCTCGCCTACGACTACACGCCCGAGATGCTGATCGAGAAGATGGAGGGTAACGACCTGCCCAACATGCGCCTCGTGCTGGCGCGCTCGCGCCCGGCCGACCTCACGATCCGCACCGACGACGGGGCTTAGGCGCCGAAGACGAGCGTTGCCAGCGCGATCCAGAAGGGCAGCGACAGGGCCGAGAGCAGCGAGGCGGCGACCAGCGTTCCCCCGCTCTCGGCGGTGCCCTCGCGGTAGACCGAGGAGAGGATCGTGCCGACGAAGCCCGTCGGTACCGCCATGGCGACGACGGCGCGCACGGCGACCGCGCCCTCGAGCCCGATCGCAAGCGCAACGAGAAAGGCCAGCGCCGGCTGCAGCGCGACCGAGATCAGCGCGCCCGTGAAGGCGACCCGCGTCGGGCGCAGCACCTGCGTCGACAGGATCACGCCGGTCAGGAACAGGCCGGCGCCACCGGTCGCCTGCGCGAGCGGGCGCAGCGCCGCCTCGGCGAGCGCCGGGAAGGGCACGCCGAGAAAGGCCAGCACGAACCCGATCGTCGGCAGGACGGTCATCGGCTTCAGGAGCGCGCCGCGCAGCGCGCGCCGGGTGTCGCCCGAACCTCGGGCGCGCTCCAGCTGCGTGAAGCACCAGACCATGACGGTGAGCGTGCCGATGAGGTTCGCCACCGCGATCGACACGGCGCCCGAGCCGCCCTGGAGCGACTGGATGAGGCCGAGCCCGATGCCCCCGAAGTTCGGCATGGCGGTGGTGAGGATGAAGAGCGCGGCGGGAACTGGCGCCAGCCCCCGGCGCCGCGCGAAGGCGAGCGCCGCCGCAAAGCCTCCCAGCAGCGCCACGCCATAGGCGAAGGCGGGCAGGAACTCGGCCGCGAGCTGCCCGCGCGGCACCGAGACGACGGCCAGAAACAGCGACACGGGCAGCGCGAACTGCGCGACGAAGGCGCCGAGGATCGCGCTGTGCCGGTTGTCGACCCAGCCGATGCGCCCCGCCGCGAAGCCGAGCGCGATCACCGCGAAGACAGGCGCGAGCGCGAAGGCGAGAAGCGAGGGCATGGGCGGGCCGGATAGGACGGAGGTGGCGGGGCGACCCGTCCTTGAGCCGCTGGCGAGAGAAAGCACAAGCCCCGACGAAAAAGGGCCGCCCGGCGGGGCGGCCCTTTCGCACGGATGATCGCGAGGCTCAGCGCATCACGGGCATCGAGAACTCGGCGCCCGACTTGATGCCGCTCGGCCAGCGGCTGGTGACGGTCTTCGTCCGCGTCCAGAACCGGATCGAGTCCGGCCCGTGCTGGTTGAGGTCGCCGAAGGAGGAGCGCTTCCAGCCGCCGAAGGAGTGGTAGGCGAGCGGGGTCGGAATCGGCACGTTGACGCCGACCATGCCCACATTCACGCGGCTCGTGAAGTCGCGCGCCGCATCGCCGTCGCGCGTGTAGATCGCGACGCCGTTGCCGTACTCGTGCCGCATCGGCAGCGAGAGCGCCTCCTCGTAGTCCTTGGCGCGCACCACGGAAAGGACCGGGCCGAAGATCTCCTCCTTGTAGATGTCCATGTCCGGCGTCACGCGGTCGAACAGGCACGAGCCGACGAAGAAGCCGTCCTCGTAGCCTTGCATGCGGAAGGAGCGGCCGTCGACCTTGAGCTCGGCGCCTTCCGCCACGCCCTTCTCGACCAGGCGAAGGATCTTCTCCTGGCTCGCCTTCGTGACCACCGGACCGTAGTCGGCGTCCTTGTCGGTGTAGGGGCCGATGCGCAGCGCCTCGACCTTGGGAACGAGCTTCTCCATGAGCGCGTCGGCGGTCGACTCGCCCACGGGCACCGCCACCGAGATCGCCATGCAGCGCTCGCCGGCCGAGCCGTAGCCCGCGCCGATCAGCGCGTCCGCCGCCTGGTCGAGGTCGGCGTCGGGCATGATGATCATGTGGTTCTTGGCGCCGCCGAAGCACTGGGCGCGCTTGCCGTTCGCCGTCGCCTGCGCATAGACGTGCGCGGCGATCGGCGTCGAGCCGACGAAGGAGACGGCCGAGATGCCGGGATGCGCCAAGATGCCGTCGACGGCGTCCTTGTCGCCGTTGACGACCTGAAGCACGCCCTTGGGCAGGCCCGCCTCGATCATCAGCTCGGCGAGGCGCATGGGGACGCTCGGGTCGCGCTCCGAGGGCTTCAGGATGAAGGAGTTGCCGCAGGCGATGGCGGGGGCGAACATCCACATCGGGATCATGGCGGGGAAGTTGAACGGCGTGATGCCCGCCCCGACGCCCACCGGCTGGCGGATCGAGTACATGTCGATGCCCGGACCCGCGCCTTCCGTGAACTCGCCCTTGGCGAGATGCGGGATGCCGATCACGAACTCGCAGACCTCGAGCCCGCGCACGATGTCGCCCTTGGAGTCCTCGACCGTCTTGCCGTGCTCAGACGACAGAAGCTCGGCGAGTTCCTGCATGTTCTCGTTGAGAAGCTGCACGAAGCGCATGAAGACGCGGGCGCGGCGCTGCGGGTTGGTCGCGGCCCAGCCGACCTGCGCGGCATGCGCCGCGGCGACCGCGCGGTCGAGCTCGGCCGCGCTCGCGAGCGCGAGGCGCGCCGTCACCTGGCCGGTCGCCGGGTTGAAGACGTCGGCCGTGCGGCCCGAGGTGCCCGCGACGCGCGCGCCGTCGATGAAGTGACCGATCTCGTTCATGGCGAAGTCTCCCGCTGTTTCCGGCGACTTGGCCCGCCCTCGCACTTGAAATCAAGCAACATCACCGCGCATCCGTTGTGCGAAAATTCGTGTCACGGGAGCCACGGGATGAACTGGGACGACCTGCGGATCTTTCTTGCGGTGGCACGCGCCGGGCAGATCCTGGGCGCGGCGCGGCGCCTGGGCCTCAACCACGCGACCGTCGGGCGGCGGCTCGATGCGCTGGAGGAGGCGCTCGGCGCCCGGCTCTTCACGCGGCGCCCGGCGGGCTGCGAGCCGACCGCGGAAGGGACGCGGCTCCTGGCCATCGCCGAGCGCATGGAGCGCGAGGTGCTGGAGGCCGGCGCGCTGGTGGGGGCCAAGGACGTCGCCCTGTCGGGCACGGTGCGGATCGGCGCGCCGGACGGGTTCGGCACGAGCTTCCTGGCCAGCCGCCTCGGAGCGTTCGCCGAGCGGCACCCCGCGATCACGCTGCAGCTCGTGCCGGTGCCGCGCGCGTTCTCGATCTCGCGCCGCGAGGCCGACATCGCGGTGACGGTGGAGCGCCCGCAGGAGGGACGGCTCGTCGCGCGCAAGCTCACCGACTACGCGCTCGGCCTCTACGCCGCGCGGACCTATCTGGAGCGCGCCGCGGCGCCCGCGAGCCTTTCGGATCTCTCGGCGCATCCGCTGATCGGCCATGTCGACGACCTTCTCTACAGCCCGCGCCTCCACTACGGGCGCGAGCTCGCCGACCGCTGGCCGAGCCGCTTCGAGATCTCCTCGGCGCTCGGCCAGCGCGAGGCGGTCGCGGCGGGCTGGGGCATCGGCATCCTGCACCGCTTCATGGCGGCCGAGCGCCCCGAGCTCGTGCCGGTCCTGCCCGCGCACGAGGTGCGGCGCGCCTACTGGCTGGTGACGCACGAGGACACGCGCGGCGTCGCCCGCATCCGGGCGGTGGCCGACTTCATCGCCGAGCTGGTGGAGCGCGAGCGCGCGATCTTCGGCTGACGCCCCGAAACGCGAACGGGCCGCCCGAAGGGGCGGCCCGCCAAGGTCGGTCCGGGAGGGAACGCCTTAGAACAGGAGGTCGTCGATGTCGTCCGCAGCGGCGGCGGCGACCGGCGCGGCGGGTGCCGCGCCCAGCTGGCCCCGGAACGAGGCCTCGAAGATCTGGCGCTCCTCGGCCATCGTGTACTGGCCGGCGAGCAGCCCGTGGAGATCGCGCGCGTCCTCCAGGCTCGCGGTCTCGTCGGGCAGGCCGCGCAGCATGGCTTCCAGAAGCGCCACCGCCTCGCGCATCAGGGCGCAGCCCTCTACATGGGGCGTCATCAGCGTGGAGATGGTGCGCACCCGGCCGCTCAGGCCCTCGGCCTGACCCGAGGCGGCGCGCATCTCGCTCTGGCAGTCGCTCTCGATGCGGGCCAGAAGCGCGGTCGCCTCCTCGAACTGCGTGCTGATCGCGTTTTCGGCGCGGCGGATCGCCGGCAGGACGCTCGCCTCCAGCTCGCGCGTGGCGCCGACCGAGGCCTCGATGCCCTCACGCACCGTGTCGGCCTGCACCTTGGCGGCGGTGGCCTGCTCGCGGATCTCGCGGGCGATGTAGCCGATCGTCTCGTCGCCGGAGTCGACATGGGCGGCGCGCACGGCGGCGTTGAAGCCGGCCAGGCGCAGCGTGTGCTCCAGCGCGCCGAGCTCGTCGGTCATGGCGATCAAGGGGTCGGCCGCCTCGACGCATTCGCGCAGGGATTCGTCGAGCTGGCGGCGGTCGTTCTCACCGCGCTGGAAGCGCTGGCGCAGGCGGCTCGTCTCGCTTTCCAGCACCGCCATGGCGGAGCGGCCCTCGCCACTCGCGCCCTCGCGGAACAGCGAGGCGAGAAGGCGGTCCGAGGCCAGAAGCTCGTCCTCGATCACGGTGAGGTTGCCGTGCAGCTCGCCCATGCGCGTCTCGTAGAGCGAGGCGAGGCTCTGGAGCTGGGCGATCTCGAGCTCGGCGATGCGGCGCACCGCAAGGTTGCGCGCTTTCGGCGCCAGCGCCGGCGCGTCGTGGGCGAGCTTGCCCTCGGCGGCCAGAAGCAGGAAGCGCTCGAGGTTGCCGAGCGTGTGCTCCAGGCGCTGGCGGGCGATGTCGTGGAACTGGAGGCCCATGACGAGGCCGCCCACCGCGTCGCGGATCGTGGAGAAGGAGCGGTGCGCCTCCTGGCGGGTGTCGGCCAAGGTGTCGCGCTCCATGGCGAGGCGACGGATCAGGCCCTTGAACTGGAAGGCGAGGCTCGGCTCGCCGATCGCCGCGCGCGCGCCGACGCGGTTGTCGATCGCCCGGCTCTCCTCGATGTGGCCGCGCAGCACGCGTACCCGCTCGTCGAGGCTGCCGGCGACGGCCTGGCCGGAGCTGACGAGCTCGTGGACGTGCTCGGTGAAGGGCACGAGCACGTCGCGCCCCTCGCTCATGCCCTCGACATGGGTGCGCGCCACGAGCACCACGTAGTCGAGCAGCCGGAAGACGAGCGCGACGGCGGCCGAGCCGCCGGCGCTCAGCGTCACGCCGTCGGAGAGCGTGCGCAGGAGGCGCGTGCGCTCGCGCGCGGCGGCCTCGAGGTCGGTCGCCGCCTCGGCCGCGCCGGCCAGGAGCGCCTCGACGCGGTCGCCGTCGGCCGAGGACACGGTCTCGGTGGTGCGGCGGATGCCGTCGCGCACCGTGCCGATGCGGCGGTGGAGGGTCTGGAGGTCCTCGCCGGCGCCGAGATAGACGGTCTCCGAGGAGACGTTCCACTGGTGGATGCGCTCCAGCGCGCGCGACAGCGGCTGAAGGGCCTCGGGTGACAGGAGCGTGTCGGTGGTCATGGCGCGGTTACCGGCTCTGCGAGGCGCGCGCCTGGACGCGCGGGGAATGGTCGTGGCTGAAGCGGACGATCTCGGCCGAGAGCTTGCCGAGCGGCATCTCCTCCTGCACCGCGCCGGCCTTCATGGCCTCCTTGGGCATGCCGTAGACGATGCAGGACGCCTCGTCCTGGCCGACCGTGCGCGCGCCGGTCTGGCGCAGCTCCAGCATGCCCTTGGCGCCGTCGTCGCCCATGCCCGTCATGATGATGCCGAGCGCGTTGGCGCCGGCCGAGCGGGCGGCGGAGCGGAACAGGACGTCCACCGAGGGGCGATGGCGCGAGACGAGCGGGCCCTCGCGCACCTCGACATGGTACTGCGCGCCCGAGCGCTGCAGCAGAAGGTGGTGGTTGCCCGGCGCGATCAGGGCGAGGCCCGGCATCAGGCGGTCGCCGGTCACGGCCTCGCGCACCTCGATGCGGCAGAGCGAGTCGAGGCGCTTGGCGAAGGCGGAGGTGAAGCCGGCCGGCATGTGCTGCACGACGGCGATGCCAGGGCAGTCGACGGGAAGCGGCTCGAGGAGATGGCGCAGCGCCTCGGTGCCGCCGGTGGAGGCCCCAACGACCACCACCTTGTCGGTGGTGCGGTCGATCGGGCGACCGGTGGCCGGCGGCAGGACCGCGTCGGCGGTGAGCTTGGGCTGGACGCCTTGGCTCGCCGGAGCGCGGCGCTGGCGCGGCTTGGCCTGGGACGCCGCGCGCACGGCGTCGGTGATGCGGGTGCGCGATTCCATGAGGAACTGGGGCGTGCCCATCTTGGGCTTGGCGATGATCTCCACCGCGCCGGCCTCCAGCGCCTGCAGCGCCATGGCCGAGCCGGCCTCGGCGAGCGAGGAGCAGATCACGACCGGGATCGGGCGCTGGCTCATCAGCTTCTGGACGAAGGTGATGCCGTCCATGCGGGGCATCTCGATGTCGCAGATGATGACGTCGGGCACTTCCTCGCGCAGCCGCTCGGCGGCGAAGTAGGGGTTGGACGCGGTGCCCATCACCTCCATGCCGGGCTCGGCCGAGACGATCTCGGTGAGCACCTGCCGCACGCTGGCCGAGTCGTCCACGATCAGGACGCGGATGGCGCTCATCATCTGTCTCCCAGGCGTTCGTAGATGTTGTTGCCGACGAGGCGCAGCGGCAGCGACTTGGTGCGCAGCGAGTCGGAATGGCCGAGGATCAGGAGACCGCCGGGGCGCACGTGGCGCGCCAGCTTGGAGACGACCTGCTCCTGGACGGCGGGCTCGAAGTAGATGAGCACGTTGCGGCAGAAGATGACGTCCATCGTCCGCTTGGGCTTGTACTCGGCATGCATCAGGTTGAGCTGGCCGAAATGAACCCGCTGGCGCAGCTCGGGCGCGATGCGCACCGTGCCGCTCGCCTCGTCGCGCGAGCGCAGGACATAGCGGTCGAGAAGGGCTGGCGGCACGGGCGCGACGTCTTCCGCGCGGTAGACCGCCTCGCGCGCCATGCGCAGCACCTTCACCGAGATGTCGGTGGCCAGCACCGACCAGTCGAAGCGCGTGGCGCCCTCCGACAGGCTGTCGAGCACCATGGCCATCGTGTAGGCCTCCTGGCCCGACGAGGCGGCCGCGCTCCAGACATGAAGGCCGCGCCCGTCGCCGTTGGCCAGGAGGCGCTGGATCTCGGCCGGGGTGAAGTGGTCGAAATGGGCGCGCTCGCGGAAGAAGGAGGTCTCGTTGGTGACCACCGCGTCGACGAAGTTCTGCCCCTCCTGCCGCCAGCCGTCGGGCTTCTGGAGGAGGGCGACGTAGTCCTCGAAGGTCTCGAGGCCGGTCGCCTGGAGGCGGCGGCGCAGCCGCGTCTCCAGCATGGTCTTCTTGAAGTCCGACATGGCGACGCCGCAGCTCTCGCGCACCATGCGCACGAGCGTGGCGAAGGTGGCGTCGCCTAGCTGGACGCGCGTCCAGGCCGGGATGACCTCGGCGCCCTCGGGGTTGGGCTTGCGGAGCGCGGCCATCGGGTCCTCACGCGGCCCGCTCGAGGACGACGCCCTCGCCGGCGGAGAAGAGATGGTCGGCGCGAAGCAGCGTCAGGAAGCTCTCGTTGCGCCGGCCGAGCCCCTGCATGAAGGTCGTGTCCCAGGCCTCGCCGACATGGGGCGGCGTCTCGACCACCTGGTCGGCGAGGTCCACGACCTCGTGCACGGCGTCGGCGATCACGGCGATGGTCTGCGTCTCGCCGCCGGCCTCGAACTCGAGCACCACGATGCGCGTGTCGCCGGTGACGGGGCGCGTCTCGCTTTCGGGCATGCGCAGCTTGCGCTTGAGATCCACCACCGGCACGCCCGCGCCGCGCACGTCGATCATGCCCAGCAGGCTGGCGGGGGCGTTGGCGAGCGGCTGGATCGGCTTGTGGTCGAGCACCTCGCGCACCTGGCGCACGTTCACCGCGAAGGCGCCCGAGCCCAGCTGGAAGGTGAGCATCTCGGCGCTCTCGCTCTCAGTCTCGCTTTCGCCGAAGGCGGACCGGAAGGGCTGGCTCATGGATCAAAGGTCCCGGAAGAGGAAGGGGCGGACAGCGGTTCAGTGGGTCTCGACGAGACGGGCGACGTCGAGAAGCAGGACGAACCGCCCCTCGTCGCGCACGACGCCCGCCAGAAAGCGGCTCGGCCAGCGCGAGCCGTATTCGGGCACGGCCGCGATCTCCTCGTCGCGCACCGGAACCACGGCGAACACGGCGTCGGTCTTGATGGCGACCTCGAACGGGTCGCCGCCCTCGATCGCCACTTCCGACACGATCAGGCGCGTCGAAGCGGTGTCGGGGGTCGGCTCCAGGCCGAAGCGGGCGCGAAGGTCGAGCATCGGCAGGACGTTGCCGCGCACGTTGACGAGGCCCGGCGCATAGACCGGCGCGTTGGGAACACGCGTCACCGGG
Organism: Aureimonas sp. AU4; assembly: GCF_001463765.1. Classification (GTDB taxonomy): domain Bacteria; phylum Pseudomonadota; class Alphaproteobacteria; order Rhizobiales; family Rhizobiaceae; genus Aureimonas. The sequence continues at coordinate 17,287 of NZ_BBWK01000045.1, read as the reverse complement.
GTGGGGTCGAGCACCTCGTGGACCAGCGACACGGGGATCGCGAAGAGGTCCTGGCCGAGCGCGACCGTCAGGTAGTCGCGGGCGACGGACTGAGCCTGCGCGGCGGCGGCGGGGGGAGCGGCGTGAAGGGCGGCGGCGGACATGGGTCTTCTCCTCTTCAGGCCGCGACGGCGTCGGCGCGCTGGCGCACGGCGTGGCGGGCGAGCGGGTTGACGTCGAGGATCAGGGCCACCGTGCCGTCGCCCAGGATCGTCGCGCCCGCCAGGCCCGGCGTTCCGGCGTGGAGCGGCGAGACCGGCTTGATCACCGTCTGGTGCTGGCCGACCACCTGGTTGACCACGACGCCGAGCTTGCCGGTGTCGCTTTCCACGACCACCACCACGCCGCCGCGCTCACCCTCGTTGAACACCTCGTGCATCCACAGGAGCGGCACGAGCGTGCCGCGAATGTCCACGAAGTTGCGCCCGTTGGAGGCGCGCGATTCCACCGCCGACAGCTCGACGCATTCCTCGACGCTGGTGAGCGGCAGGATGCACTGCGTCTCGCCGACAGAGACCTGCAGACCGTCGACGATGGCAAGGGTCAGCGGCAGGCGCAGAAGGAAGCGCGTCCCCTCGCCCGGCCGCGTGTCGATCTCGATCGAGCCGTGGAGCTCGGTGATCGTGCGGCGCACGACGTCCATGCCGACGCCGCGCCCCGACAGGTTCGAGACGGTCGCGGCCGTGGACAGGCCGGGGTGGAAGATCAGCTCGTCGATCTCGCGGTCGGGCGGGGTGACGCCCTCGGGCACGACGCCGGCGGCCTGCGCCTTTTCCAGGATGCGCGCGCGGTTGAGACCCGCGCCGTCGTCCTCGATCGTGATCACGACCTCGGTGCCGGCCTGGCGGGCGCCGAGGCGCAGGTGGCCGCGCGCCGGCTTGCCGGCGGCGAGCCGCCGCTCGGCCGACTCGATGCCGTGGTCGAGCGAGTTGCGGATGATGTGGACCATCGGATCGCCGAGGCGGTCGAGAACGGTCTTGTCGAGCTCGGTTTCCTCGCCCGTGAAGACGAGATCGATCTCCTTGCCCAGATCCGAGGAGATGTCGCGCACGACGCGGCGGTAGCGGCCGAACAGCGTCTCGATCGGCACCATGCGCATGCCCATGGCCGAGTCGCGCAGGTCCGCCGACAGGCGCTCGATCTCTTCCGAGACGGTCGACAGGACGGGATCGCGGCGGTTGCGGGCGAGCGCCGTCAGGCGCGCCTGGGCGATCACGAGCTCGCCGACCTGGTCGAGCAGGAGGTCGAGGCGGCTCGCCGACACCCGCACGTGCGCCTCGGTGCGCGCCTCGCCGCGCGCCTCCTCGCCCTTGGGCGCGGGCGCGGCTGCCTGGGGCAGAGGCGCGGCGGCGGCCGCCGGCGGGGCGACTTCGGCGGACGGGGAGACCGCGGCGGGCGCGGCGTCGAGCGCCTCGATCAGGACGGCGTCGGGACCGTCCACGAAGATGAAGACGTCCTCGATCTGCGAACGGGCCGCGGCCGTCTCCAGCACCATCTCCCAACCGAGGTGAAGCTCGGTCGGGGCGAGCTCGACGAGCGGCGGCAGGCGCGACAGGTCGGCGGTGACGGCGAGCGTGCCGAGATCGCGCAGCTCGTCGAACAGCGCCACCGGGTTGGTGCCGAACTGGAGGGCGTTCGGCTCCAGGCGCAGGCGGATGCGCCAGCGCTTGGCGTCCCCGGCGGGGGCGGAAGCGGTCGCGACGGGCATGGCGGCCGGCGCGGCGACGGCGGGCGCGGCCGTCCCGACCTCCTCGTTGAGGGCGGCGGCCAGCCGCCGGCTCGCCTCGGAATGGTCGCCCGGCTCGAACAGGAGCTTGCGGATCTGGTCGGCCGACTGGAGAAGCAGCGAGACGAGGCGCGGGGTCACCGGCACCTTGTCCTGGCGCACCTTCTCGAAGGCGTTCTCCAGCTCGTGGGCGAAGGCCGCCATGGCCGGCGGGCCGAACATGCCGCCCGAGCCCTTCAACGTGTGAAGGGCGCGGAACGTGGTGTTGATCAGCTCGCGGTCGGTCGGCCGCGTCTCGAGGTCGAGCAGCGCCGCCTCGAGCTGTTCCAGAAGGTCCCGCGCCTCGTTGAGGAAGACCTCGAGCATGTCGCCGCCGCCCATGGGTGTCAGGCTCCGATCAGCTTGTTGACGACCGCCACCAGCTTGGTCTGGTCGAACGGCTTGACGATCCAGCCGGTCGCGCCGGCCGCCTTGCCCTCCATCTTCTTGGCCTCGTCGGACTCGGTGGTCAGCATCACGATCGGCAGGCCCGCATGCTGGGGCATCTGGCGGACCTTCCGGATCATGCCGATGCCGTCGAGGTTGGGCATGTTCAGGTCGGTGATGATGAGCTGGTACTTGTTCTGCTCCAGCTTGGTGATGGCGTCGGCGCCGTCCACGGCCGTGTCGGGCGCGTAGCCGGCGCTTTCCAGGGTGAACGACACCATCTGCCGCACGCTGGCGGAGTCATCGACGCAAAGAACGGACTTCGTCACGGGGATCGGCCTTCAAGAAACGGGAGAGGGAGGATGAGGGTCAGTTCGCGGGGAGGCTCGCGCCGCAGCGCGAGAAGGCCTCCGCCACCGCCGGCGAGGCGAGGCATTCCAGCGCGTCGCCGCGCGCCTCGAGGCCGGCTCGCAGCGCAAGCACCAGCTGCACGAAGCTGACATCGGCGCTCTCGACGCCGGAAAGGTCGAGGCGCAGCGAACCGGCGGCCGAAGCCTCCAGCATCGCGGCGTGCGTCGCGACCGCCGTCGACAGGTCGTGGGCGCCATGGAGCGTCAGCACGGGGGAAGAGGACATCGGCTCGTTCCGGACTACGAGGGGAGCGTGATGCCCGACTATGCGGCCAAGTAATTGCGCGCCGGTTAAGCGGCCGGGAAAGTTGTGACGTCCGTCCTTCGGAGAAACGGCCGCCGCGAATTCTGTCGGTCGGCCATGACGCAACCTCCCAAGAGGGACTCCCACGCGCGCGGGACGCGGACTGTGGAGACGCCACGCGAAGCGCGAAGAGCTTCGGGCCGTTTCTTCTATGCTGAATCGAAGGCTAACAAGTCCATCCGGCGGACTACTCAGAATAACGGTTACAATCTCAACCGAATTTTATCGGTTCGAGGGGTAACCCTTATCGTCGACGCGATCGGCCCGAGCCGGCCGCCGACCGTCCCGCCGCCATCCGATCGGAGCCTGCATGTTGAAGTCCCTGACCATGTCGCGCCAGCTCCTGCTGGCGGTAGCCCTGGCCGGCGGCGCCAGCATCCTGACGGGTCTCCTCGCCTATGGCGGGGCGGGGCGCGCGGGCGAGGCGGCCGGCGCCGAGGCGGCGCTCGCCGCGCGGCTCGACGCGGCGCGCGGCCTTTCGCTTCACCTTTGGGAAGGCGGCTCGGCGGGCGGCGAGATCGAGACGCTGCGCGCCGGCAGCCCGGACGCCACGGATCTGGCGCGCGTCAACCGGCTCGAGACCATCCTGTCGAACGCCTCGGCGGACGGCACCGAGCGCATGGAAACGGCGGCTCCGCTCCTGGAGGCGATCTCGAACGAGGCCGCCGCCGCGCTGCGCACGGCAAGCGAGGAGCGGGCGAGCGCCCAGTCCTCGGCCCAGGCCTGGCTCCTGGCGAGTCTCTTCGTGCCGCTCGCCGCCTTCGGGCTTCTGGCCCTTCTCGTCCAGCGGACGGCGATCGCGCCGGTCCGGCGCGCCGCGCGCCGCCTGGCGGATGCCGGCGGCCTCGACGCCGCGCGAAGCGAGACGCTGGTCATGGCGGACGCCGCCGAGGCGATCGTGCAGCTGAAAGCCCGCATCGCCGCCGGCGAGGCGGACGCGGTCCGCCGGAGCGAGACCGAAGCCGAGGCCGCGCGCTGCGCGGAGGCCGTCAGCCGGACGCGCGCGGGCGACGAGGCACTGGTCGCCGAGACGCTGGAAGGTGCCCTTCGCCGCCTGGCGGCGGGCGACCTGACCTGCCGCATCGAGGCCGCCCTGCCCGAGCGCTTCAGCGCCATTCCGGCCGCCTTCAACGCCGCCGCGACCCATATCCACGACACGGTTGCCCACGTGACCGCCTCGGTCGCCTCGATCACCAACGGCACCAACGAGATCGGCCAGGCCGCCGACGACCTGTCGCGCCGCACCGAGCAGCAGGCCGCCTCGCTCGACAAGACCGCGACCGCGCTCGACGAGATCACCGCGACCGTCAAGCACTCGGCCGAGAACGCCGCCTCGGTCGCCTCCTCGGTCGCCGCCGCCCGCCTCGACACGGAGCGCTCGGGCGAGGTGATGCGCGAGGCGGTGGCCGCCATGAACGCCATCCAGAAGTCGTCGCAGCAGATCGCGCGCATCATCGGCGTGATCGACGAGATCGCCTTCCAGACCAACCTCCTGGCGCTGAACGCGGGCGTCGAGGCGGCGCGCGCGGGCGATGCCGGTCGCGGCTTCGCGGTGGTGGCGCTGGAAGTGCGCGCGCTCGCCCAGCGTTCGTCCGAGGCCGCCAAGGAGATCAAGTCGCTGATCGGCGCCTCGTCGGCCCATGTGGGCGACGGCGTGGACCTCGTCAGCCGCTCGGGCGAGGTGCTGACGCGCATCGCCGCCCAGGTCACCCAGGTCGATGCCCTGGTGCAGGAGATCGCGGGCTCGGCGCGCGAGCAGTCCACCGGCATCGCCGAGGTCAACGACGCCGTCAACAAGATGGACCGCGTCACCCAGCAGAATGCCGCGATGGTCGAGGAAACCACGGCCGCCACGCTTTCGCTGCGCACCGAGACGGAAGAGCTTTGCCGGCTTCTTGCAAGCTTCCAGGTGAGCGACACCGACCGCTCCGTGGCGAACTTGCGACAGGTCTCGGCCGTGATGCACGCCGCGCCCCAGGTGGCGCGCGTCCCGGCCGCGCCCGCGCCGCGTGCGCCCGCCGTGCCGATGCCGGTCGCCGTCGCCGCGTCTGCCGGCGGCGCAGCGGCGGCCCTGGCCGCCCCCGCGCCGGCCACCGACGATCTCGGATGGGAGGAGTTCTGATGTCCGATACGAGCCGCACCGACGATCTGCCCGAGCTGACGCTTCCGCCCGAAATCCTCGCCATGATGGCCTCGTTCGAGGCCGCCGCGTCGGACGAGGCCGAAACCGCGCAGGAGTCCGACCCTGAGGCCGAGGATAAGGCCGAGACCCTTCCCCTCCTCGAAGCACCGCCCGTAGCGGCGGTCGGGGAAGCCGCCTCCGGGGACGAGGCGGTCCTGGTTCTCGCGCCGGTTCTCGACATCACCGCCGCCGCCCCCCTCCACGCGGCGCTCCTTGCCCATCGCGGCACGCCGCTCCGGGTCGAGGCGGGCGAGGTGAAGCGCCTCGGCGGCCAGTGCCTCCAGCTCCTCCTGTCGGCCGGCCGCACCTATGCCGCCGACCGCGTGCCGATCCGGCTCCAGGGAGCCTCCGACGCCTTCCGCCGCGATCTCGCCCTGTTCGGGATCGCCGACCCCTTCCAGCTGGACGCCGCGTGATGACGAAGACGATCCTCACCATCGACGACTCGCGCACCATGCGCGAACTGCTCCGCTCGGCGCTCGACAAGGCGGGCTTCACGGTGATCCAGGCCGAGGACGGCGTGCACGGCCTCGAGGTGCTCGGTGCCTCCGAGCCCGACGTCATCATCACCGACATCAACATGCCGCGCATGAACGGCCTGGAGTTCATCGAGGCGGTGCGGGCCGACGGCACGCGCCGCGCCATCCCGATCATCGTGCTCACCACCGAGTCCGACCCCGCCAAGAAGGACCGCGCCCGCCGCGCCGGCGCGACCGGCTGGATCGTGAAGCCCTTCGACCCCGAGCGCCTCGTCTCGGCGATCAACCGCGTCGCGGCCTGAGGAAGACGGACATGAGCGCCCTCGACGAGATCCGCGTCGTCTTCTTCCAGGAATGCGACGACCAGCTGCAGGAGCTGGAGGACGGCCTCAACGCCATGAGCGGCGGCGAGACCGACGACGACACGGTGAACCGCGTCTTCCGCGCGGTGCATTCCATCAAGGGCGGCGCGGGCGCCTTCGACCTTCACCACCTCGTGCGCTTCGCCCACGTCTTCGAGACGGTTCTGGACGAGGTGCGCTCGCACCGGCTCGAGGCCGGCGACGCGGTGATGGCCGTGATGCTGCGCTCGGCCGACCATCTGCGCGACCTGGTGGGCGCCGGCCGCGACGGCGCCGAGGCCGACGAGGCGCGCTCCGCCGAGCTGATCGTGGAGCTGGAAACGCTGATCGGCGGGCCGCGCGCGGCGCACGGGGCAGCGGAAGGCGAAGACGAGGACGGCGGCGCGAGCCTTGCCGACTTCGAGTTCACGCCGGTCGCGGTGGACTGGGGCGCGATGCTGGGCGACGGCGGCCCGATGCCGGCCTTTGCGGAGGCTCCCGCGCTGCCGACCGACGGGCCGCTGTTCCAGATCGCCTTCACGCCGCGCCGCGAGCTCTACGCCAAGGCCAACGAGGCGGCCGTGATCCTGCGCCAGCTCGGCGCGCTCGGCGAGATGACGGTTCGCTGCGACGCGGGGTCCGTGCCTCTTCTGGACGCGATCGACCCCGAGGAAAGCTACCTCTCCTTCGCGATCTCGCTCGACGGAGAGGGGATCGCGGAAGGCGCCGTGCGCGAGGTCTTCGAGTTCGCGGAATGGGACTGCGAGCTGGAGATCGTGCCGCGCGCCGACGCGGCCGAGCCGGACGCGGGCGGCCTCGCGGTCGCCGATCTCCTGACCCGGCTCCAGAGCGAGATCGCGGCCGCGCCCGAGACCTCCGAGCCCTCCGCCGAGCCGGTCGTGGCCGAGGCGCCCCCCGCCCCGGCCCCCGCCGTCTCCGCCCCGAAGGCGCAAAAGGACGAGGGCGGCGAGGGGAAGGGCGGCGGCGAGGCGCCGGGCGTCGTGATCCGCGTCGAGCTCAACCGCGTCGACAAGCTGATCGACCTCGTGGGCGAGCTCGTCACCACCCAGACCATGCTCGCCCAGCGCATCGAGGAGGCCGAGCTTCCCACCGGCTCCGAGATCGCCGGGTCGATCGAGGAGCTGGACCGCCTGACGCGCACGCTGCAGGACTCGGTCATGGCGGTGCGCGCCCAGCCCGTGAAGTCGGTCTTCCAGCGCATGCCGCGCCTCGTGCGCGAAACGGCGTCCGCCACGGGCAAGAAGGTGAACTTCGTCACGCAGGGCGAGAACACCGAGGTCGACAAGACCGTGGTGGAGCGCCTGTCCGACCCCCTCACCCACATGATCCGTAACGCGATCGACCACGGGCTGGAGAAGCCCGAGGACCGTCTCGCCAAGGGCAAGCCGGCGGAGGGCACGGTCACGCTCTCGGCCGCGCACCGATCGGGCCGCATCATCATCGAGATCTCGGACGACGGCGCCGGCATCAACCGGCCGAAGGTCCGCCAGATCGCCGTGGACAAGGGCCTGATCTCGGCCGACGCCCTTCTGTCGGACGAGGAGATCGACCAGCTCGTCATGCTGCCGGGCTTCTCCACCGCTTCCACCGTCTCGGCCATCTCAGGCCGGGGCGTCGGCATGGACGTCGTGAAGCAGTCGATCGAGGCGCTGGGCGGGCGGCTGGTCATCACCTCGCGCCCCGGCCTCGGCTCGACCTTCACCATGAGCCTGCCCCTCACCCTCGCGGTGCTGGAAGGCATGATCGTGCGCGTCGAGAACGAGACGCTGGTCGTGCCGCTCGGCGCCATCGTCTTCACGTTCCGGCCGCAAGCAGGCGACCTCCAGACGCTCGGCCAGGGGCGCACCGTCAACGTGCGCGGCTCGATCGTGCCGCTCATCGACGTCGGCACGCGCCTCGGCTACCGCGAGGCGCCCGCCGACCCGCTGCAGGGCGTCGCGATCCTCGTGGAATGCGACAACAACCGGCGCGTGGCGCTGCAGGTCGACGAGATCCGCGGCCAGCGGCAGGTCGTCATCAAGAGCCTGGAGCGGAACTACCGGCCGGTCACCGGCATCTCGGCGGCCACGATCTCGGGCGAAGGGCGCGTCGCCCTGATCCTCGATGTCGACGCGCTGGCCGGCGACAAGTCCCTCGACAGTTTCATCTTCGGCCTCGACCAGGTGGCGGCGGAGTAACCTTGATGTCCCAGACGCTTCGCAAGTCGGTCAGCGGCGGCACCGAGATGGTCGCCTTCCGGGTGGGCCCGCAGGAATTCTGCGTCGACATCCGCGCGGTGCGCGAGATCCGGGGCTGGTCGCCCGCGACCACACTGCCCCACGCGCCGCACTACATCCTCGGCGTCATCAACCTGCGCGGCACGGTGCTGCCGGTGGTGAATCTGGCCGCGCGCCTCGGCCTGCCGGTGGAGCCGCCGACCCCGCGCCACGTGATCGTGGTGGTGGCGGCCGAGGACCAGGTTTTCGGCCTTCTGGTGGACTCGGTCTCCGACATCCTGTCGGTGACGCCCGATCTTCTCCAAAGCGCCCCGGACCTTGCCCAGGACTCGGCCAAGGCCTTCGTATCGAGCGTGGTCGCGATCGAGGACCGCATGATCGCCCGCATCATGCCCGAGCGCATGCTGCCCGAGCGCCTGCGCACCGCATGAACGCGGCGGCGGCCCTCTCGCGCCGGGCGCCGGTCCTCACCGAGGATCCGGCGCTCTCGGTGGACGCCTTCCGGCGGATCGCCGCGATCGTGCGGCGCGAGGCGGGCATCCACCTGCCCGAGAACAAGCTCTCGCTGGTCTTCTCGCGCCTCGTGCGGCGCGTGGCGGAGACGGGAGCCGGCAGCTTCGAGCGCTACGGCGATCTCGTCTCCTCGCCCGGCGGCTCGGAGGAGTTGCGCCGCATGGTGGAGGCGCTCACCACCAACTACACGTTCTTCTTCCGCGAGCCGCACCATTTCGGGCATCTCGAGACAGAGGTGCTGCCCGCGCTGGCAGAGCGGGCGCGGGCCGGCGGGCGGGTGCGGATCTGGAGCGCGGGCTGCTCGACGGGCCAGGAAACCTACTCCGCCGCGATCTCGCTCCTGCGCGCGGTGCCCGACGCGCCCGCGCTCGACATCCGCATCCTGGCGACCGACATCGACCGCAACGTGCTGCGGGCGGCATCGACGGGCCGCTACGACGAGGCGGCGCTCGCCGACGTACCCGCAGCCGACCGCGAGCGCTTCTTCCAGCCGTCGCCCGGCGGGCTTCTCGAGGCGCGAGGCGAGCTGCGCCGGCTGGTGCGGTTCCGCGAGCTCAACCTTCTTGCCCCCTGGCCGATGCGCGGCCTCTTCGACGTCGTGTTCTTCCGCAACGTCGCGATCTACTTCGACCAGGGCGTGCGCGAGGCGATCTGGCTGCGCATGGCCGACCAGATCCATCCCGACGGCTGGCTCTATGCCGGCCATTCCGAGCGCGTCACGGGCTCCGCCGCCGAGCGGCTGGCCCACGTCGCCACCACCACCTACCGGAGGCTCGCGTGAGCAACCCTGATGCCCCCTCCCCCGTGCGCGTCCTGGTGGTGGACGACAGTCCCACCATGCGCCTCCTGATCGCGCGCTCGCTGCGCGAGGGCGGCGGGATCGAGGTCGTGGGCGAGGCGGAGGACGCGGCCAGCGCGCGCGAGGCGATGAAGCGGCTCGACCCCGACGTCGTCACGCTCGACGTCGAGATGCCCGGCATGCAGGGCATCGAGTTCCTGGAAAAGGTGATGCGGCTGCGCCCCACCCCGGTCGTGATGGTCTCGAACCAGACCGGCCCCGGCACCACCGCCGCGATCCAGGCGCTGGAGATCGGCGCCTTCGACTGCGTGGTGAAGCCCCGGCACGCGGGCGACGAGGCCTTCGCGCGCCTGGCCGAGACGGTGCGCCAGGCGGCGCGCGCGCGCGAGGTCCTCGTCGCGCTGGCCAACCGGCGCTTCGGCAAGCCGCGCCCGGCGCCCGCCGCGTCCCGCAAGGCGCCGCTGCGCGCGCGGCCCGACCTCATCGCGATCGGTGCCTCCACCGGCGGGATCGAGGCGCTGACCGCCCTCCTCCGGGGCTGGCCGGAAGATGCGCCGCCGACCCTCGTCGTGCAGCACCTGCCCGCCGGCTTCAGCCGCGGCTTCGCGCAGCGCCTTGCGAAAAGCTGCGCGGTGCGCGTGGCGGAAGCCGAGGACGGGATGCCGCTGCGCGCCGGCGAGATCCTGATCGCGCCGGGCGGCACGCGCCATCTCCTGGCGCAGGGCGGCGCCAAGCCCGCCTGCTCGCTCGTCGCCGCCGATCCCGTGTCCGGCCACCGCCCCTCGGTCGACGTCCTCTTCCACTCCGCCGCCCGGGCCTTCGGCCCGCGCGCGCTCGGCCTGATCCTGACCGGGATGGGCAGCGACGGGGCGCGCGGAGCTTTGGAGATTCGTAAGGCGGGCGGTTGGATAATAGGCCAGGACGAGGCCTCATCCCTCGTCTACGGAATGCCCAAGGCCGCCTTCGGGATCGGAGCGGTCGATCATCAAATGCCGCTGGACCTCATGGCCGAGGCCGTGTTCGGCACCCACGCAAGCCCCCGGGAGCCCGCGCCGTGTCTTTGACCAAGCAGACCATCAAGATTCTGATCGTGGACGACCAGACCACGAGCCGTCTGCTGATGCGCGAGGCGCTGCAGCAGATCGGCTTTGCCAACATCCCTTTCGCCAAGGACGGCGAGGAGGCGCTGAAGATGATGATGACGAGCCCCGCCCACATCGTCATCTCGGACTACAACATGCCCAAGCTCAACGGGCTGCAGCTCCTTCAGGCGATCCGCACCTATCCCGCGACCCGCATCACGCCCTTCATCCTCCTGACCGGCTCGGGCGACCGCACCGTCCTGCAGCAGGCCGTCAAGCTCGGCGTCAACAACTACCTGCCCAAGCCCGTGCAGCCGGCCGCCCTTCAGAAGGCGATCCAGGCGGTGACCGGCAACCTGCCCTGATCCGGACGCCATGCCGGGCATCGTTCGCCTCCACGTGGCCGAGGGCGAGACGCAGGTCTCGGTCGATCCCGAGCTGTGCCTGACGACGGTGCTCGGCTCTTGCGTGGCCGCCTGCTTCTTCGATCCGGCGGCGGGCGCGGGCGGCATGTGCCACTTCCTTCTGCCGGGCGGCGAGGGCACGCGGCAGGCGGGCGCGGCGGAGCGCTACGGCGCCTACCTGATGGAGGTTCTGGTCAACGGCCTGATGTCGCGCGGCGCGCGGCGCGAACGGCTGCGGGCCAAGCTCTTCGGCGGCGCCGCGACGTTGGGCGGCCGGGGCGAGACGGGCCGGCGCAACGGCGAGTTCGCCAAGCAGTTCCTCCAGACCGAGCGCATTCCCCTGATGGCGACGAGCCTGGGGGGCACGGTGGGGCGGCGCGTCGAGTTCTGGCCGGTCAGCGGCCGGGCGCGCCAGCTTTATCTCGACGCGCCGGTCTCGCCGCCGCCCGCGCCGGTCCCGGTCCCGGTCGCCGACGTCGGCGCCATCGAATTCTTCTGAGAGCCCCATGAGCAACCAGCCGACCGTCCGCGAGATCCTACAGCGCATCGGCGCCGAACTTGCCGCGCAGGCCGGGACCGCGGAGGGTCTGGGCGACCTCATCCCGTTTCTGCCCGCCCTCGACGCACCCCTCCAGGCTCGCGCCCAATCGATCGACGCGCTGGTCCAGCACCTGGAGGAACTGTCGCTTCTTCTGGAACGTCTGGCGCCGCTGGCGGGCAACGACCCGGCGCCGCCCGAAATCCTGGACGCCGTCCGCCTCGGCGATCTTTCGGCTCGGCTCGGCGGTCGCCGGGGGGTCGGCGTCGACAGCGGAGCGCTCGACCTCTTCTAGAGCGAACCCATGCGCGCGGCGGTGGCATGGCAGGGCAAGCGGGCGGCCGGCGACATCACGATATGTTACGTCCTTCACATCTGGTGCTGCGCCTGCACAACCCTAGGACCGCTCTTCTTGAGTTGATGACGACCCGCTTGTATTAAGGCAGTCGATCATGAGCGTGGCCCCTTCTTTTTTTGCAGTGCAAAAAACTGCGCCGTATTTTCTCGCCGAGAAGACTAATCACCGCCTCGCGAGGTCGGAAATCTCTGCTCCGCAATCAGCACGAACATTATCGGTTTTTGATCGCGATACGCCAATCAGACATGGTTAGTCCGGTCTATGCGTACATTCTCGTCTTTGCAGGACGAGACAGCGTTTTGATCCGAATTCAGAATTGTGCAAAGGCATCGCGTTGGTCTTTCGGTTAACCAACAAAATCCGAATCGATATCATTTATGGTCATCTTCTATGCCATGATATCTGCGAATATTACGTCGTTTTATTTTTTAAGACTTGGCGGCATTCAACCTGAAGGGTTTATAACCAAAAATTCCGAGGCGCGATGGCAATTGTGGTTTACCGCGCCATGTTGTAAGCACCAATTCAACTATCAATTAACCTACGCAGGATTAAGCGCATGACGGAGACAAGGCCGCTATCGCGCAATGCCTTGAGCGTCGCCGAACTTCGGGTCGGCGAGATGAGCGCTCTGGAGCGCGCCGCGACCGAGGGTGCCCGCCTCGGCGTTCGTGACGACCGGCCTGTCGGCGGCACGTCGAAACGCATTCTGGACGTGGTGTTGGCGGGTGGGGCCCTTCTGGCCCTCGCCCCGCTGATCGTCCTGATCGTCCTGATGATGAAGATCAGCGATCCCGGTCCGGTGCTGTTCGGCCATCGCCGCATTGGCTTCGGCGGGCGCTACTTCCTTTGCTACAAGTTCCGCTCCATGGCGACGAACTCGGCCGAACTCCTGCAGGAGCTCCTGCAGCGCGATCCCGCCGCCAGGGCCGAGTGGGAGGCCAGCCACAAGCTGCGCAACGATCCGCGCGTGACGCGCCTCGGCCGCTTCCTGCGCGAGACCAGCCTCGACGAGCTGCCCCAGCTCTTCAACGTCCTGCGCGGCGAGATGAGTCTCGTCGGCCCGCGTCCTATCGTGGACGAGGAGGCGCATCGCTACGCCCACCGCTTCGCGACCTACAAGCGCGCCCGCCCCGGCCTCACCGGCATGTGGCAGGTCAACGGACGCTCCGACACGAGCTACGCCACGCGCGTCAAGTACGACAGCTACTACGTGCGCAACGCTTCCACGCTTCTCGACCTGCGCATCATCGTCAAGACGGTGAAGGTGGTTCTGGCCAGGGACGGCAGCTGCTGAAACCCGTAAATCCGGCTCGACGGCCCGCCTTTGGCGGGCCGTTTTCGTTTCGGGGGTGCGGCCGCGACGCGACGGACCGCAAGGTGATAGAAACGGAGCGTTCGAGGAGGTTTCCTGCATGCCCCGCTACGCTCTCGACGGCACCGAGCCGGCCTTTTCCGCAGACGACCCGCCCTTCATCGCGCCCGGTGCCCATGTCGTCGGAGCGGTGACGCTCGGCGCCGGCACGAGCGTCTGGTTCGGCGCCGTGATCCGGGGCGACAACGAGCCCGTGCGTATCGGCGCGGGCACCAACGTCCAGGACGGCGCGGTGCTGCATTCCGATCCCGGCTCGCCGCTCGCGATCGGCCGGAACTGCACGATCGGCCACCGCGCCGTCGTCCACGGCTGCACGGTGGGCGACAACACGCTGATCGGCATGGGGGCGGTGGTGCTGAACGGGGCGCGGATCGGCCACAACTCGCTGGTCGGAGCGGGCGCGCTCGTCACCGAGAACAAGGCGTTTCCCGACAATTCCCTGATCGTCGGTTCCCCCGCCAAGGCGATCCGCACGCTCGACGAGGCGACGGTCGAGGGCCTTGCGCGCTCGGCCGAGACCTACCGGCGCAACGCCCGGCGCTTTCGGGACGGCCTCCAGCCGCTCGACGACGCGTGAGGCCCTTCGCATGGGGCGCGCCGGCTGCTAGGCGGTAGAGGGGACCCTTCTCGCAACCGGACCGACCGCATGACAGCCGATCCCACCTTGATGAGCCTGGAGCTGCGCCAGACGCCGGCCGTGGTCGCAGAGATGCTCCAGCGCGAGGCCGGTGCGCTCGCCGCGCTCGGCCGCTCGCTGCGCGAGCGCGGGCCGGCCTTCGTGGTCACCTCGGCGCGCGGCTCCTCCGACAACGCGGTCGGCTTCTTCAAGTACCTCGTGGAGATCCTGGTCGGCCTGCCGGTCGCCTCCATGGGCCCCTCGGTCGCCTCGATCTACGAGGCGAACCTGCGCGTGCGCGGGGCGCTCGTCCTGTCGGTCTCGCAGTCGGGCGGCAGTCCCGACATCGTGGCGCTCCAGCGCGCCGCGCGCGAAGGCGGGGCGCTCGCGGTGGCGGTCGTCAACGACGCGGCCTCGCCGCTCGCGCGCGAGGCCGACACCGTGCTCCCCATCGGCGCCGGCGAGGAGCGCAGCGTCGCGGCCACCAAGACGTGCCTCGCCTCCGCCGTGATGCTGGCGGCGCTCGCGGCCGAGTGGGCCGACGACGAGGGCCTTCGCCAGGGCCTGAAGCGCCTGCCCGACGCCTTTGCCAAGGCGCTCGAGGCCAACTGGGACACGGCGCTGGATCTCCTCGTCCCGGCCCGCTCCTGCTACCTCGTGGGTCGCGGTCCCGCCTTTCCCGTGGCGGTGGAAGCGGCACTCAAGCTCAAGGAAACGGCGGTGCTCCATGCCGAGGCCTTCTCGGCGGCCGAGGTCATGCACGGGCCGCTGCAGCTCCTCACCCCGGACTTCCCGGTGATCGCCTTCCGCCCGCGCGACGCCGCCTTCGGCGCGACGGGACAGGCGGTGGAGCGCCTGCGCCAGGCCGGCGGGCGGGTCCTGGTGGCCGAGGCCGGCGAGGGGCGCGACACGCTGCCCGTGACCGCCAGCGCCCATCCCCTTCTCGATCCGCTCGTGATGCTGCTCAGCTTCTACGACCTCGCCGAACGCGTCTCGCGCGCGCGCGGCCACGACCCCGACCGCCCGGCGCACCTGGCCAAGGTGACGCGCACCGTCTGACGCGGCTGCTGCATCGCAGCACAGGAAGCGCTTGCCGCGCGGCCCCGATCCGGCAAAGGGATGACGCGTCATTCCCGCCTGATCGATGGAGCCGCCATGTCCCTGCCCACCCCCACCGCGTGGAACCAGGGCGGTCCGCTGCCCGAGGATGCCGGCGAGGCGCGCCTCGTCGGACGCGTCTTCGACCAGGCGCTCGGCGGCCCCGTCCTCGTGGAACTGCGCGGCGACCGTCTGGTGGACGTGTCGAGCCGCGAGGCGCCGACGCTGAGCGCCCTTCTGGAGCTCGCCGATCCGCTCGCTCATCTCGACCGGCAGGAGGGCGGGCGCTCCTACGCGCTGGCCGACGTTCTCGCCGAGCGCGAGGGCGCGCCCTCGCTTCTTGCCCCGTGCGACCTCCAGGCCGTGAAGGCCTGCGGCGTCACCTTCGCCCGCTCCATGGTGGAGCGCGTCATCGAGGAACGCGCCAAGGGCGACTTCGCGCGCGCAGCCGCGATCCGCGAGGAGATCGGCCAGGCGATCGGCGCGACGCTCCAGGACATCGAAGCGGGATCGACCGCCGCGGCGGAGGCCAAGCGCATTCTGCAGGAGCGGGGCTACTGGTCGCAGTATCTGGAGGTCGGGATCGGGCCGGACGCCGAGGTCTTCACCAAGGCCCCGGTCCTGTCGAGCGTCGGATACGGCGCCGAGATCGGCATCCTGCCCTCGTCGGAATGGAACAACCCGGAGCCGGAGGTGGTGCTGGCCGTCAACTCGCGCGGCGAGATCCGGGGCGCCACGCTCGGCAACGACGTGAACCTGCGCGATGTCGAGGGCCGCTCGGCGCTGCTCCTCGGCAAGGCCAAGGACAACAACGCCTCGTCGGCGATCGGGCCCTTCGTGCGTCTCTTCGACGGCCGCTTCACGCTGGACGACGTGCGGCAGGCCGAGCTGACGCTCACGGTCGAGGGCACCGACGGCTACCGGCTCGAGGGCCGTTCCTCGATGCGCGAGATCAGCCGCGACCCGGCCGAGCTCGCGCGTCAGGCCTCGGGCGAGCATCATCAGTATCCCGACGGCTTCATGCTCTATCTCGGCACGCTGTTCGCGCCCACCGAGGACCGCGACGTGAAGGACAAGGGCTTCACCCACAAGCTCGGCGACGTCGTCACCGTGCGCTCGCCCCGCCTGGGAAGCCTGCGCAACACCGTGACCCACACGAACCGCGCCGCTCCCTGGCGCTTCGGCATCGGCGCGCTGATGGGGAACCTCGCGGGCCGCGGCCTTCTGTAAGCGGCAAGGCCGGACCCGGACACGCGTCCGGGCCCGGCCTTGAGGGCAAGCCAAGCGCTTGCGGGCGATCCCGCTCAACGCGCGATGGCGTAGGCCTGCATCAGGCGGGGCGTCGCGGCGGCGTGGAGCAGCCCGTCGGCGTCGCGCGCGGCCGCCACCAGACGCCCGACGGTCCAGGCCGGGGCTCGCTCGACGTCGTGGCCACGCGCCGCCAGATCGGCCAGCACGTCCTCGCCGAAGCTCTCCTCGATCGTGAGGTTCCCCGGCCGGCGCTCGCGCGGATAGAACGAGCTCGGGAAGTGCCCGGTATGGGACATCGGGTGGTCGATCGCCTCCTGCAGGTTCAAGCCGTGATGGGCGTGGCGCAGGAAGAGAAGGAGCTGCCACTGCTCCTGCTGGTCGCCGCCCGGCGAGCCGAACACCATGTACGGCTTGCCATCCTTCTCGGCCAAGGTCGGGGTCAGCGTCGTGCGCGGGCGCTTGCCGGGCGCGAGCGAGGTCGGCAGCCCCTCCTCCAGCCAGAACATCTGGGCCCTCGAGTTCAGCTGGAAGCCGAGCTCGGGGATGACCGGCGAGGACTGGAACCAGCCCCCCGAGGGCATCGCCGCCATCATGTTGCCGTGCCGATCGACCGCGTCGACATGCACCGTGTCGCCGCGCCGGGCGGACCGCATCTCGGCCGTGGTCGGCTCGTTGGCGGCCGACGCCGCGCCGATCTTGGACAGGCGCTCGAGCGCCGCCATCTGGCGCGCGACCTGGGCCTCGAAGCCGGGCACCGTGCCGGGGCGCAGCTCGCGCGAGGCCCGGGCGCCGATCAGCTGGCGCCGCTCGGCATTGTAGCCCTCCGACAGGAGGTGCTCGACCGGCACGTCCACGAAGCGCGGGTCGCCGTAGTAGACCTCGCGGTCCGCGAAGGCGAGCTTCATGGCTTCGGTCAGCGTATGGACGAACTCCGCCGAGGCAGGGCCCATCGCGCCGAGGTCGAAACCCTTCAGCAGCGCCAGCGTCTGGAGGAAGACGGGTCCCTGTCCCCAGGGCCCGATCTTGTGGACGCGGAAGTCGCCGTAGTCGTAGGCAAGGCTCGGCTCGTAGTCCGCGCGCCAGTTCGCCATATCATCGGCGGTGATCAC
>NZ_BBWK01000044.1 GCF_001463765.1 Aureimonas sp. AU4 | reverse complement strand
GATCACGCCGCGATGGCGCCCGCCGCTCTGGTCCATGGCCTCGGTGTTTCGGGCGAAGCGCTCGATCGCCTCGGCCACGAAGCCTCGGTAGAACGTGTCGCGCGCCCGCTCGATCTGCGCCTGGCGGTCCGCCCCGGCGCTCTCGGCCTCGCCGAGGACCCGCTCCCAGGTGTCGGCGAGCGGTTCGTTGCGGAAGAGCTTGCGCGCCTCGGGCACCGCGCCGTTCGGGAGATACAGCGCGGCCGAGGTCGGCCACTCCCGCTGGAAGAACTCGGCCAGCCCGCCGATCGTGTCGGACACGCGCGGCAGGAGCGGATGGCCGTGGCGCGCATAGTGGATCGCGGGCTCCAGGACGGTGCGCAGCGGGAGTTCGCCATGGTCGCGCAGAAGCAGCATCCAGGCGTCGAACGAGCCGGGAATGACGGTCGAGAGCAGGCCGTTGCCGGGGATGAGCTCCAGGCCCTCCCGCTTGTAGTGTTCGATCGTCGCGCCCGCCGGAGCCGGCGCCTGGCCGCAGATCACCTCGGTGCGCCCGGTCCTTGCCGAATGGAAGACGATCGGCACGTCGCCGCCGGGACCCACGAGATGAGGCTCCACGACCTGCAGCACGAAGGCCGAGGCGACGCCGGCGTCGAAGGCGTTGCCGCCGAGTTCCATCATGCGCATGCCGGCAGCCGTCGCCAGCCAGTGCGTGGTGGCGACGGCGCCGAACGTGCCGAGAAGCTCGGGGCGGGTGGTGAACATGGATGGCACTCCCAGATGCTGATGTCTTGGCGATCGCCCTTTCGGGCGCTTCGCCTCTAGTGCTCGCGCGGGTCGAGCGCGTCGCGCAGGCCGTCGCCGAGAAGGTTGAAGCCGAGAACGACCAGGAAGATCGCAGCCCCCGGGAAGACCGACATCCAGGGCGCCTGGCTCATGAAGTTCTTGGCCGTGTTCAGCATCGAGCCCCAGGACGGGTTGGGCGGCTGCTGGCCGAGGCCGAGAAAGGACAAGGAGGCCTCGGCGATGATGGCGGCTGCGATCGTCAGCGTCGCCTGGACGATGATCGGCGGCAGCGTGTTGGGGAAGATGTAGCGGGCCAGGATCCAGCGGTGCGGCAGGCCGATGGCGCGCGCCCCTTCCACGTAGTCCTCGGAAGCGACGGTCAGCGTCTGGGCTCTGGCGAGGCGGATGAAGACCGGCACGGCCGACAGGCCGATCGCGATCATGGCGTTGGTCAGCGAGGGGCCGAGAAAGGCGGCGAGCGCGATCGCGAGGATCAGGAAGGGGATGGCGAGCAGCGCCTCCGTGACGCGCGAGATCGCGGCGTCGATCCAGCCTCCGAAATAGCCGGCCAGCAGACCGAAGGGCACGCCCACCACGACCGCGATCGCGACCGACACGACGCCCGCCATCAAGGAGGCCCGCGCGCCGTAGGCGAGACGCGAGAAGACGTCGCGGCCGAGCTCGTCGGTGCCGAGCCAGTTCAGGGCGGAGGGCGCCTTGCGGATCGCGCGGAAGCTGGTCGCCGCGGGATCGAACGAGGTGACGAGCGGGGCGAAGATCGCCAAAGCCGCGAAGAAGAGGACGATCACCGCCCCCACGATCGCGGCGCGGTTGCGCAGGAACTTTCGCAGCGCGCGGCTGGGCGCGCGCTTGGGCGTTCCCACGACGGCGCCGGGGTTGGCTTGGACGACGGTGCTCACGAGGCGTGCCTCAGGCGCGGGTTGATCAGGACGTAGAGGACGTCGGCGAGGAGGTTCATCGCGATGAAGCCGATCGCGGTACAGAGCACGACGCCCTGCACCACCGCGTAGTCGCGGGTGAAGACCGCATCCACCATCAGCTTGCCGAAGCCGGGGATCGTGAAGATCTGCTCGGTCAGGACCGCGCCCGCGATCAGTTCGCCGAAGAGAAGCGTGAGCAGCGTCACGATCGGCACGAGCGCGTTGCGCAGCGCGTGCTTCAGCACCACGACCTTGGGCAGGAGGCCCTTGGCGCGGGCCGTGCGCACGTAGTCGGCGCGCAGGACGCCGAGCATGGCCGAGCGCGTGTGGCGCATGAGCGAGCCGGCGAGGCCCGTGCCGAGCACGAAGGCGGGCATCAGCATGGTGCGCAGCGACTGCCAGAGATCTTCCGTAGGCGGCACGTAGCCCGATGCCGGCAGCCATTGCAGCTGCACCGAGACGAGGAAGATCAGGAGGATGCCGAGCCAGAAGTTCGGGATCGACAGGCCCGACAGGGCGAAGACGTTGGCGGCGTAGTCCATCCAGGTGCCCTTGCGCACCGCCGCCAGGATGCCGGCCGGAATGCCGATCAGGACCGCGAAGACCATGGCCATGGCGGCGAGCTGCAGCGTGACGGGCAGCTTCTGGAGGATAAGGGTCGCGACCGGCACGTCGGTGCGCAGGGAGACGCCGAAGTCGCCGCGCAGCACCTGCCCCACCCAGGCGAAGTACTGGACGTAGATCGGGTCGTCGAGCCGGTACTGTTCGCGCAGGAAGGCGAGGACGGCGGGATCGCGCTCCTCGCCCGCCAGCGTCAGCACGGGATCGCCCGGCAGGATCTTCTGCAGCGCGAAGACGAGCAGCGAGACGATCACCAGTGTCGGGATCGCGACCAGCGCGCGGCGGGCGATGATGGAGAGCATGGGCGTTGCCTCTCAGCCTTGCGTTCGCCTCAGTCCGCCAGCGCCACGTCGCGCAGGCGGATGATGCCGTCGGGATAGGGCACGAAGCCCGTCAGACGCGCGGAGTGGGCGAAGGGGTAGGACTGATAGTAGGTGTAGATGATCGGCAGTTCGTCCTGGAGGATCGTCTGGGCTTGGTCGTAGAGCGCGAGGCGGGCGGCCGGGTCGCTCGCGCGGCGCGCCTCGTTCAGGAGCCGGTCGACCGTCTCGTTGCAGTAGCGCATGTCGTTGAGGCCGCCCTTGCAGGAGACGTACTGGTGGATGTTGCCGTCGGGATCGACGCGGCCCGACCAGCCGACCTGCGAGACCTGGAAGTTGCCGGCCGGCATCTCCTGCTGCATGGCGGCGAACTCGATCGGGCGCAGCGTGATGTCGAAGCCCGCCTCCGCCGCCATGGCCTGGATCAGCTCGCCGACCTGCTGCCCGGTGCTGGAGCTGGCGACCAGCATCTCGAAGGCGACCCGCTCCTGTCCGGCCTCGGCCAGAAGCGCCTTGGCGCGCTCGACGTCGCGCGCCGGCGCGGAAAAGCGCGGGCTATGGTAGGGGCTGGAGGGCGGAAAGGGCTGCCCGGCGGGCGCCCAGATGCCGCCGCCGACCACATCGTTGATGACGTCGCGGTCGATCGAGAGGTTGAGCGCCTGCCGTATGCGCTTGTCCTCGCCCAGCGGCGTCTTGGCCCGCTCGCCGTTGGCGACGTTGATCGTCAGGCTCTGGTAGCCGAGCCCCGCTCCCACCGCGAGCTTCAGCGTCTGGCTCGCCTCCACGGCCGGCGCGTCCGAGGGCGCCATGCGCTCGATCAGGTCGAGATCGCCCGACTGCAGGTTGGCAAGGCGCACCGTCGTGTCGGGGATCGGCAGGAAGACCACCTGGTCGAACCGGTAGCGCGCGGCGTCGTAGTAGTCCGGAAACTTCGTGAGGACGATGCGGTCGTTCTGGGTGCGGCTCTCGAAGCGATAGGGGCCCGAGCACACGGGCTCGCGGCTCAGGGTGTCGTTCTCGCCGAAGGCGGCGGGCGAGAGCATCATGCCGGCCCGGTCGGAGAGCTGGGCGAGGATCGTGGCGTTGGGCTCCGACAGGTTCAGCCGCACCGTGAATTCGCCCACGACGTCGACGCTCGCCACGGACGAGATCTCGCTCTTGCGAAGCGAGTCGGGCAGCGTGCGGGCGCGGTCGAGATTGGCCTTGACCGCCGCGGCATCGACGCGCGTCCCGTCGTGGAACCGGGCGTCGCGGCGCAGCTCCATCGTGAGCTGGGTGGAATCGGCGTTCCAGCGCCATGTCGTCGCCAGCGCGGGCGTGAACTCCAGCGTCGGCGTGATGTCGACCAGCTTGTCGCAGAGCGAGCCGAACACGATGCGGCCGACGAAGGAGCGGGAGCGATGCGGGTCGAGGACGTCGGGATCCTCGTTGAGCCCGATGCGAAGCACGCCTTGCGCATGGCTCGGCACGGCGCTGCCGCACAGGAGGAGCGCGCCGAGGACGAGAAGGCCGGTGGATCGCATGGAGCTTGTATTCCCTTGGAGGAGCCGGGCGGCGCGGGCGCCGCCCGAGCTGAAGGCGTCAGGGCTTGAGCATCACGCCCCGGAGACGGATCATGCCGTCGGGATGGGCGGTGAAGCCGTCCAGCGAGGCGCGCAGCGCGAAGGCGCGCGGCTGGTAGTAGATGTCCATCGAGGGCATCTCGTCCTGCGTGATGGCCTGCACCTGGTCGTAGAGCGCCTTGCGAGCGGTCTGGTCGGTGACGGTGCGCGCCTCGTTGAGCAGCCGGTCGACCTCGGGGTTGCAGTACTTGCCGTCGTTGAGCGAGCCCTTGCAGGTCATGAACTGGTGAACGTTGCCGTCCGGATCGACGCGGCCCGACCAGCCGATCTGCGCCATCTGGAAGTTGCCGCTCTGCATCTCCTGCTGCATGGCGGCGAACTCGGTCGGGCGAAGCGTCACGTCGAAGCCCGCCTCCGCCGCCATGGCCTGGACGAGTTCGGCGATCTGCTGCGAGGTGGTGGAGTTGCCGAAGGCCATCTCCACGGATACGCGCTCGTGGCCCGCTTCCTTCAGGAGGGCCTTGGCGCGCTCCACGTCGCGCTGCACGACCGGAATGGACTGGTTGTAGTAGGGGCTCGCCGGCGGGAAGGGCTGCTGGGCGGGCTCGAACGTGCCGAAGCCCACGACCTCGTTGATGACGTTGCGGTCGATCGAGAGCTGGAAGGCCTGGCGGATGCGCTTGTCGGAGCCGAAGGGCTCCTTGGCCCGCTCGCCGTTGGCGACGTTGAAGCGGAACTCCACGAAGCCAGTGCCCGCCGCCTGGAGGAACCGGAGGTTCGGATCGCCCTCGACCGCCGCGATGTCGTTGGGCGCCAGACGCTCCAGCATGTCGATGTCGCCCGACTGGAGGTTGGCGAGGCGAACCGTCGTGTCGGGGATCGGCAGGAAGACGAGCTCGTCGAAATGGTAGTTCGCCGCGTCGTAGTGCGCGGGGTTCTTCCGCAGGACGATGCGGTCGTTCTGCGTGCGGCTGACGAAGGAATAGGGGCCCGAGCAGACCGGCTTGTCGGCGAAGGTCTCGAAGGCCGAGGGTGCCAGGATCATGCCCGCGCGGTCCGACAGCTGGGCGAGAAGCGTCGCGTCCGGCTTCGACAGGTTCATCACCACGGTCTGCGCGTCCGGCGCCTCGACGGAGGCCACCGAGGTCAGCTCGCTCTTGCGCAAGCTATCGGGCAGCGACTTCGCGCGCTCGATGTTCGCCTTCACAGCTGCCGCGTCGAGCTTGGTGCCGTCCTGGAAGGTCGCGTCGGGCCGCAGCTTGAAGGTGAGCCTGGTGCCCGCCTCGTCGAAGCTCCACTCGGTGGCGAGCTGGGGCACGATGGTCAGGTCGGGCGCCACGTCCACCAGCTTGTCGCAGAGCGAGGTGAAGATCATGCGCCCGACGAAGGTGCGGGCCCTGTGCGGGTCGAGGACGTCCGGGTCCTCCTGGAGCCCGATGCGCAGCGTCCCTTCCGCAAGGGCGGGAGCGGAGACGCTCACGAGAAGCAGCGTGGCGAGAAGGGTTCTGCGCATCGGGTCGTCTCCGTTGGGGATGAGGGTGGGGAACTCAGTTCGCGAGGCTGACGCCTCGCAGACGGATCATGCCGTCGGGGTAGCCGACGAAGCCCTGGAGCGCCTTCTTGTGGGCGAAGGGATAGGGCAGGAAGTAGAGGTAGGAGAC
This sequence comes from Aureimonas sp. AU4, assembly GCF_001463765.1. Taxonomy (GTDB): domain Bacteria; phylum Pseudomonadota; class Alphaproteobacteria; order Rhizobiales; family Rhizobiaceae; genus Aureimonas. Next base: position 38,054 of record NZ_BBWK01000044.1, on the reverse strand, counting down.
GGGCTTATCGGCCTCGAGCAGCGCGTTGGCCTGTGTGTAGAGCTCGACGCGCTTCGCCTGGTCGTTGGTGGAGCGCGCCTCGTTCAGGAGCTTGTCCACGGCCTCGTTGCAGTAGTGCCCGTCGTTGAGGCCGGCGCCGCAGGTGACGTGCTGGTGGATGTTGCCGTCGGGATCGACGCGGCCCGACCAGCCGGACTGGCCGGCCTGGAAGTCGCCGCTCTTCAGCGTCGACTGGAGCGCGGCAAATTCGGTCGGCTGCAGCTGGATGTCGAAGCCGACCTCGGCGCCCATCGCCTGGATCAGCTCGTAGACCTGCTGCGAGGTGGTGTTGTTGCCGTAAGTGATGGTGAGCGGCACGCGCGTCACGCCGGCTTCCTTCAGAAGCGCCTTGGCGCCCTCGACGTCGGCCGTGGCGGCCGCGTCCTTCGGCGCGGCGAACGAGGCGGGCGGGAAGGGCTGGGTGGCGGGCGTGAACGAGCCGAGGCCCACAACGTCGTTGATCACGGAGCGGTCGATCATCTTGTCGAAGGCGCGGCGCAGGCGGGCGTCGGTGGCGAGCGGGTTGGCCGCGCCCGCCCCGTTCGCGAGGTTGAAGGCGATCGCCTGGTAGCCGAGGCCCGTGACCGGCACGACCGTCAGGTTCGGATTGCCCTCGGCCGCCGCCATGTCGGTCGGCGCGATGCGCTCGATGATGTCGAGATCGCCGGACTGGAGGTTGGCGAAGCGCACGGTCGTGTCCGGGATCGGGCGGTAGACGACGGTCTTGGTCGGATAGGCGGCGGCGTCCCAGTAGCCGTCGTACTTCTCCAGCGTGATGCGGTCGTTCTGGACGCGGTCCTTGAACCGGTAGGGCCCGGAGCAGACCGGCTGGGTGCCCATCGTGTCGAAGGCGGCCGGCGACATGATCATGCCGGCGCGGTCGGACAGCTGCGACAGGAGGGCGGCGTCGGGCCGCGACAGGTTGAGTTGGACCGTGTCGGCGTCCACCACGTCGACGCTCTTGATCGAGGCGATCTCGCTCTTGCGCAGGCTGTCGGGCAGCTCGCGCGCCCGGTCGAGATTAGCCTTCACCGCCGCCGCGTCGATCTTGGTGCCGTCGTGGAAGGTCGCGTCGGTGCGCAGGTCCATGGTGACGCGCAACCCGTCGGCGCTCGTCTCCCAGCGCGTGGCGAGCTGGGGCACGATCTGGAGGTCGGGCGTGATGTCGACGAGCTTGTCGCACAGCGCGGTGAAGACGATGCGCCCGACGAAGGTGCGCGCGCGGTGCGGGTCGAGAAGGTCGGGATCGTCCTGGAGGCCGATGTTCAGGGTCTGCGCGAAGGCGCCGCCTGCGGGAAGAAGAACGGCGGTCGCGAGCAGCGCGGCCTTCAAGGTACGGGTCATGGGGCTACTGGTCCTCGGGATGCTTGGGGTCCGGTTCTTATGCCGGGATTTCGGAGGCGGGCTTGGCGGCCTGCCACTGGCGATAGAGCGCGAGGCGGCGGTCGAGCCGCTCGTTGGGAGGCGGCAGCGGCAGCGAGGCCGACGAGCCGGCGGCCTGGATCTCGCGCCAGAAATGGCAGGCGACGCGCCGGCCCGAGGCATCCGCCGTCTCCAGCACCGGACGGTCGGTCGAGCAGCGGGCCTTGGCATGCGGGCAGCGCGTGTGGAACTTGCAGCCGGACGGCGGCTGGACGGGGTTCGGAACATCCCCTTCCAGGAGCTGGCGCTCGCGCTTCAGGAGCGGCGAGGGCTGCGGAATCGCCTCCATGAGGGCCATCGTATAGGGGTGGAGCGGCTGATCGAAGAGCGGCTCGGTCGGCGCCTCCTCGACGATCTCGCCGAGATACATGACGGCCACGCGGTCGCTCATGTGGCGGATCACGGCCAGATCGTGCGCGACCACGACGAGCGTCAGCCCGAGGCGCTCCTTGAGCTCCTCCAGAAGGTTCACGATCTGCGCCTGGATCGACACGTCGAGCGCCGAGACCGGTTCGTCGCCGAGCAGCAACTTGGGCTCGCAGGCCAGCGCCCGCGCGATGCCGATGCGCTGGCGCTGTCCGCCGGAGAACTCGTGCGGGAAGCGGTCCATCATCGCGGGGCGAAGGCCGACCGTGCGGAAGAGCTCGGCGACGCGCTCGCGCCGCTCGGCGGCGGGACGCAACCCGTGCAGCCAGATCGGCTCGCCCACCACCTCGCCGGCGCTCATGCGCGGGTTGATCGAGGCGAAGGGATCCTGGAACACGATCTGCAGCTCGCGCCGCAGCTTCAGCGCGTCCGCCCCCTTGGCGCCGGAGATGGCGCGGCCCTCGAAGCGAACCTCGCCGGAGGTCGGCGAGATGAGATCGAGCAGCACGCGCCCGAGCGTCGACTTTCCGCAGCCGGATTCGCCCACCACCGCGAAGACCTCGCCGCGCCGGACCGTGAGCGACACGTCGTTCAGGGCGTGGACCGCCGGACGGCGCTGGAGGAAGCCTCCGCCGCCGAAGCGCTTCACGAGGTTGCGGCCCTCGAGGATCGGCTCGGCCGTGGAGGCGGACGCGTCGGCGCTCATGCGGCGGCCCTCCGGGTGTCGCTTGCGGGCAGCTTCTCCTCCAGCGGCGCATACCAGCAGGCCGCGCTGTGGCGGGCGGTGACCTCGCGCAGCGGGGGGTCCTCCGCTCGGCAGTTGTCCTGCGCGAAGGGGCAGCGCGGCGCGAAGCGGCAGCCCTCCGGCATGTCGTCGGCGGGCGGCACGGTGCCGGGGATCGTGGACAGCGAGGCCTGGCGGGCACCAAGAGACGGCATCGCGCCCATCAGGCCGATCGTGTAGGGATGCTGGGGGTCGGTGAAGATCGCCTCGACGGGCCCCGCCTCCACCACGCGCCCCGCATACATGACGGCGACATGCGTCGCGACCTCGGCCACGACGCCGAGGTCGTGCGTGATCAGGATCATCGCCGTGCCGGTCTCACGCTGGAGCTGCGCGATCAGCGCCAGGACCTGCGCCTGGATGGTCACGTCGAGCGCCGTGGTCGGCTCGTCGGCGATGAGCAGGCGCGGCTGGTTGACCAGCGCCATCGCGATCATGACGCGCTGGCGCATGCCGCCCGAAAGCTGGTGCGGGTAGCTGTCGAGCCGCTTTTCGGGTGCGGGAATGCGCACGCGCTTCAGGATGTCGAGCGCGACCGCGCGGGCCTCGGCCTTGGACACGCGGCGGTGGCGCATCACCCCTTCCGCGATCTGCTGGCCCACCGTGAAGGCGGGGTTCAGCGAGGTCATCGGCTCCTGGAAGATCATGCCCATCGCCGAGCCGCGCAGATCGGCGCGCTCGCGCTCCGAAAGCTGGAAGAGATCGCGCCCCTCGAAGATCGCCTCGCCGCCGGTGATGCGCGCGGGCGGGCTCGGCAGGAGCCCCATCAGCGCCAGCGCCGTCACGCTCTTGCCGCAGCCCGACTCGCCCACCACGCACAAGGTCTCGCCCCGCCCGACGGTCAGCGAGACGCCCGACACGAGGTCGGCGCCGGTGCGCCCGAAGCGCAGCGACAGGTCGCGCAGCCGCAGAACCGGCTCGGCCGTCTCACTCGGCCCCGGGCCGGCGGTCTCGTGGTTCGCAAGCATCGTCATGCGGGCGAATGAACCGGAAAGCGAACCAAGGCGCAATCCTCACCCGACAAGGTTTGCGCACAAATTTTGAGCGAGCTTTGCCCTGCGCCCGGCGAGCACGACCGTTTCACAGGCAACCGAGGTCGCATGCGAACCGTCCGCTATGGAAGCGGATCAGGGATTTAGGGCTCGTTTTCGATCCTTTCGGGCGGAGCGCATCGGATCGAGCGCCGCGCTCACGATCCGTTGATCCGCATCGAGGCCGCTTCGTCTTCCCGTCGCGGGACGATTGTCCGCAACTCGCCCTTCGGCTAGCCTTCCTCAAACCAATGCGAACCTTCTCCTATTGGTGCGAACGGAGCGCGGCATGCAGGACCATGCAAGGGCCGGCGGCACGACCGGCCGGAAACCGGGCCCGCCGGGACACGGCGACGCGGACGCGGCGTCGGGCACGGAGCGCTCCGGCATCGAGCGTGAGCTGCGGCGGCGCATCGAGGCCGACGGCTTTCCCGGCGGACGCCTGCCGCCCGAGCGGGTTCTGGCCGAGGAGCTCGGCGTCGGGCGGCGTGCCCTGCGCGAGGCCTTGAGCGTGCTCGAGGGCGAGGGCCGCATCTGGCGGCGGCAGGGTCTCGGCACGTTCGCGGGTGCCCCGCCCGCCCCGGTCGAGCCGCAGATGCCGCGGGCGGACGCGCTCGGCCGCCTCGCGAGCCCGGTCGCGGTGATGGAGGCGCGCCTGGCCGTCGAGCCCGTGGCCGCGCGCCTGGCCGCCATGCGCGCCACCCAGCCCCAGCTCGACCAGCTCGCGCGCGCCGCCGGGCGAACCTTCGGCGCCCGCTCCGCGCAGGACTACGAGGATCTCGACAGCCACTTCCACCGCACGATCGCGGAAGTGGCGGGCAACGTGCTCCTCCTGTCGATGCTGGACCTCCTGTCGCGCGTGCGGCGCGAAGCGCGATGGGGGCAGATGCGGGCGGCGAGCTTCTCGCCCGGCCGCCTGGAGCGGCTCGGCGCCGAGCACACCGCGATTCTCGAGGCGATCACCGACCGCGATCCCGCCCGCGCAGAAGCCGAAATGCGCCGCCACCTGCGCGCCGTGGCGGTGCGGCTCGTCGGCATGGACCCGCTGCCCCTCCTGCTTCCGCCCGAAGGCGGCGAGGGCTGAAGGCTCAGGCCGCCAGCGACCGGCGGCCCGCGGCGGCCAGAACGGTGCGCAGCCCCTCCACGACATGGAAGGGCCGGCAGGGCTTGCGGCAGACCGGCGCACGCGGATAGCGGGTGCGCAGCACGCTCCGCTCCCCCAGCCCCGTGTGGAACAGGAAGGGCACGCCGGCCCCCTGCAGGGCGTCGGCGAGCGGCAGCGCGTCGCGATCCTCGTCGAGGCCGATGTCGAGGACGGCGGCCTGGAAGCGCGTGCGCTCCACCGCCCGGCGGCCCTCCTCGAAGCTGCGCGCGAGCGTCACCTCGATGCCCCGTTCCTCCAGGGCCTCGAGCGTGTCGGCGGCGATCAGGGGGTCGTCCTCGACGAGAAGAACGGCAAGGCCGGACAGGCGCGGGGATTCGATCATGGGCGGCAAGGCTCCTTCGCATGTGCGAAAAGCTTGGCCGGCCAAGCGGTTCCCGCGCCGCAACGTCTCACCCGCGTGACGCGCACGTGCGGGCAAGACTTGCGCGCGCCGCATTTTGACGGCAGTGGGGAGAGCTGCGCCGTGTTCCGCGCCCCGTCCCGTCGCCCAGGATCGCCCGCCCCCATGACCGTCCCCAGCCCGTTCCCTTCGGAGCCGAGCCAGACCCGCCGGCTTCTGGAGTCCTTCGACTGGGCCGCGACGCCGCTGGGACCGCGCGAGAGCTGGTCGCCGGTGCTGCGCACCATGGCCGACGCGGTGGTGGACGCGCCCCTGCCGCAGGTCCTGATGTGGGGTCCCTCCCACGTCATGATCTACAACGACGGCTACGTCGACATCGCCGGCGCCAGGCACCCGCGCGCCTTCGGCGGTCTCGTGCCCGAGATCTGGCCCGAGATCTGGGACTGGAACCGCGAGCGCCTGGCCGAGGGGCTGGCCGGCCGCCGCCACGCCTTCCGCGACCAGGAGATGGTGCTCCACCGCAACGGCGCGCCCGAGACGGTGACGTTCGATCTCTTCTACACGCCCGTGCGCGAGGGGGACGGCTTCGGCGGCGTCCTGTGCAAGGTGGTGGAGAACACGGGGCGCGCGACCGCCGAGCGCGCGCTCCATGTGTCCAACGAGCGCTTCCGCGCCGCGGTCGAGGCGATCCACGGCACGCTCTGGACCAACTCGGCCGACGGCCGCATGGAAGGGCCTCAGCCCGGCTGGGAGGCGCTGACCGGCCAGAGCGAGGCCGAGTATCGCGGCTTCGGCTGGGCGAAGGCGGTCCACCCCGAGGATGCCGACGCAACCGTCGTTGCCTGGAACGAGGCGGTCGCCGCGCGCGCGACCTTCATCCACGAGCACCGGGTGCGCACGCGCTCGGGCGAATGGCGCACCTTCGCGATCCGCGGCGTGCCGATCCTCGACCGGGACGGCCGGCTGCGCGAGTGGGTCGGCATCCATACCGACGTCACCGACGAGCGGCTCAACGCCGAGCGTCTCGCCGAGCACGCCGCCATGCTGGAGCGCCAGGTGCGCCACCGCCAGCGTGCCGAGGACCAGCTGCGCCAGCTCAACGAGACGCTGGAAACGCGCATTGCAGCCGAGATCTACGAGCGGCGCCAGGCCGAGATCGCGCTCGCCCGTTCGCAGAAGCTCGAGACCGTCGGCAAGCTGACGGGCGGCGTCGCCCACGACTTCAACAACCTCCTGCAGGTCGTCTCCGGCAACCTGCAGCTTCTCCTGCGCGACGTGGCGGGGATGGAGCGCGCCGAGCGGCGCGTCGAGAACGCCATGGCCGGTGTTCAGCGCGGCGCCAAGCTCGCCGCCCAGCTCCTCGCCTTCGGCCGTCGCCAGGCACTGGAGCCCAAGGTCGTCAACGTCACGCGCTTCGTGCAGGGCATGGACGACATGCTGCGCCGCGCGATCGGCGAGGGCGTCGAGGTCGAGACCGTGGTGGGCGGGGGCCTCTGGAACACGTTCATCGACCCGACCCAGATCGAGAACGCGCTCCTGAATCTCGCGATCAACGCGCGCGACGCCATGGACGGCCAGGGCAAGCTGACGATCGAGCTCGGCAACGCCCATCTCGACGACGCTTACGTTCGCCACCATCCCGACGTCGAGCCCGGTCAGTACGTGATGCTCGCCGTCTCCGACACGGGAACCGGCATGAGCCCGGAGATCATGGAGAAGGTGTTCGAGCCCTTCTTCTCGACCAAGGCGGAAGGCAAGGGCTCGGGCCTCGGCCTGTCCATGGTCTACGGCTTCGTGAAGCAGTCCGGCGGCCACGTGAAGATCTATTCCGAAGTCGGCCACGGCACCACGATCAAGCTCTACCTGCCCCGCGCCCACCAGGGCGAGGACATGGCGGTCGAGGTCGACGCGGGCCCCGTCTCGGGCGGCTCGGAGACGATCCTCGTGGTGGAGGACGACGAGGCGGTGCGCGCGACCGTGGTCGAGATGCTGACCGACCTCGGCTACCGCGTCCTCAAGGCGGTGGACGCGCAGTCGGCGCTCAACGTCGTGGAAAGCGGCATCCCGATCGACGTCCTCTTCACCGACGTCGTCATGCCCGGCACGATGAAGAGCCCGGAGATGGCGCGCAAGGCCGTCGAGCGCCTGCCCGACCTCGCGGTGCTCTTCACCTCGGGCTACACCGAGAACTCGATCGTCCACGGCGGACGGCTGGACGCGGGCGTGCGCCTCCTGTCCAAGCCCTACACGCGCGAGGCGCTGGCGCGGAAGATCCGCCACACGATCGCCAACCAGCAACAGATCAACCAGGCGCGCCGCGCCGGCACGGCGGCGCCCGCCGCGCGTCCCGCGCCTGCGGCTCACGCGACGCCGGTCTCCCCCGCCCCGGCTGCGCCACCGCGCGCGCTGCCGGCCATCGAGGCGCCGCGCCTGGCGCAGGCGACCGTCCTTCTCGTCGAGGACGACGCCCTGATCAGGCTCAACACGGCCGACATGCTGAAGGATCTCGGCCATGTCGTGGTGGAGGCGGGCCGGGCCGAGGACGCGCTGACCGCGATCCAGACCGTGCCCTTCGACGTGCTCGTGACCGACGTCAACCTGCCGGGCATGTCGGGTCCCGCGCTCGCGCGGCAGGCGCTGGAGGTGAAGCCGGGCGTCGGCATCGTGTTCGCCACGGGCGATCGCCACGTCGAGGGCTTCGACATGGAAGCCCCGCACGTCGCGCTCCTGCCCAAGCCCTACGGGCCGGAGGACCTGGAAGGGGCGATCGCCACCGTCCTCGCCGCCCTTCCCCACTGGAGCGCGGCGAGCGCCAAGGACACGGCAGCCAAGGTCTGACGGCGCCAGCCAGCCAGCCGGGAAGAGATCGTCTCGGCTGGCGGGTTTCGATCCGGGAGTGACATAAGCGATGCATCATTGCACGCCCTTAGAGCAGGCATCGGCATCGCCCTACCGCCAAATGATCGCTACATCTTGGGGTCCGATGTGACCTTGGCGCGTTCTTAGCTTTCTCCAAGCCGCGCCAAAAGCTCACAGATTGAACAACTCCTCTGCAATGCGGTGCGAGCTGTCTTCTCATCGGCTACCCATGACACAATCCAAGCGGTCATTATCGATGAAAAATACCTCTTTCGAGTTGTAAATCGCGTGGATAGTGCGAGCAATGGGGATTTGATCCGCTTGTCGCCAGGGTAGGGTTGTCAATTAATCCTACACACAACCCGTGTACGCATGCGGCATGCAAACCACTACCTCTCGGCTGGGACTTGCGACGGACGCAGCAAGGCGTTGGTCAAGAATTGCTCGATACTTTAATCGTAGTAGCGATGGCGTCGCCGCCGTAGAGTTCGCCCTCCTCGGGGCACCCTTCTTCCTCATCATCTTCATGATCTTGGAGACGGCGTGCATATTCATCGGAGATATCACTCTTGAGCAGGCAACCGCTCGAGCAGGCCGAACGGTTCGGACGGGCCAGGTAGCAACGCTCAATCAGTCAGAAGCAGACTTTCGCAAGAATCTATGTGGCAACATTCTCGTCCTGCTGAACTGCGATAACGTCCGGATCGATCTGCGATCGTATTCCAGCTTCTCATCGATTCCGACCGATGCCCCCATAGCGAGCGGTCGTTTGCAGAGCGGCGAGTTCCAGTTCGAGAGAGGAAACCCAGGGCAGATCATGGCCTTGCGCGTCTTCTACGAGTATCCGCTCTACACGGACATCGTCGATCGCTTCCTCTCCGATCTTGATGACAATAAGCACCTTCTGATGTCGGTCGCGGTCTTCCAAACGGAGCCCTTCTAGTCGTGACAAGACGATGAAGCACACTTCCAACCTGTTACAGAGATTTTTGGGCAGTACGTCCGGCGTTGGCACCGTCGAATTTGCTGTTACCGTTCCAATTTTGCTGATACTTTACCTTGGCGGAGTCGACCTGACCCGTGCCGTGACCTTCAGCCATAAGTTGCAGAACGCGACCACGGCCGTGAACGACTTGGTTTCCCAATCGACGTCACTCACCAAAGCGGATGTCCAGAAGACGTTCGACGCGGCAGATGTGATGCTGGCCCGGTACAGGACGAGCCTTATCAATATACGCGTGACGACCGTGCGCATCGATACCGCCGGCGTTGCCAAGGTCCAGTGGTCGGTAGCAAGAGGTATGGAGCGGCTCGGCGCCAATTCGAACTACAAGCTCTCCCCTCACCTCGAACGTCTCCGCGATTACACGCTGGTCATTACCGAGACCAAGCACGATTTCCTCCCGATCATGACCTACGTCTTCAAGACGTCGTTCGATCTTTCGGCGCAGGCGCAGGGACGCTTCCGTGGTCGGGATCCTGTCTTCTGCAAGGATTGCACTTCGTGAGCGGCACCGATCGCAAACCTATCAACACAGGCCGAAAGTGCATTTGGCAACGCTTTGCTGCTGACCGGCGAGGCAACTTCGCCATGATGACAGCTATTTTGATGGTTCCGTTGATACTGGCAGTCGGCTTCGCTATCGACGGATCGCGCTACTACAAGGCGCGGTCCCATCTTCAGGACGCCATCGACACTGCGGCCCTGGCTGTCGCAGCCTCCACCGAACAGGACGACACAAAACTACGGTCCCAAGCCGAAAGCTTCGTCCTAGCTAATCTCCTGCCCAATACGATCGAGGGTGTTGAGGTCGCCAGTTTCTCCGCGAACGCTGAAGATATCGTCATCGATGGGAGCGGCTTCGTCGAGACGACTTTCATGCGCTTGGCCAATATCGAGCGGGTCAACGTCGCCGCGTCGACGACGACCAAGCGCGCTCCGGACCAGATCGTGGAAGTCGCGCTCGTCCTGGACAACACCTACTCCATGATCGAGAAGGATCCGAACACGGGCGAGACGCGAATCCAGACTTTGCGCAAGGCTGCCAAAAGTCTGGTGGAGACCCTTTTGCCCGACGATCCGTCCAAGCAAGGGACGACCTCGATCGCGCTTGTCCCCTACGCCGACCATGTGAACGTTGGTGCCGACAAACGGACGGCCTCGTGGCTGCAGCTTAACGGTGAGGAACGATCGGTCACCACAGGTGAGGGTAACCGGCAGTGCACCAAAACGACGAATATCGTTGCGCCTTATTGCTCGAAATACAACACGGAACCGAAGACTTGTACGCGCGTCCGTGACGGCGTTACCGAGTCTTACTCGTGCCCCGTCAACACGACCTGCGCGCAGTACTCGACGACAAAGACTGAAACCACCTGCACCGGAACCGACAGGGTCACAACGAATTACAAGTTCTACGGCTGTGTAGGTACCCGTGTTACCGGAACGCTCCGGCAGAGCGATGCAAGCCCGACCGCTCGATACCCAGCCTATGTCGAGACGCGTCAGAACTGTGCCCAACCCATCATTCCCCTCACCACCGATCGCAAGAGCCTGTTGGATGCTGTCGCTGGTATGACGCACCAGCCGTCCAGCTATACGGCTCTAACCCATATCCCGTCGGGCATTGTATGGGGATTGAACGTCCTGTCGCCTCCACTGCCATTCGAGGAGGGAGAGGCCTACGATCCGCAGAACCGATCTCCACGCAAGGTCATGATCGTGATGACCGATGGCGACAACACGCTGGTCTCACGAACGAACGATGGGAAACACTTGGAGCCGTCTGGCAATGCTTCCCAGATCGAGAACCAGATCAACGGCGTCAATGAGGATACGACCGCAGTCTGTTCGAGCGCGAAGGCGAAGGGCATCGAGATCTATTCGATCGCCTTCATGGTCAAAAAGGAGGTTGCGAAAAGCCTTCTGCGAAAGTGCGCCACTGATGGGGCTCACTATTACGATGCGACCGATGCGGCAAAGCTGACCGCTGCCTTCTCGGGGATCGCACGCTCAATCAGCCAAGTGCGCATCGCGCGGTAGGTCAGTTCAACCAAGTCTCACCTCCCGTGACATGCGTGGATAAGTCGGCCATAGCTCCTCTGATGTAGCCTCCTGCGCGAGATACACCATAAGACCCATCAGGCGTCCGCTTTTCCGTTGATTCGCTTTGAAGCAGACCGACCGGTTTCCACCCGTCTGCGCTGTTGCATCGAAGCATCTTTGGCGGTCCCCGTGGGCGCTTGGCGTTGCTCTTGTAGCGGATCACCCTCGTCAGAACCGCCGCCACAGCGCCAGAAGCAGTCCGCGCTCGGCGAGCCGCTCGCGGGCAGCGACGGTTGCGAAGCCGCCGAGCTGGAGCGACACGGCGGGGGTCACGTCGCGCACCGCGCTCAGCTGCAGCTTGTGGTCGCTGCCGGCCGGCACGCCGTCCTCGCCCATGACCGCAAAGGTCGAGAAGACCTGAGCCAGAAGCAGCGTGCGCGGGACCGGCCGCACGCCCAGCGTCAGGTCGAGGCGCAGCTCGTCGGGCCGCGAGGCGCGGAAGCGGTAGGCGAGTTCGCCCGCCGCGAACGCGTCCCGGCCGCGAAGCTGGAAGCCGTAGCCCGCCAGACCCCGCGCCTCCGCCTCGAAGCGGAAGCCGCCGTCGGCGCCCGGTCCCTCCACGGCCCGCGCCTGCGCCCCGCGCAGGTTTCCCTCCGCCGAAAGGACCAGGGGCCCGCGCTGGAGGAGACGCGTGCGCAGGCCGATCTCCGTGAAGCCGAGACCCGTGTCGTCGGCCGATGGCCGGTCCTCGAAGCGCAGCGCCCGCGCCTCGGTGCGCCCGCGCAGCGTGAAGCGGTCCGTGATGCCGTATTCGGCCAGCACCTGGATCTCGGACTTGCGGAAGCGCGGCATGGGGCCGAGCGCGCCCGCCGCGTCGAAGCGATGGTCGGCCTGCGAGCCGAGAAGCGTCGCGATCGCAAGACCCTGCCCCTCCGGCAGCGTCCACGGACCGGCAAGAGCCACGCCCGCGCCCGCGCCCACACACAACGCAGCCACGGCCGCGCGAGCCCAACCTCGTAATCCCATGGACCCGCCCCTGCCCGGCGCGTGCGATTCGCCGCACAACCCATGATGGAAGACAACGCAACCTCGGCGCCAGCCGCAACAGTGCTCATTAACAGTTCCTTCACCATGCGCGCGGCGCACTCGCCTGCGGGGCGCGGACTTGTTAGAGGACGCGCCGAAACCCAGCCGCCGACACGGGAAGCGTTCATGACCACCACGAGCGAGATGCAGGCCAGTCTCCTGGCCGAGGCCCTGCCCTTCATGCAGGCCTACGAGCACAAGACCGTGGTGGTGAAGTACGGCGGCCATGCCATGGGCGATCCCTCGCTCGGCCAGGCCTTCGCGCGCGACATCGCGCTTCTGAAGCAGAGCGGCATCAACCCGATCGTGGTGCATGGCGGCGGCCCGCAGATCGGCGCCATGCTGAAGCAGATGGGGATCGAGTCGCGCTTCGAGGGGGGCCTTCGCGTCACCGACGAGGCGACCGTGAAGATCGTCGAGATGGTCCTGGCCGGCTCGATCAACAAGGAGATCGTCGCCCTCATCAACGCCGAGGGCGAATGGGCCATCGGCCTGTGCGGCAAGGACGGCAACATGGTCTTCGCCCGCAAGGCGGAGAAGCGCGTGCGCGATCCCGACTCGAACATCGAGCGCGTGCTCGATCTCGGCTTCGTCGGCGAGCCGGCCGAGGTCGACCGCACGCTTCTCGACCTTCTCGCCCGCTCCGAGATGATCCCCGTCATCGCGCCGGTCGCCCCGGGCCGCGACGGTCACACCTACAACATCAACGCCGACACGTTCGCAGGCGCCATTGCCGGCGCGCTGGAGGCCTCGCGCCTCCTGTTCCTGACCGACGTGCCGGGCGTCCTCGACCGCAACGGCGAGCTGATCAAGGAACTCTCGGTCACGCAGGCGCGCGCGCTGATCGCCGACGGCACGATCTCGGGCGGCATGATCCCGAAGGTCGAGACCTGCATCGAGGCGATCGAGCGCGGGGTGGCGGGCGTCGTGATCCTGAACGGCAAGACGCGGCACGCGGTGCTTCTGGAACTCCTGACCGAGCACGGCGCGGGAACGCTGATCGTTCCGTAAGGCGATCGTCGCGTTTTCGGGTTGTCGGCGGCCGATCCCTGGGGTACGCGCTGGGGCGTACCTGCGGGTACGCCTCCGTCATCCCTGAAAGCCCTTTGCCGTGAGCCCCTCGTCCCCCGCGGTTGTCGCCCCGAACTCGAAGGCCCGCATCCTGTTTGCGAGCCTGATCGGCACGACGATCGAATTCTTCGACTTCTACATCTACGCGACCGCCGCGGTGCTGGTCTTCCCGCACCTCTTCTTCCCCTCGGCCGATCCGACCTCGGCCATGCTGCAGTCGTTCGCGACGTTTGCGATCGCCTTCTTCGCGCGGCCCGTGGGCGCGGCGCTGTTCGGCCACTACGGCGACCGGATCGGCCGCAAGGCGACGCTGGTGGCAGCCCTCATGACCATGGGCCTGTCGACGGTCGCCATCGGCCTTCTGCCGACCTTCGAGGCGGCCGGCGTCCTCGCCCCGCTCCTGCTGGCGCTCTGCCGCTTCGGGCAGGGGCTGGGCCTGGGCGGCGAGTGGGGCGGCGCGGTGCTGCTCGCCACCGAGAACGCACCGCCGGGCCAGCGCGCCTGGTACGGCATGTTCCCGCAGCTTGGCGCGCCGATCGGCTTCATCCTGGCCAACGGCTCGTTCCTGGTTCTGGCCGAGCTCATCTCCGACGAGGCCTTCTACAGCTGGGGCTGGCGCATTCCCTTCGTCGCCTCGGCAGCCCTCGTGCTGCTGGGCCTCTGGGTCCGCCTGCGCATCCACGAGACGCCGGAGTTCCGCGCCGCCCTCGACCGCCACGAGCGCGTCAAGGTGCCGCTCGTCACCGTCTTCGCCGAGCACAAGGGCGCGCTTCTCGCCGGCACGTTCGGCGCCATGGCGACCTTCGTCCTGTTCTACCTCATGACGACCTTCGTCCTGTCCTGGGGCACGGGCGCGCTGGGCTTCGGCCGGGCCGAGTTCCTGCCGCTCCAGATGCTGGCCGTGGTGTTCTTCGGCCTTGCCATTCCCGTCTCGGCGAAGCTCGCCGACCGCTTCGGGGCGCGCGCGGTCCTGGTGGCGGCGACGCTCGGCATCGGCGCCTTCGGCTTCCTGTTCGCGCCGCTCTTCGGGCTCGGCACGGGGGTCAGCGTGCTGGCGTTCCAGATCATCGGCTTCTCGCTGATGGGCCTGACCTACGGGCCGCTCGGCACCGCGCTCGCCAACCTCTTCCCGACGGCCGTGCGCTACACCGGGGCCTCGCTGACCTTCAACTTCGGCGGCATCGTGGGCGCCTCGCTGGCTCCCTACATCGCGACCAAGCTCGCGACCGGCTACGGGGTCGGCTCGGTCGGGCTCTATCTCACCGCCGCGGCCGCCGTCACGCTGCTGGCGCTTCTGGCGATCCCGCTCGGCGCGCGCCAGACGCCGCGATCGGCCTGACATCCCGCAAGGGCGGCGCAGCGTCGCCGCCCCCTGCCCCGGCCGTCCGGGTTGACCGCGACGGCCAGCCATGCGGAATGGCGCCATGACCGACGCCCCCCTGAGCACCACGATCCGCCGCACGCCCGACGCCGGGCCCGCCGACTTCGCCCATGTCCGCGACTGGGTGTTCGACCTCGACAACACGCTCTACCCGCGCCGCACCGACCTGTTCGCGCAGATCGACAAGCGCATGACGTCCTATGTCTCGGAACTCCTCCAGGTCTCGGCCGAGGAGGCCAAGGTGGTGCAGAAGGAGCTCTACCGCGAATACGGCACGACGTTGCGCGGGCTCATGGAGCGCCACCGGATCGACCCCGACGGCTTCCTCTCCTTCGTCCACGACATCGACTATTCGTTTCTGGCGCCCGACCCGGCGCTCGGCGCCGAGATCGCCCGCCTGCCGGGGCGCAAGTTCATCTTCACCAACGGCGACCGGGGACACGCCGAGCGCACGGCCCGCCAGCTCGGCATCTTCGAGCATTTCGAGGACGTGTTCGACATTGTCGCCGCAGGCCTCGTCCCCAAGCCCGCCGCCGAGACCTACGACAAGTTCGCCGGCCTCCACCGGATCGACACGGCCAACGCCGCGATGTTCGAGGATCTCGCGCGCAACCTCGAGGTGCCCAAGGCGCGCGGCATGCGCACGGTTCTCGTGGTGCCGGAAAACTTCGAGACCACGATCGGCGACGTCTGGGAGCACGAGGGACGGGACGGCGAGCACATCGACTTCGTCACCGACGACCTGACGCGCTTCCTGCGCCGCATCCGGGGCGAGGCAGGGGACGCCGCCTGAGGGGCGACGCCCCGGGGCCGGATCGTCAGTCGCCGAGCAGCGAGCGGCCCGGATGCGCCAGCGAGACGCCGCCGCTGGCCGCGTCCGCCATCTGATCGGCCTCCGCAGCGCCTACGCCGCGCCGGTTCTGCGCGAAGACCGCGTCCTGCTGCGTGTTGACGCGTGTGACCGCGTCGGCCTTGGCGGCCTCGCGCGCGGCCCGGCTCTGCGCGTCGGTGTCGCTCGCGCCGCGCGCCGCGTGCGTCTCGTCGGGCGCGAGGCGCTCATGCACGTCCATCGCCTGCTGGCGGCGCATCATGTCGGAATCGGTGTCGAGATCGCCCATGGCGTCCTCCTGTCTCAGGGTTAGGGGCCAACGGGGCGGCGCCGTCGCGGTTCCCCCGTTCCGTCCCTCGACGCCATGCGCGGGCGCTCAGAAGCCGTAGGCCTTCCGGATCACGGCCCACCCTTCTTCCGCCGTGTCGACGAAGTGGAAGAGTTCGAGGTCGCCGGGCGCGATCGTCCCTTCTTCGGCGAGAAAGCCGAAGTCGACCGCGCGGCGCCAGAAGTCGCCCCCGAAGAGCACCACCGGAATGCGCGCCATGCGGCCCGTCTGGATCAGCGTCAGCGCCTCGAACAACTCGTCCATCGTGCCGAAGCCGCCCGGAAAGATCGCCATCGCCTTGGCGCGCAGGAGGAAGTGCATCTTGCGCAGGGCGAAGTAGTGGAAGTTGAAGCAGAGTTCGGGCGTGACGTAGGGGTTGGGCGCCTGCTCGTGCGGCAGTGTGATGTTGAGCGCGATCGACACCGCCTCGACATCCGCCGCGCCCCGGTTGCCCGCCTCCATGACGCCGGGACCGCCGCCCGTCACGATCACGAACTCCTTGCCGCCCGAGGTGTTGGCGGAATGCTGCGAGGCGAGCCGCGCGAAGTGCCGGGCCTCGTCGTAGAAGCGGCTGTTGGCGCGAAGGCGCTCCGCCTGCCCCTCGTTGCGCGCGGCCCAGGGGGCCTGCCCCGGCGCCGGGATGCGCGCGCCTCCGAACAGGACCACGGTCGACAGGATGCCCGCCTCGCGCAGCGCCATCTCCGGCTTCATCAGCTCCAGCTGCAGGCGCACGCCCCGCATGGCGTCCGAGTTCATGAAGTCGTGGTCGTCGAAGGCGAGGCGATAGGTCGGCGAGCGGGTCTGCGGCGTGTCGGGCCTGGCCGCCTGGCGCGCGAGGTCGTGGCCGGACGAGGGAAACGGCTTGAACGTGCCCACCGGCTCGCCGTCGGGCTTCACGGGCAGGTCGGCCTCGGTCTTGGCGCTGTCGTCGTCGGTCATGGGTCCTGCCGTGCCTTGCGATTGACCCCTTGCCGGGGGTCCCATAGAGCGTCTGCCGACCCATACGCCGCCGGAGACGATTTCGCGATGCTGGACGCCGCCAAGCTGGAAACCACGATCGAGAGCGCCTTCGAGGCGCGCGAGACGATCGATGCCACGACGACGGGCGAGGTCCGCGAAGCCGTGGACGCCGCCCTCGACGGTCTCGACCGAGGCGAGTTCAAGGTCGCGACGCGCGGCGGCGACGGCGGCTGGACCGTCCACCAGTGGCTGAAGAAGGCCGTGCTCCTCTCGTTCCGCCTCAACGACATGGAGATCGTCGAGGGCGGCCCGGGCCGCGCGACTTGGTGGGACAAGGTGCCCTCGAAGTTCGACGGCTGGGATGCCGCGCGCTTCCGCGAGGCGGGCTTCCGCGCCGTGCCGGGCGCCATCGTGCGTCGCTCCGCTTCGATCGGGCGCGGCGCGATCCTGATGCCCTCCTTCGTCAATCTCGGCGCCTCGGTCGGCGAGGGCACGATGGTGGACACCTGGGCGACCGTCGGCTCCTGCGCCCAGATCGGGCGCAACGTCCACCTCTCGGGCGGCGTCGGCATCGGCGGCGTCCTGGAGCCGCTGCAGGCGGGTCCCACCATCATCGAGGACAACTGCTTCATCGGCGCCCGCTCCGAGGTCGTCGAGGGCTGCATCGTGCGCGAGGGCTCGGTGCTGGGCATGGGCGTCTTCATCGGCCAGTCCACGAAGATCGTCGACCGCGAGACCGGCTCGATCACCTACGGCGAGGTGCCGCCCTACTCCGTGGTCGTCGCCGGGTCGCTGCCGGGCAGGCCCATGGGCAACGGCGAGGCGGGCCCCGCGCTCTACTGCGCGGTGATCGTCAAGCGCGTCGACGAGCGCACGCGCTCCAAGACCTCGATCAACGATCTCCTGCGCGGCTGAGCCGCGCCCGCTCCTGAAACGAAAAAGGCCGGGCTCAGCGCCCGGCCTTTTTCGTTGGAAGGGTCGGCTTCGATCAGTTGAAGCCGAGGCCGCCCGCCGGCGCGGCGGCGCCCGTCGAGGGGCCGGAGGCGTCGAACGTCCCGCCGAAGCGGCTGGCGTCCGGTTCGGGCGCGGCGCGCACGACGCGTCCGCCGGTGGAGGCGGGACGATTGGCGACGCGCTCCAGGAGCGGCACGGGGCGGTTCTCCGCGACCTTCACGCTCGGCGGCACGGAGGCTTCCGGCGCGGCCTCGGCCGTGCGCGGCGCGCCGGACGGCAGGGCGACACGCGCGACGGCCGCGGGAGCGATGGCGGCGGACGCGCTCGCCGGCGCGGCCTGCGCGGCGGTGGGAGCGATCAGGGCTGCGGCCGAGACGCCCGGAAGCGGCGTCGGCGCTGCGGTGGCGATGCTGCGGGCGATCAGGCCCTTGCGCGGAGTCGGCTCGACGGCGGCCACCAGGATGCGGTCGGGACCCATGGCCGGCGTCTTGCGGGCGCGGATCGAGGCCATGTGGCGCTTGACGTTGGAGCAGTAGACGCTGGCGGACTTGGTCATCACCGTGGTGCGATGGCCGCCCTTGTACTTCATGGCGGTCTGGCAGACGTCGCCGTTGCCCTCCTCCCAGGCGCCCTTGAGGTAGCGCATGCCGTAGCGAAGGTTGGTCTCGGGATCGAGCAGGGCCTCGGCCGGGCCGGAGAAGCCGAGGCCGCGCGCGGTGGCGGGCTTGATCTGCGACAGGCCGTAGACGCCCGCGCCCTTGGCGCGCGGATTGTAGTGGCTCTCGACGCGCACCACCGCGTAGGCGAGTTCGCGGGGAATCTCGTTCTCGTCGGCCGCCTTCTCGATCATGCGGTCGATCTTGGGGTCGCCGGTGATCGTGTCGGACACGGCCTGCGCGACGTTCTGGACCGTGGCGACCGAGACGCTGGCGACGTGGACGGCGCCCGAGCCGACCTTGGCGGCGCCGGCCACCACCGTGTCCTTGGCGGCAATCGCGGTGAGCGCGGCGGCGTCCTTGGCGGCGGAGGCTGTGTCGAGCGCGCGGCCGGCCAGGGAACGGGGCGCCTGGACGCGGGCGACGCGCTCGCCCCGCTCGGCGGTGGGCGTGGCGGCCGCCGCCACCTGGACCGGTTCGGCGCCGGGACGGGTCTGCGGCAGGATCACGCGGCTGGGACCGCCGTCGGCGCTGGCGATCTCGACCGCCTTGGGCGCTTCCGCGACCTGCGTTCCGGCGGGTGAGGCGGGCGTGAGGTCGGCGGTGCCGGTCAGGGTGTCCTTCTGGGACACGCATCCCGTCAGGATCAGCGGTGCGAGGATGGCGAAGGTCGCCACGTGCTTGAAACGACCGGCGCGCAAACGAGCGAACCGGGCTTCCTCAGCCCGCTGATAGGTCATGCATGGCCCCCATGGCAGTTTCCCCTGCGGCCCGAACTCGCTTCCGAACCCGGCCAAAACGTGGCGAAGCTGGGGCGAAGGTTACGAACCGTTCACGAACGTAGCGCAGCGTGGCGGGAAAGCACCAGTCTTGATTTTTCCATGCACAGGCTCAAGGCAAGCCCTGAGGGGTGACGCGATCGGCACGGAACGTTAAGGCATCCTCCATGACCGAGCTTGTCCTGGACCCCGCCCGCAACCTCGAGACGCTTCTGCGCTGCCCCTCCGTGACGCCCGAGGAGGGTGGCGCGCTCGAGGCGCTGGAGCGGATGCTGGCGCCGCTCGGCTTTTCCACCGAGCGCCCCGTCTTTCACGAAGACGGCGAGGCGAGCGTCGAGAACCTTCTCGCCACGCGCGGCTCGCAAGGCCCCCACCTCTGCTTCGCCGGCCACACCGACGTCGTGCCGCCGGGTCCGGAGGGCGACTGGCGCCACCCGCCCTTCTCGGCCGCCGTCGAGAACGGCGAGATGTGGGGGCGCGGCGCGGTCGACATGAAGGGCGGCATCGCCTGCTTCGTGGCGGCGCTCGCGCGCCTTGTCGCGCGCGGCGCCCTTCCCGATGCGGGCCGCGTCTCGCTTCTCGTCACCGGCGACGAGGAGGGTCCGGCCGTCAACGGCACGGTGAAGCTCCTGCGCCACGCCGAGGCCCGGGGCCTTCGCTTCGATGCCTGCCTCGTCGGCGAGCCGACCAATCCGGACGCGCTCGGCGACATGGTCAAGATCGGGCGGCGCGGCTCGCTCTCGGGCGAGCTTACGCTTACGGGACGCCAGGGCCACGTCGCCTATCCCGACAGGGCCGACAACCCGCTCCACCGGCTCGGGCCCGTGCTGCAGTCGCTGCTCCATCCCCTTCTCGACGGCGGCACGAGCCGGTTCCAGCCCTCCAACCTCGAGGTCACCTCGGTGGACACGGGCAACCCCAGCACCAACGTCGTTCCCGCGAGCGCCACGGTGCGCTTCAACGTGCGCTTCAACGACTGCTGGACCGGCGAGACGCTGCGCACCGAGCTCGAGCGGCGCATCGAGGCGGGGCTCGCAGCCTGCCCGCGCGGCCCCGGCGAGCACGCGGTCCGCTGGCGCGAGCCGGTCTCAGAATGCTTCGTGACGGCCCCGGGCGCTTTGACGCAGACGCTCGGCGAGGCGATCGAGGCTGTCACCGGCCGCGTCCCGGACCTCTCGACCTCGGGCGGCACGTCGGATGCGCGCTTCATCAAGAACCATTGCGCGGTGGTGGAGTTCGGGCTTGTCGGGCGCACCATGCATATGGCTGATGAGCGTGTCGCCCTGTCGGACCTCGAGACGTTGACGCGCATCTATGAGACCTTCATTGCCCGCTGGTTCGCCGCCCACGCCTGACTTCCTGCCCTCGCTCGGCGAAATCCTGCGTTACTTCTCGGGCGCGGCGCGTCTGATGGGCGGGCAGCCGGACGGCCTTCGCCGGCTCGACCTCTCGGCCGACGGATTCTGGCGCTCCTTCGCCGCGCTTCTCGTCGCCCTGCCGCCCTCGATCCTGTCCTGGATCGAGTTCGAGCGCATCGAGCGCGCCGGGGGCCAGGCGGGCACCGCGATCGACTACCTCGCCCACGCCGCCGCCGACGCGACCGCCTGGCTCGTGCCCATCCTCATCATGATGTCGGCCGCGCCCCATATCGGCTTCACGCGCAAGATCGTGCCCTTCGTGGTGGCGCTGAACTGGGGCGGCGCGCTGATGGCGTGGATCTTCTCGCCCTTCTTCCTGCTCGTCCTGCTGACGGGCTCCAACGAGGGGACGCAGGCGCTCGGCCTCGTGGTGGCCGCGCTCTCGATCGTCCTGACGGTCCGCCTCGTCAGCCACTCCACGCAGTCCGACCTGCCGCTCTCGATCGCGATCGTCACGATGATGGTGATCGTGGCGCTCATGAGCTACGCCGCCGTCTCCGACGTCTTCGGCATCCGGGTGGCGTAAGGGCGCGCCCGTCAGTTCGCCCTGACGCGCAATCCGTCGATCAGGAGCGCCACCATCGGCCAGCTGTTGGCCGTTCCGGCGAGCGCACCGACCGCGCGCAGCAAGTCCCAGGGCTCCACGTCGCCGCGCAGCTGCTTCGATGCGACCGCGGCGTCCAGCAGCGCGCGCAGCGCGGGCTCGAAATTCGCCCTGAAATAGCCCGGCAACGTCTCGAACGTCGGATCGCCGGAATGCAGCGCGGCCGCCAGACCCCGCTTGGTGGTCAGGAACTCCCAGTAGCGTTCGAGCCAGAACGCCACCGCGTCCGCCGGAGCATGACGCCGCGCCAGTTCGGCGGCCGCCGCCGTGCAGGCGTCCACCTCGCGGCGGAACACGCCGGCGATCAGATCGGACCGGGTCGGGAAGCGCCGGTAGAGCGTGCCCATCCCGACCCCTGCCCTTGCCGCGATCTCGCGGACCGGCGCGTCGATGCCCTGGTCGGCGAAGATCTGCTTGGCGGCTTCCAAGAGGGCATCCTCGTTGCGGCGGGCGTCTGCGCGGACGCCGCGTCCGGTCGATGCGGCGGATGGCTCCATCGGCTCCTTCGACAATCCATCTCTCCGAACTCGCGACGCGCCATGCCGGCTTGATAAACGGAACATTGCTCCGTATATCACAAGCGGAGCGACGATCCGTTTCTTACACCGATCGGGCCGCCCATGCCAGCCAGCAAGGATCCCGCATGAACAACCTCATCGACATCGCCCGCGCCATCCCCGTCGCGCCCGCCGCCATGGCGGCCTCGTTCAGCCCAGTCCTTCTGCCGGTTCCCGGCCGCCCGCAGCCCCTGGAGATGCGGATCACGACGCCCGTGTCCGGCGACCGGCTTCCAGTCGTCCTCCTGTCGCACGGGCACGGCCCCTCGCTCTATGTCCCGTCCAAGGACGGCTACGGTCCCTTGGTGAACTTTCTGGCGGAGCGCGGCTTCGTCGTGATCCAGCCCAGCCACGCCAACTCCAAGGTCGCCGGCCTGCCCTCCGCCGCACCGGATGGCCCGATGTTCATGCGGGAGCGCGCGGACGAGCTGAAACGAATCCTCGATGGACTGGACGCGATCGAGGCCGCCGTTCCCACGCTGGCCGGGCGGCTCGACCGTGATCGCATCGCGGCGGTCGGCCATTCGCTGGGCGGACAGACGGTCAGCCTGTTGCTGGGCGCCCGCGTGAAGACGGACGAGGGCCGGGACGCAGGCATCGTCGACCTCCGCGAGCCCCGCATCAAGGCCGGCGTCCTTCTGGCCGCGCCGGGCGCGGGCGGCGACGACCTGAGCGCGGCGGCCAAGCGATACGGGCCGATGTTCTCACCCGACTTCGCGCACATGACCACCCGGGCGCTGGTCGTGTACGGCGATGCCGACAACAGCCCGCACCTTACGCTTCGCGGCCCCGACTGGCACGCCGACCCCTACCACCTCAGCCCCGGTGCCGACGCCCTGCTCACCCTTTTCGGGGCCAAGCACGGGCTGGGCGGCATTGCCGGCTACGATGCCAAGGAAACCGACGACGAGAATCCCGATCGCCTCGAACTCACGCGGCGGATGGTCTGGGCCTATCTGCGCTCGGCGCTCGACGAGAGCGATCCCGCATGGACGGATGCCTGCGCGGCCTTGGCGGGACCCGCAAGCGCGCTCGGACACACGACGCGCAAGTAGCGGCGGACCATTCCGCGGGGCAGGCGACGGTCCGATCCCGACCGCCGGTTCCGCAGCGGATCAAGCCTCGTAGTCGACCTGCGTGAGATACAGCCCGTCCGGCGGGGCGACGGGGCCGCAGCGCGTGCGGTCGGCGGATGCCAGGACCGCTTCCACGTCGTCCCCGCTCCACCGCCCCTCGCCCACCAGCTTCAGCGTGCCCGCAAAGGAGCGGATCTGGTTGTGGAGGAAGCTCTGGGCCGAGGCGCGGATGTGGATCTCGGCGCCCTCGCGCGTGACGTCGAGCCGCTCCAGCGTGCGGACCGAGCTCTTCGCCTGGCAGTTCACGGAGCGGAAGGCGTTGAAGTCGTGCGTGCCCAGAAGCCGCTGCGCGGCCTCGTGCATGGCCGGCACGTCGAGGGGGCGCCAGACCCACCAGACATGGCCCTTGAGAACGGTCGGCGGCGGGCGCCGGTCGAGGATGCGATAGAGATAATGCCGCTTCCTGGCCGAGAAGCGGGCGTCGAACGCATCCGGCACCCGCTCGGCGGCGAGCACGGACACGCCGCCCGCCTCGCGCAGCGACGCGTTCAACGCATCGCGCACCGTGTCGGCCCGCCATTCGCGCGCAAGGTCCACATGGGCCACCTGGCCGAGCGCATGGACGCCCGCATCCGTGCGCCCCGCGCCGAACACCGTCACCTCCTCGCGCGCGAACGCACCGATCGTGCGCTCCAGCACCTCCTGCACCGACAGGCCGTTCTTCTGCCTCTGCCAGCCGACGTAGGGTGTGCCGTCGTATTCTATGGTGAGTTTGTAGCGGGGCACGAAGGCTAGAGCCCGAGCCGCGTGCCGGCGGGAACGGGCGCGCCGCGCAGCATCTCACCCGCCGGCGCCGCCTTGGCTCCGGCGCGCTGGACCTCGAGGAGGCGCACCGCGCGCCCGTCGCCGGCCGCCACCAGAAGCGCGTCGTCGAGCGCGGCGCCGGGCTCGCCCGCCCCCTCCACCGCCTCCGCGCGCAGGAGCTTCAGCCGCTCGCCGCGCAGGAGCGTCCAGGCGCCGGGCGCGGGTGAAAAGGCGTTGACGCGGCGCGCGATCGCATCGGCGGGCCGCCGCCAGTCGATCTCGGCCTCGCGCTTGTCGATCTTGGCGGCATAGAGCGTCTCGCGACCCGTGCGGGCGGCGATCGATGATTGCGTCTCGAAGTCGAGCGTCCCGTCTTCCAGCCGCCGCATCGCCTCGGCCATCAGCCCGGCGCAGGCGGCCGACAGGCGCGCCGACAGATCGCCCGCCGTGTCGCGCGGCCCGATCGTCTCCTCGTGCGTCAGCGCCACGGGTCCCGTGTCGAGCCCCGCCTCCATGCCCATCACCATGAGGCCGGTCACGGGATCGCCGGCCTCGATCGCGCGTTGGATGGGCGCCGCGCCCCGCCAGCGCGGCAGGAGCGAGCCGTGGCCGTTGAGCGCGCCGAAACGCGGCGCGTCGAGCACGGCCTGCGGCAGGAGGAGCCCGTAGGCCACCACCACCGCGACGTCGGCGCCGATCGCGCGGAATGCCTCGCGCTCGGCCTCGCCCTTCAGCGAGACCGGCGTGCGCACCTCGAGCCCCAGGCGCTCGGCCTCGACGGCCACGGGAGCGGGCACGAGCTGCAGGCCGCGTCGGCCGGCGGGCCGGGGCGGCTGGGCGTAGACCGCCGCGATCTCGTGGCCCTCAGTGTGAAGGCGCGTCAGCGTCGGCACGGCGAAGTGGGGCGTGCCCATGAAGACGATGCGCAGGGTCATGGGACGTCAGTCCGTCTGTAGGTGTCCGGGGGCGGGGCTGCGGAAGCCCCGCCGGCCTCAGGCCGACTTGCGCGCCGCCTTGGTGAAGCGCTTGATCACCATGTCGCGCTTGAGCTTCGAGATGTGGTCGATGAAGAGAACGCCGTTCAGGTGGTCGATCTCGTGCTGCAGGCAGGTGGCGAGCAGCCCGTCCACCTCCTCCTCGCGGCTCCTGCCGTCGAGGTCCAGCCAGCGCACGGTGACGCGCGCCGGGCGCTCCACCTCGGCGTAGTAGTCCGGGATCGACAGGCAGCCTTCCTCGTAGACGGAGCGCTCGTCCGAGCCGCCGAGGATCTCCGGGTTCAGGAAGACCTGCGGTGCCTTTTCCGGATCGTCCTCCTTGGAGAGGTCGATGGTCACGATGCGCAGGGGCTCGCCCACCTGGATTCCGGCGAGCCCGATGCCAGGCGCGTCGTACATCGTCTCCAGCATGTCGTCGGCGAGACGGCGCACGGCATCGTCGACCCGCACCACGGGATCGGAAACGCGGCGCAGGATGGGATCGGGCAGGATCACGAGGGGCTTGACGGTCATGGGCGTCAGGTAATCGCAAGCCTCCGGGCGGTCAACCGAGGCGCGGGCGTTCCCGGTTTGATCTGGCCCGGTGGGCGCCGAGACGATAGGGTCCGCCCCCATGGACTTCGCCTCGCTCGCCCCGCTTCTCGACCGACCGCTCTTCGCGCTCGGATCGCATCTTGTGACCGTGGGCGAGCTCGCGCTCCTTCTCCTTGCGCTCGCGATCCTGTGGCGCCTCCTGCGCCGCCGCCGGGGCGCCGGGGCCGGATACGAGGGCGAGGGGCTGGAAGCGGTGCTGCGCGCGCAGGCCGAGCTTTCGGGCCGGGTCCAGTCCATGGGCGAGCTCCTGGCACAGCGTCAGGGCGAGGTCGGCCGCACGCTCCACCGCCAGCTCGCCGAGCAGGCGGAGCGCTCCGGCGAGACGCTGGCCCGCCTCCAGGAACGGCTCGCGCTGATCGACCGGGCGCAGGGCGACATCCGGAACCTTGCCGGCGAGATGGTGCGGCTGCAGGACATCCTCGCCGACAAGCAGGCGCGCGGCGCCTTCGGCCAGGCGCGCATGGAGGCGATCGTGCGCGACGCGCTGCCGCCGGGCGGCTACTCGTTCCAGGCGACGCTCTCCAACGGCAAGCGGCCGGACTGCGTAATCCCCATGCCGAACGGCGCGCCCGCCCTCGTGGTGGACGCGAAGTTCCCCCTGGAAAGCTGGACGGCGTTTCGCGAGGCGCCGGACGAGAGCACGCGCCAGCCGGCCGCCGCGCGCCTTCGCCGCGACATGGACGTGCATGTGCGGGCGATCTCCGAGAAGTACCTCCTGCCCGGCGAGACGCAGGACACCGCCTTCCTGTTCGTGCCGTCCGAGTCGATCTTCGCCGATCTCGGCGAGTACTTCCCCGACATCCTCCAGCGCGCGCGGCGGTCGCGCGTCGTGGTGGTCTCGCCGACCCTCCTGATGCTCTCGATCGAGGTGGTGCGCGCGCTTCTGAAGGATCAACGCATGCGCGAGGAGGCGGGCCGCATCCAGCGCGAGGTCATGCTCTTGGCCGAGGACATGGCGCGCCTCCAGGCCCGGGCCGAGGCGCTGCGCACCCATTTCGGGCAGGCGGGGCGCGACGTCGAGCAGGTCCTCGTCTCCACCGCCAAGCTCGTGCGCCGGGCGGGGCGAATCAGCGAGATCGAGCTGCACCCGGGCGACGAGCCGGAGCCGCGCTGAGCGGCCGGATGCCGCACCCGCCGGGCGCGACGAAACGCATTTGAAAGGTTTTCCACACGCCCGAGCAATGATATCGAAAAACTCAGGACCTAAAGCTTGACAAAACATTAATCGGCCGGGATCGAAAACGCTTCGCTTGCGTTTATCCCCCGGACTGATTTGGGGCTTGGGGATAAGACGATGCGCGCAGCCATCACCGCGATGTTGACCGGCCTCGTCCTGTGCGCCTCGCCGCTGGCCTTGCCCGCGCACGCCTCGCCCACAGGCGAACTGGCTGCCGCCTACAACCAGAACACCGACATCGCCTTCCGCAAGGGCCTGCAGACGCGCCTGGCCTGGAGCGGCGACTATCAGGGACCGTTCGACGGCGAGGTCGGCCCGCAGACCCTGCGCGCCGTGCGCGACTTCCAGGCCCGGCACGCCATGGTGGCCGACGGCGTGATGGACGAGCGCTTCCTGCGCGCCCTCATCGAGGCGAGCGACAAGACGCGCGACGCGGTGGGCTTCACGTTCGCCGACGACACGACCACCGGCGCGCGCATCGCGCTCCCCGGCACGCTGGTCGAGCCGGCCGGCGACACCGAGATCGGCCGCATGTGGCGCTCGGCCGACAGCCGCATCGAGATCGAAACCGTCCGCTTCAACGACGGACACACGCTGGACCGCGTCTTCGACGTCCTGTCGGCCAACGGGCCGGACCGGCGCGTCGCCACCGCCGAGCGCAAGGGCGACGGCTTCACGATCCGCGGGATCGAAGAGGGGCGCGACTTCCTGATCCGCTTCCAGGGCCGGGGCACGGACCTGCGCGGCTTCTCGGTCGCCTGGAGCGACCAGGACGCACTGGTGCGTCCCTATGCGCAGGTCGCGGCCGAGAGCTTCCAGCCCTTCGCCGGCGAGCCCGCCGCCGAACTCGGCCCCATGGCCAAGCTCTTCGAGTCCGGCCGCGCGGCGGGCGTCGCCTTCGGCGAGGAGGCCGCTGCCGCCCCGACGACCCCGGACAAGGGCAAGGGCGGCACGGCAGGCCCCGGCTTCGACTCCTCGGGCACCGGTTTCGTGGTGTCGAGCGATGGCTGGCTCCTGACCAACGCCCATGTCGCCAAGAGCTGCAAGACCGTGCTCGTCGGCGACCTCGGCGCGGCCTCGAAGGTCGTCGTCGACGAGGACCACGACCTCGCGCTCGTGAAGATGGACAAGCCTCTCGGCAAGCCGCTCGCCATCGTCGGCGGCAAGCCGCGCCTCGGCGAGGACGTGCTGGCGCTTGGCTTCCCTCTGCGCTCGATCCTGGCCGACAGCCTGAACGTGACGCGCGGCAACGTGTCCTCGCTCATGGGCCTGATGAACGACGCCAACTACCTGCAGATCTCGGCCCCCGTGCAGCCCGGCAACTCTGGCGGCCCGCTGGTCGACCTCGCGGGCCGCGTGGTCGGCGTCGTCACCGCCAAGCTGAACGCGGTGGCCGTGGCCGACCTCACGGGCGACATCCCGCAGTCCATCAACTTCGCGATCCGCCCCGACGCCGCCGCGCGCTTCCTCGAGGCGCACGACGTCCGCTACCAGACGGCCGACGCGTCGGCCACGCTGGAAAGCGTGCCGGACGCGACCGCTAAGGTGCAGGACTCGGTCTACCCGATCCTCTGCCTCGGCTCGAAGTAAGCCGGCTCACCACCGACATATCGGATGGACGAGAAGGGGCGCCTCCCATCGGGGCGCCCCTTCGTCATGTCCGGACGGGGTCAGTTCGCGATGGCGCGGTCGAAGGTCGAGGACACGGTCACGCGCTCGCCCGAAACGCTCGCGCCGGACGCCGGCAGGCGCAGCATGCGCCCCTCGTGCTCCACCACGAGAAGCTCGCCGTCGCTCGTGTCGCCGGCCATCTGCGCCTCGCGGATCGGGCCGATCTCGCGTCCGTCGGCGCTCATCGCGGTGCGGCCGACGAAGCTTTGAGGATCGGTCGCGCCGACGCCCGAGTCCACCTCCTCGCCCGAATTCAAGGCCGGAACGGCGGGCTGCGTCGCGTTGCCGGGCGCAGGCTGAGATAAGGCAGGCGAGCCGAGAAGCGCGGCCAGAGCACCGGCGATCAGGAGGGGCTTCATCAGTGTCCTTTCAGCGACATCCGAGGATCGGGAGGCGAGCGCCCGCCGTGGTGCGGCGTCCTCACATACCGGGTGACGCGGCGCGCCCGACCGCCGTTCCCGTGTCATGGAAACTTCATCCAAAGCGGCCCGTCCGGTACGTGAGCGGGCCTCTGCCCGAACAGGCCAGGCCAGCCTCCGCGCGGCCTGTCATCTACCTGTGATCTTCGGCCCCTAGGGCGGCTCTGGAACGTTTCCAGAAACGCGACCCAGGACATTTCGATGAACGAGCACGCGTCCCGTCAGGCCGCCTTTCCGACCAGCCGCCTCGAGGAGGCAGACGGCGAAGGGCTGAACCCGACCGCGAACACGACCATGGGCGAGATCATCGCCCGCCGCTTCTCGCGCCGCGACATCCTGCGCGGTTCGCTGGCGGCCGCCGCGATCGCCGCGACCGTCAGCCCGGCGGCGCTTCTGGTCGCCGACGAGGCCCGTGCCCAGGGTTCGGCCGGCGGCGGCTCGCGCTTCTCGTTCCCGGAAGTTCAGGCCGGCATCGACGAACACCACCACGTAGCCGAGGGCTACGACGCGGACGTGTTGCTGCGTTGGGGCGATCCCCTCTTCCCCGACAGCCCCGCCTTCGATCCGACGCGCCAGACGCCCGAGGCTCAGGGCCGCCAGTTCGGCTACAACAACGACTATGTCGGCTTCATCCCGCTGGACGGCTCCTCCGAGCACGGCCTCCTCGTGGTGAACCACGAATACACCAACGAGCACCTGATGTTCCCGGGCATCGTCCAGGTGGTCGAGGAGGCGGACGCCAAGGACCCCGCCAAGACGGCCCCCAAGCTCAAGATCGCCGAGGCCGACCAAAACCGCGTCGACGTCGAGATGGCGGCCCATGGCGGCACGATCGTCGAGATCCGCAAGGTGGAGGGCAAGTGGCAGGTCGTGCGCGACGGCGCCATGAACCGCCGCATCACGGCCGGCACCGAGATGATGCTGACCGGTCCCGCCGCCGGCTCGGACCGCCTCAAGACCTCGGCGGATGCGACCGGCACCAAGGTCCTGGGCACGATCAACAACTGCGCCGGCGGCGTCACGCCCTGGGGCACCTACATCATGGCCGAGGAGAACATCCACGGCTACTTCACCGGCAAGCTGCCGGAAAACCATCCCGAGGCGGCCAACTACAAGCGCCTCGGCATTCCCGAGGGCACCTATATCTGGGGCCGTTTCCACGACCGCTTCGACGTGGCCAAGGAGCCCAACGAGGCCAACCGCTTCGGCTGGGTCGTCGAGGTCGACGCGATGGACCCGAACTCGGTGCCCCGCAAGCGCACCGCGCTCGGCCGCTTCAAGCACGAGGGCGCCGACAACGTCGTCTCCAGGGACGGGCGCGTCGTCTTCTATCTCGGCGACGACGAGCGCTTCGACTACGTCTACAAGTTCGTCACCGCCGGTCGATTCAACCCCGACGACCGCGCCAGCAACATGAACCTCCTCGACGAGGGGACGCTGTTCGTCGCCAAGTTCGCCGACGACGGCACGATGCGCTGGATGCCGCTGCGTTTCGGCGAGGGGCCGCTGACCGCCGAGAACGGCTTCCGCGATCAGGGCGACGTCCTGATCGAGACGCGCCGCGCCGCCGACCTTCTGGGCGCGACGCCGATGGACCGTCCCGAGGACATCGGCCCGAACGGCGAGAACGGCCGCGTCTACGTCATGCTGACCAACAACACCAAGCGCAAGGACACGCAGGTGGACGGCGTCAACCCGCGCGCCAACAACGCCTTCGGCCATATCATCGAGATCGCCGAGGCGGATGGCGACTTCGCCGCCGAGTCCGGCCGCTGGGAAGTGCTCCTGAAGTGCGGCGACCCAGCCGTGGCCGCCGTCGGCGCGACCTTCTCCACCGAGACCACCCGCAACGGCTGGTTCGGCATGCCCGACAACTGCCACGTCGACACCGAGGGCCGTCTCTGGGTCTCGACCGACGGCAATAGCCCCAAGGCCACCGGCCGCACCGACGGTCTCTGGGCCGTGGACACGGACGGCCCGGCGCGCGGCACCTCCAAGCTCTTCTTCCGCGTCCCCGTCGGCGCCGAGATGTGCGGCCCCCTCGTCCTGCCCGATCTCCAGACCGCCTTCGTCGCCGTGCAGCACCCGGGAGACGGCGGCGAGGACTGGGAGGGCTTCGGCCGCCTGTCCTACTACGAGGACCTCTCCACCCGCTGGCCCGACTTCCGGCCCGACATGCCGACGCGTCCCTCGGTCGTCGCCATCACCCGGCAGGGCGGCGGCCGCATCGCCTGAGGCGAGCGGGCGCTTGGGTCCGTGGCGGGGCTACCGCCCCGATCCCCGTCCGGGAAGGACTTCCCGGACCCTTCTTTTTTATGGGTGACATGTCCCCGACCGGGGCGGGCCGTTGGCCCGCCCCGGTCGGGGAAACCTCTTCAACGAAAGGGGTGCAGGGGAAGACCTTCCCCTGCCGGGTCGAGGGCGGAGCCCCGTCTTGGCGACCCCGAGCACCCGCGCCTCAACCGGCGATGCGTACGGTCTCGCGGGTCGGCCAGCAGGTGGCCGGGCGGCTGGCCGCTTCCTCGGCGGCGCCGAGCGAGCGGCGGGTCTTGAAGCCGGCGAGGCCGTCGGTTCCCCCGACATCCATGCCCTTCGCCTCGAGGCGCTGCTGGAGGCGGGAGACCTCGCCGCGCGTCAGGCCCTTGGGTGCGGTCCAGGGCGTCTGGAAGGCGCCCTCGGAGCCCGCGATGCGGTCGGCGAGATGGCCGATGAAGAGGGCGTAGAGGTCGGAGTTGTTGTAGCTCTTGATCGTGTAGAAATTGGGCGTCGCCACGAAGGCGGGTCCGAAGCGCCCGGCGGGCATGAGGAGCGTGCCCGGCTGGCGCGCCTCCGAGGCGGGGAACGGCTGGCCGGAGATGCGGGTGAGGCCGGCGCGGGCGAGGTCGGCGACGGGGCGCATGCGGTCCGGCCCCTCGATCGTGCAGGAGACGGATGCGGGCACGCGTGCCTCGAAGCCCCAGGGCCTGTTCGCGACCCAGCCGGCGTCCTTGAGATAGGCGGCGATCGACAGGAGCGTGTCGGGCACCGAGTTCCAGATGTCGCGGCGC
This sequence comes from Aureimonas sp. AU4, assembly GCF_001463765.1. Taxonomy (GTDB): domain Bacteria; phylum Pseudomonadota; class Alphaproteobacteria; order Rhizobiales; family Rhizobiaceae; genus Aureimonas. Next base: position 6,596 of record NZ_BBWK01000044.1, on the reverse strand, counting down.
CCGTCGCCGTCGCCGTCGCGCGCGAGCTGGCGAAACTTGGTGGGCATGAACTGCGGCTGGCCGAGCGCGCCGGCCCAGGACGATCGCATGTCGGCAACGGAAAGGTCGCCGTCCTCCACGATGCGCAGCGCGGCGATCAGTTCCTCGCGGAACATCGCCTTGCGCCGCGCGAGATAGGCCTTGGTGCCCAGCACCTCGAAGGCATCGTAGGGAATCTTGGCGGTGCCGTAGCCGGACTCGCGGCCCCAGATCGCGACGACGATCGGCCCCGGTACGCCGGTCTGGCGCTCGATGCGAGCAAGAAGCTGGGCGTGGGTGCGCAGGAGCGCGCGGCCGCGCGTGACGGTGGTCGCCATGCGCTTCTCGTCGAAGTAGCCGGCCGGGCTCGAGAACTCGGCTTGCCGGTTCACCTCCTCGACGGGCGCGGTTTCGCCCGGCAGGACGAGGTCCGGCAGATCGAGGTTCGGATGGACCTTGCCGAGCGCCCGGTCGAAAACGGCGCGCGAGACCCCGGCCGCCTTCGCTTCCGGCCAGATCTCGCGCTCCAGGAACTGGCGGAAGCCCTGCTCAATCTGGGGCGGCGCGGCGGCCTCGGCATTGCCGGCGGCCATGAGAAGCAGGAGGGCCGTCGCCGCCCCTTGGATCGCTCGGCGCATGTCGCCCCCGTTTCACGTGAAACACACCTTTGTGCTGCCGTTACAACGCGGGACTTGTGTCGGCCTCGTGGCGTTGCCCGTTCGCCTCACGCGCCGCGTTGCGATAGGCGGCCACACAGCCGAGCGTTGACAGTCGGCGGCGCGCCTCGCCAAGAAGAACGAACCCGATACGTTTCACGCTCCGAGACCCGACGCTTGACCCCGCTCCGTCCCGCCTCCGACCCCGAGACGTTCGAGGATTACCTGCGCGGCCAGGGCTGGATCGGCGAGGCGATCCTCGCCAAGCGCTGGGACGAGACCTCGCTCGGGCCGATCGAGGGCTGGCCGCTCGCGCTGAAGGCGACGATCCGCCTCGCCATGGGCTCGCGCCAGCACATGGTCTTCTTCTGGGGACCGGACCTTCTCCAGTTCTTCAACGAGGCCTATTCGCCGACCATCGTCGGCATGCCTCCGGATCCGATCGGGGCGCCCTTCACGCAGTACTGGGCCGAGGTGCTGGAGGGCGTGCGCCCCTTCGCCGAGCAGGCGCTCTCGGGCCGAGGCACCTGGTACGAGGACCTGCCGCTGCGCCTGACGCGTGGCGGGGTGACCAAGGACACCTACTGGACCTTCTCCTACTCGCCGCTGCACGACGACGAGGGCCGGATCGCCGGCTTCATGAACGTCGTCAACGAGACCACGAAGACGGTCGAGGCCCGCAACGCGCTCACCGAGGCCAATGCGCGCGCGACGGGGGAGTACGAGAAGACGCGCGCGGCCCTGGCCAGCCAGCGCGAGGCGGAGAAGCGGCAGCGCCTTCTTCAGCGCGAGCTGGCGCACCGCATGAAGAACACGCTCGCCATGGTGCAGGCGGTGGTGACGCAGAGCCTGCGCCACGCGCCCAGCCTCGACGAGGCGGCCGAGGTCGTGTCGGCCCGCATCCAGGCGCTCGGCCGCGCCCAGGAGATGCTGACCGAGGCGAACTGGGAGGCGTCCGACATCCGGGCGGTCCTCGAAACGGCGCTCGAGCCGCATCGGGACGCGGGCGAGCGCTTCCGGCTGGACGGGCCGCTCTTGGACCTGTCGAGCCAGCAGGCGATGGGTCTTGCGCTCGCCGCGCACGAGCTCGCCACGAACGCTGCGAAATACGGTGCGCTGGCCGGCGATGCCGGGCGCGTCGAGGTGTCCTGGACGGCCGGCGAGGACAAGGCCTTCCTGTTCCGGTGGAGCGAGAGCGGCGGCCCGGCGGTCGCCGCGCCGAGCCGGAAGGGTTTCGGCAGCCGGCTCGTGGAACGCGTCGTTCCCGGCTACTTCGCCGGGCGCGGCGAGTTGCGCTACGGGCCGGAGGGCCTCTCCTACAGCCTCAGGGGCTCGCTCGACCCGGAGGCCTGACCGCTCGGGGTCATGGGCGTCACGACGCCGCGTCGGGGCCCGCCCGGGTTGACTCGGCGGCCGTCGGCTCGACATGCGCCTGACCCGCCGCCGGTCCTCGGCGCGGGCCGCGAACGCCATGCCGGGAGCCGCCCTTGTCCGAAACCCTCGCCCCCGCGCGCGCCGAAGCCCGATCGGCCGGTGCGTCACCCGGCGCGGCGCTGAGCGTCCGCGCCCTCGCGAAGTCGGTGCCCGGCGGGCGACAGCTGTTTCACGACCTGGACCTGTCGGTCAGAGGCGGCGAGATCGTCGCCGTCCTCGGCGAGTCGGGCGTCGGCAAATCGACGCTCCTCAACATCCTGGCGGGCCTCGACGATCCGGACGGCGGCGAGGTGCGGATCGGCGGCGAGCCGGTGGGCCCGCTCGACGAGGCGGGGCGAACCCGGCTGCGGCGCGAGCGGATCGGCTTTGTCTTCCAGGCCTTCCACATCCTGCCCTATCTGACGCTCGGCCAGAATGTCGGCCTGCCGCTCGCGCTGGTGCGCAGCGACGCGCATGCGATCGGCGAGCGGGCGCGCGCGATGCTGGAGGCCGTCGGCCTTGGCGGTCGCGCGGACGACTATGCACGCGACCTCTCGGGCGGCGAGTTGCAGCGCGTGGCGATCGCCCGCGCGCTGATCCACGAGCCGGCGCTGATCCTTGCCGACGAGCCCACCGGCAACCTCGACCCCGAGACGGCGGGGCGAGTCCTCGACCTCCTGGCCGCGGCCGTGCGCCGGACCGGGGCGGCAGCCGTGATCGTCACCCATTCGCGTGCCACCGCCCGCATCGCCGACCGCGTCCTGACGCTGACCGCGTCCGGCCTGCGCGACGACACGGCGACGAAAGGCGATTCCGATGGCCGCTGAGGCGGGCCTTGCCAGCGCGCGCCTCGCGCTCGGCTGGCTGGTGCGGGGCGAGGCGCGCGCCCATCCGGCGCGCTTCCTCCTGACGGCGCTCGCCATCGCGGTGGGCGTCGCGCTCGGCTTCGCGGTGCATCTCGTCAACGCCTCGGCGCTCCAGGCCTTCGACGGCGCGGTGCGCGGCGTCAACGGGGCCGCGGATCTGTCGGTCCGGGCGGCGAGCCCGCTCGGGTTCGACGAGGCGCTCTATCCCACGGTGGCGCGCACCGAGGGCGTCGCGGGCGCAAGCCCGGTGGTCAGCCTCGACGCCGAGATCGGCACCACGCGTTTGACGCTGCTCGGCCTCGACGCCTTTCGGGCGGTCGCGGTGACGCCGAGCCTCGTCGGTGTCGCGAGCGGACTCGACACGCGCACCGAGAGCCCCTTCGCCCCGGATGCGCTGTTCCTGTCGCGCGCGGTCCTGTCGGACCTGCGCTTGTCGGTCGGCGACCGCGTCACGGTCTCCGCCAACGGGCGGCAGGCCGACATGCGTCTGCGCGGCGCGCTGCCGGGCGTGGCGGAGGGCCAGCGCATCGGCGTCCTCGACATCGCCGCCGCGCAATGGCTCTTCGACCGGCTGGGGCGGCTCGACCGGATCGATCTGAGCCTCGGCAACGACGCGCCGGGCACGCGGGATCGCCTCGCCGCGCTGTTGCCCGGCGACGCCTCGCTCGGCGGGGCCGACGAGGAGGCCGCACAGGGCAACGCGCTGTCGCGCGCCTACCGGGTCAACCTCGACATGCTGGCCCTGGTCGCGCTCGTGACGGGCGGCTTCCTGGTCTTCTCGGCGCAATCCCTTTCGGTGGCGCGGCGGTTGCGCGTCTTTGCGCTGGTCCGCACGCTCGGCCTGCCGCGCGGCGGCGTGATCGCGGCCGTGGCGGCGGAGGGTCTCGTGATCGGTCTCGTCGGAGCGGTGTTCGGGCTTCTGGCCGGCTGGGGCCTGGCGGTCGCGCTCCTGCGCTGGTTCGGCGGCGATCTGGGCGCCGGCTACTTCCGGGACGGGGCGGCGGGTGTCGCCTTCCAGCCAGGTGCGGCCCTTGCCTTCCTGGCGCTGGGGCTCGCCGCCGCGCTTCTGGGCAGCGTCCTGCCGGCGCGAGCCGCCAGCCGTGCCGCGCCCGCCGCCGCGCTCAAGAACACGGGCGACGCGCTGGATCCGCGCCGCTCGCCGCTCTTGAAGCCCGCGCTGCTTCTCGTGGGGGTCGGCACGGCGCTGGCCTTTCTGCCGGCCGTGAACGGACTGCCGCTCTTCGGCTTCGCGGCGATGGCTCTCATCCTGGCGGGGGGTGTCGCGGGCGTGCCCTGGCTCCTGCGCCGCCTTCTTGAACCCCCCCTGCGCCGTCCGCCACGCGGCGCCGCCGCGCTTCTCGCGCTGCGCCACGTCCACGGCGCGCCGGGCGAGGCTGCGACCGCTCTTTGCGGCATCGTGGCGAGCACGGCGCTGATGATCGCGATGGCGACCATGGTGACGAGCTTTCGGGTGGCGGTGGACGACTGGCTCGGCGACGTCCTGCACTCTGACCTCTACCTGCGCGTGGACGGGGGCGCGGGCCTCGACGCCGCGGCGCAGGCGCGTCTGCGCGCCGTGCCCGGCGTCGGCGCCATCGAGTTCAGCCGGCAGCTCCCTCTCGGTCTGCGTCCCGGCCAGCCGCCGGTGATCCTGATCGCGCGGCCCGTCGCTGCCGATCCCGCCTCCTCGCTCGCGCTGATCCGGCGGACAGCCGTCACACAGGGCGCCCTGCCCGTCTGGGTTTCCGAACCCGCCAGCCGGATCTATGGCTGGGATTTGGGTCAGCGCGTCGCGCTGCCGCTCGGACGGGGAGCGCAGTTCACGGTCGCCGGGGTCTGGCGCGATTACGCGCGGCAACAGGGTGCGGTCGCGATACGGATCGAGGACTACGAGCGCCTGACGGGCGACGCCACCCGCGACGAGGCGGCGGTGACTCTGCAGCCGGGTGCCGACCCCAGTCGCACCGGCGAGGCGCTGCGCGGGGCTCTGGGACCGGACCTTTCGCGCGCCGTCTCGCTCGCCGAGCCCGCCACGCTGCGCCGCTACGCGCTCGACCTCTTCGACCGGTCGTTCGCGGTCACCTATCTTCTGGAAGCGGTCGCGATCCTCGTCGGGCTGGCGGGCGTCGCGGCCACGGTGTCGTCGCAGACCATCGCTCGCATCCGCGAGTTCGGCATGCTGCGCCATATCGGCGTCGCACCCCGCCAGATCGTGGCTATGCTGGGCTTCGAAGGCGCGTTGCTCGGGCTCGTCGGTGCGCTCGCGGGCGTGCTCTTGGGGCTAGGCCTGTCGCAGGTCCTGATCCATGTCGTGAACCCGCAGTCCTTCAACTGGACCATGCAGACCCGCCTGCCGCTCGGCACGATCGTTGCCGTCGTCGCGGCGCTCGCGCTCGCGGCCACCGCGACGGCCATGCTGGCGGCGCGGCGCGCGACGGCCCGCGACGCGGTTCTCGCCGTTCGGGAGGATTGGTGATGGGCTCGCCGGCAAGCCATCGCGCCACGCGGATCGTCACGAAGGATGCGATATGAAGCATGTCCTCTTCTCCCGGCGCCGCTTCCTCGTCGGCGTGGTGTCTCTCCCGTTCGGCCTCCACGCGGGTCCGGGCCTGGGCGGTGCCATCGCGTACCCGCAGGTTCGCCCGGGGGTACCCCTCGTCTTCCCACGCGACCACGGTGCCCATCCCACGTTTCGCACGGAGTGGTGGTACGTCACCGGGTCGCTGCGGCTGCCGGGAGGCGAGGAGGTCGGCTTCCAGGTTACCTTCTTTCGCAACCGGCCGCCGGGGGCAGCCAGCGACAATCCCAGCCGCTTCGCGCCGGACCAGATCCTCTTTGCCCATGCGGGAGTGTCCGATCCGAAAGCCGGACGCATCGAGACCGCGGAACGGGCGGCCCGCGACGGGTTCGGGTTGGCGAGGGCGGAGGAAGGCGACGCTGACGTCGCGATCGACGACTGGTTCTTTCGTCGGCGGTCGGACGGTCGCTTCGAGACGCGCGTCGGCGACAACGCGTTCGAGGTCGAACTCCTTCTGGAGCCGACGACGCCCCCTCTCCTGCAGGGGGAGAACGGCTACAGCCGCAAGGGCCCCGCTCCGGAGAACGCAAGCTACTACTATTCCCTGCCGCAGCTGCGGGTGAGCGGTACGTTGCGGACGCAGGAGTGCGGCGACGAGGCGCTGCCCGTCACGGGTCTTGCCTGGCTCGACCGTGAATGGTCGTCCGACCTTCTGGCTTCCGGGATCGTCGGATGGGACTGGACGGGCCTCAACTTTGCGGACGGCTCGGCTCTGACGGCATTCCGGCTGCGCGATGCGGCGGGCGCGAGCGCGTATGCGGGCGGCTCGTGGCGCGGGGCGGACGGCTCGGTCGAGACATTGCCTCCAGACGCCGTTGCCTTCCATCCGCGTCAGATGTGGCGTTCGGAGCGGTCCGGTGGGACGTATCCGGTCGATCCGGTGGTAGAGGTTCGTTTGGGGTCCGGTGCGCTCACGCTTCCCCTCACCGCTGCAATGGTGGATCAGGAGGTCGGCAGCGCGCTGGGGCTTCCGGTCTACTGGGAAGGTCTCGTGCGAGGGCCGGACTGCGTTGGTTACCTCGAACTCGTCGGCTACGGCAGCGCGGTCCGGTTCTGAGTTTCGCT
>NZ_BBWK01000043.1 GCF_001463765.1 Aureimonas sp. AU4 | reverse complement strand
GCGGGCCACCCTGCGTGCGCCGGTCGTCGCCGCTGCGCTCCGGCCGGTTGCCGTTGCCGCGCCCGAAGCGCTGGCCGGCGCCGCCGCGATCCTCGCCGCCGCGCGCCTCGCGATTCTGCCCGCCCGGACGGCCGCGTCCCTGGCCGCCGCGGCGCTCGCCCCGGTCGCCGCCGCGATGGGGTCGCCACAGGAGCACCATCTTGGGCGGCTCGGCCGCCGTCTCGGCCTCGGCCGAAACCGCGCCGTCCACCGCGCCCGGCTCGGCCGCCGCGACCTCGACCGCAGGGGTCGCGTCGTCGGGCTCGGGCGCGAGCGCCGGACGCGCCTCGACCTCGTCCGCATCGGTCGGCTCGGCGTCGGAAAGGATGGCATCCACGGGGCGCGGCTCGTCGCCCGCGACGGCGTCGAGGTCACCCTCGTTGAGCGCCGCGCCCGGTTCCATAGCGGGCTCGAGGTCGGATACCGCGACGACCTCGGCCGAGCCGAGCGGCTCCGCGACGTCCTCCTCGGCGGACACCCCGTCGCTCGCCGGCTCGTCGCCGCGCATCGCGAGAAGGGCGCCCTCCTCGAGGATCTTGGCGTCCGCATCGGCGGCATCGCCCGCCGGCTTCGTCGCGGACGCGGCGGCCTCGGCGGCACGCACGGCCTCGGCGGCGGCCAGCGCCTCGTCCTGGCGCCGCATCGTCGCCTCGACCTCGCGTTGCTCCATCGCGTTGGAGCGGTAGCCGAGACCCTTCAGGATCTCGTCCATGTCGTCGGCGGTCGCGCCGAGAATCGACATCATCGGAGGGGTGACGATGAACTCGCGGCCGTTGAAGGCGCCTTCCGGGCGCTTGCCGGCGGCGGTCGGCGACCAGCCGAGCGCCGGGCGGATCAGGTCGGCCAGACGCTCTAGGATGTCGATGCGCACCGCGCGCCGCCCGAGCAGGCGGTAGCCGGCGAGCCCGTAGAAGACCGGGTCGAACTCGGGATTGGCCTGGACCGAGGTGCGGCCCGTGGCGAGGAGCTGCGTCACCTCGCCGTAGCCGGGACGCTCGCGCCCGTCCTCCTTGATGCCCCACAGAAGGGTCAGGAGGGCGGCGGGCGCCGGCTTCACGAGGGCCGGCACGAAGATGTGGTAGGCGCCGAAGCGAACGCCCAGACGCCGCAGCGCGGCGCGCGCCTCCTGGTCGAGCGAGCGCACCTCGTCGGCGATCTCGCGGCGCTGGATCAGGCCGTAGGCCTCGAACAGGCGGAAGGCGATGCCCTTGGCGACGCCCTCGGCGCCCTGCGCCTCCTTGAGATCGGCGAGCGGCTTCAGGATCGTGGAGATCTGGTAGGTGACGAAGCGCTCGGCGCGGGCCGCCACCTTGTCGCGCGCGGGGCCGGTCAGCTGCTCGTCGGCGAGCAGGACGATTCGCGGACGCAGCGCGTCCTCGCCTGCGACGAGGCTCGCGATCGGCGCGCCCAGCCAGCGCACATAGGCGTCGGAGCCGAGCGCCAGGTCGCCGTTGGGCGCGTTCGCGAAGCGCTCGGCGCGCTTCTCGTACTCGCTCGCCAACGCCTTCTGCGCGGCGGCGCGCACGGTCTTGGCGTCCGGTCCGTCGCTCTTTGTGTCGGGCGTGAAGCGGAATCCCTGCAGCTCGCCCACCAGGTGACCCTCAACGAGCACCGTGCCGTCGCCGCCGATTTCAGCTTCCATGAACGCGTTCTCTCTCAGCCGCTTCATCAGGACGCTTGTCCTGCGATCTACGAAGCGTTTCGTCAACCGCTCGTGCAAGGCGTCAGAGAGACGGTCCTCGATGGCGCGGGTGTTTTCCTGCCAGTGTGTCGGATCGGCCAGCCAGCCGGGCCGGTGCGAGATGTAGGTCCAGGTGCGGATCTCGGCGATGCGCTGCGAGAGCGTGTCGATGTCGCCCTCGACCGAGTCGGCCCGCCGGACCTGCGCGGCCATGTAGTCCTCGGCCACCGTGCCCCTGCGCACGAGGTCGGCATAGATGGAGGCGATGATCTCGGCGTGCTGGGCGGGCGCGATGCGCCGGTAGTCGGGCAGCTTGCACGCTTCCCAGAGAAGCTCCACCGCCTTCGCCCCGTTGGCCGCGCGCATCACCGCCTCGTCGCGCGACAGGAACTCGAGCGCCCGCTGGTCGACGGACGGAAGCGAGCGCGACAGGAACTCGTTCGGCGGGGCGCGGTCGAGCGAGGTCTTCAGCGCCTCGACGCTCGAGAAGTCGAGGTGCCGGTTGCGCCACTGGAGCACGCGCACCGGCTGGAACTCGTGGGCCTCCAGGTGCTCCACCAGTTCCTGGGGCATCGGATCGACGCGGCCCGTCACGCCGAAGGTGCCGTCGCGCACGTGGCGCCCCGCGCGCCCCGCGATCTGCCCGAACTCGGCCGGCGTCAGCTGGCGATACTGGAAGCCGTCGTATTTCCAGTCCTGCGCGAAGGCGACGTGGTCGACATCGAGGTTGAGGCCCATGCCGATCGCGTCGGTGGCCACCAGAAACTCGACGTCGCCGTTCTGGTAGAGGTCGACCTGCGCGTTGCGCGTGCGCGGGGACAAGGCGCCCAGCACGACCGCCGCCCCGCCGCGCTGGCGGCGGATCAGCTCGGCGATGGCGTAGACCTCCTCGGCCGAGAAGGCGACGATCGCCGAGCGGCGCGGCAGGCGCGTGATCTTCTTGGAGCCGGCATAGAGAATCTGCGACAGGCGCGGCCGCGTCACGCAGCTGATGCCCGGCAGCATGCGCTCCAGAACGCCGCGCATCGTGGCCGAGCCGAGAAGCAGCGTCTCGTCGCGCCCGCGCGTGTGGAGAATGCGATCGGTGAAGACGTGGCCGCGCTCGAAGTCGCCGGCCAGCTGCACCTCGTCGATCGCGACGAACGAGGCGTTGGTCTCGCGCGGCATGGCCTCGACGGTGCAGACCTGAAAGCGAGCGTTGGGCGGCTTGATCTTCTCCTCGCCCGTGATCAGCGAGACCGCGCCGACGCCCACGCGGTCGACGACCTTTCCGTAGACCTCGCGCGCCAGGAGCCGCAGCGGCAGGCCGATCACCCCCGAGGGATGCGCCACCATGCGCTCGATGGCGAGCCAGGTCTTGCCGGTATTGGTGGGGCCGAGAACCGCCGTGACGCCACGCCCGTCGGGGTGGTTGCCCGCCGGGCGGGCCGAGCGCGAAAGAAGGGGCGCATCCATCATCACGCGACGTTAGTTGGGGAGGCTGGCGCCAAACGCAACCGGGCGCGGCGATGGATCGCCGCGCCCGGGCAGAAAGCCGCCGTTCCGTGGCCTCAGCGCACGTCGACGATGTCGCCCGAGCGGCGGTCGATGATCACGGTGAGGTCGCGCCCGCGGCGGTCGGCGCCCTCGACGCGGATCGTGCGACCGCGCGAATACACGTCGTCCACCTCGCGCATGCCCTGCGAGCGGGAGATGCGCACCGCCTCGCGCTCGGTGATCTCGCGCCGGCGCGGCGGCGGTTCGTCGCGGAAGCGGCGCGGGCCGTCATAACCGTAGCCGGGAGGAGGCGGGCCGCGGTCGTCGGGAAGGACGCGCACGCCGCCCGGTCCGATCTGGATGCCCTGCGCCAGGACCGGCGCGGCGGAAAGGCTGGCCAGTCCGGCGATGAGGCCGACGCGCAGCAAGGAACTGATCGTCATGAAAGACTCCCGTTGAACGCCCGGCCGGGCGAGCCGCAGCGCCGGGTGCGCTACAGACGCGCGGGCCGGCGCTTTGGTTCCCTTCGCGCCGCGCCGTCGCTCGCGAAAGCGGCGGACGGACGCGAAAGGGGCGGCGCCGCGAACGGCACCGCCCTTGTCTCCACCTGCGCGATCGATGGGTTCAGCGAACCGACAGGACGTCGCCCGAGCGGCGGTCGATATCGACCTGGATGTCGTCGCCCGAACGATCCGTGCCGACCACGCGGAAGGCGCGGCTCGTGCGGCGCACGTCATCCACCTCTCGCACGCCCTCGCCGCGCGCGATGCGGATCGCGTCGCGCTCGCCGATCTCGCGCGCCGCGCGGCGGTCGTCGCGGCGCATGTCGTCACGTCGCATGTCGTCGTCGCGGCGGGCGTTGGGATCCACCAGGCGGACGCCGTCGCGGCCGATCTCGATGCCCTGGGCCAGGCTGGGCGTGGCGGTGGCGACGGCCACCAGGGCGAGGGCGGCGGCGGTGAGGCTCTTGCTGATCATCGGTTGGTCCTCCGGCGCCGCGACAGGGGGCGGCGCGTTGGTTTTCGGTCTCTCGGAGCCGTAAACACCGCGGGCGGGGGCGAGGTTCCCGCTCCCCCGCCCCGCCCCGTCAGGCGAGATACTGGCCGCCGTTGGCCGAGAGGGTCGCGCCGGTGATGAAGCCCGCGTCCTCGGCCACCAGAAACAGGACGCAGCGCGCGATCTCCTCGGGCTCGCCGAGCCGCCCGACCGGGATCTGCGGCAGGATGCGCTCGTTCAGCACCTTCTCGTCGATGGCGCGCACCATCTCGGTGCCGATATAGCCGGGCGTGATGGCGTTCACCGTGATGCCGGCGCGCGCCCCCTCCTGGGCCAGCGCCTTGGTGAAGCCGATGTCGCCGGCCTTGGCGGCGGAGTAGTTCGCCTGGCCCGCCTGGCCCTTCTGCCCGTTGATCGAGGAGATGTTGACGACGCGGCCGAACCTGCGGGCGCGCATCCCCTCCCAGACGAGGCGCGTCATGTTGAACAGGCCCGTGAGGTTGGTGCCGATCACCGCGTTCCACTGCTCGGGCGTCATCTTGTGGAACATGGCGTCGCGCGTGATGCCGGCATTGTTGACGAGGATGTCCACCGGTCCGACCTCGTCCGCGACGCGCGCCAGCCCGGCCTCGCAGGCCGCATAGTCCGACACGTCCCAGCGGAACACGGGAATGCCGGTCTCGGCGCGGAAAGCCTCCGCCGCCGCCTCGTTGCCGGCGTAGTTCACCGCGACGCCGTAGCCTTCCGCCTTCAGCGCGCGAGCGATCGCCGCGCCGATGCCGCGCGAGCCCCCCGTCACCACCGCGACCCTTGCCATGCCTGCTACCTCCCTTGTTGCAACCGTGACGACGACGCGCGCCGCGAGCGCGGCGACTGCGGCCGGGATCGCTCGCGACGTCTTCTGGGGGACCGGCCGCACGGGGCGGCGGGCCGACTTCCTGCGAGGAAAGCGGGATCACCGGTTGGCGGTCCCGAGGGGATGCGATGCGTCAGAGGCGCTCGACGCACATGGCGACGCCCATGCCGCCGCCGATGCAGAGCGTGGCGAGGCCCTTGCGCGAGCCGCGCCGGCCCATCTCGAAGACCAGCGTGTTGAGGCAGCGCGCCCCGCTCGCCCCGATCGGATGGCCGATCGCGATCGCGCCGCCGTTGACGTTCACGATCGAGGGGTCCCAGCCCATGTCCTTGTTGACCGCGCAGGCCTGGGCCGCGAAGGCCTCGTTGGCCTCGACGAGGTCGAGGTCCTCGACCCGCCAGCCGGCCTTCTCGAGGGCGCGCCGCGAGGCGGGGATCGGCCCCGTGCCCATCACCGCCGGATCGACGCCGACGCTCGCCCAGGAGACGATGCGCACCAGGGGCGTCAGGCCGCGCCGCGAGGCCTCCGCCTCGCTCATCAGCACCACGGCCGCAGCGCCGTCGTTGATGCCGCTGGCGTTGGCGGCCGTGACCGTGCCCTCCTTGTCGAAGGCCGGACGGAGCTTGGCGACCTTCTCCAGCGTCGTGCCGTGCTTGATGTACTCGTCGTCCGAGACGACGGTGTCGCCCTTGCGCCCCTTCACGGTGAAGACGACGATCTCGTCGCGGAAGCGCCCGGCCTTCTGCGCCTCCTCGGCCTTGTTCTGCGAGCGGACCGCGAACTCGTCCTGCTCGCCGCGCGTGATCTGCCACTGGCGCGAGACGTTCTCGGCCGTGTTTCCCATGTGGTAGCCATGGAAGGCGTCGATCAGCCCGTCCTTGAGCATCGTGTCGACGAGCTTCAGGTCGCCCATCTTCGTTCCCGAGCGCAGATGCGCGGCGTGCGGGGCCATGGACATGGACTCCTGCCCGCCCGCCACCACGACGCGCGCATCGCCGCCCGCGATCTGCTGCAGGCCGAGCGCCACCGCGCGCAGGCCCGAGCCGCAGAGCTGGTTAAGGCCCCAGGCGGTCGCCTCCTTGGGAACGCCGGCCTTCATGGCGGCCTGGCGCGCCGGGTTCTGCCCCTCGCCCGCCGAAAGCACTTGGCCGAGGATCACCTCGTCGACCTCGGCCGCCTCGACGCCGGCGCGGCGCAGCGCCTCGGCGACGGCTGCGGCTCCGAGCTCGTGCGCCGGCACGTCGGCGAAGGCGCCGTTGAAGGCGCCGACCGGCGTGCGCGCCGCGCCGACGATCACGATCGATGGATTGGCACTCATGGGTTGTCCTCGCTCTCGCCCTGTCCGCCCCGATCCGGCGTCGGGCGCCGGTTATGGATAACAATTGCCCTGCCGGAAGCGAGGTTCAAGTCGCCTTTTCCCGCGATCCCTCGCGGCGAACCGGGGACAAACGGGCCGCGGCGTTTGGAAACAAGGCGCGATTGTGCCTATCTCTTACCAGAAGGTCCTGCGAAGGGCCGGTGACGAGCGGAAGGCACCGGGCGGATGGCACGCAACAACGAAACGACGATCATCAAGAAATACGCCAACCGCCGGCTCTACAACACCGGCACCTCGATGTACGTGACGCTCGAAAACCTCGCCGCCATGGTCAAGGGCAACGAGGACTTCGTGGTGCAGGACGCCAAGACCGGCGAGGACATCACCCACTCGGTGCTGACGCAGATCATCTTCGAGCAGGAGAACAAGGGCGGGCAGAACCTGATGCCCATCACCTTCCTGCGCCAGCTGATCCGCTTCTACGGCGACCAGATGCAGATGGTGATCCCGGCCTACCTGGAACACTCCATGGCCGCCTTCTCGCGCGAGCAGGAGACCTTTCGCGGCGCGAACGGGGGCGCGCAGTCGCCCATGGCGCTGATGGAGGCGCAGGTGCGGCGCAACACCGAGATGTTCCGCGAGGCGATGGCGGTCTTCAACCCCTTCATGGCAGGCGCGCTCGGCGGGGCCGACGCGAAGAAGCCGGCCGCCCCGCCGCCGGCCGCCGCCCCCGCGCAGCCGGGCGCCGACGATCTGGCGGCCCTGCGCGACCAGCTCGCCGAGATGCAGCGGCGCCTCGAGGCGCTGGACCGCAAGAAGGACTGAGCCCCTCGGCACGGGGTTACGAAAAAAGGCCGGGCGCGAGCCCGGCCTTTTCGCATGTCTGGAGCCTGCCGGCCGCCCGCGGGCGGCCTTCGGGTCAGGCGCCTTCCTTGACCTTCAGGATCTGGCGGCCGCGATACATGCCGCTCTTGAGGTCGATGTGGTGCGGACGGCGCAGCTCGCCCGAGTTCTTGTCCTCGATGTAGGTCGGCGCCGAAAGGGCGTCGGCCGAGCGGCGCATGCCGCGCTTGGAGGGGGAGGTCTTTCGCTTGGGAACGGCCATCGGTTTTCTTTCGTTCGCGCCGGCGGCGCCAGGTGTCCTCGAAGACCGAGGGCCGGCGGGACCGCAACTGACATTCGGGTTCGACCGGACCGCGCCACCCGAAGGAAGCCCGATCCGCTCCCCGCACCGGCAACGCTGCGCCGCGCCCTGTCTTAGAGGCCGCGCGTCGTTTCGCGATCCGAGGAAATCAGGCGAGCCCATAGCAAAGGCGGGCCCGGAAGGGAAGAGGGCGCAAGGGGTGCCCCGCCTCACACTCCGCTGACACAGCCGATATAGCCGCCGCTCGCCCGGGCGCGCGCGGCCACGGTGCCCGCAAGGCGCTTCAGCCCGGCGCTGGGGTTGGCCGGGTCGCGCGTCAGCGGCGAGGGCAGCGCCACCGCCAGAAGCGCCGCCTGGTTCGCCGTCAGCTGGCTGGCGGGGCGGTTGAAGTAGTAGCGGCTCGCCGCGCCGATCCCGTAGATGCCGTTCCCCCATTCGGCGACGTTGAGATAGATCTCCATCGTGCGCGTCTTCGACCAGACGAGGTCGGCATAGGTCGCGAGCGGCAGCTCCAGCGCCTTGCGCAGGAAGGAGCGCCCGTTCCAGAGGAAGAGGTTCTTGACCGTCTGCATGGGGATGGTCGAGGCGCCCCGCCCCGCCTCGCCCTCGTTCACCGCCTGGTCCACCACATCTCCGAGCGCGTCCCAGTCCACGCCCCCGTGGAAGCAGTACTGCCCGTCCTCCGACATCATCACCGAGCGCACCAGGACCGGCGCGATGGCCTCGATCGGCGTCCATTCGCGCTCGAAGGGCTGGAAGGTGAAATGCTCCGCCAGCATCAGCGTCGAGATCGGCCGAATTCCCGGAATGGCGTAGACCGGCACCAGCACCAGCGGGATCGCGGCCAGCACCGCCACGACCAGAAGGGCGGCGGAGACGAGACGTCGGACCATGGGCGAGGCGTCTTCCGGGGTTGAGGGAGAATCGGGCGGGTTCGAAGCGTCCGATGGAAAGCGAGACGCATCGCGGTCTTAGCGCCTCCCCCGAAGCCGGGGCAACCGCCCGCGCCGGTCTTGCGCCCGCCCGCGCGCTTGCGCCAAGAGGAGGCCAGAGCCTTTTCCCGATCCGGACCCGAAGCCCCCGCCATGTCCAGCCAGACCGACACGTCCGTCGCAGACGCGCTTTCCCGTACGGCCGAGCGCGTCGAGCGCGCGCTGGAGACGGCGCTCGGGAGCGCGAGCCCGCTCTTGCGCGAGGCGCCCGAGCGGCTTCTCGAGGCCATGCGACACGGCGCGCTCGGCGGCGGCAAGCGGCTGCGGCCCTTTCTCGTGGTCGAGAGCGCCGCGCTCTTCGGCGCCCCGGCGGACCAGGCCATGCCCGTCGCGCTCGCGCTGGAATGCGTCCACTGCTACTCGCTGGTCCACGACGACCTGCCGGCCATGGACGACGACGACCTGCGGCGCGGCCGGCCGACGGTTCACCGCGCCTTCGACGAGGCGACGGCGATCCTGGCGGGCGATGCGCTGCTGACGCTCGCCTTCGGGCTCGTGGCGGAGGCGCAGGCCATCGCCCCCGAGCGCCGGATCGAACTCGTGCGCCTCCTGTCGCGCGAGGCGGGCGCCGCCGGCATGGTGGGCGGACAGGCGCTGGACCTGGCGGCCGAGCGCCGCCCGACGCTGCACGAGGCCGAGATCCGGCAGCTCCAGGCGATGAAGACCGGCGCCCTGATCGCCTTCGGCTGCGAGGCGGGCGCGGTTCTGGCGGGCGCCTCGGGCTCCGATCAGGCGGTGCTGCGCCGCTTCGGCGAGGCGCTGGGCCTCGCCTTCCAGCTCGCCGACGACCTTCTCGACGAGACGGCGGATACGGCCACGCTCGGCAAGGCCGCCGGCAAGGACGCCGCGCGCGGCAAGAAGACCCTGCCGGCGCTCCATGGCCAGAGCTGGACGCGGCAGGAACTCAGCCGGCTCGTCCGCGACGCCGAGGCGATGCTGGAGCCCTTCGGCATGCGTGCCCAAACGCTGCGCTGGGCCGCCCGCTTCGTGGCCGGGCGCGATCGCTGACGGCATCGCGAATCGCGCGGAGTTGACCCGCTATGGGACAACACGTCGGGAGAGGTCGCCTATTCGTCGCGCGAGCCCTATCCTGCCCCGTCCGGGGAAGACGCATGATCGCTGATCCTCACGCGCAAGAGCAACGACGTTCTGCGGTCCTCGATCATCCACTGCATCCAAACGATGAGGCCCTCTGATTCCTCTCGACCGCCACGGATCGGAGCACAGCTGCTTGGGCTCAGGATTTTTAGCATCAGGGCCGAGCGCACGGTCCGCTTCAGTCGTGTTGGTGACCTTAAGACGTTCGTACTCGTTCAGGAGGCGAACTTCGTCTACGGGCATTTTGCGGCAGTGTGCGAAGAGCTAGGAGGTGAATTCGGAGCACTTCCGACGTAATGCCGTCAGCGAAGGTGGGCGACGACGATGCTACAACCGGTGCGTCCGGAAAAGCAGCATTGCCCGAACTGTTCGAGTTCAGCATGTGTAAAGGGTCGTGCATGGTCGATCCGAAGTATCCGTTCACTTCGTGGGCGCTCGCCAATATTTTCATGTCTACGCCATGGCCGACGGTTGATCAGGAGATCGTGCAGGGCGGACATCGGTTTTACGTGGTCCCACAGCGCGGTGACTCGTTCCCGGCTGTCGCCCTGGAGAGAACCGACTTGGTGGCCATCGAGGAAGATTATTCCTTGATCGCCCGTTTCCTCAGTTCGATAGCGTGGCTCTCTGAGGGGCGGATCGCGGTCTTCTCGTTTGGAGGCTGTAGTAGACGGCCAACCCCCTTGGTCGGCTTCTCGCGCCATAGCCAGAACTTCATGCCCTACTTCAAAGGTCGGTTCGCGGTGAGCGAGCTTCCCTCACTGAGCGAGGACCAGCATCTTGCTTTGGCCTTCTGGCGCGAGGGCTGCAATCTTGAGTTTGCCAGCCCTCACTACGCCGTCCTCTCGTTCTTCAAGATACTCGAGAGGGCATTTCCAGAGGGGAAGGAGCGAGGATTATTCGTGAGCCGAGGGCTAACAACGATCCCCTCTGCAGCCCCATATTACAAAGCCGGTGCCATGCAGGAAATTGCAGCCATCCAAGCGGAGGGATGCGAGATAGGAGAATATCTTCGTTCAAGCTGTCGATGCGCTGTTGCACATGGAGGCAACAGACATCCTGCGTCCAACCCGGACAATGCTAACGAAGAAGGCCGACTACGGCGGGCATTGCCGATCCTTAAGATGTTGGCCTACATCTGCATGACGGACGAAATGGCCATACCAGAACCCAGGAAGTTCAGGTTGGCATGACAAAATCGCGCCCTCAGTTCCTCACCACCACGCAGCTTCCGCCCGCCGAGCGGTAGCGCGTGCAGAAGGCGTCGGCCTCGCGGCGCGAGTCGGCGCCGATGCGCACGGCCGTGATGCGGCGCGGGCCGGAGATGGGGCGAGAGCGCAGGAGGATCGGCGTGATGCCGCCCAGCACCTTCGGATACTGGTCCTGGAGGCGGTGGTATATGCGCACCGCGATCGCCTCGTTGGGATGGCCCGCGACCTGCGCGCCCCAGGGCCGCAGCGGCGCGCTTTCGGCCAGCGCGAAGACGGCGCGCGTCGGCAGGATCGGCAGGCGGCGGCAGGCGCTCGCGAAGTCGAGATCCTTGACGAGCGGCGTCACCTCGGCCTCGCGCCCCGCCTCCTCGCGGAACCAGGAGGCGGGCTGCGCTGTGATCGACAGGACGTAGTCCTCGGTCTCGAAGGGAAGGCGCCCGCCGCCGCCCATCCAGCGCTTCACGCGGTTGATGCCGCCGTTATAGGCCGCCGCCGCCAGCCCCCAGGAGCCGAGCTCGGCGCGTAGGTCCTTGAGGTATCCGGCCGAGTGGCGCAGCGCCTCGCGCTTGTCGAGCGGGTTGCCGAGGCCCCGCTCCCTGGCGGTGTAGGGCATGAACTGGGCGATGCCGAGCGCGCCCACTGGCGAGCGCGCGCCCTCGTCGAAGCGCGACTCCTTCCAGATGAGGCGCGCGAAGAAGGCCGGCTCCATGCCCACCAGCTTCGCGTTCGCCTCGATCAGGTCGCAGATCTCGGCGACGCGCGGATCGTCCGCGCGCTCGGGCTGCGCGGCCCGCGCGGGCGAGGCGGCCAGAAGCGCGGCGAGAAGGAGCGCGGCGGCGCGTCTCACTCCGCGGCGGCGGTGGCGGGCCGCCCGTAGCGGCGCTCGATGTACTGCAGCACCATCTGGTGGAAGTCTTGGGCGATCGTTGCGCCGCGCAGCGTCGCGACCTTCACGCCGTCCATGTAGACCGGCGCCGAGGGCACCTCGGCGGTGCCCGGCAGCGAGATGCCGATATCGGCGTGCTTGCTCTCGCCAGGCCCGTTGACGATGCAGCCCATGACGGCGACCGACAGGGCCTCGACGCCGGGATAGCGCTCGCGCCAGACCGGCATGTTCTCCCGGATGTCGCTCTGGATCGTCTCGGCCAGTTCCTGGAACAGCGTCGAGGTCGTGCGTCCGCAGCCCGGGCACGCCGCGACGATGGGCAGGAACTGCCGGAAGCCCATGGTCTGCAGGAGCTCCTGCGCGACCTGCACCTCGCGCGTGCGGTCGCCGCCGGGCTCGGGCGTCAACGACACGCGGATCGTGTCGCCGATGCCTTCCTGGAGGAGGATGCCCATCGAGGCGGCCGACGCCACGATGCCCTTCGTGCCCATGCCCGCTTCCGTCAGGCCGAGATGGAGCGCGTGGTCGGTCCGGCGCGACAGGTCGCGGTAGACGCCGATGAGGTCCTGGACGTTGGAAACCTTGGCCGACAGGAGGATGCGGTCGCGCCCGAGCCCCGTCTCCTCGGCGAGCTGGGCCGAGAGCAGCGCCGACTGGATGATCGCCTCGCGCATCACGGCTCGGGCGGGCGCGGGCGTCGCCAGCGCGGCGTTGGCGTCCATCAGGCGCGTCAGCAGCTCCTGATCGAGCGAGCCCCAGTTGACGCCGATGCGCACGGGCTTGTTCCAGCGGATCGCCTGTTCCACGATCTCGACGAACTGCCGGTCCTTCTTGTCCTTGAAGCCGACATTGCCGGGATTGATGCGATACTTGGCGAGCGCCTCGGCGCAGGCCGGATGGTCGGCCAGAAGCTTGTGGCCGATATAGTGGAAGTCGCCCACGAGCGGCACGGAAAGCCCCAGCCGGTCGAGCCGCTCGCGGATGCGGGGGACGGCGGCGGCCGACTCGTCACGGTCCACCGTGATGCGCACGATCTCGGAGCCCGCGCGGCTGAGCTGGGCGACCTGCCGCACCGTCGCGTCGATGTCGGCCGTGTCGGTGTTGGTCATGGACTGCACCACGACCGGGGCGCCGCCGCCGACCTTCACGCCGCCGACATCGACGCCGACCGTCATGCGACGCGGCAGCGGATCGACCAGGACGGGCTCCAGGGGAACTTGGACGGGGGCGTTGAGCATGGTGCTCCGGACTTTTCGCTCGGGAGGCGGAGGGCTTCGATCTACAGGGGGCGCGGGCCGTCCGCAATCAAGGCGCTTCATCATGTCGCGAGCGTGACGGCGCCGGGCTTGATCGCGGCAGCTCCCGCCCCTACCCCGGCAAAGCCCATTTGCCGGAGACTTCCCGCCCCATGCCGCTCGGCGCCATCCTCTCGCTCTTCTCGCTTCTGGTCTTCGTGGCCTACCTGCCGGTCTGGCCCTGGTCGCGCCGCTTCAGCGCGAGGCCCGCGATCGCATGGGGCGTGATCTTCCTCGTCTGCGTGCTCCTGTGGGTGACGGTTCTGATCTGACCGCTCTCACGCGCGGTCGGCGCCGCGCATCAGACCGGCCAGCGGAAAGACGAGGGCGAGAAGCACGGCGAGCGCCAGGAACACCGGCGGAAAGCCGAAATGCTCGGCGAACCAGCCGATCGCGGACGGCGCGATCAGGATGCCCGAATAGCCGATCGTGGTGGCGATCGAGATGCCGACGCCGGGCTTGAGGCCGGGAATGTTGCCGGCCGCCGAGAAGGCCACCGGCACGATGTTGGACAGGCCGACGCCGAGCACCGCGAAGCCCACGAGGATCACGGGCAGCACGGGGCCGAGCGCGACCAGAAGAAGCCCGACGATGCCGAGGCCGACCGAAAGGCGCACCGTGCGCACAGCGCCCAGCCGGTCGCGGATCGGGTCGCCCAGGAAGCGGAAGAGCGCCATCGAGCCCGACAGGGCCGCGAAGGCGAGGCCCGACAGGGCGACCTCGGTGCCGTGGTCCTGGCGCAGGTAGATCGCGCTCCAGTCGATCGCCGCGCCTTCCGGCACCATGGCGAACAGCGCGCAGACGCCGATCGCGACCGCCCCCCAGCTGAGGA
The DNA here is from genome assembly GCF_001463765.1 of Aureimonas sp. AU4. GTDB lineage: Bacteria > Pseudomonadota > Alphaproteobacteria > Rhizobiales > Rhizobiaceae > Aureimonas. The sequence goes on along the minus strand of NZ_BBWK01000043.1, from coordinate 60,875 downwards.
TTCCGCCCCGACCGCCGCTCGTCGCGGCATCCGGCGCCGCCTCGTGCGGCGCGTCGCGGTCCTCCAGCATGGCGCGCCCGACCGGCAGCGCGGCCAGAAGCGTCACGAGCCCGATCAGCATCATGTGGCCCGTGCCGCCGAGCGCCGCGATCAGGGGGCCGCCGACGGCGGCGCCCGTGAAGCCGCCGATCGACCAGAAGCCGTGGCAGGACGACATCATGGCGCGCGGCAGCCGCCGCTCGACCGCCACCGCGTTGGCGTTCATGGCGACGTCCATGCCGCCCATCGACATGCCGAAGAAGAGGATCGCGAGCGCGGCGAGCACCGGCGTCGGCGCCAGCGCGAGCAGCGGAAAGGCGATCGCGAGAAGCACCTGTCCGACGAGAACCGGACGGCGCGTGCCGAACCGCGCCGTCGCGGCCCCCACCAGCGGCATGGCGAGCACCGCGCCGACGCCGAAGGCGAGGATCAGAAGGCCGAGGCGCGATTCCGACAGCCCCAGGCGTTCGGCGAAGATCGGCACCTGCGGCGCCCAGTTGCCGAGCACGAAGCCGTTGGCGAGAAAGGCGCCTGAGACGGCCAGGCGCTCGCGCGGCCAGAGCGAGGCGCGCGGCGGCCGCACGGAAGGAGCAAGCGTGGTCATCGGCGGTCTTTCGTCGAGGTCGGTCGTTCAGGCGGCGTGGCGCGCCGCGCGGCGAAGGCGCGGGCCTTCCATGGCGTCCGGCGCTTCGGCTCGCTCGCAGGCGACGCCGAGCGCGGCGAAGGGCGAAACGAGCGGCTCGGGGCAGTCGTACTCCACGACGAGGCGCGCGAGGCGGCGGGCGGGGGCGACCGTGAACGAGGCGGCGGTCGCGAGCTTGTCGGTGGTGGCCGCCACCCAGACTTCGCCCGCGCGCTCCATCAGGCTGCCCTTGAGCTCGGCCTCCTCCAGGTGATGGGCGGTGATGCCGGCCCCGGCATCCAGGCCGCAGGCGCCCAGGATCAGGACGGTCGGGCGCAGGCGCTCGGCCTCGCGCAGCGTCTGCGAGCCGAGGCAGGCGCCGCTTTCGCCGTGGAGCCGTCCACCGAGAAGTACGGTCGCAATGCCCTGCTTGTCCTGCAGGGCGCAGGCGATGGCCGGCGCGTTGGTGGCGACCGTCAGGCCGCTGCCCGGAGCAAGGCGCTCGGCGACAAGCAGATTGGTGGAGCCCGCGTCAATGAACAGGGTCGAGCCCGGCATGATTCCGGCGGCGACGCGCTCGGCGAGCCGCAGCTTGCGGGCGACCGCCTGGTCGCGCCGCTGGCTCAGGGTCCCGGCCCGGGGCGCGAAGGGCAAGGCGCCGCCATAGACGCGAAGGCATTCGCCGCGCGCGGCCAGCTCGCGCAGGTCGCGCCGGATCGTGTCCTCGGAGACCGCGAAGGTTTCGGCGAGGTCGGCCGCCAGCACGCGGCCCTCGCGGGCGAGGCGCTCGCGGATCATCGTCTGTCTTTGACCGGTGAGGAGGTGAGCGTCCATAGCGGCATTCCAAACGTGCATGATCGTGCATCACATGGCATGACCATGCAGAAGTGGTCAACCGGGTGTCGGCTGCGATCCGCTCCGGGCAGGCGAACCGGTCGCCGGCGCCAACCGTGTTGCCGCTCGCGACGCGGACGAGATCGTGAAGGAGCGTCGGGCCGGAAAGGTCCCTCGCCGCCCGCGCTCGCCACGGGGCGGAGGATCGGGCCAGAGCCCGCGAGATCTCCGACGTCGCCCTCTTGCGTAACCGCAAAAGATCGCCGAGCGCACGGCGTCAGGCGGACTGGCGGCGACGACGACCGGGTCCCCCGATGGGCATGGGTCTGCTTTCGGCCACGGGCGGCGGAGCAGCCGCCCTCCCCCGCCGCCGGATGGGCGGAAGGGGGAGAGCCGGAAAGGCACCGATCCTCAGCCCGCCGTGAACACCACCAGCAGGTCCTTGGCGTCGATCGGATCGCCGGCGCGCACGTGGACGGCCTCGACCGTGCCGTCGCGCTCGGCGTGCAGCGCGGTCTCCATCTTCATCGCCTCGATGGAGAGGAGGACGTCGCCGGCCCGCACGCTCGCGCCCGGCTGGACGAGGAGCGAGGAGACGACGCCGGGCATCGGGGCCGCGAGATGGGCGGGGTTGCCGGGTTCGGCCTTCGGCCGCGCCTTGGCCGCCGCGCCGTTCGAGCGGTCGGGCACCTTGATGCGGCGCGGCTGGCCGTTGAGCTCGAAGAACACGGTCCGCTTGCCCTTCTCGTCCGTGTCGGCCGTGCCGAGGCAGCGCACCACGAGCGTCTTGCCGGGCTCGAGATCGACCAGGATCTCCTCCTCGGTCTCGACGCCGTAGAAGTAGTTCGGCGTCGGCAGGGTGGAGACGGGCCCGTAGGTCTCCGCGGCCTGGGCGTAGTCGGCGAAGACCTTCGGATACATGAGGTAGGAGGCGAACTCGGTGTCCGAGACGCCGCGGCCGAGCTTGTCCTCGATGGTCTTGCGCTCGGCGGAAAGATCGGCCGGCGGGATCAGGGATCCGGGGCGCACCGTGATCGGCGCCTCGCCCTTGAGAGCCTTCCGCTGCAGCGCCTCCGGCCAGCCGCCCGGCGGCTGGCCGAGGTCGCCGCGCAGCATGGAGACGACGGAGTCGGGAAAGGCGATGTCGCGGCCCGGGCTTTCGACGTCGGCCACCGACAGGTCCTGCGCCACCATCATCAGCGCCATGTCGCCCACCACCTTGGAGGAGGGCGTGACCTTCACGATGTCGCCGAACATGCGGTTGGCCTCGGCATAGGTGCGGGCCACCTCGTGCCAGCGCGTGTCGAGGCCGAGGCTTCTCGCCTGTTCCTTCAGGTTGGTGAACTGGCCGCCCGGCATCTCGTGGAGATAGACCTCCGAGGCCGGTCCCTTGAGGTCGCTTTCGAAGGCGGCGTACCGGGTGCGCACCGCCTCCCAGTAGAAGGAGATGCGGCGGATCGCGTCGGCCGAGAGGCCGGGATCGCGCTCCGTGCCGCGCAGCGCCTCGACCACCGAGCCGAGGCACGCCTGCGAGGTGTTGCCCGACAGGGCGTCCATCGCCGCGTCCACCGCGTCGACGCCCGCCTCGACGGCGGCCAGGATCGTGGCCCCCGCGATGCCCGACGTGTCGTGCGTGTGGAAGTGGACGGGCAGCCCCACCTCCTCGCGCAGCGCCTTGACGAGGACGCGCGCGGCGTTCGGCTTCAGGAGGCCCGCCATGTCCTTGAGCCCGAGGATGTGGACGCCCGCGCGCTCCATCTCCCTGGCGAGGCCGACATAGTACTTCAGGTCGTATTTCGAGCGCTCCGGGTCGAACAGGTCGCCCGTGTAGCAGATCGCCCCCTCGCACAGCTTGCCGGAGTCCAGCACCGCGTCGATCGAGACGCGCATGTTCTCGACCCAGTTCAGGCAGTCGAAGACGCGGAAGAGATCGACGCCGCCCTGGGCCGCCTGGCGCACGAAGAGCTGGACGACGTTATCAGGATAGTTGGTGTAGCCGACGCCGTTGGAGCCGCGCAGCAGCATCTGGAGGAGGATGTTGGGCGCCCGGTCGCGGACGAGCGCCAGACGCTCCCACGGGTCCTCGGTCAGGAAGCGCATCGCGACGTCGAAGGTCGCGCCGCCCCAGCACTCGAGCGAGAGAAGCTCCGGCAGGCCGCGCGCGTAGGACTCGGCGATGCCCGCGATGTCGTGGGTGCGCATGCGGGTGGCGAGCAGCGACTGGTGCCCGTCGCGCATGGTCGTGTCGGTGACGAGAACTTGGCTCTGTTCCCGCATCCAGCGCGCGAAGCCTTCCGCGCCCAGCTCTTCCAGCCGCTGGCGCGAGCCCGGACGGATCTCGTTCGGGAAGACGGGCGCGACCGGCGCCCGGGCGTCGGCCGGGGGCTTGGGACGCCCGCGCGTCTCGGGATGGCCGTTGACGGTGACGTCGGCGAGATAGGTCAGGAGCTTGGTCGCGCGGTCGCGCCGCTTCACCTGCGCGAAGAGTTCCGGCGTCGTGTCGATGAAGCGCGTCGTGTAGCTGTTGGCCGCAAAGGCCGGATGCGTGATGATGGCTTCCAGGAAGGTGAGGTTGGTGGCGACGCCCCGGATGCGGAACTCGCGCAGCGCCCGGTGCATGCGCGCGATCGCCTCCTCGGGGCTCGGCGCCCAGGCGGTGATCTTCTCGAGAAGCGGGTCGTAGAAGCGCGTGATGATCGCGCCCGAATAGGCCGTGCCGCCGTCGAGGCGGATGCCGAAGCCGGTCGCGCCGCGATAGGCGGTGATGCGGCCGTAGTCGGGAATGAAGTTGTGCTCGGGGTCCTCGGTCGTGATGCGGCACTGGAGGGCATGGCCGTTGAGACGGATGTCCTCCTGGCGCGGCACGCCCGATTGCGGCGTGCCGATCGCGTGCCCGTCGAGGATGTGGATCTGCGCCTTCACGATGTCGATGCCGGTGACGACCTCGGTGACCGTGTGCTCGACCTGGATGCGCGGGTTGACCTCGATGAAGTAGAAGGCGCCCGTGTCGGCATCCATCAGGAACTCGACGGTTCCCGCGCCCACGTAGTTCGTCGCCGCGCAGATGGTGCGCGCATAGGCAGCGAGTTCCCGGCGCTTCGTGTCGTCGAGGTAGGGCGCGGGCGCGCGCTCCACGACCTTCTGGTTGCGACGCTGGATCGAGCAGTCGCGCTCGAAGAGGTCCACGACGTTTCCGTGCCGGTCGCCGAGGATCTGGACCTCGACGTGGCGAGCGCGCTCGACGAGCTTCTCCAGATACACCTCGTCCTTGCCGAAGGCGGCCATGGCCTCGCGCTTGGCCTCGGTCACCTCGCGCGCGAGGTCCTCCGCCCTGCGGATCGCGCGCATGCCGCGCCCGCCTCCGCCCCACGAGGCCTTCAGCATCAGGGGATAGCCGATCGTCTCGGCGAGGCGCTTCACCTCCTCCATGTCGTCGGGCAGCGGGTCGGTCGCCGGGACCACCGGCACGCCCACCTCGACGGCCAGGTTGCGCGCGGCGACCTTGTTGCCGAGGCGGCGCATCGTGTCGGCCGTCGGGCCGATGAAGGTGATGCCGGCTTCCGCACAGGCCTCGGCGAACTCGGGGCTTTCCGACAGGAGGCCGTAGCCCGGATGGATCGCATCCGCGCCCGAGAGCTTCGCCACGCGGATGACCTCGTCGATCGAGAGGTAACTCTCGATGGGCCCAAGGTCGCGGGCGAGATGCGCGCCGCGGCCGATCGGGTAGCTCTCGTCGGCCTTGAAGCGATGCAGGGCGTACTTGTCCTCCTCGGCCCAGATCGCGACGGTCTTCAGCCCCAGCTCGTTGGCGGCGCGAAAGACGCGGATCGCAATCTCGGAACGGTTGGCGACGAGGATCTTCGAGATCGGCACGAGTGTCTCCCTTCGCGGCCGGCGGGGCCGCACGCGGGGCGGGAGCTAACTGCAACTTTGTCCGCGTTGCAATGCAGCAAGCGGCGATAAGCCTCGCCGCCTGTCACCGCGCGTCGCGAAAGCCCGGGAATCGGCATGTCGCGCGCGACCGATCCGCCGTTGCCGCCCGGCAGCAAAGGCGCTTAACTCAGCGATCAAGGGAGGAGACTGAAAGCCATGTGCCACGTGTTTTCGGGAATTCCGCAAGCCGAATACGAGGGCGAGACGCGATCGGTGCGGCTGGGCGGCCACGCGACCTCGATCCGCCTGGAGACCATGTACTGGAGCGTTCTGGAGGAGCTGGCCGCCTCGCAGCACATGACGCTGCCGCGCTTCCTGACGGTGCTCTACGACGAGGTGCTGGAGCTGCACGGCGAGGCGCGCAACTTCGCCTCGCTTCTGCGCTGCGCCTGTCTCAAGCACGCGCAGGCGAGCGGCAGGGCGCAGGCGGGCCGGGTGCTCGTCGCGGCGTGAACGCCGGGAACGGCCTCGGAAGTCAGGCCGCTGCCGGACCCGCCGGCTTCTAGGAGCCGGACGCGGCTTCGGCCAGGAGCTGCTGGAAGACCTGGCCCGCGCGGCCGGGATGCTTCACGGCCTTGGCGGCCTCGAGGTTGACCGGCTCGCCCACCGCGACAAGGGCCACCATGCCCATGCCGTAGTGGGGCGTGCACTTGATGCCGTAGACGCCCGGCTTCTCGACGGTCAGCCGGTACTCCTTGTTGAAGCCGCTCTTGAACGGCGGGACGCCCTCGGGAAGCATGCCGGGCACGGACTCGGCGTTGTGCCCCGCGTCGGTCGGCACGAAGACCACCGTGTCGCCGGGCGCGGCGCGCACGAAGTCCGGCTCGAAGACCATGGGGCCCTTCGCCCCGAGGTTCAGCATCTTCACCTCGATCTCGGCCGCGTGGCCCGCGCCCGGCAGCGCGAGGAGACCGAGCACGAGCGCGAAGGCGGTTCTGGAAAGCGACATGGACAGGCCTTTGAACGTCGGGTGACGGGAAGGCGCGGGGCCTGTTGCGGCCCCCGCGCGGGCGCGGCGTTCAGATCTCGCCGCGCCCCATCTGAGCGGCGATGTGATCGGCCTGTCGCAGCGCCAGCGCCACGATCGTGAGCGTCGGGTTCTCGGCCGCGCCGGTCGTGAACTGCGAGCCGTCCGACACGAAGAGGTTGGGCACGTCGTGCGCGCGGCCGAAACGGTCCACCACGCCGTCGCGCGGGTTCTCGCTCATGCGGTTGGTGCCGAGGTTGTGGGTCGAGGGATAGGGCGGCGTGTGGATCGTGCGTCGCGCGCCCACCGCCTCGTAGATGGCCGAGCCTTGCTTATAGGCATGGGTGCGCATGGCCGTGTCGTTCTCGTGGTCGTCGAAGTTCACGGAGGCGACGGGCATGCCGAAGGCGTCCTTCTCCTCGGCCAGCGTGATGCGGTTGCCCTCGCGCGGCATGTCCTCGCCCACGATCCACATCCCCGCGAGGTTCTGGTAGTTGTCCATCGCGTCGGTGAAGTCGCGGCCCCACTTCTGCGGGTCGAGGAAGGCCGCCATGAAGGGCAGGCCGAGCGACAGCGTCTCGAACTCGTAGCCGCCGACGAAGCCGCGCGAGGGATCGTGCCGGGCCTCGTCGCGCACGATGCCCGCCATGGTGGTGCCGCGATACATGTGGACCGGCTTGTCGAACACGCCGTAGACCGAGCCGGTCGTGTGGCGCATGTAGTTGCGCCCGACCTGTCCGGACGAGTTGGCGAGCCCGTCCGGGAACATTGAGGAATGCGAGTTGAGGAGGAGGCGCGGGCTCTCGATTGAGTTGCCGGCCACCGCCACGGCCTTGGCCTTCTGGCGCTGCTCCACCCCTTGCGCGTCGGCGTAGACGACGCCCGTCACGCGGCCGCTCGCATCGTGCTCGATGCGCAGCACCTGGCATTCGGGGCGCACCTCGAGGCGGCCGGTCGCCTCGCCCTTCGGGATCTCGGCGACCAGCGTCGACCATTTCGCGCCGGACTTGCAGCCTTGGAAGCAGAAGCCGAGCTGCAGGCACGAGCCGCGGTCGTCGCGCGGCTGCGAGTTGATCGCCATGTTGCCGGTGTGGACTTCCTTGTAGCCGATCTTCTTGGCGCCGGCCTCGAGCACCTTGAAGTTGTTGTTGCCGGGAAGTCCGGGAATGCCGTTGGTGCGCGTGACGCCCATGCGCTCCTCGGCCTGGGCGTACCAGGGCTCCATCTCCTTGAGGTCGACCGGCCAGTCGAGGAGGTTGGCGCCCTTCACCTCGCCGTAGTGGGTGCGCGTCTTGAACTCGTGCTCCTGGAAGCGCAGCGAGGCGCCGGCCCAGTGCACCGTCGAGCCGCCGACCGACTTCACGATCCAGGCCGGCAGGTTCGGGAAGGTGCGCGCGATGTCCCACGATCCGGACGTCATGCGCTTGTCGCCCCAGGCGAGCTGGGCGAAGGAATCCCACTCGTCGTTGACGAAGTCCCAGGTCTCGTGCCGCTTTCCGGCCTCCAGGATCACGGTGTCGATGCCCTTCAGGGCGAGCTGGGTGCCGAGCGTTCCGCCGCCCGCGCCCGAGCCGACGATCACGAACACGGTGTCGTCGTTGAGGTCGTAGGGTGCACTCATCTTGCATCTCCTCCTGGCCATGCGGGGGCGATCCCCCGTCTGGCGCGGAGGTTGCCGGCCCCTTCGGCCGCTGAAACGATAGGCGTGCCTGCGCTGCTGCCGACCCGGCTCAGCCGAGCCAGCTGATGTCGTCGAAGCCGCGGTTGAGATAGCCGCCCTTGTCGAAGGACGAGCCCTCGTAGCCGAAGAGCGGCCAGAGATCCTTCTGGTTGTAGAGCCCGACCACGAGGTTGCCGCGCACCTTCTGGAAGAAGGGCGTCTGCTCGATCTCCCGCAGGAGCGCCACCCGGTCCGCCTCGGCGGGGATCTTGGCGTAGGGCATGCCGTGGCGCTCGGTCGCCGACTTGTTGAGCGCGGCCATGCCCTTTTCCAGGAGGTCGCGGTCGGCGGGCGAGGCGCGGGCCGCCTCGTCGAGGATCTCGACGGCGGTGGCGTAGTGCTTGTCCTCGATCCGGTCGTGGGGATAGCAGTCGCGCGACATCTGGACGAGCGAGGCGAAGACCTCGGGCTCGGTGGCGCGGGGCATCTGCGCCCAGGCCACGCCCCGCACCAGGCCGCTCGGCAGGATGGTCATGGCCAGAAGCGTCGTGCCCGCCCCTTGCAGGAAGCGGCGGCGGGACGGTCCCGCCCGGTCGGGTTCTTTCATCATGGTCGCCAAGTCCTCCCAAACTTGGGCGAGGGGCCGGCAGCGGGGCGCCGGCCGCCGCGCGTGCCTACTGGAAGCGCCAGCCCCTCTCCAGGACCTCGATCTTGTAGCCGTCGGGGTCTTCGATGAAGAAGAAGCGGGCGTGGTTGCCGCTGGAATGATCGAGTTGCTTGATGTCCTTCGGTCCGAGGCCCGCCTCCGCCATGCGGCGGTGCTCGGCTTCGAGATCGGCGACGGACACGGCCAGGTGCCCGTAGCCGTCGCCGAGGTCGTAGGGGCGCTCGCGCCCCTTGTTGACGGTCAGCTCCAGCTCGAAGCCGCTCTCGCCGTTGCTCATGTAGATCAGGGTGAAGCTCTCGAAGTCGAGCCGGTCGGCGATCTCCAGCCCGAAGGCGGTCCGGTAGAACGCGACCGAGCGCGCCTCCTCGCGCACGCGGATCATGGAATGGATGAGTTTGGCCACGTCGCGGTCCTGCCCTGCCCTGCCTGCGGGACCGCCGCCTGGAGGCTCCGGCCCTTGGATGGAACGAGTCTAGGGGGCGGGGCGCGGGGCAGGTAGTAGGATGCTACGACACGCCCCTCTCCAACGCGAAAGGCCCGCCTTGCGGGCGGGCCTTTCGGGGTATGCGGCGGCAGGTCGCGGCGCGGTCAGGCCTTGGCGCCCCGGAAGGCCGAGGTCCAGTGGCGCCGGGCGGGCGCGGAGCCCGGCACGGCGGCGGGCGCGGGCGTGCCGCCGGTCAGGGTCGCCATGCCGCAGAAGCCCACCAGCGCCATGCCGGCGACCGCGAGCGGATCGGGAAACTCGCCGAAGAGAACGGCGCCGAGCACGGCTGCCCAGACGATCTGGCTGTACTGGGCGGGCGCGATGCGGCTGGCGGGCGCAAGGCGGGCGGCCACCACCATGGCGATGTTGCCGATGCCCGCGCACAACCCGCCGAAAAGGAGGATCGGCCAGTCGGCGAGCGAGGGCATGACGAAGTTCGGCACCATCAGAAGGCCGTTGACGACCACGGCGCCCGTCAACACCGCGCCGACCAGCGTCAGGCGCCGCTCGGTCGGGCCGAGCTGGCGCAGGAGGATCGCGCTGGACGCCCCGCAGAAGGCGCAGACCAGCGCCGACAGGTGGCCGAGCGTCAGGGCGTTGAAGCCGGGGCGCACGACGAGGAGCACGCCGGCCAGCCCGCCGAGCAGCGCCAGCCAGCGCGAGGCCGTCACCACCTCGCGCAGCACCGTGGCGGAGAGAACCGCGACGAAGACCGGCAGGAGGAAGATCAGCGCGTAGGCCTCGGCCATCGGCAGGTGCGTGAAGGCGTAGACGGCGGTGATGCCGCCGCTCGTGCCGGTCATGACGCGCAGCGCGACGAGGCCGGGGCGGCGGGGCCGCGCGATCTGCCTCCAGGTCTCGTCGCCCCGCTTGGAGAGGACGGCGGGTATGAGCGCGATCAGCGACACGAAGAAGCCGATCTCGAAGACCGACATATGGCTCCCCAGCAGCTTGCCGGCGGCGTCGGAGCAGGAATAGGCGAGGTAGGCCAGGAAGGCGAGCAGGATTCCGGTCTGCATGGAATGCGGGCTTTTCGAACGATCAGGACAAAGCCGGCATCGCGATCGGACGATCGTTTGCCAGGTGGACCCTTCCAAGAGGGCCCGCCGGGCGCGTATTCGCTTAAGGGGTGTCGGCGCTGCGCACACTCGCGCAAGACGGTTGATAAGCGCTTAAAACCGTGCCGCACAATCGGCTTAACGGCTTGAATCGGATGATATTCTCTTACCGTTCGACATGCCGGCGTGATCGCTACGGCTCGCTGACGAATTGCGGCGAATTCGCGGAAAACGGAAGGGCGGAAATAAGAAATCCGGGGCGCTGCGGGGGAGCATCAGGGAGCCCGACCCCGCCCGTTCCGCCCGGCCCGCCGCGGGCGAGATCGGCCCCTGTGGCGGCGTCCCAATGCTGCGTGCCCATGCCGGTCCGAGACGCATGACGGGCGGTTGGTCGACCAACCGCCCGTCATATTGAACTCTCGCAAGAATGCAGGCTCACTCCACGTTGAGCATCCGGCCCTCGCGGTCGGAGACGAAGCAGAGATCTAGGAGCTTCTGGATCTCCGCCGCGCGGCGGAAGCTCGGCTGGCCGTTCTCGCCGCTCATCAGCGCCATGGCGAAGCGATGCTCGTTGCGCGGCGTCACCGGGCACTCGACCGGCTTCCAGGTCGCGGTCTCGATGTCGGCGCCGAGACAGACGTGGAGCGTCGAGTCCAGCTGGTTGGCCCAGATGCGCAGGGCCCCCTTCTCGCCGTAGAGCGTGAGGTGGAGGTCGTTGAGGTTGCCGGTGGCGTAGCGGCTCATGTGGATGACGCCGAGCGCGCCGTTCTCCATCTCCACGGTCATGGCGACGCTGTCGTTGACGTCGAGAGCGTAGTCGCCGATCCGGTCGCCTTCCGCCTTGGAGAAGGTCTTCATGCGCGCCTGGAGCGCCGCGATGTCGAGCCCCGAGCCGAAGGTCGCGAAGTCGAGGATGTGGATACCGATGTCGCCAAGCACGCCCTTCGAGCCGTGGGCGGCGGACAGGCGCCAGAGCCAGCGCTCCTCGGTGCGCCAGTCGCCCCAGTGCTTTCCGGTGAGCCAGCTCTGCAGGTAGTTCGCGTCGACATGGCGGATCGTGCCGATGCGCCCCTCGTCCACCATGCGGCGCGCCATCTGGATGGCGTGGGCGTTGCGGTAGGTGAGGTTCACCATGTTGACGAGGCCCGCCTCCTCGGCGGCCTGGGTCATCACCATCGCGTCGGGATGGTCGACCGCGAGCGGCTTCTCGCAGAAGACCGGCTTGCCGGCCTCGATGAGCTGCAGCGTGGTCGCCTTGTGAACGCCGTCGGGCGTGGAGTTCACGGCGGCGTCGAACTCTCCCCAAGCGATCGCCTCGGCCAGGCTCCCGAAGGCGTTCGCGATCGCGTGCTCGGTGGCGAACTGCTGCGCGCGCTGGCGGTTCGTGTCGACGGCGGCCACCAGGCGGCAGCCGGGAATGGCGCCGAAATGCTCGGCATGGCGATGGGCGATGCCGCCCGTGCCCAGGATCAGGATGCGCTTCTCGCTCATCAGCGGTAGCCCGCCTCGCCGGCCTTGTGCAGCGAACGGCCCTTCTTCTCGATCTTTTCCCGCGCCTGATCGATCGGCACGTTGGGCGCCTCGGCGACGCCCTTCCAGGGCCGGGCCGGGTTGTAGGCCCAGCGCACCGCGTTGCGCAGCACGCGCTGGATGTTGGCGTCATGGTAGATCGGGTAGGTCTCGTGGCCGGGCTCGAAGTAGAAGATGCGCCCCGCCCCGCGCTGGTAGGTCAGCCCCGAGCGGAACACCTCGCCGCCCTCGAACCAGGACACGAAGACCGTCTCCAGCGGCTCGGGAACCAGGAAGGGCTCGCCGTACATCTCGGAGTTCGGCAGCTCGATGAAGCGGTCGATGCCTTGCGTGATCGGGTGGCTCGGGTTGATCACCCAGAGGCGCTCGCGCTCGCCCGCCTCGCGCCAGCGCAAGGAGCAGGGCGTGCCCATCAGGCGCTTGAAGATCTTCGAGAAGTGGCCGGAATGGAGGACGAGGAGCCCCATGCCCTCGTGGACGCGCTGCGCCACGCGCTCCACGATCTCGTCGGCCACCTGCCCGTGGGCCTTGTGGCCCCACCACAGGAGGACGTCGGTCTCCTCGAGGCGCTCGGCCGTCAGGCCGTGCTCGGGCTCGGGCAGCGTCGCGGTCGCGACCTGGAGCTCGCCGTCCTCCCGCAGGCTCCGGGCGATGGTCTCGTGGATGCCGTCGGGATAGACCTCCTTGACCACGGCGTTTTCGCTCTCGTGCAGGAACTCGTTCCAGACGGTGACGCGGATCGGCATGGCGTGTCCTTTCAGTCGGCGAGAAGAAGGGCGACGGGCAGATCGGCGAGAAGGTCGCGCAAGGGAAGCGCCGGCGCCCCGCGCACCTCCCGGAGCGTGAGCACGTTCTCGAAGCGCGCACCGGCCAGGTGCGAGGGCAGGCGAACCGCCGTGTCGGCCCAGCGGTCGGGATCGGGCATCGGCCGCTCGGCCTTGTGCCCGAGGAGCTTGTAGGCGAGGCGCGGGGCCACCGCGACCGCCACGCGCCCCTCGTCGTCGGTGCGCGCGAAGGCCACCACATGGTCGGCCATCGGCCCGGTGACCTCGAGCGGCAGGTACTTGCCCGACGTGAAGAGGTTCGGCGCTTGTCTGCGCGCCTTGAGGGCGGCGGCGGTGAGCTTGGCCTTGACCTCGCCGTCGCGCCAGTGCGCCAGCGCCTCCGGCACCCCCTCGCCGTTCGCCATGGCGCGGGCGCGGGCCTCGAAGTCGATCTTGCGCCGATTGTCGGGGTCGACAAGGGAAAGGTCGTAGAACTCCGTGCCCTGGTAGATGTCGGGGACGCCCGGAGCGGCAAGGCGGATCAGGGTCTGCGACAGCGAGTTCAGCGCGCCCGCCACCACGAAGGGCTGCACCTCGCGCCAGAAGGCGGCGAGGAACGGGCCGGACTTCGAGGGCGAGAGCGCGGCCTCGACGAAGCTTTTCAGCGCCGCCTCGTAGTCCTCGGCGGGCGCGGTCCAGGAGGTGAAGCGCTTGGCCTCGCGCACGGCCTTCTCGGCGAAGGCCTGCAGGCGCTGGGCGATCGCGGCGGCGGCCGCCTCGTCGGCGGGGTCGAAGTCCGCCGGCAGGACGCCGAGCAGCGACTGGTAGAAGCCCCATTCGGTGGCGGGGTCGGGCGAAAGGCGGCCGTGGCCGAGATCGGCGCGGAAGGCCTTCAGGGCTTCCGCCGCGCGCTCGACGATCTCGCTCCAGGCTTCGGGCGCCTCGGACAGGGCGTAGATGCGGGCGCGGGCGTCCTCGCCGCGCTTGGTGTCGTGGGTGGAGAGCGCCATCAGCCCGTCGGGCTGGTCCTTCAGCCGGATCTGCATCTGATCGTGGAAGGCGTTCGTGTCGGCGCCGTAGTGGTCGGGCTCGCCGCCGACCTCGTTCAAGGCGATCAGGCGGTTGTAGCGGTAGAAGACCGTGTCCTCGACGGCTTTCGCCATGACCGCGCCGGTGGTCTGCTGGAAGCGGCGCGTGAACTTCAGCGCGCCGGTCACGTCGCGCCCGTCCTCGAAGGCGAGCTTCAGGAGGCGGCCGACGAAGGCGACGGGCTCCTGCGCCTCGACCTCGCGGCCGGCCTGGGCCCGCGCCACCGCCTGGTCGATCACCTCGACGTCCTTTTCCGGTACGCCGTCGACGCCGACATAGGTGCGGTAGACCGGCAGCTCGGTCGCGACCTCGACGATCGAGCGGGACAGGTCGTCACGCCCGAAGTCGCGGGTCGAGAGGCCGCGTTCGGCGACGTTGATCGCCTCGCTCGTCAGGACCGAGAGCTCGCCGGCGAGGTTGTGGGTGAAGATCGCGCGCTTCTGGTCGGCGATCATGGCGCGCAGGTCCTCGGTCTCGCCGACGAAGTCTTGGTAGGCGCGCGTCATCGCCTCCTCCTGCGCGCCGTACACGAAGAGGTTGGCCACAGCCTGGATGAACTCGTAGCCCGTGGTGCCCGCGATGCGCCAGGATTTGCGCAGCCGCTCGGGGCCGGTCAGGATCTTCTCGACATGGATGAACACGTCGCGGCGCAGCGACTGGAAGTTCTGGTCCAACTCGTGCAGGTAGCCCTTGGGGTCGGCGACGCCGTCCACGTGGTCGATGCGGATGCCGTCGAGCCGCCGCTCACGGGCCAGGCGCATGATGGTCTGGTGCGACTCGCGGAAGACGCGCCGCATCTCCTGGCGCACGCCGATGAGGTCGGCGATCTCGAAGAAGCGGCGGTAGGACAGCTTCTCGCGCGCCAGGCGCCACCAGGCGAGGCGCCAGGTCTGCGCCTCGTGGAAGGCGTGCAGCGCCGCCTTGTCGGCGTTGATCGCCCCGATGCCCCGCTTGAGGGCCTCGAGGAAGGCGGGGTCGGCGACATGCTCGGCGAAGCGCTCGCCCAGTTCCTCCCCGTCGGCCGGCACGGCCGAGGAGAAGCGGCGCACGAGCCGGTCGCGCTCCTCGTGCTCCACGAAGGCGAAGACGTGGCTGAGCGTGCGCGGGTCGACCGGCAGCGTGTAGCCCGACGCCGAGAAGCGGATCTCGCGCCGCTCCTCGTCGTAGACGATCTGGAGGTCGCCGCTCTCCAGCGCCTCGCCATAGGGCTTGCCGAGCGTGGGGATGAGGATCTTCTCGGCGTCCCAGGAGATGTCGAACGTCTCGGCGTGCCAGCTCTCGCGGCCCCAGCGCAGGACGTCCTCCCACCAGCGGTTGCGCGGCGAGACGCCCATGTGGTTGGGCACGAAGTCGAGGACAAGGCCGAGGTCGGCACGGATCAGCGCGTCGCTCATGGCGTTGAAGCCCGCGTCGCCGCCCAGGTCCGGCTCGAAGCGGTTGTAGTCGACGACGTCGTAGCCGTGGGTGGAACCCTTCGAGGCGGCGAAGATCGGCGAGGCGTAGAGGTGGCTGGCTCCCAGCTGCCCGAGATAGGGCACGAGGCCTTCTGCTTGCGCGAAGCCCGTCCCCTCGCGGAACTGGAGGCGGTAGGTCGCGACGAGGGGACGGCTCATGGAAACTCCGGGAAAGCGGAAGAAGGGAAGGTCAGGCGCGTTGCGGGCGCTCGTCGCGCAGCGCCCGAGCCATGGCCTGGAAGCGCTCGTCCGCGCTCAGGTCCTCGAGGAGGACCTCGGAGCGGATGCGCCAGTTGGGATACTCGTCGGTCGTGCCGGGCAGGTTCGGCTGGCGCTCCGACAGGATCATGTCCTCGACCTGGACGGCAAACAGCATGGAGCGCGTTCGCGCGGCGAAGCGATGGATCGCGATGGCAAGCTCGGCGTCGAGGCGCTCGGGCAGCGGATCGCCGCTGTCGAGCAGCCCCGCCAGATGGGGCGACAGAAGGTTCTCGTGGCGCAGCGCGCCGAGCAGCGCCTTGCGGTCGCGGTCGCGCGAGGCAAGGTCGCGCGCGGTGTGCGCCTCGCTCTGCCGCCCGGTCTCGGAGCGCAGGCGGATGTCGGAGCCGTGCCACCAGCCGGCGAGCGCGGCGAGGTCGTGGGTCGAGATGCAGGCGAGCGACAGCTCCGGGTATTCCGTCGTCGCCTTGAAGAGTCCGTCCTCCCAGCGCTCGAAGTAGAGCACCTTGTAGGACAGGATCGCGGCCTCCTCCGCCGTCTCGCGGAAGCCCTCCGGCACGGTGCCGAGATCCTCGCCGATCACGAGGCAGTCGCGCCGCTCCGACACCTCCGCGAGCGCGTCGATCATGTCGCCGAGCGGATAGCGCACGTAGCCGCCGCCCGCGGAGCGCGAGGTCTCGGGGATCCACCAGAGGCGGGCGAGGCCCATCGCGTGGTCGATGCGGATCGCGCCCGCATGGTCCATCAGGCTCTCGTAGGCGCCGACCAGCGGGGCGTAGTTCCGCTCGGCCAGCGCGTCCGGCGAGAGCGGGGCGAGGCCCCAGTCCTGGCCGTCGGAGTTGAACATGTCGGGCGGCGAGCCGACGCGCGCGGCGCGTACCGTCACCTGCGGGTCCGCCCAGGTCTCGGCCCCGTCCGGCGAGACGCCCACCGCGAAGTCGAGATAAAGGCCCACCGCCATGCCGGCGCGGAGCGCGCGCTCCTGCGCCTGCGACAGCTGCCGGTCGGCAAGGAACTGGAGCCACTGGTGGAAGAGCACGGCGTCGGCGTTTTCCCGCTCGAAGCGGCGCACCGCCTCGCCTGAGCGCTCGTGCAGTTCCGTCGGCCAGTTGTGCCAGCCCGCGCCCTCGCCAGCCGCCACGCGGGATTCGGACAGGGCCTCGAACAGGGCGAAGTCCTGAAGCGCCCGGCCGCCCTTGTCGCGGAACGCACGCAGCGTCGCGTCGTCGCGCAAGGTGTCCTTCTGAGCCTCGAAGAGCTCGTGGAGAAGCCGGCGCTTCAGCATGCCGGCCGCGCCGTAATCGACGAGCTCGCCGTCCAGCCCCTCGAACAAGGCGGGCTCGGCCACGCGCAGGCGCTCGGTCGCATCAAGGCCCCCTTCCACCGCGTCCACCGCGACGTAGAACGGGTTGATGAAGCGGCGCGTCGAGGGCGAATAGGGGCTGTAGCGGCCGGGATCGGCCAGAAACAGCGCGTGCATCGGGTTGACGCCCACGAAGTCGGCGCCGACCGCCGCCGCGATCTCGGCGAGCTGGCCGAGATCGGCGAAGTCGCCGAGCCCCAGCGAGCGGCGCGAGCGCAGGGCGTAGAGCTGGCACGTCACGCCCCAGCGGCGCTGGCCGCGCACGCGCTCGGGCAGCGCGCAGCGCCGGCGCGGCGCATGCTGGAGTTCCGCGAAGCGTCCCCGCTCGCCGGTCTCGGGATCGACCCTCAGCGCCTGCAGGAGGGCGGCCTGCGCCTCGGCGTCGATCGCCATGGGTTCGCCCATCTCGGAGCGGTAGCGGATCTGGATGCCGTGGCTTTCGGCCAGATCTTCCAGACGCTCACTCATCGCCGAGGCCTTCCACGAGAACGCGGTCCGACAGGAGGGCGAGCACCGTCCAGGACGGCATGGCGCCGTTGCCGACATGCTCCACCACGTCCTTGTGGTTGGCGTAGACGGCCTGGGCCGAGCCGACCGCCGGGTTGAGCAGGCCGTCCTCGATCTCCCATGGGTCGTCCGAGAGGTTGGCGAAGAGGTGGTAGAAGCGGCCCGGCTGCAGTTCCCAGACCACGCAGAAGGCGCGCTCCTCGACCAGCGCCATGCCGCAGTCACCCTTCACGCCGTCGAGCAGCGGGAAGAGCACCTCCTGGCGGATGTGGAGGAGCTTGGTGGTGACCTGGAGCCGGCGCTTGTGGATCGGCTGGAGGAGCTGCGACCAGTCAAGGCGCGAAATCTCGAAGGTCATGTCGTCGTTGGGATCGGGGAAGATCTTCTGCGCCTCCTCGTCCTCGAAGGCGGCGAAGCTCTTGAACTCCCGCCGCCGGCCCTTCGACACCGCGTTGGCGAGCTCGCCGTCGAAGTCGGTGAAGAAGCAGAAGGAGTTGCAGTCGCCGAACTCGTCACCCTGGAACATGAGCGGGATCTGGGGCGACAGGAGAAGAATGGCCTGGAGGCAGTCGTAGGACCGCGCCGAGGCCAGCGAGCGCAGGCGGTCGCCGAAGGCGCGGTTGCCGATCTGGTCGTGGTTCTGGATGAAGTTCACGAAGGCGGTGGGCGGCAGGCTCGCCGAGGCCGTGCCGACGTCGCGCTCGCGGTGGTCGGAATACTGGCCCTGGAACACGAAGCCGGTGGCGAGCGCCGTCGCCATCTGCTCGGTCGAGTGCGGGTCGTAGTCGCGGTAGTAGCTCTCGCGGTCGTTGGTGCCGATCACGTGGGCGCAATGGTGGAAGTCGTCGTTCCACTCGCCCGACACGAGCGGGATCGAGCCGTCCTCGTTGCGGTCGATGTGCCAGACGATGTTGCGGTCGTCCTCGGTGGTGATGTGGACGTGGCGGTCCGTGATCACCTCCCGCACGCGGGCGGCCAGCTCCTTCACGAGCGGCGTGTCGGTCGTGTCCTTGATGGAGTCGATCGCGTCGAGCCGCAGCCCGTCGATCCGGTATTCCTGCATCCAGTAGAGCGCGTTCTGGATCATGAACTCGCGCACCGGCGTCTCGTCATAGGCGATCGCCGCGCCCCAGGGCGTGCTGATCTCCTGATGAAAGAACTCCGGCACGTAGGCCGGGAGGTAGTTCCCGTCCGGCCCGAAGTGGTTGTAGACGACGTCGAGGAAGACCATGAGGCCGCGCTCGTGCGCGGCGTCGACGAGCTTCTTCAGCCCCTCAGGGCCGCCATAGGCCTGATGCGGCGCATAAAGCAGCACGCCGTCGTAGCCCCAGCCGCGCTGGCCGCCGAACTGGGCGACCGGCATGAGCTCGATCGCCGTGATGCCGCTGTCGCGCAGGTGGTCGAGCTTCCCGATCGCCGCCTCGAACGTGCCCTCCGGCGTGAACGTGCCGACATGCAGCTCGTAGAAGACGCATTCGTGCCAGGGCCGGCCCTTCCAGGCCGCCGAGCGCCAGCGATGGCTGGCGGGATCGACGAGCCGCGAGAGCCAGTGGACGTCGCCCCCTTGCGCCCGGGCGGCGGGGTCGGGATAGGTCTTGTCACCCTCGAAGCGGAAGCCGTAGAACTGGTCGGGCTCGGCCTTGGTCACGACCTCCCACCAGCCGTCCTCGCTCTTCGTCATGGGATGGAAGCTGTCGGGCTTGGCGGCCTCGTCGCTCGCCAGCGCCAGTTCGATACCGTTCGCGCTCGGCGCCCAGATGCGGAAGCGCGTTCCGTCCGGCCGGTAGGTCGCGCCCCAGTGGGTCTCGAAGCCGAACGTGTTCTGGGCCGGCGCCTGCGCGGCGGCCGTTTCTCCGTAAGCGGTGTCCATAGGTCGTCGCCCCTTCCGTCCGATACTCAGATATTCAAAGCGGGAGACCTCCCGCGCGCCGTCCCGTCCGGCGTCCGCGCGAGGCTTAACTGGAGCGGGCCGCGCCGCCGGCAGGGGCGCGCGCCCGCGATTATTTCCTAAGGGGCGCCCAAACGATTTCGTCAGGCGGCCATGGTCCCCCGGGCGGGCGCGGCACCCGCCGGCGCGGCGGCCTGCCCGACGCGCCCGTGCACGAGATCGTGGATGAAGCCGAGCTTGCCGATCACGGTGCGCGACAGGACGAACGGGTAGAGGTCGCTCAGCCCCATGGCCCGGTTCATCGAGTTCAGCGCCTGGCTGAGCGCGAGCCAGGCGTCCGCGATCTCCTCGATCGTGGTCGCCTCGTCGTAGACCTTGAAGTCGAGATCGGTGGTGAGGATGCCGTCGCGGTCAAGGCGCGGGTGGATCGTCATGCCGTAGGAGCCGCCGACCTCCAGCGTGTCGACGATATGGAGGTAGTGCGCCCAGGTTTCCGCAAAATCCTCCCAAGGGTGGGAGGCCGCATAGGATGAGACGTACTGCTCCTGCCAGCCGGACTTGGGGCCGTTGGCGTAATGCGCCTGGAGCGCCTGGCCGTAGTCGACCCGCTCGTCGCCGAAGAGGGCGCGGCATGCCTCCAGCGCCCCGCCGTCGCGCACCAGCATGTCCCAGTACCAGTGGCCGACCTCGTGCCGGAAATGGCCGAGCAGCGTGCGGTAGGGCTCGCCCATGGCGTTGCGCCGCGTTTCGCGCTCCACGTCGTCGGCCTCGGCCAGCGCCACGGTGACGATGCCCTCGTCGTGGCCGGTCATCACCTTGATGCCGGCCGCCGGGTCGTCGGCCAGGAACTTGAAGCCGAGGCCCTCGGGATGCTCGGCGCGCGTCCAGAGCGGCAGCTTGAGCCGCAGGAGCGTGTAGAACATGCGATGCTTGGCGGCCTCCATCTTTCCCCAGAGCGCTTGGTTGGCGGGGTCGGAGAGGTCGGGCACCATGAGGTTGTGCCGGTCGGCAAGGCACAGAAGGTCGGGGCTGTCGGCCGGAATTAGCCAGTTGCACACACCGTAGCGGTGGTTGTCGCAGTAGCGCCAGCGCTCCGCGCGCCGGCCGCCGCGCTCGATCGAGACGAAGGCGTCGCCGTCCGCCTCCAGCGCCAGCATGCGGTTGGAACGCGGCTCGTAGCCGAGCGCATGGCCGCAGCGCTCGCAGCGGATGTTGTCGAAGAACACGACCTGGTCGCAGGCCGGGCAGGAAAAGAGCTTCATGTCGGACACCCTCGGGTGCAGCGCGGAAAAACGGGAGATCCACCCGCTAACTGCGGGAGCGGGCCGGGGTTCCCGACACAACGCGGCTTCGCCCGATCGGGACCCGGTGCCCGTTTCGGCGGCATTCTTCGCCTCTGCGACGGTTGTGTGCGGCGCGGGAGAGGCTATGGTCCGGTCTCAGCCCCTCCGTGCCCTCAGCCGACGGATTCCATGCCGGTTCTCGCCGCCCTCCGCCACCTGACGCATTATCGCTACGACCGCCCGGTGCGGCTCGGGCCGCAGACGGTGCGCCTGCGCCCCGCGCCCCATTCGCGAACGCGCACGCCCGCCTACAGCCTCCGTGTCGAACCCGCCGGGCACTTCCTGAACTGGCAGCAGGACCCGTTCGGCAACTGGCTGGCGCGGCTCGTCTTTCCCGAGCCGGTGCGCGAGCTGCGCATCGAGGTCGACCTTCTCGCCGACATGACGGTCTACAACCCGTTCGACTTCTTCGTGGAGGACGCGGCCGAGACCTATCCCTTCGGCTACGACGCCGAGCTCGGCGCGGATCTGGCGCCCTATCTCGCCCATGACATGGCCGGGCCGCGTCTTCAGCGGTTTCTCGAGGGCGTCGACCGGACCCCGCGCCGCAGCGTCGACTTCCTGATCGATCTCAACCGGCGCGTGGCGAGCGAGATCGGCTATCTCATCCGCATGGAGCCCGGCGTCCAGACGCCCGAGGAGACGCTGGAAAAGCGTTCGGGCTCGTGCCGCGACTCCACCTGGCTCCTCGTGCAGGCGCTGCGCCATCTCGGCATCGCGGCGCGCTTCACCTCCGGCTACCTGATCCAGCTCAAACCCGACGTGGTGGCCCTCGACGGGCCGGCCGGCACGAGCCACGACTTCTGCGACCTTCACGCCTGGGCGGAAGCCTTCCTGCCGGGCGCGGGCTGGATCGGGCTCGACCCGACCTCGGGCCTTCTGACCGGCGAGAGCCACGTGCCGCTCGCCTCCACCCCGCACTACCGCTCGGCCGCGCCGATCGCGGGCGGCGTCGAGCCGGCCGAGACGACCTTCGACTTCGCCATGGAGGTCCAGCGCCTGCGCGAGGAGCCGCGCGTCACCAAGCCCTTCTCGGACGAGAGCTGGCAGGCGCTCGACGCGATGGGTCGAAAGGTGGACGCCGACCTCCAGCGCATGGACGTGCGCCTCACCATGGGCGGCGAGCCGACCTTCGTCTCGGTCGACGACTTCGAGGCACCCGAGTGGAACGCCGACGCGACGGGCCCCGCCAAGCGCGGGCTCGCCGACACGCTCCTGCGCCGGCTGCAGCAGCGCTTCGCGCCGGGCGGCTTCCTCCACCACGGCCAGGGCAAGTGGTATCCCGGCGAGACGCTGCCGCGCTGGACCTACTCGATCTACTGGCGGCGCGACGGCGAGCCGGTCTGGCGCGACCCCGCGCTGGTCGCCGGCGAGGCGCCGGCCGAAGACGCGCCGTCCGCGACCGTCGACGCCGCTCAGCACATCCTGGAGAGCGTCGCCGCGCGCCTCGGGCTCGATCCCGCCAACGCCCTGCCCGCCTTCGAGGACCCGACCTACTTCGTGGCGCGCGAGGCCAAGCTCCCGGTCAACGTCTCGCCCGCCGATTCCAAGCTGGAAGACCCCGAGGAGCGCCAGCGCCTCGCGCGCGTCTTCGACCGGGGACTCGGCCGGCCGGTCGGTGCGGTCTTGCCGGTGCAGCCCTGGCAGGCGGATGGCCGGCGCTGGCTGTCGGAGCGCTGGCGGACGCGGCGCGGCCACCTCTTCCTCGTGCCCGGCGACAGCGCGCTCGGCTATCGCCTGCCGCTCTCCTCGCTGCCGCACCTGCCGCCCGCGCTCTACCCCTACACCCACCCCGCCGACCCGCAGCAAAGCTTCCCGCCCCTGCCGCCCCGCGCCGCTCTGGGACAGACGCAGCCGCGCATCGACACGGCCGACGCCGGGCGCTGGCAGGCGCCCGTCACCGCCTCCGACACCGAGATCGCGGGCCATGTGCGCACCGCGCTCGCGGTCGAGCCGCGCGACGGGGTGCTTCACGTCTTCATGCCGCCGGTGGAGCGGGTCGAGGACTATCTGGAGCTTCTGGCGGCGGTGGAGGCGGCCGCTGCCGAGCATCGCCTGCCCCTTCGCATCGAGGGCTACGCGCCGCCCTTCGACCCGCGCCTCGACGTCATCCGCGTCGCGCCCGATCCCGGCGTCGTCGAGGTCAACGTCCATCCCGCGCACAGCTGGGACGAGGCGGTCGCGATCACCACCGGCGTCTACGAGGACGCGCGCCACTCGCGGCTCGGCACCGACAAGTTCATGGTGGACGGGCGGCACGCGGGAACCGGCGGCGGCAACCACGTCGTGCTCGGCGGCCGGACGCCCGCCGACTCGCCCTTCCTGCGCCGGCCCGACCTTCTGAAGTCGCTGATCCTCACCTGGCAGCGCCACCCCTCGCTGAGCTACCTCTTCTCGGGCCTCTTCGTCGGCCCGACGAGCCAGGCGCCGCGCGTCGACGAGGCGCGCCACGACGCGCTCTACGAGCTCGAGATCGCGATGGCGAACGTGCCGCCGCCCGGCGAGGGCGAGCCGCCCGCGCCCTGGCTGGTGGACCGCTTGTTCCGCAACCTTCTGGCCGACGTCACCGGAAACACGCACCGCTCCGAGATCTGCATCGACAAGCTCTACTCGCCGGACGGACCGACCGGGCGGCTCGGCCTCGTCGAGTTCCGCGGCTTCGAGATGCCGCCGCACGCGCGCATGAGCCTCGCCCAGCAGCTTCTCATCCGTGCGCTCGTCGCCAAGCTCTGGCGCGAACCCGCCTCGGGGCGGCTCGCGCGCTGGGGCACGCAGCTCCACGACCGCTTCATGCTGCCGGCCTTCGTCTGGGCGGACTTCCTCGACGTCCTCGCCGAGCTCGATGAGGCCGGCTATCCGCTGCGGCCCGAATGGTTCGAGGCGCAGGCCGAGTTCCGCTTTCCCTTCTGCGGCCGCGTCGCGCTCGAGGGCGGCGTCTCGCTGGAACTCAATCAGGCGCTGGAGCCCTGGCACGTCATGGGCGAGACCGGCGCCATCGGCGGCACGGTGCGCTTCGTCGACTCCTCGGTGGAGCGCCTCCAGGCCAAGCTCAACGGCTTCGATCCCTCGCGCCATCGGCTCACGTGCAACGGGCGCACCGTGCCGCTGACCGCGACCGGACGGGTCGGCGAGGCGGTGGGCGGCGTGCGCTTCAAGGCCTGGGCCCCGGCCTCCGGCCTCCACCCGACGATTCCCGTCCACGCCCCCCTCACCTTCGACCTTTACGACCTGTGGAACGGGCGCTCGCTCGGCGGCTGCCGCTACCACACGGCCCATCCCGGCGGGCGGGCCTACGACACGTTCCCGGTCAACGGCTACGAGGCCGAGGCGCGGCGCCTCGCCCGCTTCGAGGAGATCGGCCACACGGCCGGCGGCTTCGCGCCGCCGCCCGAGCTGCCCGATCCGAACTTTCCCCTGACGCTGGACCTGCGCCGGCCCGCCTCCCTTGCGCTCTGACCGCCTCGCCCGCACGCCCGCGGCGGGAAGCCCGCTTCTGGACGGCTACGTCCCGCCCCCCGGCACGCATGACGAGATGCGCGCCGATGGCGGGGGCGTGCGCCCGCACTACCGGGCGCTGATCGAGGCGCTGGGCGCCCTGTCGGCCGAGGAGCGCGAGCGGCGCCTCGGCTCGGCCGCGCAATACCTGCGCGAGGCCGGCGTCTTCTACCGGGCGGGCGGCGAGGGCGGCGAGCGGCAATGGCCGCTGGCGGTTCCGCCTCTCATCCTTTCGCCCGAGGAATGGCGCGGGCTGGAGCGCGACCTCAAGGCGCGCGCCGGCTTTCTGGAAGCGCTTCTGGCCGACCTCTACGGCGCGCGGCGCCTGATCCGCGAGGGCGTCCTGCCCGGCCGGCTCGTCGGCGCGAACCCCGAGTTCCTGCGCCCTCTGGCGAACCAGGCGTCGGGCGGGCGGCCTCTCCTCGGCTTCCTCGCGATCGACCTGCGCCGGGACGCGGCCGGGAGGTGGTGGGCCGTCGCCGACCGGACGCAGGCGCCGTCCGGCGCCGGCTTCGCCCTGGAGAACCGCGTTGCCACCGCGCGCGCCCTGCCCGATCTGGCGAAGGCGCATCGGCTGCGGCGCCTGGCCGGCTTCTTCACCCGCTTCCGCGAGACGCTGGACGCGCTGGGCGGCCGTCCGGAGGGGGGCGGGCGGCCCGGTCTCCTGACGCCCGGTCCCTCCAACGAGACCTATTTCGAACACAGCTATCTCGCCCGCTATCTCGGCCTCCAACTTCTGGAAGGCGGGGATCTCGCCGTTCATGGCGACGAGGCGCGGGTGCGCACCGTCGAGGGGCTGCGCCCGGTCTCGGTGCTCTGGCGGCGCCTCGACGCCGACTGGACCGATCCGCTGGAGCTGAAGTCGCGCTCGCGCCTCGGAACGCCGGGCCTGGTGCGCGCCGTTCGCGCGGGCAACCTCCATCTCGTCAACGCGCTCGGCTCGGGGCTGGCCGAGACGCCGGCCTTCGCCGCCTTCGAGGAGGCGATGGCGGTGGCGCTTCTGGGCGAGCCCCTCGCGCTCGCCTCGCCCGAGACGCTGTGGCTGGGCGAGCCGGCCGCGCGAGAGCGGGCGCGCGAGGCGGGCTGGCGGACGGTCGAGGGCTTTCCGGGCCGGGCCGAGGCGGCGGTCGAGGCAGCCGCCGGGGAGCGCTGGAGCGAGCTGGCCGCCCGGCGCGCTCCCGCCGCCTCCACGACGCCGGTCCTGGAGGGCGGGCGCCTCGTGCCGCGCGCCGTGACGCTGCGCGTCTTCCTCGCGCGCGGGCCGGGGGGCTGGGAGGTGATGCCGGGAGGCTTCGCGCGCGCGGCGCCCGGCGCCGGCTCCGACGTCGAGGCGATCGCGGCCGGCGGGCGCTCGCTCGACGTCTGGATCGCGGCGGAAGGAGAGGAGCGCCCCGTCACGCTGCTCGGGCCGCCCGCGGACGGCTTCCAGCGCCGCCTGCCCGGCTCCCTCCCCTCGCGCGCCGCCGACAACCTCTTCTGGCTCGGCCGTTCCGTGGAACGGCTGGAGGCGGCGGTGCGCCTGTGGCGCGCGGCCCTGGCCGCCGACGCGCCGTCCGGCAAGCTGGCCGAGACGCGCGCCGCGCTTCTCGTGCGCTCGGGCGTCGCCCAGGCCGGCGAGGACGCGGCCCTTGGCCTTCGGCAGCTCGCGCGCGGCGCCTACGACATCGCCTCGCGCATCCGCGACCGCTTCTCGCCCGACGGCTGGCGCGTCCTGCACGAGATCGTGGAGGTGCTCGACGAGGCCGTGGCAGGGCCGGGAGGGCGCGACGACGATGTCCTTGCCGATCGCCTTCTGACGCGCCTTGCCGGCTTCTCGGGCCTTGTCGGCGAGAACATGGTGCGCCTCTCGGGCTGGCGCTTCCTCCAGTGCGGCCGGCGCCTCGAGCGCGGGCTTCTGGCGGCCGAAATCGGCGCGGCCTTCCTGGCGGTCGAGGACGAGGGCGTGCTCGACGCCCTTCTCGACTATGCCGACAGCCGCATGACCTACCGGCGCCGCTTCTCGGTCGAGCTCTCGGCGCCGAGCGTCCTCGATCTCGTGGCGCTCGACCCGCTCAATCCCCGCTCTGTCGCCTACCAGGTCGAGGCCCTGCGCGAGCTTCTGGCGCAGATGCCGGGAAACCGTCCGGGCGAGAGCCTCGATCCGCCCTCGCGCCGCGCCGCGCGCCTCAAGGTCCGCCTCGAGACCGCGCTGCCGGGCGAGGTGAACGCCGCCTGGCTCGGGCGCGTCGCACGCGACCTTGCCGACATCTCCGATCTTCTCACCGAACGCTTCTTCGCCGCCGAGCCGGAGGGCGCCACGGAGCGCTGGGACGCCGAATGACGGTGCGCTACCGCATCCACCTCCATATCGGCTACGGCTATCGCGGCACGGTCAAGGACGCGCGCCATGTCCTGCGCGTCACCCCGCGCGAGGATGCCGGCCAGAGGGTAGAAAGCGCGCGCATCGACATCGCGCCGCGCCCCGCCGAGATCGAGACCGAGCCGGACTTCTTCGGCAACGCCACCGACCATCTCCTGATCCGCGAGCCGCACGCCGCGCTCGCCGTCGACGCCCGGCTCGTGGTCGCGGTCGACCGCCCGGCGCCCCGCCTCGGCGCGACGCCGGCCCTCGCGTCCTTGCGCGCGGCAGCGGGCGCCTCGCGCGAGAGCGAGGGCGAGGGGCCCGCTCATTTCCTGGGCGCGGGTCGTCTCGTTGAGCCCTCGCCCGCCGTCGGCCGCTACTTGAGCGAGGACCTCGACGCCGCGCGCCCCCTGGGCGAGACCCTTCTGGCCATGAGTCGCCGCATCCGCACGGAGTTCCGCTTCGCGCCGGGCGTTTCCAACGTCTCGACCCGGGTCGAGGAGACCTTCGAGCGCCGTGCCGGGGTATGCCAGGACTTCGCCCACCTCCTGATCGCGGGCCTGCGCGCGCTGGACATACCCGTGCGTTATGCCAGCGGCTTCCTGCGCACCCTCCCCCCGCCCGGCAAGCCGCGTCTGGCGGGCGCCGACGCCATGCATGCGTGGGTCGAGGTCTGGCTCGGCGAGGAGGCCGGCTGGATCGGTTTCGACCCGACCAACGCCTGCCTCGCGCTGGAGGACCATGTCCTCGTCGCGGTCGGGCGCGACTATGCCGACGTCGCGCCGATCGACGGCGTCCTGATGACCTCCGGCCCCCAGCGCACGCGCCACAGCGTCGACATGGTGGCGCTCGAGGAACCGGCCGCCGCCTGAAGGAGCAAGGAAGCGTTCACCACGAATCCTCATCCTCCCGATCGAAAGGGAACATTTTCCATTTCGCGTCCATGCTGGGGGCCTGACGAAGCGGGATCTGATTCATGTCGGGCGAGGTTCCGATCCTTTACTACCTGATCGTGGGAACGGCCACGATCGCGGGGGCGCTGACGCTTTGGGAGCGCCACGCCACCGAGACCCACCGCGCGCCGCTCGCCTGGTGGGCGACCGGCTATTTCATGATCGCCGCCGGCTGCATCCTGCGCATCGTGCCGAACGTCCCGCACGAGATCGTCGTCGGCTTGTCGAACGTGCTCGTGACCTGGGGTTACGGAGCCGTCATCACCGGCCAGTACCGCTTCCTCGGACGGGCCATGCCCCGGTTCCTGACGGCTGGCCTCATGGCCGCGACCGTCGTCTGGGTCGCGTTCGGCCAGTACCAGGCGATGAGCGAGCGGATCGTCACGACCTCGCTCGCGTCCGGCGCGATCTGCTGGATCGGTTGCGCGATCCTGGCGCGGTCCTGGTGGGAGTCGGACGGGGCGCTGCGCGCCCAGCGCCTGGCCTCGATCCTCATGGCCGTCCATGCCGGCTTCTTCACCGTGCGGGCGGGCGTGACGATGTTCAGCAGCGACGCGGTCACGATCTGGGGGCCGACCATGGCCGTGACCATGTTCGAAGGCGTCCTGTGGTCCTTCGCCGGCCCCGCGACGCTTCTGGCCATGGTGCGCGAGCAGCGCGAGAACCGGCACGAGGCCGCCTCCAGCACCGACTTCCTGACCGGCCTCGACAACCGCCGCGCCTTCTTCGGCAAGGGCGAGGCGCTCGTCTCGGGCGACCAGCCGGGCGCCCTTCTCGTCTTCGACCTCGACCATTTCAAGCGCATCAACGACACCTACGGCCACGGCGTGGGTGACGAGATGCTGCAGCTCTTCAGCCGCATCGCCCAGCGCGAGATGCGCGGCGTCGACGTTCTCGCCCGCCTGGGCGGCGAGGAGTTCGCGGCGCTCCTTCCGGGCCTCGACGCGGGCGAGGCGGAAGCCGTCGCCCGGCGCGTGGCGCGCACGCTCGAGGCGGCGGTTCTCGACAAGCCGGGCACAGCTCCCGTGCGCACGACGGTCAGCGTCGGCGTCGCCCTGTTCGAGCGGCACAGCGCAACGGGTCTGGGCGCGCTTCTGGCGGCCGCCGACCGCGCGCTCTACCGCGCCAAGCGCGAGGGCCGGAACCGGATCGAGCGCGCCGTGCCGCTCGCGGCCTGACGCGCCCCCTGTTTCCCGCTCAGGCGCTCGCCTCGTCGAGGCGGCGCATGTCGTCGCCCGACAGCGCCAGCGCGGCCGCGCGCGCCAGGCTCTCCAGTTGCTCGACGCTGGTCGCGCTGGCGATGGGGGCGGTCACGCCCGGCTTGTGCATGATCCAGGCGAGCGCGACCTCGGCCGGCTTCGCGCCGTGGCGCCCCGCCACCTCGTCGAGAGCGTCGAGGACACGGAGGCCCCGGGCGTCGAGATATTTCGACAGCCCCCCGCCGCGCTGGCTCTTCGAGAGGTCGGCCTGGCTCCGGTACTTGCCGGACAGGAAGCCCGAGGCGAGGCTGAAATAGGTGATGACGCCGATCTCCTCGGCGCGGCACAGGTCGAGGAGCGGACCTTCCAGGCTCGAGCGGGCGACGAGGTTGTATTCGGGCTGCAGCACGTCGTAGCGCGGCAGGCCGTTGGCGCGCGCGGCGTCCAGCGACGCCTTCAGCTGCTCGGCCGAAAAGTTCGAGCAGCCGATCGCCGCGATCTTTCCGGCGTCCTTCAGCCTGGCGAAGGCGGCGAGCGTCTCCTCATGAGGGGTCGTGTCGTCGGGCCAGTGCGAAAGGTAGAGGTCGATACGGTCGATCCCGAGTCGCGCCAGCGATCTCTCGGCCGCGCGCGGGATGTACTCTTCCTTCAGCGTCTTTCCCTCGCCGACGTCCGAGCCGACCTTGGTGATGACGACGACCCGATCGCGCTTGGCCGGGTCGCGCTTCAGCCAGCGGCCGATGATCGTCTCCGATTCGCCACCCTTGTTGCCGGGCGCCCAGGCGGAATAGACGTCGGCCGTGTCGATGGCGTTGAAGCCGTGGTCGACGAAGGCATCGAGAAGGCGAAACGAGGTCGCCTCGTCCGCCGTCCAGCCGAAGACGTTGCCGCCGAAGACGAGCGGCATGATGGAGAGGCCGGTGCGGCCGAGCGGTCGGGACTGCATCGCAGCCACTCCTTAGGCAGCCGAGGGCGCCTGGCCCGGCACGAGAACGATGGTCGAGAGCGGGGGCAGCGACAGGGACAGCGAGAAGGGCCGGCCGTTGGCGTGGACCTCCTCGGCCTGCGCGCCGCCCATGTTGCCGACGTTGGAGCCGCCGTAGATCTCGGCGTCCGTGTTCATCGCCTCCGCCCAGAAGCCGCCGTGCGGCACGCCGATGCGGTAGCCGTGGTGGACGTTGGGCGTGAAGTTGCAGACCACGAGCGCCGTGCCGCCGTTCCGATCCTTGCGCAGATAGGCCAGGACCGACTGCTCGACGTTCGACGTGTCGACCCATTCGAAGCCGTTCGGGTCGCAGTCGTTCTCGTGGAGCGCCGGCACCCCGCGATAAAGGGTGTTGAGGTCGCGCACGAGGCGCTGGACGCCGGAATGCTCGCGATACTGGAGAAGATGCCAGTCGAGCGACTGGTCGTGGTTCCACTCTTCCGACTGGCCGAACTCGCCGCCCATGAACAGGAGCTTCTTGCCCGGGTGGGTCCACATGAAGCCGTAGTAGGCGCGCAGGTTCGCGAACTTCTGCCACCAGTCGCCCGGCATCTTGCCGAGGATCGAGCCCTTTCCGTAGACGACCTCGTCGTGGGAGAGCGGCAGGACGAAGTTCTCCGAGTACGCATACACCATGCCGAAGGTCATGTGGTGCATGTGGTACTTCCGGTTGATCGGGTCCTCCTGCATGAAGTGCAGCGTGTCGTGCATCCAGCCCATGTTCCACTTGAAGTGGAAGCCGAGGCCGCCCGCGTAGGTCGGGCGCGACACGTTCGGGAAGGAGGTCGATTCCTCGGCGTGGGTCGTGGCGTTCGGGAAGAGGCCGCCGACCTTCTCGTTGGTCTCCTTCAGGAAGGCCATGGCCTCGAGATTCTCGCGCCCGCCGTAGATGTTGGGCTCCCACTCGCCGTGGTTCCGCGAGTAGTCGAGGTAGAGCATCGAGGCCACCGCATCGACGCGCAGTCCGTCGACGTGGAACTGGTCGAGCCAGTAGAGGCCATTGGCGACGAGGAAGTTCTTCACCTCGGTCCGCCCGTAGTCGTAGATCAGCGTGTTCCAGTCCTTGTGGAAGCCGCGCCGGGGGTCGGCATGCTCGTAGAGCGCGGTGCCGTCGAAGCGGCCGAGCCCGTGGACGTCGGTCGGGAAGTGGCCGGGCACCCAGTCGAGGAGGACGCCGATATCGGCCTGATGCAGCGCGTCGACGAGGCGCGCGAAGCCGGCCGGATCGCCGAAGCGGGCGGTGGGCGCGAAGAGGCCGATCGGCTGGTAGCCCCAGGAGCCGTAGAACGGGTGCTCGGAGACCGGCATGAACTCGACATGCGTGAAGCCCATTTCCTTTACATAAGGCACGAGCTCGCGCGCCAGCGTGTCGTAGTCGAGGAAGGTGTCGCCGTCGCCGCGCCGCCAGGAGCCGAGGTGCACCTCGTAGATCGAGACCGGCTTGGAGGCGTCCTGCCAGTCGGACGGCTTGGCCCGGAAGGCGGCATCCTTCCACTCGTGCTGGACGAGGCCGTCGACGATCGAGGCGGTGGAGGGCGCGAGCTCCTGCCGGAAGCCCACGGGATCGGCCTTCAGGGGCAGGATCTCGCCATGGGCGCCGATGATCTCGTACTTGTAGACCTCGCCGCGCTTCAGACCCGGGATAAAGATCTCGAAGACGCCGGCCTCGACACGCTTGCGGCAGACGTGGCGCCGCCCGTCCCACGAGTTGAAGTTGCCGACCACCGAGACGCGGCGGGCATCGGGCGCCCAGACCGCGAAGCTGACGCCCTCCACCCCGTCCATGATCGCGGGATGGGCGCCGAACTTTTCGTAGAGCCGGTAGTGCGTTCCCTCCGCCATGAGGTAGGCGTCGAAGTCGGAGATCACCGTGCCGAAGCGGTAGGTGTCCTCCTCCTGCCAGCTGTCGCCGCCATGGCGAAACAGGAAGCGATAGGCGCCCGCGTCGTGGGGGAGCGTGCCGGTGAAGAGGCCGGGCACCTCGCCCGCCTCCATGCGGCCGAGCGAGCGGCCGCGCTCGTCCACGAGCTCGGCCGCCTCGGCGCCCGGCCGGTAGGCGCGCACCACCCAGCCCTGCGCGTTGCGGTGGCGGCCGAGCACGGAAAACGGGTTCTCGTGCCGGCCGGCCGCGAGCGCGCGCGCCTCGTCGCCGTGCAGGCCGTGTTCGATGGGCGCGGGAACGCGGGTCTCGCTCATGAAAGGACCTGTCGCTTCTGGAGGAGGGAGACGATGCCGCGCAGGGGAATCGAGAGCCAGGCGGGGCGCATGGCCGCCTCGTAGCGCAGCTCGTAGAAGGCTTTCTGGAGAAGGAAGAGATCGAGCAGCCGCTGGTTCCCCTCGTCGGAGAGATCCACCCCGCTCGCCGCCTCCCATGCCTGGAGGAACGTCGCCACGGTCGCGTCGCGCCAGTTCTCGGCCATCTCGCGGATGCGCTCCAGCGTCGCCTCGTCGGCGGGGCCGACCCGGTCGCGCGCCGCGAAGGCCGCGTAGTCGTAGGAGCGCATCATGCCGGCGACGTCGCGCAGCGGCGAGGTCTTGGCGCGCCGCTCCTCGAGCGAGCGGCCCGGCTCGCCCTCGAAGTCCAGGATCACGATGTCGTTCAGCGACACCAGAAGCTGGCCGAGGTGGTAGTCGCCGTGGATGCGGGTGCGCAGCCCGGCCGCCGAAAGGTCGGCGAAGCCGGCGAACCAGCGGTCGATCGCCGCGCGAGCGTCCACGAGGCGGCGAACCTCCTCGCCTGTCGCACCCTCGACGGAGAGCCCTGCCAGGATATCGAGAACCTCGTGCGCCTCGCCTTGCGCCTCGCGCACCAGCGCCGCGACCGAGGCGGCATCGAAGGGCTCGGGATCGAAGGCCGGGTCGCCCGTGCGCGTGGCGAGCGCCGCGTGCATCTCGCCCGTGCGCCGCCCGATTGTCTCGCCGGGATCGAACTGGAGGATGAGCGGCATCTCGCCGTCGCTCCCCTCTTCCGTCGCCTCCGCCGACGCTTCCGTGCCGTAGGCGTTGTCGCGCAGATAGCGCGAGAGCGACTCCGTCACGCGCGTCCAGGCGTCGCCCTGGTTGACGATGCGCTCGAACAGCGCGGCGACCGCCGCGCGGCTGCCGTCGACGCGCTCCAGCTCCATCGAGGCCAGAAGCGCCGGCGCGGCGGTGAAGTCGGTGCGCTCGGTCAGGAAGCGCGTCACCTCCAGCTCGGGCTGCTCGCCGTCGCGAAGGCGGCGGTAGAACTTGAGGATTCCCGCGCTTCCCACCGCGATCGAGGTGTTGGACTGCTCGCCCGACAGGGGCGTGATCTCGTCCGGGGCGACCGCGGCGGCGGCCTGGAGCAGCTCGGCCTCGGCGCTCGACTTTTCGATGCGGATGCGCTGCTCGCCGAGTTCGATCGTGCCGCCCTTGGCCATGAGCTGGACCATGAGGTGGACGAAGCTCGTGTCGCGCGCGGCGTCGATCACCGCGCCGACATGGGCGCCGAGACGGATCTTGGCCAGCGTGAAGGGCAGCGTCGGGGCGTTGGCGTGAAGGTGCTCCTCGCCCCACTTGGCGGCGAGCGGGAGGAAGTAGCGCTGGTCGCCGCCCTCCGTGCGCACCACCGCCTCGCCGAGAAGGTGCTGGCGCGAGCCCGGGGTCGGCTGACCGGCGATCGCGTAGGTCACGCCGCCGATCTTCTCGGTGCGGCCCGCGAACCAGCGCTGGCGCCCGACGAAGCCGGGCAGCACGTTCTCGATCTCGCGCCGGTTGCGGCCCGGAATGGTCTCCTTGAGGTCGCCCGTGATCACGAGCGTCTGGAATTCCGGCAGAGGATCGGGGCTCGTCGAGGCCCGCACCGTGTCCTCGGTGCCGAGCGCGAACCAGTAGAAGCCGTAGGCCGGCATCGACAGGTTGTAGGGCGTCGCGCCGATCTTGGGGAAGGGCGAGAGGCCGAGCATCTCGACAGGCACCGAGCCCGCATAGGCGGAGAGGTCGAGTTCCACCGCCTGGGCCGAGCCCGACAGGTTGGCCACGCACAGGATGCGGTCGCCCTCGTGCTCTCTGATATAGGCGAGGATCTTGCGGTTCGACGGGTACAGGAACGAGATCGTGCCGCGCCCGAAGGCCTGGCGCGTGCCGCGCACCTGCACGAGGCGGCGCATCCAGGCAAGCTGCGAGGCGGGGTTGGCCGACTGCGCCTCGACGTTCACGGCCTGGAAGCCGTAGACCGGGTCCTGGATGGGCGGGAGGTAGAGGCGCTGCGGATCGGCCCGCGAGAAGCCGCCGTTGCGGTCGGCCGACCACTGCATGGGCGTCCGGACACCATCGCGGTCGCCGAGATAGTAGTTGTCGCCCATGCCGATCTCGTCGCCGTAGTAGAGGACGGGCGTGCCGGGCATGGACATGAGAAGGGCGTTGAGCAGTTCGACCTTGCGCCGGTCACCGCCCATCAGCGGCCCGAGGCGCCGCCGGATGCCGAGATTGATGCGCGCCCGCTTGTCGTTGGCATAGGTGGACCAGAGATAGTCGCGCTCCTCGGCGGTCACCATCTCGAGCGTCAGCTCGTCGTGGTTGCGCAGGAAGATCGCCCACTGGCAGTTGGACGGGATGTCGGGCGTCTGGCGCAGGATGTCGGTGATCGGGTGCCGATCCTCCTGCGCCAGCGCCATGTACATGCGCGGCATGAGCGGGAAGTGGAACGCCATGTGGCACTCGTCGCCCTCGCCGAAATAGGGACGCGTGTCCTCGGGCCACTGGTTGGCCTCGGCGAGCAGCATGCGGTCGGGATAATGCGCGTCGATCTCGGCACGGATCACCTTCAGGACGTCGTGCGTCTCGGGAAGGTTCTCGTTGTTGGTGCCCTCGCGCTCGACCAGATAGGGGATCGCGTCGAGCCTCAGGCCGTCCACGCCCTTGTCGAGCCAGAAGCGCATCGTCTTCAGCACCTCCTCGATCACGCGCGGGTTGTCGAAGTTGAGGTCGGGCTGGTGCGAGTAGAAGCGGTGCCAGAAGTACTGGCCCGCCACCGGGTCCCAGGTCCAGTTCGACGATTCCGTGTCGAGGAAGATGATGCGGGTCTGGTCGTAGCCCTTGTCGTCGTCGCGCCAGACGTAGAAGTCGCGCTCAGGCGACCCCTTGGGTGCGTTGCGCGCCGCCTGGAACCAGGGATGCTGGTCGCTCGTGTGGTTGATCACGAGCTCGGTGATGATCTTGAGGTCGCGCTTGTGCGCCTCCTCGACCAAGCGCTCGAAGTCCTCCATCGAGCCGTAGGACGGGTTGATCGTCTCGTAGTCCGAGATGTCGTAGCCGTCGTCGCGCAGCGGCGAGGGGTAGAAGGGCATGATCCAGATGGCGGTGACGCCGAGTTCCTTCACGTAGTCCAGCTTCGACAGGAGACCGGCGAAGTCGCCGATGCCGTCGTTGTTGGCGTCCATGAAGGTCTTGACGTGCAACTGGTAGATGACCGCGTCCTTGTACCAGTCGTTGGCGCTGCGGTCGGGCGTCGAGTCGGGCTCGGCGCTCTGGATCGGGGAGAGTTCGTTCATCGGGCGACTGCGAGAAGAGGAATCGAGAAAACCGGATGGGGTCGGCCGGGCCGGGGTCAGACCGAGATGCGGAACACCGCGTAGGGCCGCTCGTCGGGCCGGAACCACCAATGCTGGACCTTGCCGCTCCAGACGAACTGCTGGCCGGTCACGAGGTCCTCGACCTTGACCGAGCCGTTGTCGGGCAGGTCGAACTCCCAGAGCGGCACCTCGAAATGCCCGCCCTGCGGATGCTGCGGATCGAGCGACACCATCACCAGCAGGAAGGAGGAGAGGTCCGGCGTGCGGCGACCGTAGTAGAGGATCTCGTCGTTCCAGAAGTTGTAGAACTCGAGATTACGGAAGTCGCGCAGCGCCGGCTCCGAGCGGCGGATGCGGTTGAAGAAGCGGATGTCCTCGCGGATGTTGCCGGGCGCGCGCCAGTCGAAGGCGCGGATCTCGTACTTCTCGGAGTTGAGATACTCCTCCTTGCCGGGCGCGAGCGGTTCGCTCTCGCACAGCTCGAAGCCGGAATAGACGCCGTAGTTGCCGGCGAGCGTCGCGGCCAGCGCCAAGCGCAGCTGGAAGCCCGGCCGCCCGCTCGTCTGAAGGAAGAGCGGGTTGATGTCGGGCGTGTTGACGAAGAAGTTCGGCCGCATGAACTCGGCGCACTCGGCCGTCGTCAGCTCGGTCAGGTACTCGCGCAGCTCCCACTTGCGGTTCCGCCACGTGAAGTACGAGTAGCTCTGGTTGTAGCCGACCTTGGCAAGGCGCTTCATGAGCTTGGGCCGCGTGAAGGCCTCGGCCAGGAACACGGCGCCGGGGTCGCGCTCGCGCACCTCGGCGATCATCCACTCCCAGAACGGGAAGGGCTTGGTGTGCGGGTTGTCGACGCGGAAGATGCGCACGCCCTTGTCGAGCCAGAACAGGACGACGTCGCGCAGCTCCAGCCAGAGCGAGGGGATCGCCCCTTCGGCGTAGAAGTCGACGTTGACGATGTCCTGGTACTTCTTGGGCGGGTTCTCGGCGTATTTGATCGAGCCGTCGGGCCGCCAGTCGAACCAGTCCGGATGCTCCTTGATCCAGGGGTGGTCGGGCGAGCACTGGATCGCGAAGTCGATGGCGATCTCGAGCCCGTGGTCGGCCGCGCGCGTCACGAGCCGCTGGAAGTCGGCAAACGAGCCGAGCTCGGGATGGAGGTCCTTGTGGCCGCCCTCCGCCGATCCGATCGCGTAAGGGGAGCCCGGCTCGCCCTCCTGCGCGGTGACGCTGTTGTTCTTCCCCTTGCGGTTGGTCTTGCCGATCGGGTGGATCGGCGGGAAGTAGAGGACGTCGAAGCCCATCTCCTCGATGTCGGGCAGGCGCTTGATGACGTCGTCGAACGTGCCGTGGCGGTTCACATCGCCCGACTGCGAGCGCGGCATCAACTCGTACCAGGCCGAGAAGCCGGCGGCCTCGCGGTCCACCCAGACCGGCACGTCGATCTCGAAGCGCGACAGGTTCTCGCGCACGCCCACCTCGCGCAGGAGGAGCGCGGTGTCGCCTTCCGTCATCGCCTCGTAGAGCGCCTCGCCGTCCCCCTTGGCGGCCAGCTTGTCGATGCGCGCGCGCAGCGCCTTGAGGCGCTTGGCGTCGTCCTTCGTGCCGCGGCCGGACGCGGCTGCCTTCTCCAGGAGGATCTGGCCCTCGCGCAGCTCCAGCGCGATGTCGACGCCGGCGACCCGCTTCTTCCTGGTGTCGCTCGCCCAGGTCGCGAAGACGTCGCGCCAGGCGATGATGGAGTAGCGGTAGGCGCCGGGCCGATCGAAGGTGACGCTCGCCGCCCAGCGGTCGTTCGCGATGAAGGTGAAGGGCGTCTCGCGCCAGTCCGTGTCGCCGGCCCCTCGCGTGATGAGCGCGGCGTCGATGATCTCGTGCCCGTCGGTGAAGATGTCGGCCGAGACCGTCAGCGTCTCGCCCGCCAGGCGCTTCACGGCGAAGCGCCCGGCGTCGATCATGGGCTCGACGCCCTCGATCGCGACGCGGGCCTGGGCCAGTTCGCGAATGCGCGCGATGGAGCCCTCGTTCGCGCCGGCCCCTTGCATCTTTCTGCGGGCCTTGGGCGCGGCGATCTCGACTTGGGACATGGGCGGACCTTTCCAGGCGGATTGTCTGCGGGTCTTGCGAGGCAGAGCGGGGCCCGGCACGGCGCGTTGCGTCCGCGCGACCCCCTGATGGCTCGGACGGGTCAGCAACGCCCGTCCGACGCCGGCCGTTCCGTCAGCCGAGGATCGTCTGACGCTGTTCGCCCAGGTGCGGGCTGCCGAGCGTGACGATGTCGCCCGCCTTCAGCCACTGCGGCGGCTTCATGCCGGCGGCGACCCCGGACGGCGTGCCGGTGGTCACCACGTCGCCGGGCTGGAGGGCGAAGAAGCGCGAGGCGTAGGACAGGATCTGCGGGACCGTGAAGATCATGTCGGCGGTCGAGCCCTCCTGCCGGCGCTCCCCGTTCACCGAGAGCCAGAGGTCGAGCCGGCCCGCATCCTCGATCGCGTCGCGCGTGACGAGCCAGGGGCCGAGCGGGCCGAAGCCGGGCGCGCTCTTGCCCTTGATCCACTGTCCGCCGCGATTCTTCTGCCACTGGCGCTCGGAGACGTCGTTGCACAGGCAGTAGCCGGCGACGTAGTCGAGCACCTTGTCCTCGTCCACGTTGTAGCAGCGCTCGCCGATCACGACCGCGAGCTCGACCTCCCAGTCGACCTGTGTGGCGCCCGGCGGATAGGAGATGTCGTCGCGCGGACCCGCGATCGAGGACACGGCCTTGTTGAAGAGAAGCGGCTCCTTGGGCACGTCGGAGCCGGTTTCGGCGGCGTGCTCGCTGTAGTTCCGACCGACCGCCAGGAAGTTGCGCGTGCCGGCCACGGGCGGCCCGAGGCGCTGGTTGGGGTCGATCTTGGGCAGCGAGCGCACGTCGAGGGCGCGCAGGCGATCGAGGCCCTGGCGCGAGAGAACCTCGCCGGCGATGTCGGGTATCTCGCCCGACAGATCCCTCAGATGGTTTTCGTCGTCGATGAGGCCGGGCTTCTCGGCCCCCGCCTCTCCGTAGCGCACCAGCCGCATGGGATCCCCTTCCAAGCTCGATCGGTCCGGCGCGGAAGATAAGGCTGGCGTCGGGCTTGTCGCCCCCCGGAACGCGCTTTTGTCAGCGCCGGTGGGCGAGGCGCCCGGCAAGGTAGGTCGCGGCCACCGCGCGGTCGTCGCCCATGGTGACGAGGGCGAAGAGTTCCTCCTCGAGGCTTTCGGCCCGCTCCATGCGCCGCCGCATGGCGGGCGTCGCGCCCGTGTCGACGAGCACGAGGTCGGCCTCGAAGCCGGGCGCCACCTGCCCGATCCGGTCGCCCCAGCCCAGCGCTTCCGCGTTGCCGGCGGTGATCATGTAAAGCGCGGCGTGGCCGGTCAGCTTCTGGTCGCGCAGCGCCAGGGCCTTGTAGGCCTCTGCCGCGGTGGCGAGCAGCGAGTAGGACGTGCCGCCGCCGATGTCGGTGGCGAGCCCGGTCCGCAGGCCGGCCGCCAGCGCCGCGTCGCGGTCGAAGAGCCCCGAGCCCAGAAAGAGGTTCGAGGTCGGACAGAAGATCGCCGAGGCGCCTTGGCCGGCCAGGCTCGCGCGCTCGCGCTCCGACAGGTGGATGCAGTGGCCGAACAGCGCGCGCGGGCGCACGAGGCCGTAGCGCTCGTAGACCGCCGTATAATCCTCGGCCCAGGGAAAGAGTTCGCGCACGAAGGCGATCTCGCCGTGGTTCTCGGACAGGTGCGTCTGGATGTGAAGGTCGGGATGATCGGCGGCGAGCTGGCCGGCCGCCTCCAGCTGCGCCTCGCTCGAGGTCGGGGCGAAGCGCGGCGAGATGGCGTAGGCGAGCCGACCGCGCCCGTGCCAGCGCCCGATCAGAGCCTTCGACTCCTCGAAGCCGCGTTCCGGCGTGTCGAGGAGCGCGGGCGGCGCGTTGCGGTCCATCATCACCTTGCCGGCGACGAGGCGCATGCCGAGCCGGTCCGCTTCCCGGAACAGGCTCTCGGCGGACTGCGGATGCGAGGTGCAGAAGGCGCTGGCGGTCGTCGTGCCGTTGCGCAGGAGCTCGGCCAGGAGGAAGCGCGCGGCCTCATCCGACACGGCCGGATCGCCGTAGCGGCTCTCCTCGGGAAAGGTGTAGCGCGCGAGCCATTCCATGAGCTGCGTGCCGTAGGACCCGATCACCTGCGTCTGCGGCATGTGGAGATGCGGGTCGATGAAGCCGGCCATCAGCAGGAGCGGCCGGTGGTCGGCGACCTCAAGCGCCGGATCGAGCGTGGGAAGAAGCTCGCTTGCCTCGCCGACGCGCTCGATCACGCCGTCGCGCACGACGACCAGACCGTCCTCGATGAAGCGATGCGCCCCCTCGCCCTCGCGCATCGGATGGGCGTGGTAGGTGAGGACGCGCGCGCGAATCGCCAGCGAGGCGCCGGCCAGGGTCTCAAAGGTCATGGAGCTCTTCCTTCAGGGGCGCCAGACGCCGTCGCCCGAACGCAGCCAGCGCGCGAGCGCCAGGCGCTCCGCCGGCTCGATGCCGGTGAGGTTGCCGGGCGGCATGGCGTGCGAGCGCACGGCCTGGTTCTCGATCAGCGAGGCGGCGAGCACGATGTCGCGACCCGATTCGAGAACGACGTTCTTGGGAGGATGCGCAAGGCCCGGCCAGAGCGGCTTCCTCGCATGGCACATGGAGCAGCGCGACTGGACGATGCCCTCGGCCTCGGCAAAGTGCGGCGAGGTCGCGAGCGCGAGCTCGGGGTCGGCGGGAAACTCCATCGCCGCCGCGTCCTCCGGCGTCTCGGCCGGCACCTCGGTCCAGCCCGGCGCGCCGGACAGAGCGATGATCACGGCGAACAAGGCGCCCGCCGCGCCCCAGCACCACCAGAGCTTGGCGCCGGTCTTGTGCATCGTGTTGAAGAAGTGGCGCACCAGCGCACCGATCACGAGCACGATGCCGGCGATCACCCAGTTCCAGCGCGTGGCGAAGACCAGCGGGAAGTGGTTCGACATCATCAGGAAGACGACCGGCAGGGTCAGGTAGTTGTTGTGGAGCGAGCGCTGCTTGGCCGCTGCGCCCAAGCTCGGGTCGGGCGAGCGGCCCGCTTTCAGGTCCGCCACCACGATGCGCTGGTTGGGGATGATCAGCATCGCGACGTTGGCGGTCATGATGGTGGCGATCATCGCGCCCGTGTGGAGCATCGCGCCCCGCCCCGAGAAGACCTGCGCGAAGACGAAGCTCGTCGCGACCACGTAGACGAAGAGCACGCCGAGAAGCGCGCTGTCGTTTCGCTTCAAGGACGACTTGCAGATCGCGTCGTAGACCACCCAGCCGAGGGCAAGGCCCGCGATGCCGATCAGCGTCGCGGCCCAGGGGGCGAGGTCGGCGCGCGCGGGGTCGATAAGGTAGAGGTCGGCGCCGAGATAGTAGACCAGGAACAGGAGCGCGAAGCCCGAAGCCCAAGTGGAGTAGCTCTCCCACTTGAACCAGGTCAGGTCCTCCGGCATGTGCGCCGGGGCCACCATGTATTTCTGGACGTGGTAGAAGCCGCCGCCGTGGACCTGCCAGGCCTCGCCGCCCACGCCCGTCATGGGCGCGCCGCGCGGGCGGCGCAGGCCGAGATCGAGGGCGATGAAGTAGAAGCTCGACCCGATCCAGGCGATCGCGGTGACGATGTGGGTCCAGCGCACGGCGACCTGGAGCCATTCGGAAGCGTAGGTCCACATGGGACACCTCGCGGCGCCGCCCCCTTGTCGCGAGCGCCGGTTCTGAGAGATCCGTGGAATGCCCTTTGGCGGCCTCTCGCCGTTCAGGAGACGGTGGGAGAAGCGGGCATGGAAAGGGCGGCGCTCGTCACGCCGCCCCCAAGATGCAGCATCGCCCGAGACCGGGCGACGCGCAAGGTCAAACCGGCAGGCTCAGTTGCGCACGCCCTGGACGTACCAGTCCATCTTCAGGAGGTCGGCATCCGGGATCACGGTGCCGGCCGCGATCTTCTCGGCGCCCGACTGGTCTATGAGCGGGCCGGTGAAGATCTTGTAGGTGCCGGCCTTGGTCTCGTCGACGACCTTCTGCGCGGCGTCCTTCACGTCGGCCGGCATCTTGTCGTTGAAGGGCGCCATGGTGACCTCGCCCTCCTTCATGCCGAGCCAGACGTCGTCCTGCTTCCAGGAGCCGGCCGCCACGGCCTCGACGCGGCTGACATAGTAGGGGCCCCAGTTGTCGACGATCGCCGTCATGTGGGCGTTGGGCGCGAAGCTCTGCATGTCCCATGCCTGGCCGAAGGCGATGGCGCCGCGCTTCTCGGCTTCCTGCAGGGGGCCGGGGCTGTCGGTGTGCTGGGTGATGACGTCGGCACCCTGGTCGAGTAGCGCCGAGGTCGCCTGCGCCTCCTTGGCGGGGTCGTACCACGAGTTCACCCAGACGACCTGCGTCTCGAACTTCGGGTTCACCTTACGCGCGGCGAGCGTGAAGGCGTTGATGCCCATCACGACCTCCGGGATCGGGAAGGAGGCGACATAGCCTGCCTTGCCTGACTTCGACATCATGCCCGCGA
This sequence comes from Aureimonas sp. AU4, assembly GCF_001463765.1. Lineage (GTDB taxonomy): Bacteria > Pseudomonadota > Alphaproteobacteria > Rhizobiales > Rhizobiaceae > Aureimonas. The sequence continues at coordinate 19,392 of NZ_BBWK01000043.1, read as the reverse complement.
TCGTGCCGAGCACGGCGCGGCCCTCGTAGAAGCGGGCGTTGTAGATGCCCATGTTTGGCGCGGTCTGGTAGCCCGTCGCGTGCTCGAACTTCACCTTCGGGAACTGCTTGGCGACCTTCAGCGTCGGGTTCATGAAGCCGAACGAGGTCGAGAAGATGATGTCGTTGCCGTCCTGGGCGAGCTTGCGGATCACGCGCTCGGCGTCGGGGCCTTCCGCCACGTTCTCGACGAAGGTCGTCTCGACCTTCGAGCCCAGCTTCTCGGAGAGGTACTTGCGGCCCTGGTCGTGGGCGAAGGAATAGCCGAAGTCGCCGACCGGTCCGACATAGACGAAGGCCGCCTTGACGGGCCGATCGGTGACCTGCGCGAAGGCCGGCATGCCGCTGAATGCGACAACAGTGGCGAGCGCTGCGCCTCCCAGGAGGACTTGTCGGCGGGTCATCAGGCTCATGTTCGGTTCCTTCTGGAGGGGAAGATGTCAGGCGCTCGCGCGGAACGGCTTGCCGAGGCACGCCGGCGCGGAGGCCGAGGACCGGGCGCGCCCCGACAGGAGCGCGAGGACGAGGATGGTGGCCAGATACGGAAGGCTGGTCAGGAACTCGGGAGCGAAGACGCTCCAGCCCGCCGCCTTGGCCTGCAGTTCCAGCGTGATCACCGCGCCGAAGAGGTAGGCGCCGAGCAGGAGCCGGCCGGGCCGCCAGGAGGCGAAGACCACCAGCGCGATCGCGATCCAGCCGCGCCCCGCCGTCAGCCGCTCGGCCCACATGGGCGTCAGCACGAGCGAATAGTAGCTGCCCGCCAGCCCCGCGCAGGCGCCCCCGAACAGGACGGCCATGTAGCGCACCGCGATCACGCGGTAGCCGATGGAATGGGCGGAGCTGTCGCTCTCGCCCACCGCGCGCAGGATCAGCCCGCCGCGCGTGTAGCGGAGGAACCAGGAGACGGCGAAGGTGAGGAAAAGCGAGAAGTAGACGATCGGCGAGTAGCCGAAGAGGATGCGCCAGAACGGGTCGTTCGCAAGGCTTGCGGGAAAGGGCGAGCCGAGCGTCGGCGTGGTGATGCCCACGAATCCGGCGCCGCCGAGCGCCGAGACGCCCGTGCCGAAGATCGTCAGCGCCAGCCCCGTCGCCACCTGGTTGGCGGTGAGCGTGAGGGTGAGGAAGGCGAAGATCAGTGAGACCGCGGCTCCGGCCACGACGGCGGCGAGCGCCCCGAGGGCTGGCGAGCCGGTGGTGACCGAGACGGCGAAGCCCGTCACCGCCCCGACCAGCATCATGCCCTCGACGCCGAGGTTGAGGACGCCGGACTTCTCGGCGACGAGTTCGCCGAGCGCGGCGAGAAGGATGGGCGTGGCCGACGCCACCACCGCCACGACGATCGCGACCGCAAGCTCCGGGCTCATAGCGCGGCCTCGCGGGCGCGAACCGGCTCGGGCTTGGGCAGCGGAGCGGGAAGCGGCGCGACGGGTCGCGCGCCGCGCGTCAGGCGGTATCGCACGAGGATGTCGACGCCGAGCAGGAAGAACAGCATCATGGCCTGGAACACGCCGATCGCGGCGGCCGGCAGGCCGATCGAGGTCTGCGCGCTCTCGCCGCCGACATAGGTCAGCGCCAGCACGAGCGCGGCGGCCACGATGCCGAGTGGGTGGAGCCGGCCGAGAAAGGCGACGATGATGGCCGTGTAGCCGTAGCCCGTCGGGAAGGCCGGCACCATCTGGCCGAAGGGTCCCGCCGCCTCCAGAACGCCGGCGAGCCCTGCCATGCCGCCACCGAACAACAGCGCCATCCAGACGACGCGCCCCTCGCGAAAGCCCGCAAAGCGCGCGGCCTGGGGGCTGAGGCCCACCACGCGGACCTGGAAGCCGGCGAGCGTGCGGGCGAGAAGCCCCCAGGCGACGAGCGCCAGCGCCAGCGCGATCGGAATGCCGATATGGATCAGGGTGCCCGGCACCGCAGTGGGCAGCGTCTGCGAGGCCGAGAACATGGCGGTCTGCGGGAAGTTGAACCCCATCGGGTCCTTCCAGGGCCCGCGCATGAGATAATAGAGAAGCTGGATCGCGACGTAGTTCAGCATCAGGGAGGACAGGATCTCCGAGACGCCGAGCCGCGTGCGCAGGAAGGCCGGGACGGCTGCCCAGATCATGCCGCCGAGGATGCCGCAGACCATCATCGCCGGCAGGATCCAGACCCCTTCCGCGTCCAGCGTCAGGAGCGCGAGACCCGTGCCTCCCAATCCGCCGAGCACGTACTGTCCTTCCGCCCCGATGTTCCAGACGTTGGCGCGAAAGCCGATCGACAGGCCGACGGCGATCAGCGCCAGCGGCGCGGCCTTCACCAGAAGGTCCTGCCAGCGGTAGCTGTCGAAGAGCGGCGAGACGAAGATCTCGCGCACCGCGCCGAAGCCGTCGTAGCCCAGCGCCGTGAAGACCACGGCGCCGACGATCAGTGTCAGCGCGACCGCCAGGACGGGCGTCAACCAGAGCATGAGGCGGCTCGGCTCGCGCCGCGGTTCGAAGCGCCAAGCTTTGTCGAAGCGAAGCGCGCTCATGCCGCCGCCTCGTGCGGCGTCTCGCCGTGGATGCCGCCCATCAGGAGGCCGACGCGCTCGATCGAGATGCCCTCCACCGGCATCGCCTCCGACAGGCGGCCCTCGTTGATCACGGCGATGCGGTCGCACAGCTCCAGGAGCTCGTCGAGATCCTGGCTGACCACGAGGATGGCCGAGCCGCGGGCGGCCAGGTCGAGCATGGCCTGCCGGATCTGCCCGGCCGCGCCCGCGTCCACGCCCCAGGTCGGCTGGGACACGGCGAGGACGGCGGGCTCCTGCGCGATCTCGCGCCCCACCACGAACTTCTGGAGGTTGCCGCCCGACAGGCTCGCGGCGGTGGCGCCGGGTCCCGTCGCCTTGACGCCGAAGGCGGAGATGACGGAGCTTGCGAAGCGCCGCGCGGCGGCAAAGCGCACGAGGCCGCCGCCGGACAGCCTGGCCCGCGCGCGCGCCGAGAGGATGGCGTTGTCGGTGAGCGAGAGCGCAGGGACCGCCGCATGGCCGTTGCGCTCCTCGGGCAGGGTGGCAAGGCCCAGACGGCGGCGCGCCGACACGCCGAGCCGCTCCGCCGCCTCTCCCTCGATGCGGATCGAACCCGTGACGCCGCTCGTCCGCTCGCCCGACAGCGCGGCGAGAAGCTCGTTCTGCCCGTTGCCGGCCACCCCCGCGATGCCGAGGATCTCGCCGCCGCGAACGGTGAGCGAGACATCGCGAAGGCTGGTGCCGAAGGGCGGCTCGCCGGGAGCCGAAAGGTTGGTGATCGCCAGACGCTCGGTGCCCTTCGCCGAGGCCTTGCGGGCGGTCAGCTGCTTGAGCGAGCCGCCGATCATGCGCTCGGCCATGGTGCGGGCCGTTTCCTCGCGCGGGTCGCAGGTGTCGACGACACGCCCGCCGCGCAGGATCGTCGCCGACTGGCAGAGCGCTTTGATCTCGGCGAGCTTGTGCGAGATGTAGAGGATCGAACAGCCCTCGGTCGCGAGTTGGCGCAGGACGCCGAACAGCGCCTCGGCCTCCTGAGGGGTCAGAACCGAGGTCGGCTCGTCCATGATCAGGAGGCGCGGACGGCCGAGCAGCGCGCGCACGATCTCGATGCGCTGGCGCTCGCCGACCGAGAGCGTGTGCACCTCGCGGTGCGGGTCGAGAACGAGGCCGTAGGTCTCCATGACCTCGCGCACCTTCGCCTCGAGCTGGCGGCGCGGCGGCGGGTCGTCGAGGCCGAGCGCGATGTTCTCCAAAACCGTCATCGCCTCGAACAGGCAGAAGTGCTGGAACACCATGCCGATGCCCGCGCCCCGCGCCTCGCGCGGCGAGCGGATGGCGGTGGCGCGGCCGTCGATGCGCACCTCGCCCGAGTCGGCGGATTGAACGCCGTAGATGATCTTCACCAGCGTCGACTTGCCGGCTCCGTTCTCGCCAAGCAGGGCGTGAATGCGTCCGGGATCGACGGAGAAGCTCACGTCGTCGTTGGCGACGACGCCCGGGAAGCTCTTCGTGACGTGGGACAGCTCAAGACGTGGCGGCATGAAGGGCTGCAGTGGATTGGTCGGAAACGTTATTGCATCCGTTTTGCGCAGGCGCAAAGCCTGTGCAGCGGTTTTCCCGCGATCGTGCGAAAGCGACGAGAATTTCCGCCGCAGCCAGCGCCGCGATCACGCTCGGGCGCTTGTCGCGCACGGCGGTGCCGCCGATCGGCAGCGTCAGGTTGCGCGCGTCATCCTTGCGCCCTTCCCCGGCCAGACGCCGCTCGAAGGTCCGGCGCTTCGTGGCGGAGCCGATCATGCCGACATAGGCCGCGTCGCCCCGCGCAAGGGCGGCGGCGGCGAGCAGGAAGTCGAGCCCGTGGTCGTGGGTCATCACGACGAAGGCGCTGCCCGGCTCCGCCGCCTCGATCGTCTCCTCGGGCAAGACGGTCAGCCAGCGATCCACCTCGGGCGGCAGAAGCGTGAGATGGTCGGCGCGCGTGTCGACGACGAGGAGGCGCAGCGGCAGCGGCTGGAGCGCGCGGGCCAGTGCCTGTCCCGTATGGCCCGCGCCGAAGACGAGGACGGCGGGGTCCCGCGCGCGCTCGGCCGCAAGCCGGGCCTCGCGCTCGGCCGCGACGCCCCTGGTGAGCCGGCGCACGAGCAAGGTGACATGCCCGCCGCAGCACTGGCCGATCGCGGGACCGAGCGGTACGGCCAGGCGCGAGGCGTCCTCGCCGGCCGCAAGCAGCCGGCGCGCCTCGATGATCCCTTCCATCTCCAGCGCGCCGCCGCCGACCGTGCCCTCGACGCCAAGGGCCGTCACCAGCATCGCCGCCCCCTCCTCGCGCGGCGTGGACCCGCGCGCGCGCTCGACCTCGACGAGGCAGGCGGGCTCGGCCCCTTGGAGCGCGCGGGCGAGGTCGGGCTCGCTCACCGACGCACCGCCTCGACCGCGTGAAGCAGGCGCTCCGGCGTCGCCGGAGCGTCGAGCGCGGGGAAGCGGCGGTAGTCGCCCGCCGCGAGCACGGCGTCGCCGAGCGCAGAAAAGGCCGAGAGCGCCAGCATGAAGGGCGGCTCGCCCACGGCCTTGGAGCGAAACACGGTCGCGGCCGGGTTGCGCCCCTTCTCCCAGAGGGAAACGCGCAGGTCGTCGGGCCGGTCGTTGGCGGTCGGGATCTTGTAGGTCGAGGGCGCGTGGGTGCGCAGGCGCCCGCTCGTGTCCCACCAAAGCTCTTCCGTTGTCAGCCAGCCCAGTCCCTGGATGAAGCCGCCCTCGATTTGGCCGAGGTCGAGCGCCGGGTTCAGCGACTGGCCGACGTCGTGGAGGATGTCGGCGCGGATGAGGCGGTTCTCGCCGGTCAGCGTGTCGATCACGACCTCCGAGCAGGAGGCGCCGTAGGCGAAGTAGTAGAAGGGCTTACCCTTCGCCTTATCGCGGTCGTAGGAGATGCCGGGCGTCGCATAGAAGCCGGTCGCCGAGAGCGAGACGCGCGCGAGATAGGCCTCGCCCACAAGGTCGCGGAAGCGCTTCTCCTCGGCCCCCAGCCGGACGCGGCCGGGCAGGAACTGCACCTCGTCGCGGCGCAGGTCGTAGCGCTGGCAGGCGTAGTCGGCGAGGCGCTCCTTCAAGGTGCGGCAGGCGTTCTGCGCGGCCATGCCGTTGAGGTCGGCACCGGATGATGCGGCGGTGGCCGAGGTGTTGGGCACCTTGGCGGTGGTGGTCGCGGTGATCTTCACCGATGCCAGCTCGACGCCGAACTCCTCGGCCACGACCTGCGCGACCTTGGTGAAGAGGCCCTGCCCCATCTCCGTACCGCCGTGGTTCAGGTGGATCGAGCCGTCCTTGTAGATGTGGACGAGCGCGCCGGCCTGGTTGAGGTGCGAGGTGGTGAAGGAGATGCCGAACTTCACCGGCGTCAGCGCCAGCCCCTTCTTGAGGACGGGGCTCCCCTCGTTGAAGCGACGCACCGCCTCGCGCCTCGCGCGGTAGTCGCTGGAGGCTTCGAGCTCCGCGACGATCTCGCCGATCACGCAGTCCTCGACGCTCTGGCCGTAGGGCGTCGTGCCGGGCTGGCCGCGTCCCATCGGGGCGTAGAAGTTGCGCTTCCTGACGTCCAGCGGATCGAGCCCGGTCTTAAAGGCGATGCGGTCCATCGCCCGCTCGATCGCGACCATGCCCTGCGGCCCGCCGAAGCCACGAAACGCGGTGTTGGAGACGGTGTGGGTCTTCAGGCGCCGCGAATGGATGCGCGCAGCCTTGAGGTCGTAGGCGTTGTCGGCATGAAACATCGCCCGGTCGGCGATCGCGCCCGACAGGTCGCGCGAGTAGCCGCAGCGCACGAGATGCCGGAAGTCGGCGCCATGGAGGCGCCCCGTCTCGTCGAAGCCGACGAGATAGCGCGTGCGCATCTCGTGGCGCTTGCCGGTCATCTCCATGTCGTCGTCGCGGTCGAGCCGGCACTTGGCCGGTCGGCCGGTGGCCTGGGCGACCAGCGCGCAGACGCTGGCAAACAGCGCGGGCTGCGATTCCTTGCCGCCGAAGCCGCCGCCCATGCGACGCACCTCGACCGTGACGGCGTGATCCGACAGGCCGAGGGCCTTGGCGACGTTGTGCTGGACCTCGGAAGGGTGCTGCGTCGAGGAGCGCACGAGGATGTCGCCGCCCTCCAGCGGCCAGGCATAGGCGATCTGACCCTCGAGGTAGAAATGGTCCTGCCCGCCGGTCTCGACCTCACCCTCGAGCGTGAGCGGCGCGGCGCGGATCGCGGCAGCGGCATCGCCGAGGCGCATCTCGTGCGGGTCGAGAAGGTCGCGTCCCGCCGCATCGGCGAGGCGAAGCGCCTCGTCGATCGTGACCGCAGGTTTCAGGTCCTCGTAGTCCACAACGGCGAGCTTGGCCGCCGCGCGGGCTTGGCCCACGGTCTCGGCCGCCACCGCGAAGAGCGGCTGGCCGACATATTCGACATGGGTTTCCGGAAAGATCGGATCGTCGCCGAAGACCGGCGAATAGTCGTTGACGCCCGGAATGTCGCGGGCTGACAGCACGCAGGCGACGCCCGGCGCCTGCCGCACGGCGTCGAGGTCGAGGCGCCGGAGCCTGGCGTGGGCGCGCGCGCTCATGGCGATGAAGACCTGGAGCGTGCCGGGAAGTTCGGGATCGTCGTCGGTGTAGAGCGCCTCGCCCGAGACGTGACGCGGGCCGGAATCGTGCGGCACCGGGCGCCCGACGCCGCCGCGCAGGCGCTGGGGATGGCGTACCGGGGGCTTTTCGCCCGGCGCCTCGGCCGGATCGATCGTGCCGGCCTCGCCGCGGTCCTGGATACGGGTCTCTTCCATGGCTCAGGCCACCTCGCGGATCCGGGTGGGAACGCTGCCTTCCAGCTCCAGGCGGAAGCGCTCGATGGCGTTGCCCGCGACAAGAAGGCGGTAGCCGGCGCTCGCCCGCATGTCGGTGAGCGGCTGAAAGTCCTCGGCCAGCGCCTCGGCCGCGTCGCGCGCGGCCTCGCGGTCGAAGCGGCGGCCGAGAAGCGCGGCCTCGGCGGTCGAGGCGCGGGCGGGCGTTCCGGCCATGCCGCCGAAGGCAAGCCGGGCTTCCGCGACGACATCGCCCTCGAAGCGCAGCTTGAAGGCGGCGAGCACGGCCGAGATGTCCGAATCGAAGCGCTTCGAGATCTTCGATACGGCGTAGCGCTCGGCCGGGTCGAGAAGCGGCACCTCCAGCGCCACCACGAACTCCGATGGCTGGCGGTCCTGCCGGCCATAGGCGAGGAAGAAGTCCTCCAGCGGCAGCTGGCGCATCGCGTCGCCCCGGCGAAGATGGACGCGCGCGCCGAGCGCGATCAGCGCGGGCGCAAGATCCCCGATCGGCGAGCCGTTGGCGATGTTGCCGCCGACCGTCCCGCTGTTGCGCGTCTGGTAGCCGGCAAAGCGGCGCATCAGCTCGTCGAGGTCGGGGTGGAGGCGGGCCAGATGCGGGCGCGCCTCGGCATGGGTGACGGCGGCGCCGAAGTAGAGCGCGTGCGGCCCCTCCTCGACATGCCGGAGGTCCGCGACGTTCGCGACGTCGATCAGGAGCGGCAACGCGCGGTGCCCCTTGGTGACCCAGAGCCCAACATCGGTGGAGCCTGCCACAAGCTGCGCCTCCGGGTGGGCGGCGTAGAGGTCGGCCAGCGTGTCGACGTCGCGCGGGGAGAGCCAGCGCCCGGCATGCGACCGGTAGTCGAACACCTCGTCACCGCGCATGGCCACGAGTTGCCGCGCCGTCGCGGCATCGGCCTCCGCCGTATCCGGCACCGGCACGTCGGCGAGATCCAATCCCGCATCGACGATCGGCCCGTAGCCGGTGCAGCGGCACAGGTTTCCCGAGACGAGATCCTTCACCGCCGCCCGGTCGCCCGCCGGAAGCGCGCCCCCGATCCAGCCGGCGTGAAGCTGCACCGCAAAGCCCGGCGTGCAGAAGCCGCACTGGCTGGCGTGATGCTCGACCAGGGCGCGCTGCACGGGATGGGGCGTGCCATCCGGCGCCTTCAGGCTCTCTACGGTCTCGACGCTCTTTCCGTGGAGCGCGGGCAGGAAGAGGATGCACGAGTTCACCGCGCGGCGTCGGAGCCCCCCCTCCCCGTCCGGCTCGGACAGGAGAACGGTGCAGGCGCCGCAGTCGCCTTCCGCGCAGCCTTCCTTGGTGCCCGTCAGGCGCTCGGTGCGGCGCAGGTGCTCGAGCACGGTCGCGGTGGGCGAGACGCCCTCCACCGTGCATTCCCGGCCGTTCAGGAGAAAGCGGATCGCGTCCATGCGTCAGCTCCCGCGATAGGTGGTATAGCCGAAGGGCGAGAGAAGCAGCGGCACATGGTAGTGCCGCGCCTCCGACAGGCCGAAGCGGATCGGGATCTCGTCCAGGAAGAGCGGGTCCGGCAGATCGCCGGCGTTGCGCCTGAGGTAGTCGCCGCAGCGGAACGTCAGCTCGTAGAGGCCGGGCCGGAAGCTGGCGCCGTCCAGAAGCGGTGCGTCGCAGCGCCCGTCGCTGTTGGTGCGGGTCTCCGCCAGCCGTTCGCGGCCGCCCGCCCCGTCCAGGCGGTCGAGCACGAGGTCGAGCCCCTCGGCCGGACGACCGCGCGCGGTGTCGAGCACATGCGTCGTCAGCCGCCCGCCCGCCATCCCGTCCGCCATGCGCCCGTCCTCCCTTGCGATTTTGACCCGTTGGTCAGGAGTTTGCACCCGCCGGCGACCCGGCGTCCAGTGGGTCAGGATCGGGCGGGCGATCGATGGGCGTGGGCCGAGGCTTGGAAAGCGGGCGGGCTTCGGTTTACCTCGTCACCTGCCTTTCGACCTCACGAGCTCCGCCGATGACCTTCTACCCCCGCGACATGCTCGGCTACGGCCGCAGGACCCCCGATCCCGCCTGGCCGAATCCCGGCGGGAGCGGACCGGCCCGGATCTGCGTCCAGTTCGTGGTGAACTACGAGGAGGGCGGCGAGAACGCGGTGATCCACGGCGACAAGGCCTCGGAGGCCTTCCTGTCGGAGATCGTCGGCGCCAGCCCCTGGGTCGGCCAGCGCCACATGAACATGGAGTCGATCTACGAGTACGGCGCGCGCGCTGGCTTCTGGCGCCTCCATCGCCTGTTCACCGAGCGCCGCCTGCCGGTGACCGTCTACGGCGTGGCCACCGCCCTCGAGCGTTCCCCCGAACAGGTCGCCGCGATGAAGGAGGCGGGCTGGGAGATCGCGAGCCACGGCCTCAAATGGATCGACTACCGCGACCACGCGCGCGAGGCCGAGCGCGCCGACATGGCGGAGGCCGTCGCGCTCCATGCGGCCGTCACCGGCGCGGCGCCGCTCGGCTGGTACACGGGGCGCTCGTCGGAGCATACGCTGGAACTCGCGGCGGAACGCGACTTCCTCTACGTGTCGGATGCCTATGCCGACGACCTGCCCTACTGGCAGGAGACCGAGACCAAGCCGATCCTCGTGCTGCCCTACACGCTCGACACCAACGACATGCGCTTCGCAACGCCCCAAGGCTTCAACGCGGGCGACCAGTTCTTCAGCTATCTCAAGGACGCGTTCGACACGCTCTACGCGGAAGGCGAGGCCGGCTCGGCGAAGATGCTGAACGTCGGCCTCCATTGCCGCCTCGTCGGGCGGCCGGGGCGCGCGGCGTCGCTGGCGCGCTTCCTCGACTACATCGGGTCCAAGGACGGCGTGTGGGTGGCCACGCGCGAGGCGATCGCGCGACACTGGCGCGAGCGCTTTCCCTTTGCTCCCCGCACCCGGCCGAGCCGCCTGGAGCGCCCTGTGTTCCTCGCGATGTTCGGCGGCGTCTTCGAGCATTCGCCTTGGGTGGCGGAACGCGCCTACGAGCGCGGCCTTGGCCCCGCCCACGACACGGCCGACGGCTTGGCGGCGGCGCTCGCAACCGCCTTCCGCCTCGCCTCGCCCGACGAACGGCGCGCGGTCGTCGAGGCGCATCCCGACCTTGCGGGACGGCTCGCGCTCGGCGGCGGGCTGACGGCCGAGTCGGCCGGCGAGCAGCGCTCGGCCGGGCTCGACCAGCTGACCGAGGACGAGCTTTCGCGCTTCACCGCGCTCAACACGCGCTATCGCGCCCGTTTCGGCTTCCCCTTCGTGGTGGCCGTGCGCGGCCTTTCCAAGCACGACATCCTTCGCCAGTTCGAGAGCCGCGTCGAAAACGACCCGGCCGCCGAGCTGGAAACCGCCGCGCGCGAGGTGGAAACGATCGCGCGCCTTCGCATCCACCAGATCCTCGGAGACCGTTCTTGAGCGACCGCTTCATCGCAGCCCAGCCTTTGCCCGAGGCGGACGCCCTTCTTCAGCGCTTCGTGGACCTCGCCCATCCCCGGCTCGGCACCGAGGTGACGTTCGCCACCGACGACTTCTTCGCCGACAAGAGCCGCATGATCGACCCGGCTCCGCCGGTCTTCTATCCCGACCGCTTCGACGACCACGGCAAGTGGATGGACGGCTGGGAGTCGCGCCGCAAGCGCGTGGCCGGCCACGACTGGGCGGTGATCCGCCTCGGCCGGCGCGGCACGGTTCACGCCGTCGACATCGACACGAGCTTCTTCACCGGCAACTTTCCGCCCGAGGCGATGGTCGAGGCCGCCGACACGGCGGGCGAGCCGGGCGAGGGCGACTGGCGCCCGCTCGTGCCGCGCTCCGCCCTGCAGGGCAACGGGCACAACCTCTTCACGATCGCCGAGCCCGCGCCCGCGCGGTGGCTGCGTCTCCATATCCATCCCGACGGCGGCGTTGCGCGCCTGCGCGTCTTCGGCACGATCCAGGTCGACTGGTCGGACGTCTCGGCCGAGGAGGAGATCGACCTCGCCGCGCAGGTCAATGGCGGCGTGCCGCTCGGCTGGAACGACGCGCATTACGGCCACCCCGCCAACATGCTGGCGCCCGGCCGCGCCCCGTTCATGGCCGATGGCTGGGAGACGGCGCGCCGCCGCCGGCCGGGCAACGACTGGAGCGTCCTGAAGCTCGGGACCGCCGGCACGATCCGGCATCTCCTGATCGACACGCGCCACTTCAAGGGCAACTATCCCGACCGCTTCTCGCTGCGCGCGGCAAGGCTGGACAGCGATCCCGCGCCCGCCGAGCTGGACGAGGTGTCGGCCCGCTGGCCCCTCCTCGTGCCCGAGACCAAGCTCGAGGCCGACGAGGAGCGCCGCATCGACCGGGTCGAGCCGCTCGGTCCCGTCACCCACGTGCGTCTCGACATCTTTCCGGACGGCGGCGTGTCGCGCCTGCGCCTTTTCGGGCGGCGCGCCCCGTGAGGCGCATCACGGCCCGGCCGCTCGACGCCGATGCCTTTCGCCCCTTCGGCGAGGTGATCGAGAGCGACAACGCCCGCTCGATCCGCCTCATCAACGGCGGCACCACGACGCGCTTCCACGAGGTGGCGCCGGTGGAGGTGGGCGAGGGTCGCGCGATCCTCTCGATCTTTCGCGGCAAGCCCTTCGCGCCGCCGGTCGCGATCCGGATGATGGAGCGCCACCCGCTCGGCAGCCAGGCCTTCGTGCCGCTTTCGCCGCACCCCTATCTCGTGGTCGTGGCGCAGGACGCGGGCGGCAGGCCGGGCGAGCCGGCTGCCTTCATGGCGCGGGCTGGACAAGGCGTCAGCTATCCGGCGGGCGCATGGCACCATCCGCTGATCGCGCTGGAGGAAGTCTGCGACTTCCTGGTCGTCGATCGCGAGGGCGACGGGGTCAACCTCGAGGAATACGCGTTCGGGGAGGGCTTTGAGCTCGTGCTTCCCTGAGGCGTCAGGCGGTCAGCGCCTCCGGCTCGTCCGCGCCGAAGAGCGCGTGGCGGTTGCGGCCGCGCCGCTTGGCCTCGTAGAGCGCGGCGTCGGCCGCGCGCATCACGGCGGTCGGCAGGGCCGACGTCACCTCGTAGGCGGCGACCCCGACGCTGACGGTCACGAAGCACCCCGTGTCGGGACGCTGGCCATGCGCGATGGCATGGGCCTCCACCGCCTCGACGAGCTGCGCGGCGAGCCTTGCCCCACCGTCCATGCCGCCTCCCCGCAGCACGACGGCGAACTCCTCGCCGCCATAGCGCGCGATCAGGGCGTCGCGTCCCGAAAGCTCTGCGGCCAGGATGCCGGCCACGCTTCGAAGGCAGCCGTCGCCAGCCGGGTGGCCGTAGGCGTCGTTGAAGCGCTTGAAGTGGTCGACGTCGATCATCAGCAGCGCATAGGGGATGCCGGCGGTGCGGGCTCTGGCATGGGCCTCGGCCAGCGCCTCGTCGAATCGGCGCCGGTTGGCAAGGCCCGTCAGCGCGTCGGTGGCGGAGAGGTCGGCGAAGGCGCGCCGCGCGGTCTCAAGCTCGCGCGCCTCGCGCGTGCGCAGCCAGACCTCGACGTAGCTCTCGCGATGCATGCGCTGGACCAACCAGTTGCTGACGAGAAGAAAGATCAGGGCGGTCAGGGTCTGGAGCGTCAGGGCCCAGCACAGTTCATGCGTGAGGATCGGCTGCGTCCAGATCGCCGCGAGTGCCAGCGGCAGGCAGAGCGCCGTGTAGAGAAGGGCCGCGGGAAAGCGCAGGACCAGAAGGACGCTGGCATAGACCACCGTCAGGAAGAAGTCGCTGAAGGAATAGGGCCCGAGGCTCGAGCGCGTCAGCCAGAACAGGAAGAGCGGCACGAGCGAGGCGCCGGTCATGGCGATCGCGACCAGCGTCTCGCGCAGCCGCGCGCCGAGATGCGGCACGGCCCCGATCAAGACGCCTCCCGCCGCCGTGACGGCGAGGCGCAGGATCGTCGGCAGCCAGCCGAGCTCCTGCATCAGGATGAAGTTCGACAGGTTGTAGAGATTGTAGAAGACGAGGCCGAGAACGATCGTGGCTCGCAGCTGGCGCACGCGCTGCCGCTCGGTGTCGCGCTCGAAGGCCTCGCGCGGGCCGGGCGGCAGGCCGAGCAACAGGCCGATCCCCGGCATGGTCGGCATGCCCTCGGGAGCGGTCATTGGCGCGTTCATGGCTCTGGACCCCGGCCGGACTCTTTGGCCGGCTCGGGATCGGTTCTAGGTTCCGCGGCGTAAAGGAAATCTCAAGCGGTCGCGCCGCATCGCGGGAACGCGCCTGCGTCAGGCGGTCGCAGGCTCGCGCAGCGCTAGCCCGCCTTGCGTCGCGAGGAAGGCCGTCACGGCGTCCAGGCCGACGCTTCGCGACAGGTCGCAGAAGGCGACCGGACGCTGGCCGCGCCCGCGCGCGGCGTCCTGCGCCATGCGATCGAGGTCGGCGCCGACATGGGGCGCGAGGTCGGTCTTGTTGACGACGAGAAGGTCGGACCGCGTGATGGCGGGCCCTCCCTTGCGGGGAATGTCGTCGCCCTGGCACACCGAGATCACGTAGATCTGCAGGTCCACGAGGTCGGGTGAGAAGGTGGCGGCGAGGTTGTCGCCGCCCGATTCCACCAGCACGAGGTCGAGGTCCGGGTGGCGCGCGCGAAGCTCGGCGATGGCGCGCAGGTTGAGCGAGGCGTCCTCGCGGATCGCCGTGTGCGGGCAGCCGCCGGTCTCGACGCCGATGACGCGGTCGGCCGGCAGCGCCTGCCGTCGCACCAGCGCCTCGGCGTCCTCGGTCGTGTAGATGTCGTTGGTGACGACGCCGATCGACACCCTGTCGCGCAAGGCGCGGCACAGGCGCTCGCAGAGCGTCGTCTTGCCGGACCCGACCGGGCCGCCGATGCCGACGCGCAAGGGGCCGTTGCGGCGGGGCGAAGCATGCGTCTCGGTCATGATCGGAAGAGCCTTGGTTGCAGGGTCTCGTGGCGAAGGGCGCAAAGGTCGGACAGGAGCGCGGCGGAGCCGAGGTCGGCGAGCGTCGAGGCGCCCGCGCGCCGGGCGGCATCGAGGATGGGAGTTTCCAGGTCGTGCTGCGCCTGCGTCACCGCCCCCTGCCCGAGCGGCACGAGACGAAGCCCGGCCGACAGGAGCGTCGACGAAAAGCCCTGCGCATAGGCGAGGAGCGCGGCGTCGAGGGGAATGGCGCGAGCCGCGCAGAGCCGCGCGACGGCGACCGGATAGGCCTCTTCCTCACCCTCACTCGGCCGTCCGGCCCAGGGTGCCGAGGCGCGGCGGAAGGCCTCGCCCAGGTCCAGCGTTTCGGCGCGGCGCGACTGCGAGCCGGCGAGCGCGAGGGCCAGCTCGGCCACCTCGCGCACGGCGTGGCCGTCGCCGGCGGCACAAGCCCTGTAGGCGGCCGCGAGAAGCACGAGGTCGTTCCAGCCGCTGCCTTGCGCGAGAAGCGCCGCGATCCAGTCGCGCGCCGCCTCGCCGTCGCGCACATGCCCCTCGCGCACCGCCGTTTCCAGCCCGTGCGACATGGCGAAGGCGCCGACCGGAAAGGCGGGCGAGAGCCAGGTCAGGAGCTGGACGAGGGCGAGGCCCCCGCCGCGCCCGGTGCCGTCAGTCGTGTCCATGATGGGGGTGGTGATGGCCGCCATGCGTTCCGCCATAGGCGCCGCCTTCCGGATCGAAGGCCGCCTCGACCGGCTCGACCTGCGCGCCGAGCTCGCGCAGCATGGCCTCCACCACGTGGTCGCGCCGCAGGAGAAGGCGGTCCGCCTCGATTTGGCAGGGAAGGTGCCGGTTGCCGATCTGCCAGGCGAGCGCGAGGAGGTGCGCCGCACCCTGCCCCGACACCGCCACGAGCGGCTCGGGCTTGGCGCGCACCTCCAGGAGGCGCCCGTCCGACAGGAGGATCGCGTCGCCCTCGCGCAGGCGATGCGCTTCGGGCAGGTCGAGCAGGAAGGCGATGCCGCCGTCCGAGACCATGGCCATGCGGCGGCGGTGGCGCTGCGCCTCGTCGAGGGTGATCGTGTCGGCCGCCGGTCGCTCCCAGGCGCCGCGCTCGATGATGGTGCCGGCCTCGATCACGCGGGTCGGCTCGCCGGGAAGGGGCGGACGGTCATGCAGCCTCCGGCAGGAAGTCGGGGTCCAGGATGTCTTCGATCGTGAAGGGACAGGCGTCGGGGAAGGCATCCGGCACCAGTCCCGTTTCCGCGACGGCGCGCAGCTTGGCCAGGGGATATTCCTCGGCCAGGATATCGCCGGGGTAGGATCGCAGGCGCGGATTCTGCCGCAGGCGCCGCGCGAGCCTCAAGCGCTGCTCGGCGATCGTGGCGCGCCCGCTGTTGGAACGTTCGGCGGGTTGGAAACGCCATGTCAGAAGATGCATCAGGAGAACGGCGAGACGGCTTTCGATCTCGTTGCGTTGCGAAGAGCCCAAGTCCTCGATCTCCTCGGCGGCATTCTCCCAGTCGATGTCGCCCCGGTTGTCGAAGGCGGCGCGCGCGCGCAGGCGCGCCGCCTGGTCCTGCGTCCAGGCGAAGAAGTCGCGTTCGTAGAGCGTGGGTTCGTGCGGAAGCGCCTTGGCCATGGGCTGAATCTAGAACAGGAAGTAGCGCTGGGCCATCGGCAGGACCGTGGCGGGCTCGCAGGTCAGGAGCTCGCCGTCGGCGCGCACCTCGTAGGTCTCGGGGTCGACCTCGATGCGGGGGGTGAGGTCGTTGAGCACCATCGAGCGCTTGCCGATGCCGCCGCGCGTGTTGCGGACGGGCACGAAGAGCTTCTCGCAGCCAAGCCGCGTGCGCAGGTCGTCCTCCATCGCGGCGCCCGACACGAAGGTGATGCCGCTCGCGCCCACCGCCTTGCCGAAGGCGGCGAACATCGGGCGGTAATGCACGGGCTGGGGCGTCGGGATCGAGGCGTTGGGGTCGCCCATCGGCGCGGCCGCGATGGTGCCGCCAAGCAGCACCATGGCCGGCTTCACGCCGAAGAAGGCCGGGTCCCAGAGCACGAGGTCGGCCCGCTTGCCGACCTCCACCGAGCCGACCTCGGCCGAGAGCCCCTGCGCGATCGCGGGGTTGATCGTGATCTTGGCGATGTAGCGGCGGACGCGCAGGTTGTCGTTGTCGCCGGTTTCGCCGGACAGGCGCCCGCGCTGCTGGCGCATCTTGCTCGCGGTCTGGAAGGTGCGGATCACCACCTCGCCGACGCGGCCCATGGCCTGGCTGTCGGAGGCGACGATCGAGAAGGCGCCGATGTCGTGCAGGATGTCCTCGGCCGCGATCGTCTCGCGCCGGATGCGCGACTCGGCGAAGGCGATGTCCTCGGGGATCGAGGGGTCGAGGTGGTGGCACACCATGAGCATGTCGAGATGCTCTTCCAGCGTGTTGGCCGTATAGGGCCGCGTCGGGTTGGTGGAGCCCGGCAGGACGTTGGGCAGGCCGCAGACCTTGATGATGTCGGGTGCATGGCCGCCGCCCGCCCCTTCCGTGTGGAAGGCGTGGATCGTGCGCCCGCGGAAGGCGTCCACCGTGTTCTCGACGAAGCCCGACTCGTTGAGCGTGTCGGTGTGGATCATGACCTGCACGTCGTGGTCGTCGGCGACCGTGAGGCAGCAGTCGATCGCGGCGGGCGTCGTGCCCCAGTCCTCGTGGAGCTTGAGCGAGGAGGCGCCGGCGCGGATCATCTCCACCAGCGCCTGCGGCCGGGAGGCGTTGCCCTTGCCCGCCAGCGCGAAGTTCATCGGCAGGCCGTCGAGCGCCTGGAGCATGCGCGCCAGATGCCAGGGCCCGGGCGTGCAGGTGGTGGCGAGCGTGCCGTGCGCGGGTCCCGTGCCGCCGCCGATCATGGTGGTGACGCCGGAATGGAGCGCGTCCTCGACCTGCTGGGGGCAGATGAAGTGGATGTGGCTGTCGATCGCCCCGGCGGTCAGGATCTTGCCCTCGCCCGCGATCGCTTCCGTGCCGGGGCCGACCACGATCGTGACGCCGGCCTGCGTGTCCGGGTTGCCAGCCTTGCCGATGGCGTGGATGCGCCCGTCCCGCAGGCCCACATCGGCCTTGTAGATGCCGGTATGGTCGACGATCAGCGCGTTGGTGATGACGGTGTCGACCGCCCCTTCCGCCCGGCTGAGCTGCGACTGGCCCATGCCGTCGCGGATCACCTTGCCGCCGCCGAACTTTACCTCCTCGCCGTAGGTGGTGAGGTCGCGTTCCACCTCGATCAGGAGCTCCGTGTCGGCCAGCCTCACCCTGTCGCCGACGGTGGGCCCGTACATGGCGGCGTAGCTGGCGCGGGAGATCGTCACGGGCATGGTGCGGCGCGGTCCTCGTTTCACGGCAGGGCAGCAAAGTCTAAGCGCACTCGCGGGGGCAAACGCAATCGCGAAGAATTGTGGGCGGCGGGCGCGCCCCTCTCGCGACCTTTCCGCGCCCGGCGCATTATCGCCTCATGCGCCCGCTTCTTCTCGCCCTCGGCCTCCTGGCGACGCCCGCCCTCGCCCAGCCCTACGGCTTCGGCCCGCCCGGCACGCCGGCCGGGTCGTCGATGAGCGGCGCGCGGATCGGCAACTACCGCTCGCCGCGCGCAAGCGTCGCGATCCCGGACGCGCCGGTCTTCGGCGACACGCCGGTGGAACGGGCCTACGGGCGGGACGTCGACGACTCGTTCCTGCGCCCGCGCGTGCCCAGGCCCGACGCAGACGGCACCTCCACGCGCCTGCGCGCGGCCGAGGGTCGCTCCACCCTCCAGCCCGACACGGCCGGCGACTTCGCGCGCTCCGACCCCTCCGTTCTCAACCGGAGCGGCGTCACGCGCCCGATCTCGCCGCCGCGCCGGGCGCGAATCGTTCCCAACCCGCATCGCTCGCGCTAGAGCCTGTCATGAACCCGACCCGAAGGAACCGTCCCGTGTCCCGCCTCCCGCTTTCCCTGGCCGTCTCGGCCGCGCTTCTCCTCGCCTCCCCGGTTCTGGCCCAGTCGCTCGGCGGCGCTGCGGGCGGCGGCAGCGCCGGGGGCTCCTCGCTCGGCGGGTCCGCCGGGGGCGGCGTCTCGCCGAGCCTTGGCGGCGCGTCCAACACGGTGGGCACGAGCGGCGGCGCGCTCGGCAGCAGTGCGACCTCGACGCAGCAGCGCGCCACGGCCGGCTCCACCACGATCAACTCGGTGAATGCCGACGCGGTGGCGCGCAGCGGCAACGTGGGCGCGGCGACCACGATCGGCGGCACCGGAACCACCGCCCTCGGAACCGGCACGGGCGGCTCCCAGAGCATTGCCGGAACCGGACCGGCGTCGCTCTACAACATCCCGCGCCCGCGCGTGAACGTCGACCTGTCGGGGATCCGCTCGGCGCTGCGCGCCGGGCCGAACGCGACGCCGGACGCACGCGGCAACTGAGGGCGGCGGGCTCCCCGAACGGAGCCCGCCCTCAAAGGTCGCCCGACACCTTCGCGTTGAAGCCGAAGACGCGACGATGGCCCGCGAAGGGCACGAGGCGCACGTCGCGCGCTTGGCCCGGCTCGAAGCGCACCGCGGTGCCCGCCGCGATGTCGAGCCGGAGACCGCGCGCGGCCTCGCGGTCGAAGCGCAGCGCCGGGTTGGTCTCGGCGAAGTGGTAGTGGGAGCCGACCTGGATCGGCCGATCGCCCGTGTTGGCGACCTTGAGCTCGATCGCCTCGCGGCCCTCGTTGAGCGTGATGTCGCCCTCGCGCGTCAGGATCTCGCCCGGAATCATCAGTCAGTCCCTCGTCAAACGTTCCCGCCCGCCCTGCGTGCAGCGCAAGGCTGGCATGGGGCGGGCGCGGCCGCAACCGGCGGGATCGCGCGAAACTTGACGGCGCGCAATGCGTTAACCGCGCAGATCGGATGACATCGTCCCGTATCGCCCGCGCAATCGGAACGAAACCTGTGCGGGCTAGAAAGCCGAAGACAGAACGAGACGGCCGGCGGGTAACACCCGAACAGGCCGCGTCACCAACAGGGTTCGACACGCCATGCTCTCTCACGCGAAAGGAACCGTGCTTCTGGCCGGTGCCGTCGCGGCGGTCCTGGTCACCGCCGCGCCGGCGGGAAC
>NZ_BBWK01000042.1 GCF_001463765.1 Aureimonas sp. AU4 | reverse complement strand
GTCCTGGTCACCGCCGCGCCGGCGGGAACGGCCGAGCCGTTCCGGATCCGCACGGTCACGATGAACGGCACGGAAGGCCCCGCCTATTATTCCCGCCCGTCGGGCGGCTACCGCTTCCTCGCCAGCCCGACGCCGGCGGGCGCCGGCCTCGTCGCGTCGGCCTCGGCGTCCACCGAGGCGCGCTGACGGCTCGTCACCGCACGGGCTCGTGAACCGTCACGAGCTTGGTGCCGTCGGGAAAGGTCGCCTCGACCTGGATGTCGTGGATCATCTCCGCGATGCCTTCCATGACCTGGTCCCGGGTCACGACATGGGCCCCCGCCTCCATCAGGTCCGCCACGCTGCGCCCGTCGCGCGCGCCTTCCACCACGAAGTCGGTGATGAGCGCGATCGTCTCGGGGTGGTTCAGCTTCACGCCGCGCTCCAGGCGCCGGCGCGCCACGTTGGCGGCCATGGCGACGAGCAGCTTGTCCTTCTCGCGCGGGGTCAGGTTCATCGGCAGTCGGCTCCGCAAGGCAGGGTCTACAGGGACCATAATCCGGGAACGCCGTCCGGCGAAAGGGCGGCGACCAGCGGGACGAGGCGCCGGCGCAGCGCATAGCCATCGGCCGCCAGGAGCCGCACGATGAGCGATCCGTCGACGAGGCTCACGCCGCCGTCCGGCCCGACGAGGTCGCGCAGGCGGGCCGGATCGATGTCCTCGCCGCGCGACAGGAGCGTGGCGAGCGCGCGCGCGCCGCCCAGCATCGGGGCGCGGCCCACCGCGTCCCAGTCGCCGCCGAGGTCGAGCTCCTCGGCAAAGACGAGGCGTCCCGCGCAGCGCACCCGCCAGCTGTCCCGCAGGCGCCCGGCCCGCACGCGCTCGCCCGACTCCGAGCGACCCAGGACGACGCTCTCGCACAGGAGAAGCCGGCTCGAGGCGGTGCAGTCGACCTCCAGCCGGCGATGGAGGCGACCGCCGTCGAAGAGGATCGTTTCCTGCGGCAGGAAGCTCGCGCACGCCCCGTCCGCCACCTCGATGCGCGTCTCGACACGCGCCTCGGCGCCGTCGTGGGAGCGATAGACGCGCTCGGCGGCCTGCGTCGTCACGGCGAGGTTTCCGCCGGGCTCGATCTCGAAGCGTTGGGCGAGGCGATCGCCGCCGGCCAGGCCCCCGGCCGTGTTCACGAGCACGGTCTCGGCACGCACACCCCGGGCGCGCGGAAAGCGAAGCTTCAGCGAGCCCGCCTGATGCAGGCGCCGGATGCGGGTCGCCCCATGGGGCCCGGCCGGGCCGACGCGAACGGCGACCATGCCGCGCGCGCGCTGCAGGGCGGGGAGCGCGGGTGGCTCGTCCAGGAGTTCGGGCAAGGCAGAGGCGGGCGAAGGGGCGGCGGCGTTCTTACTGGGCGGCTTCCACGAAGCGCGAGCGCTGCAGCGCGCGACCGGGAATGCCGCCTTCCGAGAGGCGCTTTCCCGCGACCGCAAGGTCCGAGGGACCCGCGATATGCACCTCGGTCTCGCAGCCGAGAAGCTCCTCGAAGGCGGGCGGCACCATGCCGGCGGCCACCACCGAGTGGATGCCCGTGCCCGGCGGCACGTCGATCTGCTTGAGGAGGCAGAGCGAGGCGCCTGGGATCTGCGCGGCGAGCCAGGCCGCGAGCGTGTCGGAGTTGGTGTCCCAGCCCTCCACGATCTCGGCGGCGCCGAGCGCCATTGCGGTCGGCATCCAGACCGGCACGAGGCCCTCCTCCTGCACCCGGGCGATCTCCTCCAGCGGCGAGGCGGGGCGAAGGCGGGTGCCGAGACTGACCAGCGCGTGGCCGAACTGCTCCATGCCCAGCAGCGCCATGCGGTGGGCGGCCTCCGCGCCGTATCCCATACGCGACTGGTACTGGCGCACGGCCTTGGCGAAGGGTCCGCCGCCCGGCACGATCACGAGGGAACCGCGCGCGCGCTCGATCGCCGCGACCCAGCGGCCGAGATCCGCCGAGGCGATCGAGGAGCCGCCGAACTTCACGATGAGGACGCGTTTGCCCGCCATGCTGTCTGGCCCTTTCCGGCGCGACTCGGGGAAGGAACGGGTCGCGCGATACGCTCTATTTGGACAAGTTTGTGACGGAATGCAAAGTTCCGCGATCACCTTGCGGCGATGCAGCAAAAACGAGTGATTTCAATCGATTAGAAGATCGTCGCGCGTCCGGTGGATGCGGATGCCCACGGCGCCGGGGCTGAGGTCGAGCTTTTCCACGTCGATCCGGACGGCCCGTACGCGCGGATCGGCGAGAACGGCCTCGGCCAGTTCCTCGGCCAGCGTCTCCACGAGCGCCGTGTGGCCCCGCTCCGCGAGGCGCCGCGCGGCATCGAGGATGAGATCGTAGGAATAAACGTCGCCCATCTCGCGCGGCCGGCGCCTGGGCCGCAGGACGTCGGCCTCGACGTTGAAGCGCACGCGCTGCGTCCGCCCCTGCTCGAAGCCGTAGGCCCCCACCGTCAGCGGCAGCACGAGGTCGCGCACGAGGATGCGGTCGGTCGGCCCCGCCTCGTCGGGGGCCTCCCGGGTCAGGAGGTCGCGCAGGGGCGCCGGGTCGGCCTCCTCGTCGAAGACCAGCGCGTCGGGGGCGAGCACCAGGAGGCGCGGCACGTCGGGCGCCTCCAGCGCACCGCCCAGCCAGCATTCGAGCCCGGCCTCGTGGCATCGCGCCCGGAAGCGCGCCAGGGCTTCCAGGCTCACGCTGCGCAGGAGCGCGCGGTCGGGGTCGAGCAGGACGGCGGCAAACCCCGACAGGTCTTCCAGCGCGTCGGTGGCCTCGCGTAGGCGCGCGACGCGCAGGGGCTCGCCCGGCAGGCTCTCGTCGACCGCGACCGCCAGCAGCGTCTCGGGCCCGTCGCGCCCTTCCGCCAGCCGGTCGGGAACGCCGATCGAGGAGCGCTCGCGGCGCAGCGGCGCGAGTACGTAGTCGGCGCCGGCCGACAGAGCCCGGCGCGCGGCGTCGGGGCTCGAGACCCGGATGCAGAGACGGGTGCGCACGGCGCTCACGTGACGGCGTTCCGGACCTGGAAGCGCGGCTCGAGATGGTGCCCGTCCCGCAGGACGGCGGCGATGCCGCGCGCGGCGGCGAGCGCCTCGCCGAAGCGGTTGTAGAGCGGGGCGAAGCCGAAGCGCAGGATGTCGGGCGCGCGGAAGTCGCCGACGATGCCGCGCTCGATCAGGGCCTGGGCGAGCGCATAGGCGGCGTCATGGCGATACGACACCTGGCTCGCCCGCGCCCGCTCCTCGCGCGGGCTGGCGAGCGCGAGCCCGGAACCGACCAGCGCCTCCACCGCCTCCGCGAAGAACGAGGTGAGCGCGACGGACTTTTCGCGGATCTGCGCCATCGTCACGCCCTCGAAGGCATCGAGCGCAGCGTCCAGCGAGGACAGGGCGATCACCGAGGGCGTTCCCGCCTGGAAGCGGCGGATGCCGTCCGAGGGCCGGTAGCCTGGCTCGAAGCTGAAGGGCGCCGCATGGCCGAACCAGCCCGACAGGGGCTGGCGGGCCTCGGCCTGGTGGCGCGGCGCCACGAACAGGAAGGCCGGCGCGCCGGGTCCGCCGTTCAGGAACTTGTAGCCGCAGCCGACCGCGAAGTCGGCGCCGCTGCGATCCATCTCCAGTTCCAGCGCGCCCGCCGAATGGGCGAGGTCCCAGATCGTGAGCGCGCCCGCGGCATGGGCGGCTTGCGTGAGCGCCGCCATGTCGTGGATCGCCCCGGTGCGGTAGTCCACATGGGTCAGCATCAGGACGGCGGTGCGCTCGCAGAGCGCGCCCGCCGGATCCTCGCCCTCGTCCACGAGGCGCAGCTCGTGCCCCTGCGCCAGGAGCTGCGCCAGCCCCTCCGCCATGTAGAGATCGGTCGGGAAGTTCTGCCGCTGCGAGACGACGACGCGCCGCTCGGGCCTGAGCGCGAGCGCGGCGGCGAGCACCTTGAAGAGGTTGACGGAGGTGGAGTCGGCCACCGCGACGCTGCCCTCGGGCGCGCCGATCAGTCCCGCGATGCGATCAGCAACGCGCGCCGGCAGGTCGACCCAGCCGGCCGCGTTCCACGAGCCGATGAGGCCCCGGCCCCATTCCTGCGTGACCGTGCGCGCGACGCGCTCGGCGCTCGCATGGGTCAGGGCGCCGAGCGAGTTGCCGTCGAGATAGACGAGACCGTCCGGCACGAGAAAGCGCTCGCGCGCGAACGCGATCGGATCGGCGGCGTCGAGCGCGCGTGCCCGCGCGTCCCAGTGGCCGGCGGCGGCGTGGGGCAGCGCGTCAGCCACGGCCGAAGGCCTTGAAGGCGACCGTCGTGAACGTGTCCGACACCCCGTCCAGCACCTGGAGCCGCTCGGTCACGAAATGGCCTATGTCGCGCGCGGGATCGAGGTAGAACTTGGCGATGAGGTCGTAGTGCCCGGAGGTGGAATACACTTCGGAAATCTCCTCGACCTCCTCCACCAGCCGGTCCGCCACGCGGTAGGCGGCGCCCGGCCGGCACTTGAACTGGACGTAGATGGTCTGCATCGCGCGTGTCTGCCTCCCGGGGAACGGAAGGGTTGCTATCAGAGCGGCGCGGGCAGCGTCAAAAGGCGCGTGAGCGCGGACGCGGGATCGGCGAGGTCCTCGACGACGTCGAAGTGGTGTCGAGCGGGAATTTCCGTGCCCTCGATCCGCGCGCCCAAGCCCGCCCAGGCCGAGACCAGGAAGCCCGTCTGGCGACGAAGCTCGGGGAGTTCGGCCGCCCCCACCACCGCATGGAGCGACCCCTGCCAGGCGGGCTCGAGAAGCGCGGGGCTCTCGGCGAGCGCTTCCGCCGCGTCGATGCGCAGCGTGTCGTTCATGCGCGTGCGGCGGATCGGACGAAGGTCGTGCAGCCCGCTGACGGGCACGACCCGGTCGATGCGCGCGAGAAGCGCGGGGTCGAGCGGCGAGCCGGCCGAGACCATGCGGGCGACGAGGTGGCCGCCGGCCGAGTGGCCGACGAGGCGCAGGGGTCCCTCCGGCGCAAGACGCGCGGCGAGCGCGACCGCGCCCGCCACGTCCTCGGCAATCGCGGTCAGGCGCACCTCGGGAGCGAGGCGATAGCTCGGCATGGCCACCGCGAAACCGCGCTCCAGGCTCCCACGCGCCAGATGCGACCAATAGGAACGGTCCAGCGCCTTCCAGTAGCCGCCATGGACGAAGACCACGAGCCCGGCCGGCTCGCCCTCGGGGCGAAAGAGGTCGAGGCGCTGGCGCTCGTGCGAACCGTAGGCGACGCCGAGCTCCGCCCGGCCGCGCGCGGCAAGGCGCTGCCGGAAGGCCTCCGCCTCGCGCGTCCAGCGCGGGGCGAACGTCTCCGACCCCGGCACCGCGGCGGAGTTGTCGTAGGCGGCGTCGAAGTCGGCAACGGGGCTCGGGGTCATGGGCTGATCAATCCACGAAGGCGCGTTCCACGACATAGGTGCCGGGCTTGGAGTTGGCGCCCTCCTCCATGCCGAAACGCTCGCACAAGGCGGCCGTGTCGCGCAGCATCTCCATGGAGCCGCAGATCATGGCGCGGTCGGTGGCCGGGTCGATGGGGGGCAGGCCGAGATCGGAAAAGAGCTGGCCGGTCTCGAGCAGCGTCGTGATGCGCTCGCCGCGCGGGCTGCCCTCGCGCGTCGCCGCGCCGTGGTAGCGCAGCTTGCCGGCGGCCATCTCCGACAGGATCTCGTCGGTCTCGATCGCCTGCACGAGCTCCCGCCCGTAGGCGAGCTCGGCCTCGGTACGCGTCGTGTGGGTGAGGACGACCTCCTCGAACTTCTCGTAGGTCTCGGGGTCGCGGATGATGCCGGCGAACGGCGCGATGCCCGTGCCGGTCGAGAAGAGGTAGAGGCGCTTGCCCGGCAGGAGCGCGTCGAGAACCAGCGTGCCGGTCGGCTTCTTGCGCATCAGCACCGTGTCGCCCGGCTGGATTCGCTGCAGGTGCTCGGTGAGCGGGCCGTTCGGCACCTTGATCGAGAAGAATTCCAGCTCCTCGTCCCAGGCGGGGCTCGCGATGGAATAGGCGCGGAACACCGGCTTCTCGGCGTTGGGCAGGCCGATCATCGCGAACTCGCCCGTGCGGAAGCGGAAGCTGGCGGGCCGGGTCATGCGGAAGCGGAACAGCGTGTCGGTGTAATGCTGCACCTCGGTCACGGTCTCGGCGAAGACGTTGGCGGGGATCGGAAAGCTCGGCGCCTCGGCGGCAGCGGAAACGGACATCGCGGAAACCTTCACGGGTGATCGGCGGGGCGCCGGGCTCTTGCGGTCGCGGGAGGTCGACCGGCCGGCGCTCGGGTGAGAAGCGGTTGCGGTTAGCTAAGGCGCTGTGTGCCCGAGCGCGAGGGCGGCCGGAAGAAACAGGGTCCTCAAACCGTGACCTCGCGCGAAATATCTGCCGCCGAGCCGAAGACCCGGCGATAGCGCTCGATCTCGGCCGGCGTGCCGGTCGCCTTGGCCGGGTTGTCGGACAGCTTCACGGCCGGGCGGCCGTTCACCTCTGTCACCTTGCACACCAGCGAGATCGGATGGAGGCTCGGGATCTCGTCGGGCGCGACGCCCCGGAAGTCGTTGGTGAGGTTGGTGCCCCAGCCGAAGCTGAGCCGCACGCGGCCCTCGAAGTGGCGATAGGTCTCTTCGATGGAATCGACGTCCATGCCGTCGGAGAAGACGAGCAGCTTCTCGCGCGGGTCCACCCCCTGCTCGCGCCACCAGCGCATGATCGCCTCGCCGCCCTCGATCGGCGGGGCGGAGTCGGGGCGAAAGCCCGTCCAGTCCGCCACCCAGCGCGGCGCATGGCGCAGGAAGGCGTCGGTCCCGAACGTGTCGGGCAGCACCACGAGAAGGTTGCCGCCGTACCAGCCCTGCCAGTCGCGCAGGACCTCGTAGGGCGCCTGGCGCAGCGCCTCGTCGGTACGCGCGAGAGCCGCGTAGACCATGGGCAGCTCGTGGGCGTTGGTGCCGATCGCCTCGAGGTCGGCCTCCATGGCCAGAAGCACGTTGGAGGAGCCGAGGAAGCGGGCGCCGAGCTTCTCCTTCAGGGCCTCCACGCACCAGCGCTGCCACAGGAAGGAGTGGCGGCGACGCGTGCCGAAATCAGTGATGCGCAGGTTCGGCAGCGCGTCGAGCCGGGCCACCTTGTCCCACATCTTGGCTTTCGCGCGCGCATAGAGCACGTCGAGCTCGAAGCGGCCGGCGTTGCGCATGGCGGCGCGCGAGCGCAGCTCGTTGATGATGGCGAGCGCCGGGATCTCCCACATCATCGTGTGGGTCCAGGGGCCGCGGAACATCAGCTCGTACTGCCCGTCGCGCTTCTCCAGCTCGTAAGGGGGCAGCTCGAAGTCGCGCAGCCACTGGAGGAAGGCCGGCCGGAAGATCTGCGTCGAGCCGTAGAAGGAGTTGCCCGCCAGCCAGATCATCTCGCGCTTGGTGAAGCGCACGGTGCGGGCATGGTCGAGCTGGGCGCGCAGCTCTCCCTCGTCGATCTCGTCGGCGACGCGCACGGTGCGCGTGCGGTTGATCATGCGGAACGTGACCGCCGTGTCGCGGTGCAGCCCCCAGACCATCTGCAGCATCAGGAGCTTGTAGAAGTCCGTGTCGAGCAGCGAGCGGACGATGGGGTCCAGCTTGAACGTGTGGTTCCACACCCGCGTGGCGATGTCGGTGGCGACCATGCTCCGTTCCTCCGGCGCGCCGGCCCCTCCAGGCGGGGCATCCGAATCGTTCCCTTAAGCCATGCGGCGCGCGGGCGACAGGGCACCCCTCACGAAACCGCCCGCTTCGCGGTGTTGCTGGGCGGGGAGCAAGCGGACAGGGACCGAAACGATGCGGCAGGCGGAGACATGGATCGCGGGCGGTCTGGCGCGAGGACTTCTCGCGCTCAGCGCGGCCGGGGCGCAGGACGCACCCGCCCGCCCACCCGTGACGCTTGCGCTCCCGGTCGCGTGCGCGCTCGGCACGGACTGCTTCGTGCAGCAGTTTCCGGACATGGACGCGGGGCCGGGCGCGAGCGACCCGTTCTGCGGCACGGCGGCCTATGACGGGCACGACGGGCTCGACATCCGCCTCCTGTCGATGCGCGACGTCGCGCGCGGCGTGGCCGTCCTCGCGCCGGCCGCCGGCACCGTGCGGGGCGTGCGCGACGGCATGGAGGACCGCTTCGCCTCGACGCCCGCGTTGCGCGCCGCGATCCGGGGCACCGAGTGCGGCAACGGCGTGGTGATCGACCACGGCGAGGGCGTGGAGACGCAGGTCTGCCACCTGCGCAAGGGCAGCGTCGCGGTTCGCGCGGGCCGGAGGGTCGAGGCGGGCGAAAGGCTCGGCGAGGTCGGCGCCTCGGGCCTGGCCGAGTTTCCGCACGTCCATCTTTCGGTGCGGCAGGGGGGCCGGAAGATCGACCCGGTGAGCGGGCGACCCGTCGGCTCGGGCTGCCGCGCGGACGAGACCATGGCGGCGAGCTGGTTCTCGCCCGAGGCCCGCCGGGCGCTTCTCGCCCACCCGCCCACCGCCGTCCTCGCCGCCGGCCTGTCGGGCGCCCCGGTCGACTACGACCGGCTCGTCACCGACGGCCCGCCGCCCGCCCCCGCCGCCGGCGTCCCCGCGACGCTCGCCTATGGCTGGTTCGCGAACGTTCGGGGCGGCGACCGCATCCGCCTCGAGCTCACGGCCCCCGACGGGTCGATCTTCATGACCCAGGAATCCGAGCCGCTCGCCGGCGCCAAGGCCGCCTATTCGGCCTTCGCCGGACGGCGGCAGGCGCTGCGGCCCGGCCTCTGGCACGTGCGCACGCAGGTCCTGCGCGACGGCGCCGCCGTCGCCAGCCGCGAGGCGACGGTCGAGGTCGCCCCCTAGAAACGCAGCGCAGCGTGACAAAGCGCCCGGCGCGCCGCACTCTCGGTACGGTTTCCACCCGACCGATCCGCCGGAGATGCCCATGCCCATCCGCCTGTCGTCCCGCGCGCTGTCCGGCCTTCTGGCCTCGGCGCTCGTCATCCTGCCGGCCGCCCCTGCGGCCTTGGCCGCCTCGCCCGCGCCCGTCGAGGCCGCCCACGGCATGGTGGTGACCGCGCAGCGCCTCGCCTCCGAGGTCGGCGTCGAGGTCCTGCGCCAGGGCGGCAACGCGGTGGATGCGGCCGTGGCGGTCGGCTACGCGCTCGCCGTCACCTATCCCACCGCCGGCAACCTCGGCGGCGGCGGCTTCATGACCGTTCGCATGGCGGACGGGCGCACGGGCTTTCTCGACTTTCGCGAGCGCGCGCCGCAGGCCGCCTCGCGCGACATGTATCTCGGCCCCGACGGCAAGCCGGTCGCGGGCCTGTCCACCGACGGGTGGCTGGCGGCCGGCGTGCCGGGCTCGGTCTCGGGCCTGGAGACGGCGCGCGAGCGCTTCGGCACGAAGGGGCGCGCCGAGCTGATC
Organism: Aureimonas sp. AU4; assembly: GCF_001463765.1. Taxonomy (GTDB): domain Bacteria; phylum Pseudomonadota; class Alphaproteobacteria; order Rhizobiales; family Rhizobiaceae; genus Aureimonas. Next base: position 64,326 of record NZ_BBWK01000042.1, on the reverse strand, counting down.
GCGCCGGCGCTGCGCCTAGCCAGGGACGGCTTCACCCTTTCGCCGGGCGATGGGGAAAGCTTCGCGGAGGCGAGCGCGGACCTCGCCAAGGACCCGGCGGCGCGGCTCATCTACGTGCGCCCCAACGGCTCTCCCCTGCAGGCGGGCGACCGACTCGTGCAGCCGGATCTGGCTGCCGTCCTCCAGGCCGTCTCGGACGGGGGCGCGAGCGCCTTCTACGAGGGCGATGCGGCACGGCGCATCGTGGAAGGGTCGCAAAAGGGCGGCGGCATCCTCGAGATGGAGGATTTCAAGCGCTACCGGACGCGCGAGCTGGAGCCCGTGCGCTGCGGCTACCGCGAGCTCGAGATCCTGTCGGCGCCCCCGCCAAGCTCGGGCGGCACGGTGATCTGCCAGATCCTGAACACGGTGGAGGCCTACCCGCTGAAGGACGCGGGCTACGGCTCCGCCCAGGGCGTCCACTGGATGACGGAGGCGATGCGCTTCGCCTTCCGCGACCGCAACCAGGAGCTCGGCGACCCCGATTTCGTCCGCAACCCGGTCGAGCGCCTGACCTCGGACGCCTACGCCGGCGCGATCCGCGCGCGCATCGACGACCGGCGGGCGGGCGTCTCCGAGGGGCTGGCGCCGGTCTCGGGCGAGAAGGCCGAGACGACGCATTATTCGATCGTCGACGCGGCCGGCAACGCGGTGGCGGTGACGACGACGCTGAACGGCTCGTTCGGCGCGCGCGTGGTGGCGCCGGGCACGGGCATCCTTCTCAACAACGAGATGGACGACTTCACCATGAAGCCGGGCGTGCCCAACCTCTACGGGCTCGTGCAGGGCGAGGCCAACGCGATCGCGCCGGGCAAGACGCCGCTCTCCTCGATGAGCCCGACGATCGTCCTCAAGGACGGCCGGCCCCTGATGGTGCTCGGCACGCCCGGCGGCTCGCGCATCATCACGGCGGTGGTGGAGACGTTCCTCAACGTCGTGGAATACGGCATGGATGTCCAGGAGGCGGTGGACGCGCCACGCATCCACCACCAGTGGCTCCCCGACCGCATCGCGCTGGAGCCTCGCGCGCTCTCGCCCGACACGCAGCGCGTGTTGCGCGAGATGGGCCACCGGGTGGAGGAGGACGCCGACTGGCCGGTCTGGGGCGAGGCGGCCGCGATCCTGGTGGGCGCGCCGCGCCTTGACGCCGAACCGGCGGGGCCCGGCGAGCGCCATCTCTTCGGCGCGATCGATTCGCGCGCACGGGCCGGCGCGGCAGTCGGCTACTGACATCCAGCTTGCGCGGCGTAAGGCGGCGATCCGGGGCTCCGGCGCCGCTTGTTCATCCTGTGACGCGAAGTTTTTTCCGCTTACCTCCAGATATGCGTTGCTGTTTGGCTGAAAACACTTAAGTCGGAAACGATCAACCGGACGAAAAGAACAAATGGAAGCTTCTCCGATGGACGCCCCGCAGGATGACGTTGCCACCCGCCGCCAGCATACGGCGGAGATCGTTGCTGCCTATGTCAGCAACAATCACGTGCCGCGCGATGAACTGGCGTCGCTGATCGGCAGTGTCTTCGAGGCCCTGAACTTCCAGGTTGCATCGCAGACCCCCGCCGCCGAAGCACCCGCGCTCGTTCCAGCCGTTCCGATCAAGAAGTCGGCGACGCCCGACTATCTGATCTGTCTCGAGGACGGAAAGAAGTTCAAGTCGCTGAAGCGTCACCTGATGACCGACTTCGGACTGACGCCGGAAGCCTATCGCCAGAAGTGGGGCCTGCCGGCCGACTACCCGATGGTCGCCACGGCCTATGCCGCCAAGCGTTCGGAGCTGGCGCGCAAGATGGGCCTGGGCCGCAAGCCCTCCGCGGCCGCGGAGGCCGCCGAGATGGTCGAGCCTGCCGAGCCCGAGGTGGCGGAGGCCGCCGAGGCCGCGCCCGAGGAGAAGGCGGCACCCAAGCGTCGCGGCGGCCGCAAGGCCAAGGCCGAGGCGGCCTGATCGATCCCGACCGTCCGGCTGACACCGGACCATCAGACAGTTTCTTTGAAGCGGCGGCCCCGGGGTCGCCGTTTCGCGTTCGCGCCTATGCGCAGGGCGCCGAACACAAGGCCGGGCGGCACCCCTCGAGGTCGCAGATGTCGGACTAGCGGCCGGCGTTGTCGTCCGGCGCGTCGTCCTTGCCGGCCTCGGCCGCGCCGTCCACGGCCGAGCGCTCGTGGCCGCCCTCCTTCACCCGCGCCCGTGCCTCGTCTACGGGAATGTCGTGCTTGGCGGCGACCTCCTCGGCCTCGAGGTCGGGCGGCGTGCGATCGGGCGTGACGGGAATGTTGGACATGGGCGCGCCTTCCATCGGCTCGTGTTTGACGAAGGATTCAACGCGCTCCCACCCGATTGGTGCCGACCACGCCAAGACGTGATCGCCCCGTGAGCGCCCGACGCGGCGGGCGGATGGGCCGGGTCCGTCAGCCCTTGCCGCGCTGGGCGAGAAGGTCGCGGATCTCGCAACGGATCGGGGGAACGGCGCTCGGCTTGCGGTCCTGCAGCGAGACGAAGCCGAAGGGCGTGCCCTTCGCGTCGCCCTTGGCGGCCGAGGGATGCGGTTCAGGCGATGTCATGGCGTGTCCTCCCGCCTCCAGGCTTGCACGGCGCGCTGTCGCGGGGCTGAGGCGCCCCCTTTATGAGGCGGCTCCCCTCAAACGCTCACGCGCCATGTCAGGCTGCGGCTCTCGCCGGGCGAAAGGTGCAGGAGCCCGGGCTTTTCGGCGAACTCGCCGTCCCAGCCGACGGGGCTCGCCATGGAGTACCAGGGCTCGATGCACAGGAACGGCGCGCCCTCGGGCTTCGACCAGAGGCCGAGATCGCGGTAGCCTTCCCAGGAGAAGGCGAGCTCGCGCAGCGGCGCGCCGTCCCGCCCGAGAGCCACGAAGCGCAGCGAGCGGCTCGCGACCTCCGGCATGACGAGCGCGTCGGCGGCAAAGAGCGGCTCCGAGAGCCTGAGGACGCGCCCCTCCTCCAGCGGCAGCGGCCGGGCCGGGCCGAGAAGGCCGCCCTCGACGCTCAGGACCTCGCCCGCCTCCTCGGCGCCGAAGACGATGGCGTGGTCCTCCTTGGCGACGCCGTCGGCGAGCGGCCAGCGGAAGGCGGGATGAGCGCCGACGCCGCAAGGAAGCACATCCTGCCCCGAGTTGAGAGCCCGGGTGGTCACGGTGAGCGTCGCGCCCTCGACCTCGTAGATCTGGTCGAGCGTGAAGCGGAACGGAAACCGAGCACGGGTCTCGTCGTCGTCGACGAGGCGCAGGGCGACGCGCGTCGGCGTCTCCTCGATGCGCTCGAAGCGCCGGTCGCGCGCGAAGCCGTGCTGCGTGAGGCGAAAGCTGCGTCCCTCGCGGCGCAGCGTGTCGCCGGCCAGCCGCCCGACGATCGGAAACAGCACCGGCGCATGGCGGGGCCAGGGCGCGCCGCCCTGCCAGAGGAGTTGCGTGCCGCCCGCATCGCGCAGGCTGACGAGTTCCGCGCCCGCCGGATCGATCTGCGCCGAGACGCCCGCCGTTCCGATCGTGAACCGTTCGCTCATGAATGCCGTCCCTTGTCTGACGCCGCGCCTCTTAAGCCATATCGCGGCGGCGCGACATGGGAGACCGCCTCGACGCCTCGCCGCACGGGAACATGCAGGCCCTGCTTACCATTCTGCCGGGGATGCCCGGGCCGCGACGGCCGGGCGACCCATGACCGGAAGGGCCCCGCGATGAGCATTTTCACCAAGATCAGGGACGCGATCTTTCACCGGGCCGAGGCCGCGCCCCAACCATCCGCGCCCGCAGCCCCGCCGGCGCCGCCGGTCCAGAATACCGCTCCGGGCGTGCCGCCCGTGACGGGCACCGCGCCTGCCGGAGCGGCCCCCGCGCCGGCAAGCCCGGCGCCCGCCGCTCCTTCCGCGAGCGGTGCCGCTCCCGCCGCCCCGACCTCCCAGGCGCCCTCCACCAGCGCCTCACCGACGCCTTCCGCGCCCGTCGACGTCGCCGCGATCATGGACAAGGCCGTGCGCGACAGCGGCCAGCACCTCGACTGGCGCCATTCGATCGTCGACACGATGAAGGCGCTCGGCCTCGACAGCAGCCTCGCGGAGCGCAAGGAACTGGCCCAGGAGCTCGGCTATACCGGCGACACGGGCGACAGCGCCGCCATGAACGTCTGGCTCCAGAAGGCGCTGATGCGCAAGCTGGCCGAGAACGGCGGCCAGGTGCCCGCCGAACTGCGGGACTGACGCGCCGCCGGACAGCGGGAAAGGGGGCCGACGCGCGCGGCCCCCTCAGGCCGCCCGCTGGCCCCTGATCTGGTCGCGGCCGCCGCGCTTGGCCTCGTAGAGCCTGGCATCCGCGCGGCGGATCGCGGCCGCCAGCGTCTCGTCGGCCCCCTCGCCGAGGCGGACGCCCAAGCCGAAGCTCGCGGTCTGGCAACCCTCCATCCCCTCGCCCGTCCAGTCGTACCCCATCATGGCCGCGCGCAGGCGCGTCGCGACCGTCGCGGCCTCGTTGAGCGAGTGGCCGGGCAGGTAGAGGACGAACTCCTCGCCGCCGACGCGCGCGGCGACGCCGCCCCTCGGCAGGACGCGCCGCACGAGGTCGGCGAAGGCCGTCAGGACATTGTCCCCGACCTCGTGGCCCCAGCTGTCATTGACGCGCTTGAAATGGTCGAGGTCGCAGCACACGACGCTGTCGGGCCGGCCGGCCCGACCCTCCCCCGCGATCGCCTCGAGCCCGCGCCGGTTGAGTAGGCCGGTCAGCGGGTCGGCCAGCGCGTCCTGCCGGTGTGCGGAGATGACGTCCGACACGACCGTTGCGAGCGCGAGGATCGCGAAGGCGAAGCCCGTCACAAGGGCGGTCACCTGCATCAGCGTGTCGTATTCGGTCGATAGGAACGTCTCGAACGTGGCGTCCCCGGCCGTGAGGGGAATGCTGGCGGTGCGCAGGAGGTTGTCGGCGACGGTCCACCAGGACAAGGCGACGAGCGCGCGGTCGAGGCCGCGTCTCGGCCAAAGGGGGATGCGCAACAGGGCGACGATCACCTGCAGGGCGCAGGTCACGTCGGAGGCGACGAGTTCGGCCCGCAGCGATCCGATCCACAGCACGGCGACCGCGGGCGCTGCGATCGAGGCGCAGAGAAGCGCGAGGCGCGCGGTCGTCCAATGGGGCAGGCCGAAGCGTGCGAGCAGCGCGCCGGCATAATGGTAGAAGGCGAGCGCGAAGGCCGTGTCGGCCACGATCGCCACGACCTGGATGGGAAGCACGGGCTCGAGCAGCGGCACGGCGAAGGCAAGGGCCGTGAGGAGATAGGCGACGCCCCACCACCCGGCCTCCGGCGCGGCGCCCGCGCGGCGCGCCAGCAGAAACAGGATGCCGAAACCCGACTGGGTCAGGGGTATGGTCCAGGCGAAGCCCTCGCCCATCGTCACCGCTCTCGCTGCGGCCGGTCGCGCTCGCCCGGCCCGGACCGCAGACTAGGACACGCGCCATTTCGAAAGCGTTGCGGCTCCTTCAGGCCGGACTGACATTCAGCCCGTTCCGGCTTGGCGGCCTGCAGGCGCTGGCTTGGCCGGGATCGGAACCGCCGAGGCGGAAAGCAGGACGACGTCCGAAAGCGCTGCCTTCGAAGCCGCAGCGTTTCGCCGCCATCCGCCCCGCTCGCCTCGACAACCCGTTGGACTACCGAACCGGGACCTCGCCCTCGTCCTGGCCGTCCCAGTAGTGGATCCGTTCGGCCTTCACCTCGATCAGGACGACGCCCGGCGTGTCGATCCCGTCCTTGAACCAATAGTCGAGATCCTTGGTCCAGTGCGCCTCGAACGCCGCCTTGTCGCGGATGAGCCTGGCGTGCCCCTCGACCGAGATGAACAGCGGCGGCTTGCGGAGAAGGCCCTTCCTGCCCTGGAAGCCGAGGCCCACCTTCGGATCGCGCTCGATGTCGCCGATCGTCCTGGCCTGCTCGTAGGAGAAGAACCAGCTCGTGCCCTCGAAGGCGACCTCGCCGTTGTTCGACATCGGGCGCGCCGCGATCTCGCCGCCCTCGGTCTTCGTCGAGAGCATGCAGAAGTCGATGTCGCCCATCGCGTCGGACAGGTCTTTCATGGTCATGTCGGCCATCGGGTCGTCTCCTTTGGGTTGCGCCACGACAACGCGCACGATGGCGCGGCGCTCCCGAAGCCCGCCGAAATCCCGGCGCTTCGCAGGTCGAGACCGCGCGCTAGTTGCGCGTGGACAGGCACGACCCTCCCGCCTGCCGCAGCCGGCGGCAGAGGCCGTCCGCCTGCGAGCGTTGGTCGAAGGCGACCCGGATGCGATAATAGGAACGCTGGCCGCGCCCCCCGAGGCGCGTGGTGAGGATGGTGGGTTGCTGATCGGCCAGAACGCGCCCGAAGCGGACCTGCAGCGCCCGGTATTGCCGAAGCGCCTGCTCCTTGTTCGGCCCAGCGATCAGTTGCACGCCCCAGGGCGCGATGACGCGCGCCAGCACCTCGCCGCCCGGCCCGGGCACGCGTGCGATGGAGGCGAGCGTCGTCAGGCAGTCGCGCGTGTCCTCTTCGCGGCCCCCCGGCGTCGGTGCGGTGCCGGGGCGCCGGTCGAGCATCCCTCCGGTGATGAAGCGGACATGGGCGATCGTCTCGTCGGGCAGGGCGTCCTCGCTGTCCAGCCACCTCGCGACGCGCCCGGGACCGGCATTGTAGGCCGCCGCCGCCAGATCGAGACTACCGAAACGGGTTCGCAGTTCGGACAGATAGGCGGCCGAGGCCGGGATCGCGGCCTCGGGGTCGAACGGATCGGCAAGGCCGCGCTCGCGAGCCGTCGACGGCATGAACTGGGCGATGCCCTGCGCGCCCACGCGGCTGCGCACCTCGGTGCGGAAGCTGCTTTCGCGCCAGATGAGGCGGGTGAGGAAGGATGAAGGCAGCGCATGCGCCGTGGCGGCACGATCGACGATGCCGCAGACGACGGACCGCGACGTTTCCTCGGCCCGAGCAGGCAAACAGGATGCCGCCGCCAGCATTAGGGCAAGCGCGACCGCCAGCCGATGGACCATCGTGCCCCTCCCCTTCTTTCCGCCTTCGAGCACGCGATCCGGTCCCGCTATGGCCATCGTCGAAGCGCCTCCTGCCCCGCCGGCGTCAGGCCGTAGACGCCGTGCGCGGTGCGTTCGAACCAGCCATAGACGTTTCGGCGCAGGATCGCCGACGCGGTCGGAACGGTGGCCTTCAGATCGCGCGGTCGCCTGGACCCGTCCACCAGCGCGCGGGCGCACAAGAGGGCCTGCTGGCGGTAGGCCGTCATGATCGGTGCCCGCGAGCCGCCACCCGCCACCGGATCGCCCTGTCGGCGTCTGTGCTCGTCGAGAAGGCGCGAGCGGCGCTTGGGATCGCGGCGTGGCGACGGTGCGACCGGGGTCAGAAGGACATGGACCCGGTCGGCGGCATCGATGCCCAGCAGGCCGAAGCCGAGGCGGCGGCACAGGTTGCGGAAACGCGCGTCGCCCTCGCGTCCCTTGCCGCGAGCCGACAGGCGCGCCGCCAGCCAGATCTCGTCGCTGGCGGCTGCCCGGTCCACGCCCTGCAGGACGAGCTCGAGGTTGAAGCTCTGCTTCAGCTCGCAGACCACGAGCACCGGCGGATCGCCCTCGCGCACGCCGAGCAGATCGCAGCCGCCGATCTCGCCCTTCACGGCAAAGCCGAGCTCTTCGAGAAAGCCTTTGACGGGCGTGTAGAGTTCGGTCTCCGGTCGGCGTGCGGATGCGGTCATGGGCTCATGGGCATGGCATGAAGGGTCGAGGCGCTGCGGCCTCGGGGCTTTCTATAACCCGCGGATCGTTCGCGTGCCGTTTCTCGTTTCGCCCTGCCGCAGGGGCCGGCTCTGCGACCGCGCCGGGACGCCGGCCGGACGACGTTTCCCGCAGCGTCCCGATGAAAAGGCGGGCAACCCGTCCGGGCCATCCACCCGCCGTTGGGGTCGGAAGCCTCCCGGACGCTTCGGAATCTTGCGGATCGGCGGTCGTTCTGTATTTGTTCCAGTCACGAGACTCAACGAAACAGGAGTGGACACCATGCTGGAACTGCGTGAACTGCGGAAGGCGCCGACCGTGGATGCCGAAGCCATCGCGATCGACGCGCTCGGCTTCGTCGCGAGCGACCAGGAGCTCCTGGAGCGGTTCCTGGACCTGACGGGCTTGCGGGCCGACGAGATTCGCGCGGCCGCCGCGCAGCCCGGCTTCCTGGTCGGTGTCCTCGACTTCGTGCTCGCCCACGAGCCGACGCTGATCGCCTTCTGCCAGAACAGTGCGACCGAGCCCGAGATCGTGCAGATCGCGCGCGACAAGCTGGACCGTCCTCCGGCCCCGTGATGGGACGTTCCAGCTGCGTGAGGCGCGGCAACCGGTATGTCGAAGCCCGTTCGGCGCCGAGTGATCGCGGCAGCCTCGCCGCTTACGCTCCATATCCGGCAGTCGCCTTGATCTTCGGAAAGTCGGCCAGACCGGCCTTATCGGTCGGGGATGGGTTTCCCGGACGCGACGAGGTCGACGAACGCCCGGAGCGGGGCGGGCATGAAGCGGCTGGAGAAGTAAAGGCGCGGTCCGGGGAACCGGATCCACCAGTCCGGCAGGACGGGCTGGAGCCTGCCCGCGTCCATCGCCGGGACGAGCCAGTTCTCGAAGGTCGCGATGATACCGTGCCCGTCGCAGGCCAGATCGATCGCCGATGCCGCGCCGTCGACGCCCACGATCAGGCGTCCCGGCGGGTCGACGACGATCGTCTCCCCCGCTTTCTCGAACTCCCATTCCACCATCGCGCCGCTCGAGAAGCGCAGGCGGATGCAGTCGTGCGCGGGCAGTTCGGCGGGATGTGAGGGTGCGCCCCGGGCAGCCAGATACGACGGGGCGGCCGCCAGCGCCAGCCGTTGGACGGGCGGCCCGATCGGGACCGCGATCATGTCCTGCGCCATGTGCTCGCCGTAGCGGATCCCGGCGTCGCAACCGGTCGCGACCACGTCGACGAGCCTGTCATCCACCACGAGCTCGACGCGGACCTGCGGATGCGCGGCGAGGAAGCGACCGACGAGGGGCGGCAGGATGTCGACCATCACCGCGCCCGTGACGTTCAGCTTCAGGAGTCCCCGCACGTCCGCCCGTGAACTCGCGGCATCCTGGAGCGCGACCCGCGTCTCGTTGAGGAGCGGGCGCACCCGCTCGGCCAGGGCGTGGCCGGCCTCTGTCGGCGAAACGCTGCGCGTCGTCCGGATCAGGAGGGGAACGCCCAGGCGCTTCTCGAGGAGGGCGATCCTCTCGCTGACCCCTGCCGGCGACAGGCCCAGCCGCCTGGCCGCGGCACGAAAGCCCCGATCGTCGCAGACCGCCACGAAGATCGAGAGGTCATCCAAGGGGAGTCGATCGGGATTGTTCGCCATGGCGATCGCCGTATTCGGGTTCCGGACGATTATCAAACCGCGGCGGACAGCGCATCTCCTTGCCATCGACGCAACAAGAGCGACAGGAGATGTCCCCCATGCTCGGCAGAACAGTCCTCATCACCGGAGCCAACAAGAGCATCGGCTTCGAGACGGCGCGGCAGCTCGGCCATGCGGGCTACCGGATCTGGCTCGGCAGCCGCGACGAGGATCGCGGCAGGCAGGCTGCGGAGAACCTGGCGTCGGAGGGCGTCGATGTTCGCGCGCTGAAGATCGACGTGACCAGCGACCGAAGCGTCCAGGCCGCCGCGGATCGCGTCCGACAAGCGGACGGTCGTCTCGACATCCTGATCAACAATGCGGGCATTCCCGGTGAGGCCTCCCCGCCGACCAAGCAATCCGTCGACGACGTCCGCGCCGTCTACGAAACCAACGTGTTCGGACCGATCCGGGTGACGCAGGCCTTCCTGCCCCTGTTGAAGGCCACCGAGGCCGCCAGCGTCGTCATGGTCAGCAGCGGGCTCGGTTCGCTCGGCTGGTTGTCGGACCCGGCCAACCAGTTCTACGGGGTGAACATCCTCGGCTACAATTCCTCGAAGACCGCCCTCAACGCCGTGACGCTCTCGCTCGCCAAGGCGCTGGGGAACGACGGCATCCCCGTCAACGCAGCCGATCCCGGCTACACGGCGACGGACTTCAACAACCATTCCGGCTATCGCACCGTGGAGCAGGCGGCGGCCGGCATCGCCTGGCTGGCGACGCTCGGGCCGTCGGGGCCCACGGGCAAGTTCTTCTTCGAAGAGACGGAGGTTCCCTGGTGAAAGACCCGATGGTTCCGCCGATCCGGGGTTGATCGGGCGAGCGTCTCGATAGGGCCTTCGTCGCCGGCCCGGACGGCGACGAAGGCCGGGTCCGGCTAGACGGCTCGTGCCGACAGGCGCGCGACGAGTTCGCGGGCGGCGAGCGCGGACGAGCCGGGGTTCTGGCCGGTGATCAGGAGGCCGTCGGTCAGAACGAACTCGCCCCAGTCGGGGCCCTTCTCGTAACGACCGCCCTTGGCGACCAGCTCGTCCTCGACAAGGAAGGGCACGATGTCGGTGAGCCCGACGGCCTCTTCCTCGCCGTTGGAAAATCCCGTGACCCGCTTGCCCTCGACGAGCGGACGTCCCGCCGGCGTCTTCACATGGCGCAGGACGCCCGGCGCATGGCACACGAGGGCGACCGGCTTGTTCGCCGCGACGAAGGCCTCGATCAGGCCGATGGAGCCCCGGTCTTCCGCGAGGTCCCAGAGCGGGCCGTGGCCGCCGGGATAGAACACGGCGTCGAAGCTATCCTGGCGCACGGTGTCCAGCTTCTGGGTCGCGGCGAGCTGGGCGGTCGCCTCGTGGTCCGCCTCGAAGCGGCGCGTGGCGTCGGTCTGGGTGTCGGGCTCGTTGCTCTTGGGGTCGAGCGGCGGCTGGCCGCCGGCCGGCGAGGCGAGGGTGATCTGCGCCCCCGCGTCCTTGAAGACGTAGTAGGGCGCGGCAAGCTCCTCGAGCCAGAACCCCGTCTTGCGACCGGTGTCGCCGAGCCGGTCGTGCGAGGTGAGAACCATCAGGATCTTCATGTCGTGTCTCCTCGAAGGGGCGTGCGGTCCGCGCCGCCGATGCCCCACACTCGCTTCCCGCCGCCCATTGCGCCAATTTATCTTTGAAATTTCAGATATTCCTGTAGCAGCATGACTGGGTGCGCTACGACCTCAACCTCCTTCCCGTCTTCGTCGCCCTCATGGAGGAGCGCAACGTCACGCGCGCGGCCGGGCGGCTCGGGATGACGCAGCCTGCGCTGTCGAACGCGTTGAACAGGCTCCGCGCCGCTATCGGCGATCCGCTGTTCGTGCGCGAACGGTACGGGATGAGGCCGACCCCGGCCGCACTGGATCTCCTGCCGGTGATCGCCTCCTCGCTCTCGGCCATCGAGGAGGCCATACGAAGCCAGCAAAACTTCGACCCGGCGACCGCGGAGCGGGTCATCACCATCGCGCCGAACAGCTACGTCGAGTTCGTCCTGATGCCGAAGCTGGTCGCAAGACTCCGCAGGGCCGCGCCGGGCATTCGGCTGCGCCTCGTCCCGTTCGGCAACGACCTCGGCGAGACCGGCGCGGTGTCGGGCGACACGGCGATGGTGCTCGGCCGGATCGTGCAGCCGCCCGACAGCCTCGTCGTCCAGCACCTGATGGACGACGGGCTGGGCTGCGTCGTGCGGGCCGACCACCCTCGCGTCGGCAGCGTGCTGACGCAGGAACTCTTCGAGAGCCTCCACCACGTCAACGTGCTGCCGCCCGGCCGGATGCGGGCGGGCCTGTTCCAGGCGCTGGAGCGCAAGGGCCTCAAGCGTGAGGTCGCGGTCTCGGTCACCCACTTCCTCGCCGTTCCCGAGATCGTCGCCGTGTCGGACTACTGCGCGACGCTGCCGCTCCTGGTCTGTCGGCATCTCCTGGCCGACCCGAGGCTGAAGGTCCTTCCCGCGCCCGTCGATCTCGGCACGTTTCCGGTCGAGCTGGGCTGGCATGTCCGCTACCGAAACGATCCGGCCCATCGATGGCTTCGCGCGACCGTCGCGGCGCTGGCCGGGGAACTGGCGGCCGCTTAGCCCGGGCTTGATGAAGCGTCCGGTTCCCGCGGACGACAGGCGGGACCTGATGCGGACGGTACGGCCGAGCGGCTGTGCGAAGGTCGCCGGCGCGCCTTCCTCGGCCCGCCAGACCGGCTCTTCGTGCCGGAAGGCAATGCCCTGGCGCCGGCGACAGCCGACTTGGCCACAGTCTCGTGTCCTGCGCGGAACCACGGCTCTTCGCGCGTTCCATTCGATACCAGTCCAGCTGTTTTCGGCCCATCGCCCTTCGGGTCCGTCGGTCGGTTTCGGACCGGGACGACGCGGAAAAGGGAGGTGGTTTGCAACGGCCGGCAAAGCGGACCGTGTGTTGCGGCGGACCTTGCGCGGGATCGAGCGGGATGGTTTGAGGCGTCTTCCTTCCCGACCGACCTGGAAATTCCGCATGATCCGCTTCGAGAACATCGGCAAGCAGAACGGCAAGCAGATCGTCTTCGTCGAGGCGTCGGCGGCCCTCCAGCGCGGCGAGAAGATCGGTCTCGTCGGACCCAACGGCGCGGGCAAGACGACGCTGTTTCGCATGATCACCGGCCAGGAACTGCCGGACGAGGGTCAGGTCTCGGTCGATCGCGGCGTGCGGATCGGCTACTTCAGCCAGGATGTCGGCGACATGGCAGGCCGCAGCGCCGTGGTCGAGGTGATGGACGGCGTCGGGCCGGTCAGTGCGTTGGCGGTCGAGATGGCGGAGCTGGAGGCGGCCATGGCCGACCCGGCCCGCGCCGACGAGATGGACGAGATCATCACCCGCTACGGCGAGGTGCAGGGCCGCTTCGACGAACTCGACGGCTATGCCCTGGACGGTCGCGCCCGCGAGGTGCTGGACGGTCTCGGCTTCAGCCAGGCGATGATGGACGGCGATGTCGGCAAGCTGTCGGGCGGCTGGAAGATGCGCGTGGCGCTCGCCAAGATCCTGCTCATGCGCCCCGACATCATGCTCCTCGACGAGCCCTCGAACCATCTCGACATCGAAAGCCTGATCTGGCTCGAAGGCTTCCTCAAGGGCTTCGACGGCGCCGTCCTCATGACATCCCACGATCGCGAGTTCATGAACCGCATCGTGACCAAGATCATCGAGATCGACGGCGGCGCGCTGACCTCCTATTCCGGCACTTACGAGTTCTATCGGCAGCAGCGCGCCGTCGCAGAGCTGCAGCAGCAGGCGCAGTTCGAACGCCAGCAGGCGATGCTGGCCAAGGAGATCGCCTTCATCGAGCGTTTCAAGGCACGCGCCAGCCATGCCGCGCAGGTACAGAGCCGCGTCAAGAAGCTCGACAAGATCGAGCGCGTCGAGCCGCCCAAGCGCCAGCAGACGGTGCGCTTCGACTTCCTGCCGGCACCGCGCTCGGGCGAGGACGTGGCCACCGTCAAGGGCGTCCACAAGCGCTACGGGACCCGCACCATCTACGATGCCCTCGACTTCCAGGTGCGCCGGCGCGAGCGCTGGTGCGTCATGGGCGTCAACGGCGCGGGCAAGTCGACGCTGCTCAAGCTGATCGCCGGCGCCTCGGAGCCCGACTCAGGCACGGTGACGCGGGGTCCGAGCGTCAAGATGGGCTATTTCGCCCAGCATTCGATGGAGGTGCTCGACGGCGAGCACACGGTGCTGCAGTCGCTGGAAAACAGCTTTCCGCTGGCGGGTCAGGCTCCCTTGCGCGCGCTCGCCGGGTGCTTCGGCTTTTCGGGGGACGAGGTCGAGAAGAAATGCCGCGTGCTTTCGGGCGGCGAGAAGGCCCGGCTGGTCATGGCGCAGATGCTGTTCGATCCGCCGAACTTCCTCGTCCTCGACGAGCCTACCAACCATCTCGACATCGCCACCAAGCAGATGCTGGTCGAGGCGCTGTCGCGCTTCGAGGGCGCCATGCTCTTCGTCAGCCATGACCGCCATTTCCTGGCGGCGCTATCCAACCGCGTTCTGGAGCTGACGCCGGAAGGCCCGCATCTCTACGGCGGCGGATACTCCGAATATGTCGAGCGTACGGGCCAGGAAGCGCCGGGACTGCGCAACTGATCCCCTCGCGGCTCCGATCGAGTCACTTTTCCCGGCGGCACACCTGTTGGTCGCAGCTGAACAGACGCCGTGGGTTCGTCGTCATGCGACCCGGTGGGTCCCCGCTCTTCAACAACGATCCGCAAGAAACTTGGACCGGTCGAGGATTGGAAGACGAAGGTTCGCCTTGGTTCAGCTCGTGACCTGAAACGTCACCATCGGCTGCCGGGCCATGGCCGGTATTCGCTCTCGCTCGCCACCCGAGGGCATTTCCCTGCAGGGCGCTCGCCATGGTTCGCTCCTACGGCACGGCTCCCCGCCCAAGGTTCCGGCACGGGCGGGGCTTCGGCTCAGCCCCATTGAGTCCATGCGTCATCACCGGGCGAACGCCGATATGCTTGACCGCGCCGGTCCGGAAGCTGCCGTCGTCTGGGTTTGCCTGGCGTGGGGACCGTCTCGCCGCGTCTTGGCCCGTTGCATCGATCGGGGCTGATGCGGCGACGGAGCGGACATGTGATCGCCTACCGAATACTGAAGGGGAAGTACTTGGCGTTGATCATGTCGTAGGTTCCGTCCGTCTTGATCTCGGCCAAGGCCTTGTTGAGGCGCAGCCGCAGGTCATCGTCCGCGGGACGCATCGCGATCCCGGCGCCTTCTCCGAAGAAGGTCGGATCCAATATGTCATCCCCCCTGAACTCGCAGCATTGCCCAGCCTTGGTGTTGGTCAGCCAATCGTAGATGGCAAGCTTGTCCTCCAGGATGACATCGACGCTGCCGTCCGCCAGTCCGGTGTAGAGGTCCGGGGATGTGGGAAACACCGTGATCGGGGTGGCAGGGCGATAATGCCTGTCGGCGAAGGCCTCCTGCGCGGTGGTGCTCGTTACCCCGAGGGTGACGCCTTTGAGCGTTTCGGAATCGATCTGAGTGAGCTTCGAGTCCTTGCGGACGACGAATACGGAGGGGCTGTTGTAGTATGTGTCGGTGAAGGCCACGGTCTGACGGCGCTCGGCGCTCATGGACATGGACGAGACGATGAGATCGTACCGTTTCCCCAGGAGGTCGGGGATCATGTCCTGCCACTTCTGAACCACGAATTCGCACGAAAGGCGCGCGGTATCGCACAGAGCGTTGGCAATATCGACGTCGAAACCTTGCAGCTTGCCTTGCGCGTCAAGGTAGTTGAACGGGGGAAACCCTCCTTCCACCGCGACCTTGACGGTCATGCCCTCATCAGCGGCCCTGACGGACTGTTGCGCCGAAAGGATCAGCGAAACGCCGGCAATCACGAGCGCCTGCGCGACGCGCGATATCTTCCTGCCAAGAAACATGTCGGCTCGCCTTTTTCGTTGAGCTTCGTCCGCTGGAAATCGATCTTCGATGGATTGCTGCAAGCTACTTTGCCCCCTCTTAATTCAGCGTGAAATTCATCCGGGTCGGCAGCGGGATCTCGCGCAAGAGACGGTTATGGATGACAACACTTCTGCAATCGTTTGGGGGGATGGTTCTCGCATCCTTGCGGAGCAAACAGTTGCGCATGATCCCGATCATCGGCCGCCTGGCCCGCAAGCGGATGCAAGCCCCCTCCGGCTGGCTTCTCTTTCTGATTGCCGCCAGTGGTGTGGGGACGTTGGGCTTGGTCGTCCTGGCAGGCCTCTGGGCAGGCACGGAAAGCGATGCTGCAGCACTTGAGCGCCAGCGGCAGCTGATGACCGAGCGCCTGCACGACCAGGTCGAGCAGGCTGCCCAGATCGTCGGACAGATCGGTGCGGGCTACATGGCCCTGACGCAGCCCGTCCGGGAGATCGAAGGTGCCTGGTCACAGGTCGGCGCGAGCCCAGCCGAGGCGGACCCGTCGCGCACCCTCACCGCAACCACCATGACGCGCGTTGCCACGGCCTTCTTCAGATACGACCAGGCCTTCATCGTCGATGGGTACGGTCAGCTTGCCATGGACGCTGACGCCGAGACGCGAAAAGGGTTCAACTGGAAGAGGTCGCTTCTGCGGCCTCTTCTGAACGATCCGCGCCTGCAACGCCCGCATCGAACGTCGGGTGGCGCAGCTTCGCCTCCCGCCGCGATCGCCGAGCTGCTACGCCTGGAAGGGCGCGCAACCATCGTCGGGGTGGCTGCGATCGGCGCGTTTGACGAGGGTGGGACAACCGGCGGAGAGCCCGTGCCGTCCCAAACGCGATACCTGATCACCATCCGCTTCCTCGACGGAACCGCGCTGGATGCCCTGAGCCGCGAACAGGGACTGAACGGAGCCCGCTACGCGCGCGCTGCCGACCCCGAGGAAAGCGAGGTCGCGTTCCAGATCGACAGCACCACCACGGGCGAGCCGATCGGCTTCATCGTGTGGACCCCCGACCTGCCGGGCTCCCGTGTCATCGGGCGCCTCGCGCCCGCTCTCTCACTCGCGGCCATCGTGATCGCCGTTCTGTTCGGCACGCTTTTGATGCGGTTGCGCGGTAGCCTGATCGAGTTGCGTTCGAGCGAGTATCAGGCCCGGCATCTGGCGCTTCACGATGTTCTGACCAAGCTTCCGAACCGTGCCCTCTTCGCCGAGCGTCTCGAGAGCTGTCTTGCGCAGGAAGCCCCGGGCGGCAAGCGCACTGCGGTCGCGCTGATCGACCTCGACCGGTTCAAGGCGGTCAACGACACGTTCGGCCACGCCGCCGGCGACGAACTGATCCGGTCGGCTGCGGACCGAATGCTCACTCTTCTGCGTCCGCAAGATACGTTGGCCCGCCTCGGTGGTGACGAGTTCGCTCTTCTTCTTCCCGACGTGGGCGACGACGACGAGGTGATCGGCACGATTTGTCGTGGTCTTATCGACGTGCTGGCTCGCCCGTTCGATCTCACGACGGCCGCAACGGTCGCTCACATCAGCGGCTCCATCGGCGTGGTGGCCGTTCCGGATGCCGGACGAAGCGCCGACGACGCCATGCGTCATGCGGATATCGCCCTGTATGAGGCGAAGGCGCGCGGTCGGGGGCGATGGATCGCGTTCGGACCATCGCTGGAAGGCGGCCGTCACGACCGGGACACCGTGAGGACCGAGCTGCGTGCGGTACTGGCCGGCTTGGACGATCCAGCCGGCCGCCTGCCCTCGATCGCCTCTTCAGGGCCTGTCGGAACGCTCGAACTTCACTTCCAGACGATACATCGGGCCAGAGACGAGTACGCAACCTCCGGTGCCGAGGCTTTGGTGCGCTGGCGCCACGGCGACCGCGGGCTTCTGTTCCCGGACAGCTTCATTCCGGTTGCCGAAGACGGTGGCCTCATCGATCAGCTCGGACTTTGGGTTCTGCGCGAGGCCTGTCGCGCGGCCGTTTGCTGGGACCCCGCAACGTTCGTGGCCGTGAACGTCTCGCCTCACCAGCTACGCCGGTCGGGTTTTGCAGACGATGTTCTGGCCATTCTTTGCGATACGGGCCTGACGCCCCCGCGTCTTGAACTGGAGTTGACGGAAGCGGCCTTCATCAATGTCGATCAGGCGGCTGAAGCCGGTTTGGCACGTCTGCGTGCCGAAGGGGTTCGGATCGCCCTCGACGACTTCGGTATGGGGTTTTCGTCGTTGAGCGACGTGATCCATCTCGGCGTGGACCGGATCAAGATCGACCGCTCCTTCGTGACGCTTCTGGGCACCAAGGCCCACGGCGCAGCGATCGTGGGAGCTCTCGTCGGTCTCGGCCGCAACCTCGGCATCGCCGTCACCGCCGAAGGCGTCGAGACGCAAGCTCAACGCGACTTTCTCGTGGCGCTTGGTTGTACCGATCTTCAGGGCTACCTGTTCTCGACCCCCGTGCCGATCGAGGAAATCCGGCTGTCGGAGGATGCGCCGGGTTGCGACAGGCTGATCGGACCTCAAATCCACATCCCGGCCGCCTAGCGCCTTCGGTCACGACAGGCAGCTTACGGCAGACCCAGCCGGGGCGGACCCCATCGGTCATGGCCGGAACAGGACGGTGGCTGCGAGGGCGATGGCGCAGAGGACGACGGTCGGGCAGCGGTCGCGGGTCATCCACCCGGAGCCGGCCGTGGCTTCTAGCCGCTTCCCCGGGCTCGTCCGTCAGCCGAACAGGTCGCTTCGCCGCCTTGCCTCACCGAGTCTGGAACCAGATCACGGGCCCGTGTCGGTGGCCTGCTCCTTGGCGGTCCGCTTTCGTGCAGATTGGGGATGGCCGACCGCATTGCGCGATCAGCCGATGGTCTGGTCGGGCCGGAATCCGCCCGGACCCGGCCCGCTCCTAGCTGGACCGGATCACGCGAACTACCGTGCGGTGCGATGATCGAGCCGCGCGGTGACGCGGTCGCCGATCCACTGCAGGGCGCAGACGAGGACGATCAGCACCGCCACCACCGCCACCATGACGCCGGTCTCGAAGCGCTGGTAGCCGTAGCGGATCGCGAGATCGCCCAGGCCCCCCGCGCCGATCGCACCCGCCATGGCGGACGCCCCGATCAGCGTGACCAGCGTCACCGTGAAGCCCGCGACGATGCCCGGCAGCGCCTCGGGTACCAGGACCTCGCGCACGACATGCCAGCGGCCTCCGCCCATCGCCCGCACGGCCTCGACGAGGCCGGGATCGACCTCGCGCAGCGAGACCTCGGCGATGCGTGCGTAATAGGGCGTCGCCGCGATAGCGAGCGGCACGATCGCCGCTCCCGTGCCGAGCGAGGTGCCGACGATCAGCCGCGTCACCGGGATCAGCGCCACCAGGAGGATGATGAAGGGCACCGACCGGAAGCCGTTGACCACGGCGCCCAGAACCGCGTTCACCGGCCGGTTTTCGGCAAAGCCTCCCTTGGCGGTCGCGACCAGGAGGAGGCCGAGCGGCAGGCCCGCGGCGAGCGAGATCGCCCCCGAGGCCGCCGTCATCAGGACGGTCTCCCAGATCGAGCGCAGAAGAAGACGGATCATCACCTCAGACATGGCCGAGAACCTCCACCTCGGCGCCCCGCGCCGCCAGAACCGACGTGATGCGCTCGACCTCGCCTTCGTTTCTCGCCCCGATCTCGAGGAACAGGCTGCCGACCGCCTGGCCCTGGATATGGTCGATGCCGCCGTGGAGAAGCTCGACCGGCCGGCCGAGCGCAGCCTCGGCGTCTGCGGCCAGGCGCCCCGCGCCCGGCCCCGCGACGTCGGCGCGCAGGACCACCGCGCGACCGGGCACCGGCGAGAGCCGTTCGGCGATGTGGCGGGGCAGCTGCGGGCGGACGGTCGCCAGAAGACTGCGCGTCAGAGCCTGCCGGGGGTTGGCGAAGACGCGCCAGACCGGTCCCTCCTCCACGATGCGGCCCGCCTCGATCACCGCCACGCGGTCCGCCACGGTGCGCACGACCTCCATCTCGTGGGTGATCAGGACGACGGTCAGCCCAAGCTCCCGGTTGATGCGGCGCAGAAGCTCTAGGATCTGCTGCGTGGTCTCGGGGTCGAGCGCCGAGGTCGCCTCGTCGGACAGGAGGATCTTGGGTCTGGCCGCGAGCGCGCGCGCGATGCCAACGCGCTGCTTCTGGCCGCCCGACAGCTGCGCGGGATAGCTGTCGGCCTTGGCCGAGAGGCCGACGAGTTCGAGAAGTTCGGCGGCCCGCGCGTCGCGCGCGCGGCGCCCCTCGCCCGCGATCTTCAGCGGCAGGGCGACGTTCTCGCGCACGGTCCGGTTGGCGAGGAGGTTGAAGTGCTGGAAGATCATGCCGACGCGCCGGCGCAGCGGCTGAAGCTCCCGCTCGGCGAGGGCCGCGATGTCGGCGCCCTCGATCAGGATGTGGCCTGCGTCCGGCCGCTCGAGCCCGTTGAGGCAGCGGATCAGCGTCGACTTGCCGGCGCCCGAGCGGCCGATGATGGCGAGGATCTCGCCCTCGGCGACGGCGAGCGACACGTCGTCGAGCGCGAGCGTCGGGCCGAAGCGCCGCGTCACGCTCGCAAGGCGAACGATCTCGCTCCCGCTCGTGCCGGGCGCCGGCTCCAGCGCCGCCGGAAAAACATGCTGGGTCATGGAAACGGTCCAATCCCTCAAGGGACGAGGGGCGGCCCGGTCTCCCGAACCGCCCCGAAGGCAAGGCGAAGAGGCGAGCGCCGCCCTCAGTAGGCGGGGAGGCCGGTTCCCTTGTAGACGCGGTCGAACTCGGCCTTCACAACCGGGTTCTGGTAGGAGGCGACGAGGTCCCGCACCCAGGGCTCGTCCTTCCGGTCGGCCTTGACCGCGATGAAGTTGCGGTAGGGATTGCCGTCGACCGGCTCCTGCGCGATGCGGTCCTGCGCCGAGAGTCCCGACTTCAGCGCCCAGTCGGTGTTGACGACGGCCGCACCGAGATCGTCGATCGAGCGGCCGACGACGCCCGCGTCGAGTTCCTTGATGTCGAGGTTGCGGGGGTTCTCGGCGACGTCGGCAAGCGTGGCCAGGATGCCCGTGCCGGGCTTCAGCTTGATGAGGCCCGCACTCTCCAGAAGCTTCAGGGCCCGGCCCTCGTTGGACGGGTCGTTCGGAACGCCGATCACCGCGCCCTCGCCGAGACCGGCCAAGTCCTTGGCCTTGCGCGAGTAGAGGCCGATCGGCCAGACCGCCGTGTAGCCCGCCGGGACGATCCCGTAGCCATGCGCCTCGACTTGGTTGTCGAGATAGGGCTTGTGCTGGAAGGCGTTGGCGTCGATCTCGCCGTTCTCCAGCGCCTCGTTGGGCTGCGTGTAGTCGTTGAAGACCACGGGCTCGATCTCGAGGTCGTGCTTGGCCGCCTCGGCCGCCACCACGCGCCAGACATCCTCGTCCTCGCCGCTCATGATCCCGACCTTGATGGACTTCGTCTCGGCCATCGCGCCACCCGGAAGCGCGGCGAGCGGCGCGGCCGCCAGAAGAAGCGTAAGGACGAGGCGGCGCGACAGGCCGGAGGCGGAGGGGATGCGGGGGGACATGGGATCGGCTTTCCGAACGAAGGGTGGGACACTCGCTTTCGGCGCTGTGCGTCGAAGCGTGAGCGATGTAATCCGTCCAGCGTGTCGGTAGACAGAAACCCTGATGCGTCTTTCCACCCGGTCGGGAAATTTCCGTTCCCCACGCCCGGTCGGGTCCGTCATCCTGTCCGTGGGCAAGCATCGTCCGGGTGGCTAGGATCGTCGCCGTTCCTCGAATCGGTTCCGTTCATGACCCTCCTGACATCCGTCTCCCTCGCCGCCCTTCTCGGCCTCGGCCTCGGCCCCGCCCTCGCGCAGGAGGCCGACCCCGACGCCACGATCCGCATCGGCTCGCTCTACGAGCCGCAGAACCTCGACAACACGGCCGGCGCCGGCCAAGGCATCAACGAGGCGTTCAACGGCAACGTCTACGAGGCCCTGTTCCGCCTGACGGATGCCGGCACGGTGGAGCCGGTGCTCGCCGAGAGCCACGAGACGAGCGCGGACGGGCTGACCCACACGTTCCGCCTGCGAGAGGGCGTGCGGTTCCACTCGGGCGATCCGCTGACCTCGGCCGACGTGAAGCGCTCGATCGAGCGCGTGCGCGCGGAAAGCTCCAAGAGCTCGCGCAAGAAGAGCCTCGCCACGATCAGCGCCGTCGAGACGCCGGACGAGAGCACCGTCGTGGTGAAGCTCTCGGCGCGCTCGATCTCGCTGCCCTACAACCTGTCCTACGTCTGGATCGTCAACGACGCGGCCGGCGACATCACCTCCAAGGAGGACGGGACCGGCCCCTACACGCTGGAGGACTGGCGCCGCGGTTCGGCGCTGGCGCTCGCCCGCTTCGACGGCTACTGGGGCCAGAAGCCCTTGAACGGCGAGGTCGTGTTCCAGTATTTCACGGACGCGAGCGCGCTCGGCAACGCGCTCCTGACCGACGCGGTGGACCTTGTCACCTCGGTGCAGAGCCCCGACGCGCTCGCCCAGTTCAAGGACAACCCGTCCTTCACCGTCTCGGAGGGCGCTTCCACCACCAAGGAGATTCTGGCCTACAATGATCGCGTCGCGCCGTTCAACGACGTGCGCGTGCGCAAGGCCCTGGCGCGCGCCGTCGACAAGAAGCGGCTGCTGAACGCGGTCTGGGGCGACTACGGAACGCTGATCGGCTCCTTCGTGCCCCCGACCGATCCCTGGTACGAGGACCTGACCGCCGTGGACGCCTACGATCCGGCGAGCGCCAAGGCGCTTCTGGCGGAGGCGGGCCTGCCCGACGGCTTCGACTTCACGCTGGACACGCCCGACTACGATCCGCACCCGACGGTCGCGCAGTTCCTGCAGAGCGAGTACGCCAAGGTCGGCGTGCGGGTGAAGATCAACGTCATCACCGCCAACGAGTGGTACACGAAGATCTACCAGAGCCACGACTTCCAGGCGACGCTGCAGGAGCACGTCAACCACCGCGACATCGTCTTCTACGGCAACCCGGACTTCTACTGGGGCTACAACAACCCCGACGTGGTGAAGCTGATCGCCGACGCCGAGCAGGCACCGAGCGAGGCCGAACAGACCGATGCGCTGCGCCGCGCCAACCGGACGATCGCCGAGGACGCGGCCAGCAACTGGCTCTACCTCTATCCCCAGATCGTGGTGGCGAACGCCAACGTCTCGGGCTATCCGGTGAACGGACTGAACTCGCAGTTCGTCGCCTCCGGCATCCGCAAGGCGGACTGAGCCGGCCGGACATGCCCTTGCGCCGCCGGCCCCTTCGGCCGGCGGCGCCCCCTGCCCAAGGACCGCTTCCATTCTCGCCTACGCGCTTCGCCGCACGCTGATCCTCGCCGTCTCGCTCGTTGCGGCGGCGGTGCTGCTGTTCGTTCTCCTGCGCCTCCTGCCGGGCGACCCGGCCAACGCGCTGGTGGGCGTCGGCGCGACGCCCGAGCAGATCGCCGCCGCGCGCGCCGAGGTCGGCTCGGACCAGCCCCTGACCCTGCAGTTCGCGCGGTTCCTCGCCGGTCTCGCGCGCCTCGACTTCGGCACGTCCTTCGTCAGCCGTACGTCCGTGTCGACGGAGATCGCGGCGCGCCTCACGGTGACGCTGCCGCTCACGGCGGCGGGCTTCCTCGTGGCGATGCTCCTCGCCGTGCCCTTCGGCATCCTCGCGGCGCTGCGCGCGGAGCGTCCGCTCGGCGGCGTGATCTCGGTGGTCTCGCAGCTCGGGGTCGCGGTGCCCGTGTTCTGGGTCGGCATCCTTCTCGCCACCCTCTTCGCGGTGAACCTGCGCTGGCTGCCCTCGGGCGGCTTTCCCCGCCAGGGCTGGGACGACCCGCTCGGCGCGGCCCGGGCCCTGATCCTGCCCGCCTTGACGATCGGCCTCGTGATGGGCGCCTCGCTCCTGCGCTACGTGCGGGCGGTGACGCTGGGCGTTCTCGGCGCCGACTATCTGCGCACCGCCCGCGCCATGGGCGAGACGCGCGGCGAGGCGCTCCGGCGCCATGGACTTCGCAACGGCGTCGTGCCGGTGGTCTCGGTGCTCGGCATCGAGCTCGCCTCGACCTTTCTCGGCGCGGTGGTGGTGGAGCGGGTGTTCAGCCTGCCGGGTCTCGGCTCCATGCTGCTTCTGGCCATCGGGCAGCGCGACTTCCCGAGCGTCCAGGGCGTTCTCTTCGTCTCCACCCTTCTCGTGCTGCTGGTGGGATTTCTCGCCGACATCCTCCAGCGCCTTCTCGATCCCCGGCTGCGCGAAGCCCAGCGCGCATGAGCACGCTTCTCCCCTCCCCGCCCATCGAGCGTCGCCGCCGGTCCTGGACGCTCAGCGCCGGCCTCGCGCTCGTCGGGCTGCACGCGGCGGTCGCGCTTCTCACGCTCGTGTGGACGCCCTTCGATCCGGCCGAGCTCGCCGGGGGCCGGCTGGAGGCGCCGAACTGGATCCACTGGGCGGGCACCGACCGGCTCGGGCGCGACCTCCTCTCGCAGATCCTCGTCGGCAGCCGCATCGCGCTTCTCGTCGGCACGGGCGCGGTTCTGGTCGGCGCGCTCGTCGGCGTCACGCTCGGCACTCTGGCCGCCTTCGCCTCGCGCACGCTCGACGACGCCCTGGCCGCCGCGCTCGACATCCTGATCGCCTTTCCGACCCTCCTGATCGCCATGCTGGTGGTGGCGGTGACGCAAAGCCCGAGCCTGAGCACCGCGATCCTGGCGCTCGGTCTCGGACTGTCGGCGATCTTCGCGCGGCTGACGCGCATCCTCGCCAAGCGCGTCCTCGTCCTCGACTTCATCACGGCGGCGCGCACCTGCGGCACGTCCTGGCCGCGCATCGTCCTGACCCACGTCCTGCCCAACATCTGGCCAGCGCTCTCGGTCGCGGTCGCGCTCCAGTTCGGGCTGGCGGTGATTGCAGAGGCCTCACTCTCCTATCTCGGCCTCGGCGCCCCGCCGCCCAACAGCTCCTGGGGCCGGCTCCTGCAGGAGGCGCAAGGCACCGTCTTCACCGCGCCGCTCGGCGCGGTCCTGCCGGGCCTCGCGCTCGTCTCGCTCGTGATCGGCATCAACCTTCTCGCCGACGGCTTGCGCGAACGGGGCGATCCCGCCGGGGCACAGCGATGAGCGCGCTTCTCGCGATCCGGGGCCTGAGCGTGCGCGCCGGCCCCGCGACGCTGATCGACGACCTGTCGGTCGACGTCGCCGCGCGCGAGCGGGTCGGGCTGATCGGCGAGTCGGGCTCCGGCAAGTCGCTCACCGCGCTCGCGGTCGCCGGCCTCCTGCCGCGCGGGCTCAGCGCGGAGGGCTCGGTGCGGCTCAGGGGCGAGGAGGTCGTCGGTGCGCCCGAGCGGCGGCTCGACGCGCTTCGCGGCCAAGCGGTCGCGATCGTGTTCCAGGAGCCGCTCAGCGCCCTCGACCCCCTGATGCGCGTGGAACGCCAGGTTGCCCTGCCGCTCGCGCGCCGCGCGCGCCGGGACGGCACGCCGCTGCGCGGATCGGCGCTGGGCGCGGCGGTCCGGGCCCTGCTGGCCGAGGTGGCGCTGCCCGATCTCGACCGCGTCGCCCGAGCCTATCCGCACGAGCTGTCCGGCGGCCAGCGCCAGCGCGTCGCGATCGCCATGGCGCTCGCCTGCCGGCCCGACCTCCTGATCGCCGACGAGCCCACCACCGCGCTCGACGTGACGACGCAGGAGGAGGTGATGCAGCTCCTGCGCCGCCTCGTCGCGGAGCGCGGCATGGCGCTTCTCCTGATCGGTCACGACCTGCCTGTGGTCGCTGGCAGCGTCGACCGGCTCGTGGTGATGCGTCGCGGCGTCGCCGTGGAAGCGGGCCCGACCGCCGACGTGCTCGGGCATCCCCGCCACGACTACACGCGCGGCCTGGTCGAGGCGGCGCGCCGCTTCGACGACGCCATCGGACGGCCCACGGCATGACCCTTCTCGCGCTCCGCGACGTCCGCTTCAGCTATGCGGCCGGCCGCCCGGTTCTCGGCGGCGTCGATCTCGAGGTCGGCGCGGGCGAGGCGGTCGGCCTCGTCGGCGAGTCGGGTTCCGGCAAGACGACGCTCCTGCGCCTCGCGCTCGGCCTGGCGAAGCCGACGGCCGGCACGGTCCGCTTCCGGGACGTGCCGCTCGACCCGCGAGACCGCCGGCAGATGCGCGCGTTCCGCCGCAGCGTGCAGGTCGTGTTCCAGGATCCCTACGGCTCGCTCGATCCGCGCCAGCGCGTGCGCGCGATCGTCGCCGAGCCGCTGCGCTCGCTCGGCGTCGAGGGCGACCACGGGGCGCTCGTCGCCGAGGCGCTTCGGGCGGTCGGCCTTGAGCCGGATGCCGCGGCGCGCTTTCCCCACCAGTTCTCGGGCGGGCAGCGCCAGCGCATCGCCATCGCGCGCGCCATCGTCGCGGGTCCCGAGCTGCTTCTCGCCGACGAGGCGCTGAGCGCGCTGGACCTCACGACCCGCATCCGCATCCTCGACCTTCTGCGCGAGCTCAGGGGACGCATGGCGATTCTGTTCGTGTCGCACGATATCGGGGCCGTGGCCGCCCTGTGCGACCGGGTCGTGATCCTGGAACAGGGTCGCATCGTGGAGGCCGGCCCGACCGGCGACGTGCTCGCTCGCCCCGCCCATCCCTATACGCGGCGGCTCCTCGCCAGCGTGCCGCGCCTCGTCGCAGAAAGGACACCCAACCCATGAGCGATCTAGAAACCGAATTTCGCGACTGGCGCGAGCGCCGCATGGACGCGCTTGCAGCGGCCGACGGCTGGCTCAACATCGTCGGCCGCTACCCGCTGGAGAACGGCGCGACGCGGGTCGGCAGCGCCGCCGACAACGACATCGTGCTGCCGTCCGGTCCGGACCATGTCGGCACGCTCACGCAGGACACGGACGGCGTGCGCTTCCAGCCGGCGGAGGGCGGGCCCGAGCAGCGCCTCGCCCTGTCGAAGTCCGCCCCGCCGCGCTTCACGAGCGGCCACCTGCTTCTGGAGGTGACGACGCTGAACGGCGAGAACGCCCTGCGCGTTCGCGATACGCGGCCGATCGCGAAGGAGGACCGGCCGAAGCTCGAGACCTTCCCGTTCGACCCGTCCTGGCGCATCGAAGCGCAGTGGGTCCGGCTGGACGCGCCGGAAGCCGTCGAGATCGACACGAGCCGCTCGATCCGCACCGCCGTCGAGGCGACGCACAAGGCGGTCTTCGAGCACGCCGGCCAGCGGTTCGAGCTCTTGGCCACGCATGGCACGCCCGAGCGGCCCCAGTTCGTCTTCCGCGACGCGACCGCCCGGACCGGCGAGACCTATCCGGCCGCCCGCTTCCTGTTCGGCGAGGACGTGACCGAGACGACGATCCTCCTCGACTTCAATCGCGCGGTCAGCCCCCCTTGCGCCTTCACCGACTTCGCGGTCTGCCCCCTGCCCCCGCCCGGAAACGTCTTGGCCGTCCGGGTCGAGGCGGGCGAGCTCGCGCCGCCGGCGCACTGAGGCAAGGGGCGCGAATGGCGAGCCGCGCGGACGTTCTCGTGGTCGGCCTCGGCGCGATGGGGAGCGCCGTGCTCGATCAATTGGCGGCACGCGGCGCCCGGGCGGTCGGCTTCGACCGGCACACCCCGCCTCACGCGGAAGGCTCCAGCCACGGCGAAACGCGCATCACCCGTCGCGCCGTCGCCGAGGGCGACGCCTACGTGCCCCTCGTCACCCGGTCCCATCAGATCTGGCGGGAGATCGAGCGGGAAACGGGCGCGGAGCTCTTCACCGCCTGCGGAACGCTGGTCATGGGTCCCGAGGCGACCGGGGGCGAAGGCAAGAGCGACTTCGTCCACCGGACCCTTCGCGTCGCAGAGCGTGCGGGCATCTCGCACGAGGCGCTCGCCGGCGACGAGATCGCAGCGCGCTTCCCGTTCATGGACGACACGCACGGGACGATCGGCTGCTTCGAGCCGGGCGGCGGATACGTTCGGCCCGAGCGCTGCATCGCCGAGCAGCTCGCGCGGGCTCGGCGGAACGGGGCGCTTGTCGAGGCGAACACGGACGTCCTCGGCCTCGAGGACGACGGCTCCGGCGTCGTCCTGCGCACCGCCCGCGGCGACTGGCGGGCGCCCGTCGCGGTGGTTGCGGCCGGCGCATGGACCGCCTCGCTGCTCGGCGCGCCGTTCGATCGGCTCCTGAGCGTGCGACGGCAGGTCCTGCATTGGTTTCCGCTTGCGGCCGAGGCGCCGATCTCGTCCCGCGATCCGGTCTATATCCGGATGCTTGGGGACCGCGAGGGCGATCACTTCTACGGCTTTCCGCCCTTGCCGGGCGAGCGGCGCGTCAAGGTCGCGACGGAGCAGACCGAGCGGGACACCGATCCCGGCGCCGGCTGGAAGCGGGTCGATCCCGCGGAATCCGACGAGATGTACGCTCGCCACCTCACCGGTCGCTTGCGGGGCGTTCGGCCCGGGGCCGACGACGCCCTCGCCTGCCTCTACACCGTGACGCCGGACGGCGGCTTCATCGTCGACCGGCATCCGTCGATGAGCCGCGTCACCGTCGTCTCGGCCTGTTCGGGCCACGGCTTCAAGCACTCGGCGGGTCTGGGCGCTGCGCTGGCCGCTGGCCTCGCCGGCGATTCCGATTCGATCGCGGACCTTGCCCCCTTCTCGCTCCGCCGCTTCGGCTAGGCGCCCCGGACCGCCGGCCAGGATGCCCGCGGCGACCGGTTGGCGATCCGACCGTATCGAGCACGGACGACAACCCTCGGGGCCGACGGGATCTGCTCGCGCTTTTCCCGACAACCTGGCGATCGGGTCGCGACACATCCGGATCGCGAACGGCTGACCCTCCCCGAACGCAGCGCGGCCCAAGCCCAAGGCAGCGCCGCTTTCTCGACCTTCTTTCGAGCGAACACTCGCTTTCCGCCCGAGGTGGTCTGTCGTGAAGTCGAACGGGCCGGCGAGGGAGCGATGCCGACATGCGGCGGCGCCGGCTCGCCTGACCGGAGTCTGTGTGACGTCCCCAAACCGGGGTGGCTGCGTCCGGGTAGCCGCGACAAGCCCGGATAGGCTCAAGCGGCAGCACCGGGCGGGATCGCCGTGAGACGCTTCGGCCTGCCACTTGACGACTTTACGTTATATTGTAAAGTAGCAGCAGTTCAGCGGAGCTTTCATGACCCTCTCCCGTTTCGCCACCCGCCTCAACTCCTTCGGCTCCGCGCCGCACCTCTACTGGCCGGACCTTTCGGGCAAGCCGACCTTCATGCAGATGGCCGAACGCGCCGCGACGGCGAAGGGTTTGACGGATGTCGACCTGAACTTCCCCGACCACGTCAAGGACGACCCGGCAACCGTCGGTAGGCGCATCGGCGACCTCGGC
Organism: Aureimonas sp. AU4; assembly: GCF_001463765.1. GTDB lineage: Bacteria > Pseudomonadota > Alphaproteobacteria > Rhizobiales > Rhizobiaceae > Aureimonas. The sequence goes on along the minus strand of NZ_BBWK01000042.1, from coordinate 35,539 downwards.
CTCGCGGTCAACGGCCTCGCGATGCGCTACTACACCAACCCGGCCTTCAAGCTCGGCGCCTTCACGAACCCGGATAAATCCGTGAGGCGCGAGGCGATCGACATGACCAAGCGCGGCGTCGACGCGGCGCGCGCCATGGGTGCTGACCTGATGACGCTCTGGCTCGGCCAGGACGGCTTCGACTACAACTTCCAGCTCGACTACGCCGAGGCCTGGGATCTCGAGATCGCGGGTATCCGCGAGGTCGCCGAGCACGATCCCGCCTGCCAGATCTCGATCGAGTACAAGCCCGACGAGCCGCGCGCCCACGCCCTTCTGCGCGACTGCGCGACGACGCTGCTGGCGATCGACGAGGTCGGCGCCGCGAACCTCGGCGTCACCCTCGATTTCGCCCACGCGCTCTATGCCGGCGAGCAGCCCGCCTATGCCGCCCATCTCATCCATCGCCGCTCGAAGCTCCTCGGCGTCCATCTCAACGACGGCTACGCCAAGCGCGACGACGGTCTGATGGTGGGCGCTGTGCACCTGCGCTCGACGCTGGAGCTCCTGCGCCAGATCCGCCGCGACGGCTACGCGGGCGCCCTCTACTTCGACACCTTCCCCGACGCCTCGGGTCTCGACCCGGTGGCGGAGTGCGAGACCAACATCGAGACCGTCCGGCGGCTCCTCACGGTTGCCGACCGTCTCGACGCCGACAACCGTCTGGGAGAGGCCCAGAGCCGCCAGGACGGTGTCGCGAGCCAGAGCATCGTCAACGCCGCGATGATCGCGGCCTGACCTTCAGACCGCGCGCCGGGCCGCGAGGCCTGCCCGGCAACTGTCCAACGGGAGGAACCAACCCCATGACCATCAAGCTGAAGGCCCTCGTGGTCGGCTGCGCCCTGTCGCTCGTCAGTGCCGCCGCCTTCGCCCAGACGCTCGCCCCCCTCAACTCCGACACCGAGACGAACCGCATCGAGTGGTCGCAGCTCGACGCCAAGTTCGGCGCGGTGCCCGCGGCTCCGGCCGGCACCCGCATCGGCGGCGTGTCGAAGACGCTGACCAACGAATACTGGCGCTCGCTCGGTGAGGGCTACGAGGCCTATGCCAAGAAGGCCGGCGTCGAGGTCGTCTATCAGGCCGCGCAGAGCGAGGGCGACCAGCTCGGCCAGCTCTCGATCGCCGAGAACCTGATCAGCCAGGGCTTCGCCGCGCTGCTTCTCTCGCCGCAGACCGACAACAACCTCCAGCCCGCGCTGGAAAGCGCCGAGGCCCAGGGCATCCCTGTCGTCAACGTCAACGACGCCGTGATCCCGAGCGTGAAGCACTATGTCGGCAACGTGCAGCGCGACAACGGCGTGCGCGTCGCCAAGTGGTTCCTCCAGAACCGTCCCGAGGGCGGCAAGGTCGCGGTGATCGAGGGCCAGGCGGGCGTCTTCGCCGCCGGCCAGCGCACCAAGGGCTTCTCCGAGACCATCGCGGAAGGCGGCAAGTTCACCGTGGTCGCCAGCGTTCCCGGTAACTGGGACCGCCAGGTCGCCTACGACGCGGCCGCGACCATCCTCCAGCAGAACCCCGACCTCGTCGGCTTCTACGCCAACAACGACGGCATGGCGCTGGGCGTCGTGGAGGCCGTGAAGGCCGCCGGCCTCAAGGACAAGGTCGTGGTGTTCGGCACCGACGGCATCTCGGACGCCTACGCCTCGATCAAGGCCGGCGACCTCACCGGCACGGTGGACTCCTTCCCGGTGCTGACCGGCGAGGTCGCGATGGAGGTCGCCCTGCGCCTCGTCGGCAAGCAGGATCTGCCGCGCGTCGTCTCCACCCCGCAGGCGCTGATCACCAAGGACAATGTCGAGGCCTTCGCGGCGAAGGGCGACGCCCTGCGCGAGACGCTCCTCAAGCAGTCCGCCAACTGACCTCAGTCCGGCCGGGGCGCGCGAGCCGCGCCCCGGCCGGTCCCGATACGTCTCCGGGAGGGAGCGCCATGAACACCCCGTCGACCGAGCGCCTTGCGTCGGAACGTCTGACCCTGAGCGATATCGGCAAGAGCTTCGGTTCCCTGCGCGCCCTCGACGGCGTGTCGATGAGCGTCGCACCCGGCTCGGTCCACGGGTTGCTCGGCGAGAACGGCGCCGGCAAGTCCACGCTCCTTCGCATTCTGTCGGGGGTCATGGAGCCCTCCGGCGGCACGATCGCGGTGGACGGCGTGCGCGTGACCGGCCATGGGCCGCTCGTTGCGCGGCGCGCCGGCATCGCGATGATCCACCAGGAACTCCAGCACGTTCCCGAGCTGACCGTCGCGCAGAACATGTTCCTCGGCCGCCCCCTGCGCATGGCCGGCGGCCTTCTCGTCGATCGGCGGGCGCAGGAGCGCCGGGCGCGCGAGGCCCTTGCCCCCCTCGACGCCTCGATCGACCCGTCCGCTCCCATTCGTACCCTGAAGGTCGCCCAGCGCCAGATCGTCGAGATCGCCCGCGCCCTGATGGAGGACGCCAAGATCATCGCGATGGACGAGCCGACCTCGAGCCTGACCCCGGCCGAGTTCGATCGCCTCGCCCTTCTGATCCGCGACCTTTCGGCGAGCGGCGTGTCGATCATCTACGTCAGCCACAAGATGGACGAGGTGTTCCGCGTCTGCGACACGGCGACGATCCTGCGCGACGGGCGCAAGGTCGCCGATGTCAGGATGGCGGAGACCACGGAGGCCGAGGTGGTCTCGCGCATGGTCGGGCGCGAGCTGGCCCATGCCGAGCACAAGGGCTTCGCCACGAGCGAGATCGTGCTCGACGTCGAGAACCTCTCGCGCGGGTCGGCCGTTCGCGACGCGAGCTTTCAATTGCGGCGCGGCGAGGTGCTCGGCATCTCTGGCCTCGTCGGCGCGGGACGCACGGAGCTTCTTCGCCTCGTCGCCGGCGTCGACCGGCCCGACCGCGGTTCGATCCGGGTCGAGGGCCGGCCGTTGTCGCTCGGCAATCCGCGAACGGCCATCCGCGCGGGGCTCGGCCTTCTGCCCGAGGAGCGCAAGCGCGACGGCATCGTCGCGCGCCGCTCGATCCGCTCCAACATCGCCCTCTCCTCCATGCGCCGCTTCTCGCGCGCCGGCTTCGTGCGCCGCCGCGCCCTCCAGGCCGAGAGCCTGAAGCTGATGCGCGACATGAACCTGCGCCCGCTCGACGTCGAGCGCCCGATCGGGCAGTTCTCGGGCGGCAACCAGCAGAAGGCCATCATCGGCCGATGGATCGCGGCCGGCGCCCGCATCCTCCTGTTCGACGAGCCGACGCGCGGCATCGACGTCGGCGCCAAGGCCGAGATCTACGCGCTGATCGAGCGGCTGGCCGCCGAAGGGCGCTCGGTGATCGTGGTCTCGTCCGAGCTGCCCGAGATCCTGCGCGTTTCCGACCGCGTGCTCGTCATGCGCGAGGGCCGTATCGCCGGCATCCTGGAGCGGGACGCGATCAGCGAGCGGGCAATCGTCTCGCTCGCCGTGCCCCAATCCGAACCGAAGTCCGCCGGCTCCGCCTCCCATTCCTCTCGTCCGGGGCAGTGACGCTCATGACATCCACCGACAGCCTTCCCGCCCCGAGCCGCGGCCTCAAGCTCGGCTTCGGCCTGCGCGACGCCGGCACGCTCATCGGCCTGCTCGTGATCGTCGGCGTCTTCGCCGCGCTCAGCCCCAACTTCCTGACCGAGCGCAATCTCCTCAACATCCTGCAGCAGTCCTCGATCAACGCCTGCGTGGCGCTCGGCATGACGCTCGTGATCATCTCGGGCGGCATCGACCTGTCGGTCGGCCCGACGGCGGCGATCGCCGCGGTCGCGGCCGCGGCCATGATGGTCGGCGGCGCGCCGATCATCATCGCCATTCCGGCTGCCATCCTGTTCGGCATGGCAGCCGGGGCGGTGAACGGGGCGCTTGTCGCCTATGGCGGGCTCCAGCCCTTCATCGTGACGCTCGGCACGCTCTCGCTCTACCGCGCCTCGGCGCTGATCTACACGGGCGGCAACCCGGTCTTCGGCATTCCCCCCGAGTTCCGAGCCCTGTTCAACGGCAGCATCCTCGGCGTCCCGACGCCCGTCGTCCTCGTCGCGATCCTCGCCTTCGCGGTCTGGGTCGTCCTCAACAAGACCCCGCTCGGCGAGTATTTCCTGGCGGTCGGCGGCAACGAGGAGGCCTCGCACATCGCGGGCGTCCCGGTCGCGATGACCAAGATCGCGGCCTACGTGATCTCGGGCGGCCTCGCCTCCATCGCGGGCCTCATCCTCGTCGGGCGCCTCGGCGCCGCCGACCCGACGCTCGGCAACCTGTGGGAGCTCGACGCGATCGCGGCGGCCGCGATCGGCGGCGCCTCGCTGATGGGCGGCAAGGGGTCGGTGGTCGGCACGATCCTGGGCGCCATCATCCTCGGATCCCTGCGCAACGGCCTGACGCTCCTCAACGTCCAGGCCTTCTATCAGCTTCTCGCCACCGGCCTTATCATCCTTGTCGCGATGCTGATCGATCGCGCGACCAGGGGACGGGGATGAACATGTCTTTCAGCGATCCGAGGACCGTCGGTCCCCGGATCCGCATGATGATGCCGCAGCTGACGCCGCTGGAGGCACGGGTGGTCGAGATGATCCTCGGCCGCCGCGACTTCGACGAGACCACGGCCCTGAAAAGCGTGGCGGACGACGCGGGCGTCTCGGAGGCGATGCTCGTCAAGATCGCCAAGAAGCTCGGCTTTTCCGGCTTCAAGGACTTTCGCGCCGGCATCGCCGACTACAACCGACTGCCGACCACCGACCTCCACCAGGAACTCTCGCCCGACGACACCGGGCCGCAGATCGCGCAGAAGGTCTTCCGCACCTCGATCCACGCGCTCGAGGAAACGCTCTCGATCCTCGACCCGGAGGCCTTCGAGCGCGCGGCCGACCTCATCTTCGCGGCCCGCCAGCGCGATCTCTACGGCATCGGCGGCTCGGCCCAGATCGCGCGCGACGTCGCCCACAAGTTCCTGCGCATCGGCGTGCGCACCAGCGTCTTCGACGACGCGCACATGATGCTGATGTCGGCCGCGCTCCTTTCGGAAGGGGACGTCGCCATCGCCTTCTCGCATTCGGGCCAGACGACGGCCGTCCTCGAGCCGCTGGAGCTCGCCCGCAGGCGCGGGGCGCGCACCATCGCGCTCACCAACTATGCCACGTCTCCGATCGCCGAGATCGCCGACGTCGTCCTCTGCTCGACGGCGCAAGGGTCGCCGCTGCTCGGCGAGAACGCGGCGGCGCGCGTCGCCCAGCTCATCATCCTCGACGCCGTCTTCGCCGCCGTCGCCCAGCGCGACCTCAAGGCGGCCGAACGCAACCTCGCGGCCACGATGGGGGCCGTCAAAACCAAGCGACGGAACACATGAGCCCTTCCGCCCAGCCCGTGATCGTGGTCGTCGGCAGCCTGCACTACGACATCATGGTCGACGCGCCCGACAGGCCGCGCAAGGGCGAGACGGTGACCGGCCACGCCTGGGCCCCGAAGTTCGGCGGCAAGGGCGGCAACCAGGCCGTGAGCGCCGCCACGGCAGGCGCCAAGGTTCGCATGGCGGGCGCCGTCGGAGACGACGAGTTCGGTCGCTTCCTGATGGCGCGGCTCGAGGCTTCGGGCGTCGAGGCCTCGTGCGTGCGCCGCCTGGCGGGCACGGGATCGGGCATGAGCGTCGCGATTTCCGACGCGCAAGGCGACTATGGCGCGGTGATCGTGTCGGGCGCCAACCTCAGGATCGACCCGGCCACCCTCTCGGATCCAGGGCTCTGGCAGGATACCGGCGCCCTGATCCTTCAGAACGAGGTGCCGGATGCCGTGAACACGGCCGCGGCGCGGGCCGCGCGCCGGGCCGGCGCGATGGTCTGCCTGAACGCGGCGCCGTTTCGCGCCCTTCCCGACGAACTCGCGGCACTGGTGGACGTTCTCATCGTGAATGCGATCGAGGCCGAGGAACTCTGCGGCCGCGAGGTGACCGATCTGGCGTCGGCGACCGCGGCCGCGCAGGACCTGGCGGCACGCTTTCCCGCCGTGGTCGTCACCGCCGGCGGATCGGGCGTGGCGGGCGTCCGCTCCGGCGAAACGCCGGTCGCGCTCGAGGCTCTGCCGGTGCGTCTGGTCAGCACCCATGGTGCGGGCGATGCCTTCGTGGGCGCGCTCGTCGCCGCGCTCGCGTCCGGCCGTGCCTTTGCGGAAAGCCTCGCGACGGCAAACGAAGCGGCCGCCCGGCACGTCTCCGCGTCGAAGTGATGCCGAGCGCAGGAGGCCCTGGCCGCGTCCGCGCCTGCCATGACGCCCCTCGCACCCGATCGCCGGACGCCCGCATTCGCTGAAAACCGGCGCGCTGTTTCGCGTTCCGTCAACGGGAATGTCCGCGGCGTCCCAGCCGTCCCGCGGCCGGGGGAGCGCCCGGCCTCCCGTCCCGTCATGCGGCCACCGCCCCGGCGGGGGCTGGTGAAGCCCGGGGCGACCCGCCTGTCGCGAACGCCGCGCTGACGGGGTCATCCCAAGCGCGAGCGCAGGACCCGCGACGCTGTCATTCCTCGCGGAACTCGGCCGGCACCTCGCCGAACCGGCTCAGCACGATCGGCTCCTCCAGAACCTCGCCCGTGTCGGTATCGATCGAGTGCTGGAGGGCCACCACGCCGACCGCCGTCGAGGCGGCCCGCTCGGCCCGCGCCACCGCCTCGTCGGCCGTGCGGAAGTCGAGAGCCCGGCCGCCGATCAGCCGCTTTCCGCTGCGCTCGAACAGTTGCACGATGAAGAGGGTCTTGGCGGGCATGGGGACGCTTCCGGTTCCAGCTGTCGGCAACGCCTTCGACGCCTTGCGCGACGGCGTTCGGCCCAGACTAGCACGGGCGGGACGGCATTGCGCCGCTGTCCGCGCCGCCCGGCGACCGGGCGATTGCATGGTGGAAACGGCGCGGCGCTTCGCTGCCCGCCCCACGTCGTCCTGCGCGCTCTCCATGCCGCCGTCTCGTCGCGCTAGGGCACGAAGCCGCCGCCGTGCGGAAACGGCGCGAGATGCCGCCTCTCCTCGACCGCACGCTGCGGCGAAGCGGAAGGACGCCCCGATCAGGCGGCAACCGACTGGACCCGACTGTCGGAACCGGGATCCCGAAGCTGCCTTTCCCCGCCGATCCGGCCGCCGCCGTCCTGGCGACGCAGGCCGCTCGCCCCCGCGGCGTCCGGCAGAAGTTGCAAGGATCGGGCCGAGGCCTTCGCCAGGCGATACAAGGGTAGCGAAATCGTTTCGCAGCCCTTATCAGTTCCCGATGACGAAAGCCCTTATCCCCCGAGCCGGCGCGATGCGCCGGAGCGCGGCTGCGATCGGCCTGCTCGCGCCGCTCCTTGTGACACCCGCCCATGCGCTGTCGGCGCGCGAGACGGCGGAGATGAAGCAGCTTGCGCCCATCGACCGCATGATTCAGGTCTGCTTCCTGAAGCTCGAGGCGCGCATCGCCAGCGAGACGACCTTTCGGCGGGTCGACCGGGTCGTGCTGGACGCCTTTTCGCGCGGCAGGATCGCCGACCGGACGGTCAAGGCCAGCGGCGCGGCCTTTCGCAACAAGGGCGAGTGGTTCAAGCTGCGCTTCCGCTGCTCGGTGACGCCGGACCGCCTCCATGTCGAGACGCTGCGCTATGAGCTGGTCTCGACGACCCCTGTCGCGCATGGCGAATGGGAAGCGCACCGGCTCTTCCCGTAGCGGCCTCGGTCCTCAGACCGACACCGGGTCCTGTGGCAGGCCGTCCGCCTCCTTGCGGACGCGGCTTTCCACAAGCAGTCCCTCGGCGTCCATGATGGGGTGGGCGACCGAGGCGATATGGGCGTTGATGCGCTTGAGGTCGCGCAGGATGTCGAGGTGGAGCGAACTGGTCTCGATGCTGGCGCGCCGGTTCTCGCGCAGCCGCTGGAAGTGGCGCACGGCCGAGCGCTTCTCGATCTGCCGGACCGTCAGCTTGGCGTCCATCAGCCGGCGGGACAGGTCGAGGTCGCGGGTGACGAAGATGGTCTGCGCCATGCGCAGGTTCTCGATCGTCGTTTCCATGAAGCTGTCGAGTTCGCGGAAGCCCTCCTCGGAGAAGCGAAGATCGAAGGCCACCATCTTGCCGATCTCGTGGACCAGCCCCTTCTCGATGATGTCGCCGATATGCTCGAGGTTGATCGCGTAATCGACGATCTCCGCCGAGCGCTCGTGCGCCCTGTCGGAGGCCTCGTCGTGGGCGATCCGGGCGATGTAGATCTTCACCGCCTGCTGCAGCCGGTCGACGTCCTTCTCCAGCGGCTCGATGCCGCGCAGGAATGTGGGGTCCCGGCGCCGGAAGGCGTCGCGCACGTCGCACAGCATCTTCTCCACGAGGTCGCCGACGCCGAGCACCTCGCGCGTCGCGCTCGCCAGGGCGACGACCGGTGTGGACAGCTCGTCCGGATCCAGGAACCTCGGTGCGTTCCGCTCCTCGGGCGCATCGGGCAGGAGACGCCGCATCAGGCGGGCGAGAGGTCCCGCCAGGGGCCACGCCGCGAGCGCGAGGACCAGGTTGAACAGGAGGTGGACGTCGACCGGCAGGTTCGGCCCGGCGAGACCGAGGCTCGCGAGAGCGGCGCCGACCTGGTCCGCCAGCGGCAGCACCGCCAGGACGCCGCAGGCCCGCGCCACGAGGTTGCCGAGAACGACGCGGCGGGCCGCGACCGCGCCGCCCGATGTGGCCATGACCGGCGGAAGCGCGCCGCCGAGGTTGGCGCCCAGCACCAGAACCACGACGAGGCCGTCCGACAGGATCCCGGCGGCACCGAGCGCAGTGACAAGAATCACCACCGCCAGGCTGCTGGCCGCCGCCAGGGCAAGCGCGGCCGACAGAAGGAGCGCGACCGGCCACGCACCGTCCAGCAGCTCGATGAAGGCGGCGAGCGCCGGCGAGGCGCGCATCGGCTCGGTCGCCAGGCTGAGCAGATGCAGCGACAGGAGCAGCAGCCCGACGCCCATCAAGGCGATGCCCGCCCCCTGGCGCGGACCGACGCCGTTGCGGCGCAGCGCGAAGCCGAGGAGAAGCAGGACCGGCGAGAGCCACTCGATGCCGGCGGCCACGATCCAGGCCGTCAGCGCCGTGCCGATGTTGGCGCCGAGCAGCACGACCTGCGCCATGCGGGGATCGACGAGGCCTCGTTCCACGAAGGAGGCCGTCATGAGGCCGGTCGCGGTCGAGCTCTGCAGCGCCAGGGTTGCCCCCAGACCCGACAGGAGCGCGCGCCAGGAGCGCCGCGTTCCCGCCGCAAGGATGGTCCGCAGCCGCCCGCCGAAGGCCTGGAGCACGCCTTGCTTCACCTCCGCCAGGCCGAACAGGAGCAGGGCCACGGCGCCTGCGAGGTTGATCATGACGAGAACGGACTGCATGGCGGCTTCACGAACGGACAGGGGACGCGACGAATGATCGGACTGGGGAACCGCCGCTCCGTCACGCGCGAGAACCCGGGGCGGGAAGCGCTCGGGAAAGGCGATGTCGCCCGGCCCGAGAACCGGCACCCGGGGAAAGGGTGCGAGAGTTGCAGACGAATGCGGGAATGGAAAGGCGAAGCCGGGGGTTCGCCCTTCCCGCCCCCCGCTCACAGCAGCGCGCGCTCGTCTCGCCCGAGGAAGACGAAGGCCGCGTAGACAGCCGTGCCGCTGACAACCAGGAGGATCGTGGACAGGGCGGCGGCGGTGCCGAAGTCGCCGTCGAGGATCAGAAGATAGATGCGTACCGGCATGGTCATGGTGCGCCCGACATAGAGCACCAGCGAGGAGGAGAGCTCGTTGATCGCGGTCACGAAGCTCAGCATCGCGCCCGCCACGATGCCCGGAGCGATAAGAGGAACGGTGATGCGCCGGAAGGCCTGGAACGGACTGTAGCCGAGCGAGACGGCCGCCTCCTCCAGACTCGGGCCGATCTGGCGCAGCGCGGTGGCGGTGGTGCGCACGGTGTAGGGCAGGCGCCGCACGAAGATCGACAGGATGATGATCGCCGCCGTGCCGGTCAGAACGAGCGGCCCGGTGTTGAAGGCCGCGATATAGGCGATGCCGATCACGATGCCCGGCATGACGTAGGGGATCATCATGGCCCCGTCGAGCGCGGAGGTGCCGAGCGTCGTGCGGCGCGCCACGAGGCAGCCGATCAACGTGCCGGCAAGGACGATCAGCACGACCGCGACCGCCGAGAACGAGAGCGAGTTCCAGACGACGTCGCCCAGGCCGTAGACGATGCGCTCGTAGCTCTGGAGGGCGAAGCCCGGCTGGAACACGGGGCCGCTCGTGCGGCGGAAGGAGTAGATCACGGCGATGATGGCCGGCAGCGCGCCCAGGAGTGCGATGACGTAGACCAGGACATGCGCGGCGACGTTCCGCCAGCCGCTGAGCTGCCGCCGGTCCGGCTTGTTGATCATGTTGCCGTGGTAGACGTTGCGCCGCGACATGTAGCGCTGGGCGAGGACGAAGATCATCGACAGGGCGACGAGCACGACACTGATCGTCGTCGCCATCGAGAGGTTCGAGCCGATCTCGGCCGAGTAGAGCGTGAAGGCCTCGGTCGCGAGCACGTTGAAGCCGCGCCCGAGAAGGCGCGGCGTGCCGAAGTCGGCGATGGCGTGGATGAGGGCGAGAAGGCTTCCGGCCGAGAGCGCGGGCAGGACCAGCGGAAAGGAGACCTTGAGCGTGCGCTGCCAGGGGGTGAGGCCGAGGCCCTCGGCCGCCTCCTCGAGCGAACGGTTGACGTTGGACAGCGCGCCCGAGGTGAGAAGATAGACGTAAGGGTAGAACTTCAGCGAGAAGACCGCGAGGATGCCCGAGACGCCGTAGAGTGTCGGGATCGCGATGCCGACCTCGCGAAGGCCCGTTCGCACCAAGCCGCCCGCGCCGAACAGGATGATCCAGGAATAGGCGCCGATGAAGGGCGGCGAGACCAGCGCGAGGATCGCGAGCAGCGAGACGAAGCGCCCGCCCCGGATGTGGAAGCGCGACAGGCAGAAGGCCATGGCCGCGCCGAGCACGAGCGCGCCGGCCATGCCGCCGAAGCCGACGATCAGCGTGTTCAGGAAGGCCTGTTGGAAGCGCGGCTCGGTGAGGACGGCGGCGTAGTTGGCGAGCGTCGGGTTGCCGGCGGCGTCGAAGAAGCTCGACAGGAGGACCGAGCCGACGGGAACCAGAAGGAGAACGAAGAGCAGCGCCCAGGCGAAGGCGAGGACGCCGTTCCAGAAGGTAAGGCGCGCCATCACGCCGCCCCCGAAGCCGCGACGCGACGCCCTTCCGCGTCGAAGCCCATCAGCGCCCCGCGCAGCAGCGCCACCGCGACATTCGTGCCGGCTGCCGGAATCGCGACGCGCGACGGGTTCACGACGTGGACGATCAGGTCGCCCGCGTCGGTCCGCAGATGCAGATGCGCCTCGCGGCCGAGATAGGTGCATTTCGAGACCGTGCCCTCAAGGGTGGCCGCGCCTGCCTCGCGCGCCCCGCCGGGCGGAACCAGGCGCATGTCCTCGGGGCGGATCGCCCAGTTGATGCCGGGGCCGTCCGCGCGATCCAGCTCGAGCCGCCGCAGGAGATCGGTCAGCGCCTGCCCTCGCTCGAGCTCGTTCAGGGTGCCGACGAAGCGCGCGACGAAAAGGGTCTGCGGATCGCCGTAGATCGCTTCGGGGCTTCCGACCTGCTCGACATGGCCGTTGCTCATGACGCAGATCCGGTCGGAGATGGCGAGCGCCTCCTCCTGGTCGTGCGTGACGTAGATCGTCGCGATGCCGACCTTCTGCTGGATGTCCCGGATCTCCTCGCGCAACTCGATGCGCAGCTTGGCGTCGAGGTTCGACAGGGGCTCGTCCATCAGGAGAAGACGGGGATTGATCACCATGGCGCGCGCCAGGCCGATGCGCTGCTGCTGGCCGCCCGACATGGCGGCGGGCAGGCGGTCGGCCAACGCGGCGAGCCGCACGGCCTCCAGCGCCTCGGGAACGCGGCGCGCCACCTCGGCGGCGGGAACCTTGCGCGGCTTCAGGCCGAAGGCGACGTTGTCGAAGACCGACAGGTGCGGGAAGACGGCGTAGTCCTGGAAGACCATGCCGATGTCGCGCTTGTGCGGAGGCACGCTGGTGAGGTCGGTGCCGTCCACCGCGATGGTGCCCGACGTCAGCGGGTTGAATCCCGCGATGGCGCGCAGGAGCGTTGTCTTTCCGCAGCCGCTCGGGCCCAGAAGGGTGAAGAACTCGCCGCGCCGGACGTCGAGCGAGACGCCGCGCAGCGCCGTCATGCCGCCCGCAAACGTCTTGGTCGCGTTTCGAACCTGCAAGTACGCCATCGGCCGATCCCCTCCCCGGACAGCGCCGCACATGTTCGTAAACGCCGCTTATATTTTCATGTTGCAACATGAATGGCGTTGAGACAACAATCGAACCCAAGGATATTTGACTTCGAACATTCACGGGAGGAACCATGTTTCGAAGACGCACAATCTTGGGCGCAATCCTGGGCGCGGCTCTGTCCGGCGTCTTTGCCGTGCCGACGCTCGCGCAGGACAAGTCGGTCGTCGTCTACACCGCGCACAAGGCCTCGATCGTCGACACGCTCCTGCCGATGTTCGAAAAGGAAACCGGCATCCGCGCCGAGGTGGTCAAGCTCGGCTCGAGCGACATCGCCCGCCGGGTGCGCGCGGAAAGCGGCAAGCCCGCCGCCGACGTGATCTGGAGCGTCACCGGCAGCCAGCTCACCGAATATGCCGACCTTCTCGAGCCCTATCGGCCCAAGGAGATGGACAAGGTCGACCCGCAGTTCATCGAAAGCCCGGCCTGGACCCCCTACACGGCGGTCGTCTACGTCCTGGCCGTCAACACCGAGATGCAGCCGATGGACGGCGCGCCCCGGACCTGGGCCGCGCTCGCCGACCCGAAGTGGAAGGGCCAGATCGCCTCGGCCCGCGCCGACGGCTCCGGCTCGGCCATGCAGCAGCTCCAGACCGTGCTCACCGTCTTCGGCGACAAGGGTTGGGACGAATACGGGCAGATCGCCAAGAACTTCGTGTTCACCGACTCGTCGGGCGCCGTGCCGCGCTTCGTGGCCGATGGCGAGACGAGCCTCGGCCTGATGCTGGAGGACAACGCGCTGGAATACGTGCGCGGCGGCGCGCCGATGGAGATCGTCCATCTCGAGGACGGCACGGCGACGACCCCCGACGGCATCGCCCTCGTCAAGGGCGGCCCCAACACCGACAACGGCCGCGTCTTCATCGACTGGGCGATGTCGAAGGCGACGCAGGAACGCCTCGTCCAGGATATCGGCCGCCGCTCGGTGCGCACCGACGTTTCGGGACCGCAGGGCACGCCGGCCCTGACCGAGCTCAAGCTCGTCAAGGTCAAGCCGCTCCAGGACTTCGGCGGCGCCGACGCGGTGCTCGCCAAGTGGCGCCAGGCGATCGGCGAGTAGCGCTCCGGCCGCCGCCTCTCAACTCAAGGCCCCGGCGGCACCTGCCCGCTGCCGGGGCGCGACCTCGACGCCCCTCCCGCATGGCCTTGTGATGACGCACCTCGAAGCTTTCTCGCGCGGCAAGCGCCTCGACCATCCCGAGACCAACGAGGACAGCTTCGTCGCCGTGGAGGGTGCCGGCTACGCGGTGATCGACGGCGTGACCGACCGCAACGGCACGCGCTACGACGGCATGCTGTCGGGCCGCTTCGCCTCGCGCCGGGTGAAGGCCGCCACCGAGCGCTTCCTGATCGCGCAGACGGATCGGGCCGCGCCCGCCGAGCTGCGCTACAGCGGACCGGAAAGCTTCATCCGGTTCCTGACCGCCAGCCTGCGGGCAGGCTACGTGGAGACCGGTTCCCTGGACAAGGCGAGCGACGACGCGAGCCTGCGCGCCAGTTGCACCGTCATGGCCGTCCTGCAGTTCGAGGACCGGTTCGAGATGATCGCGGTCGGCGACAGCGGATTGCGCGTCAACGGCGGCGAGATCATCCAGTCGCTCAAGCCTCTCGACGACGTGACCGGCATCCTGCGGCGCGAGGCCTGGACCCTTCTGGCCGAGCGCGGCATTGCGCGCGAGCGCTGCGCCGAGCTGTCGGCCTTCCTGACATGGCATGGCACGCGCCCGCCCTCCCCCGGCCCGCTCGGCGCTGAGGCCGACCTCCTCGGCGAGATCGAGGCGCGCGCGCTCGAGGCCTGCCGCGCCCATCTGCCGGATGCGCCGCAATGGGAGCTGGAGGAGCTCGTGCGGCGCGGCATCACCCACGGTCAGGGCGACTTCGTGAACACGACCGAGCGGATGCTGGGCTACGGCTGCCTCGACGGCTTCGAGGTCCCGGCCGCCTTCATCGACCATCGCGTCTGGCCGGCCCGCGATGTCGAGACGCTGGAGCTCTTCTCGGACGGATACTTCAAACCGGGTGACGGCTTCGGCATCGCGGCCTGGGAGGCGGCGTTCCGGGACGTGGAGGCGGCCGACCCCGACAAACTCGGCAGCTATCTCAGCACCAAGGGCACCACGGCCGGCGTCATGACCGACGACCGGACCTATCTGGGCGTGCGCTTCCGGTGACAGGCGGCACCATGCCCTTTCCCGAGCCCGAGCCGCCGGCCGGCGAAGAGCGCCTGGCCCCGCGTGCTCTGGCGCGGCAACGGGAGATCGTGGAGGCCGTGCGCAGCCGCGGCGCGGTTCCCGTCGCCGATCTTGCCGAGCGCTTCGGCGTCACGCACCAGACCATCCGCCGCGATCTCAGGGCCCTCGAGGAGCGCGGCGCGCTGCAGAAAGGCTTCGGCGCGGCCTTCGCGGCGCCCGGCGTCGCGCGCCATGTCCACGACGAACGCCAGGCGACGCTGACGTCGGTGAAGCGCCGGCTGATGGAAGGACTGGAGGAGTTCCTTCAACCCGGCTCCACGGTGTTCGTCGGCCTCGGCACGACCTTCGACGACCTGCACGAGGTTCTGGCCGGGCGGCCGCGCCTCTTGATCGCGACGCCCAACCTCACGGTCGCCCATCGCTGCGCGCTGCACACCGAGGCGACGGTCTACGTCTATGGCGGCTACGTGCGCCGGAGCGACTCCTGCGTCCTGACGCTCGGCGAGGACCCGAGCCGGCACCGCTTCAAGTTCGACGTCGCGATCCTCGGCGCGAGCGCCATCGACGACGAGGGCTCGATCCTGGAATACGACCCGCTGGAGGTCGGCCTCGTCCACGACGTCCTGCGCCACAGCCGCAGGAGCGTCCTCGTCGCCCATCACGAGAAGTTCGGCAACAGGGCCCCTCACATCGTGGCGAGCCTGTCCGACATGGACGTCGTGCTGACGGACCGCGATCCGACGGACCGTCTGCGCAGCGGCGTCGGAATCCGGGACCTCAGGATCGCTTCGGAGAACGAAGGCGACGACACGCTGCGCGCGCGTCCGACCAAGGACGTGTGATCCGGTGGGAGCGCAACGCTACTCCTACCAGATCGCGGCGGTTCCCATCCGCCTCAACGACGACCGGCGGGCCGAGGTCTGCCTCGTGACCTCTCGCGGCACGGGTCGTTGGATCATCCCGAAGGGCTGGCCCATGAGGGGCCGGCGCGACGACGAGGCGGCGGGCCGCGAGGCCGAGGAGGAAGCCGGCCTGGTGGGCTCGACGCTTCGCGCCGCGCTCGGCTCCTACACCTACTGGCGGCGCACGCGCATCGACTTCAGGCTGACGCGCGTCGACACGTTCGCCCTTCGGGTGAAGCGCCAGAAGAAGCGCTGGAAGGAGCAGCACCAGCGCCAGACCGTCTGGCTTCCGCTGCTGGAGGCGGCGGATTCCGTTCTGGAGCCGGAGCTGAGCACGCTCCTGATCGGCATTCCCGGCAACCCCAAGGCCTGCGACTTCCTGGGGCGGGGCGGTCGCATTGTCTTCTGATCGCTCGTCCGGGACCGGGAACGGAGAGCCGCATCTGGATCGGCGGAGCCTCGCGCCGCGGCTGCCCGTCCGGTTCATCAACAAGGGATACGAAGGGCGGCCTTACGGCTCGGTTGACGTTCCCGGCCTCGCATGGCTTGTCTCGAACATTCACGGGCGGCGCGAGACCGCCGCTGAAAACGCATGGGCGATCGGGGGCCGCGTGCCCGAAAGGGGTTCGTCCCCACGACGCCGGGGGAGGAATGACATGACCCTACGTTCACTTGCACTGGCCCTCACCGTGGGCGCCGCCTTCGCGACTTCGGCCGAGGCCGCGACCGAACTTCAATGGTGGCACGCCATGAACGGCGCCAACAACGAGGTGGTCGAGGAACTCGCCAAGGAGTTCAACGCGAGCCAGGGCGACTACGTCATCAAGCCCGTGTTCAAGGGCACCTATCCCGAGACGCTGAACGCCGGCATCGCCGCCTTCCGCGCCAAGCAGACGCCCGCCATCATCCAGGTCTTCGACGTCGGCACGGGCGTGATGATGGGCGCGGGCGGCGCGATCAAGCCGGTGGCCGAGGTTCTGGAACAGGGCGGCTACAAGTTCGAAAAATCGCAGTATCTGCCGGGCATCGTCAATTACTACTCGAAGCCGGACGGCACGATGCTGTCCTTCCCCTACAACTC
This sequence comes from Aureimonas sp. AU4, assembly GCF_001463765.1. GTDB lineage: Bacteria > Pseudomonadota > Alphaproteobacteria > Rhizobiales > Rhizobiaceae > Aureimonas. The sequence continues at coordinate 18,990 of NZ_BBWK01000042.1, read as the reverse complement.
CTCCTCGCCGATCCTCTACTACAACAAGGACACGTTCCAGAAGGCGGGCCTCGATGCCGACAACCCGCCCAAGACCTGGGACGAGGTCTTCGCCGCCGCCCGCAAGATCAAGGAAAGCGGGGCGGCGCCCTGCGGCTACACCTCGACCTGGCTGACCTGGATCCACCTCGAGAACTTCGCGGCCTGGAACAACGTCTCCTATGCCAGCGGCGAGAACGGCCTGGCCGGCGGCAAGGTCGAGCTCGCGATCGACGCCCCGATCTACGTCGATCACTTCCAGGCGATCGCGGACCTCGCGAAGGAGGGCGTCTTCCGCTACGGCGGCCGGACCTCCGAGGCCAAGCAGCTCTTCCTGTCGGGCGAATGCGGGATCCTGACCGAGTCCTCGGGAGGCCTCGGCGACGTCGTGAAATCGGACATGAACTACGGCATCGGCCAGCTGCCCTACGACACCAAGGGGAACAACGCGCCCCAGAACACGACGCCCGGCGGCGCCAGCCTCTGGGTCTTCGCGGGCAAGTCGGACACCGAGTACAAGGGCATCGCGCAGTTCTTCCACTTCCTGTCGCAGACCGACATCCAGTCGCGCCTCCACCAGAAGTCGGGCTACCTGCCGGTGACGCTGGAGGCCTACGAGGCCACCAAGAAGAGCGGCTTCTACGAGAAGAACCCGGGCCGTGAAACGCCGATCACCCAGATGATGGGCAAGCCCCCGACCGAGAACTCCAAGGGCGTGCGCCTCGTGAACCTGCCGCAGGTGCGCGACATCCAGAACGAGGAGTTCGAGGCGATGCTGAACGGCAGCCAAGACGCCAAGACGGCGCTCGCCAAGGCCAAGCAGCGCGGCGACGCCGCGATCGCGGCCGCGACGCGCTAAGGGTCGATCCAGCCCGATGGCCTCTCCTCGCGTCGTCTTTCCCAACAAGGCCCTGCCCTATCTGCTGCTGGCGCCGCAGATCGCGCTCACGCTCGTCTTCTTCTACTGGCCGAGCGCGCAGGCCCTGTACCAGTCGACGCTGCGCGAGGACGCCTTCGGGCTGGCCACCGAGGTCGTCGGGCTCGCCAACTTCCAGGCGGTGCTCGCCGACCCGAACTACCTCCACTCGCTCCGGGTGACGGCGGTCTTCAGCCTGGCCACCGCCGCGCTCGCCATGGGCCTGTCGCTGTTCCTCGCCTCGGCCGCCGAGACGGTGGTGCGCGGCAAGGGAATCTACCGAACGCTCCTGATCTGGCCCTACGCCGTGGCCCCGGCGGTGGCGGGCCTCCTGTGGCTCTTCATGTTCTCGCCGACCATGGGGACGTTCGCCTACATGCTGCGCTCCACCGGCTACAACTGGGATCCACTTCTCAACGGCGACCAGGCCATGGTGATGGTGGTGGTGGCGGCCGCCTGGAAGCAGATCAGCTACAACTTCCTGTTCTTCGTGGCCGCCCTCCAGTCGGTCCCGCGCTCGCTGATCGAGGCCGCCGCGATCGACGGTGCGCGCGGCCCCAAGCGGTTCTGGACGATCGTCTTCCCCCTGATCGCGCCGACCAGCTTCTTCCTGCTCGTGGTGAACTGCGTCTACGCCTTCTTCGACACGTTCGGCATCATCCATGCCGTCACCGGCGGCGGACCGGCCAAGGCGACCGAGACCCTCGTCTACAAGGTCTACAACGACGGCTTCGTGAACCTCGACCTCGGCTCCTCGGCCGCCCAGTCCGTGATCCTGATGGCGATCGTGATCTGCCTCACCGCCGTCCAGTTCCGCTTCGTCGAGCGCAAGGTGCATTACGCCTGATGGTCGAACAGCGTCCCCTGGCCCGGGCCTTCGCCCACCTCGTCCTCGTCCTCGGCGTCCTGATCGTCGCCTTTCCGATCTACTACACGTTCATCGCCTCGACGCAGACGATCCAGACCATCCTGTCGCCGCCCCTGCCGCTGACGCCCGGCGGACATTTCGCGGAAAACTACGGCACGGCGCTCTTTTCCGGCGTCGGGCAGATCGGGGGCGTCAGCATCGCCCGGCTCCTGTGGAACACGGCCGTGGTCGCGACCGCGATCGCGGTCGGCAAGATCGCGATCTCGATCCTGTCGGCCTTCGCGATCGTCTACTTCCGCTTTCCCGGCCGGATGGTCGCCTTCTGGCTGATCTTCATCACCCTGATGCTGCCGGTCGAGGTGCGCATCCTTCCGACCTACAAGGTGATCGTCGATCTCGGCCTGATCGACACCTATACCGGCCTGACCCTGCCGCTCATGGCTTCGGCCACCGCGACCTTCCTGTTCCGCCAGTTCTTCATGACGATCCCGGCAGAGCTCGTGGAGGCGGCGCGCATCGACAATGCGGGACCGATGCGCTTCCTGCGCGACATCCTGATCCCTTTGTCCAAGACCAACATCGCCGCGCTCTTCGTGATCCTCTTCATCTACGGCTGGACGCAGTATCTCTGGCCGCTTCTGATCACCAACGACAGCTCGATGAACACGATCGTCATCGCCCTGAAGAAGATGGTCTCCTTCACCGACGCGGACACCCCGTGGAACCTCGTCATGGTGACCGCGATCTTCGCCATCCTTCCCCCGGTCCTCGTCGTGGTGCTGATGCAGCGCTGGTTCGTCAAGGGACTGGTCGAGTCCGAGAAGTAGACCTCATGGCCTCCATCACCCTGGAAGACGTCCGCAAGCGCTACGGCGAGACGGATGCCGTGCGCGGCGTGTCCCTCGACATCCGCGATGGCGAGCTGCTCGTGCTGGTCGGACCAAGCGGCTGCGGCAAGTCCACGCTCCTGCGCATGATCGCGGGCCTCGAGACGATCACGTCCGGCACGATCCGGATCGGGACCCGCGTCGTCAACGACGTCGAGCCGGCCGACCGGAACATCGCCATGGTGTTCCAGAACTACGCGCTTTACCCGCACATGACGGTGCGCCAGAACCTGTCCTACGGGCTCCGGAACCGCGGCATGAAGGCGGCCGAGATCGAGCGGCGCGTGGGAGAAGCCGCCGCCTCGCTGGAGATCGCGGCCTTTCTCGACCGCAAGCCGGGGCAACTGTCCGGCGGCCAGCGCCAGCGCGTCGCCATGGGCCGCGCCATCGTGCGCGAGCCCGCCGCCTTCCTGTTCGACGAGCCGCTCTCGAACCTCGACGCCAAGCTGCGCGTCCAGATGCGCGTCGAGATCCGCCGCCTCCAGCGCGCGCTCGGCACGACCAGCGTCTACGTCACGCACGACCAGATGGAGGCGATGACGCTGGCCGACCGGCTCGTCGTCCTCAACGGCGGCCTCGTCGAGCAGGTGGGCGCGCCGATCGAGCTCTACGAGCGCCCCGCCAGCCTGTTCGTGGCCGGATTCGTGGGCTCGCCCGGCATGAACCTCCTGCCCGCGGGCGCGCAGAGCGCGAACGCGATCCACGTCCCGAGCTTCGCGCCCGCCGATGGCGGTCCCTTCACGCTCGGCGTTCGCCCGGAGGCGTTCGTTCTGGGCGAGGGAACGGACGGGCTGTCGGCCAGGGTCCTGATCAGCGCCGTCGAGCTCGTCGGGGCGGAAAGCTACGTCCACGGCACGATCGGGGACAGCGCGACGCCCCTGACCTTCCGTGTGCCCGGCCGCACGAGACTCGACATGGGCGAGCGCGTCTCGGTCTTCGCCCCCGCCGTCACGCTCCACGCCTTCGGTCCGGACGGCAAGCGCCTCGGCGCCTGACGGGACAAGGCGCCGCGCCCGCGGAAAGATCCGGCCCGCCGAAAGCCCGGTTGCTAGGGCTTGATCAGTCCCGGGCCTCGCCCCAGCCGCCGCCGCCGGCCGTCTCGATGGTGATGATCGAACCGGCGCGCAGCGCGGTCGTGCTCTTGCCGGGCAGAACCCGCCTGCCGCCGTCATCGGTGACGGCAAGGCTCGAGTGGCCGCCGGGCTGTCCGCCCGCCGCGCCCCAGGGGCGGTGCCGGGTGCGGTCGAGATGCACCGTGACCACCGCGTCCGCCTCGAGACGGATCGAGCGCCGCAGGCCGCGTCCGCCCCGGAACTCGCCCTCGCCGCCCGCGCGCTCCGCCAGCGCGTATTCGAGCACCGTCATGGGATATTCGCGCTCGATGAACTCGACCGGCGAGTTGGCGGTGTTGGTCATGTGGCAATGCACGCCGTCCGCCCCGTCGCGTCCCGGCAGGGCGCCCTGTCCGCCGCCATAGGTCTCGACATAGGAATAGCTCCGGCCGCTGCGCGGATCGCGGCCGCCCATGATCAGCGCGTTCATGCTGCCGGTGGAGGCGGCGATCGCACGCTCCGGCACCAGGGCGTTGAAGGCGCCCAGAAGAGCGTCGGTGATGCGCTGGCTCGTGATCGAGGTGCACAGGGCGACGGGAGCGGGCGGCTGCGCGTCGACGATGCTGCGCTCCGGCGTCACGACGTCGATCTGCGAGAACAGCCCGGCGTTCGAGGCGACCAAGGGGTCGAGCAGCGCCTTGACGACGTAGAGCACGCAGCTCGTGGTCAGGAAGCGCGGCGCGTTGACGGGTCCCGCCACCTGTGCCGCGGTGCCGGTGAAATCGACCAGGAGGCGCCCGTCGCGGACGCGAACGGCGACGCGGACCGGCAGATCCACCGGCTCGGTGCCGTCCGACCACTCGAGGACGTCGGCAAACCGGCTCTCGGCCTCGCCGATCTCGCGAAGGCGCGTCTCGACGCGCCGCGCGGTGGCGTCGAGAAGCGTCTCCACGGCGCCGTGGAAGCGCTCCGCCCCGGTGCGCTGCACGAGTTCGGCCAGCCGCACCGCGCCCGTGGCGTTGGCGGCGGCCTGGGCCAGAAGATCGCCGGCCACCATGTCAGGCGTCCGGCTGGCGAGCTGGAACAGGGCGAGCGTGGAGCGCTCCACGTTTCCGTCGCGCAGGAGGACGGTCGGGGGAACGCGCAACCCCTCCTGCATGATCTCGCTCGTGCCGAGCGCGAGCGAGCCGGGCGCCATGCCGCCGAGGTCCACCTGATGGGCCATGTTGGCGACATAGCCGCAGCGCACGCCGTCGGCGTCCACCGGCGCGAGGACCACGACGTCGGGAAGATGCGAGCCGGTGAGCCAGGGATCGTTGGTGACGATCATGGTCCGCTCGGCGATGTCGGAGCCCAGCGCCGCCACCACCCGCTCCACCACGCCTGCGATCAGGCCGAGATGGACGGGAATGTGTTCGGCCTGCGCGATGAGCCGCCCGCGCGCGTCGAACACGCCGCAGGAGAAGTCGCGACGGTCGCGGATGTTGACGGAATAGGCGGTGCGGATCAGCGCCGCGCCCATCTCCTCGGCCACCGCCTGCAGGCCGTGGCGCACGACCTCGGCCAGGATCGCGTTGTCGCTCATGGTGTCATCCTGACGGTGATGCTTCCGAATTCGTCCACCCGCAGGGTTTGCGCGCCGACGACCAGCGTCGTGTCCTGCTGCTCGACGATGAGCGGCCCCCGCAATTGCGATCCCGGCGCGAGACGCGCGCGGTCGAGGACGGGAACCTCGCGAAAGGCGCCGTCGATCCAAAGCTTTGAACGGGCGACCACCGGGTCCTCGCCGATCCGCGTCTGGGGCAGAGGCAAGCGGTCCGCCGGCGAAGGCACCGTGCCCCGCAGGCGCAGGAGACGGATCTCCACGGTTTCCTCGCGCCGGTCGTAGCCGAAGGCGCGCTTGTGGGCCGTGTGAAATGCGTCGATGGCCCGCTCGATGTCGCTCCCGGCCAGGGATACCGGAATCTGGTGGCCCTGCCCGCGATAGCGCAGGTCGAGCGTCGTCTGGAGGTCGAGTTCGGCGTCCGCCACGCCGTCGCGCCGGGCCTGTTCGCGAACCCGCGCTTCCAGGGCCGCGATGCGCTTGCGCAGGAGCCCGTCCGGCAGTTCGTCGAGCGGGAGGCCGACCATCGCCGTCTCGTCGTGCTTCCAGGGCGCCAGAAGAAGACCGATCCCGCACAGAAGACCGGGGGACGGCGGCACGTGAAGCGTTTCGACGCCGAGTTCCGCGCACAGGTCCACGGCATGGAGCGGACCGGCGCCGCCGAAGGCGGTGACCACGAAGCGGCGCGGATCGAGGCCGCGCTCGACGGTGATGCGCCGCATGCCGCGCACCATGGCCGCGTTGACGACCTGGAGCATGCCGACCGCCGCCGCCTCGACCGTCAGGCCGAGCGGGCGCGCCACATGCGTCTCGATCGCGTGCGCGGCGCGCTCCCGGTCGATCACGATGCCGCCGCCGAGCTCGCGGCCGGCCCGCAGGCGGCCGAGAACCACGTTGGCGTCGGTGACGGTCGGATGCTCGCCGCCCTTGCCGTAGGCGGCGGGTCCGGGCCGCGCGCCGGCGCTCTCGGGCCCCACCTTCAGGAGCCCCCCCGCATCGACGCTCGCGATGCTGCCGCCGCCCGCGCCCAGCGTGATGACGTCGAACATCGGCACGCGCAGAGGGAAGCCCTCGATCTCGCTCTCGAAGCGGGTGAGAATCTCGCCGTTCTGGATCAGCCCGACGTCGAAGCTCGTGCCGCCCATGTCGATCGTCACGACGTCGTCATGGCCGGCGGCCGCGGCGAAGCGCTGCGCGCCGATCATGCCGGCGGCCGGGCCGGACAGGCAGGTATGGACCGCCTTGGTGCCGCTTGCCGTCTCGATCGGCATGACGCCGCCGCCCGACTGCATGATCGCCGGCTCCACCGCAACGCCGTCGGCGCGCAGCGTGCGCTGGATACGGCCGAGATAGGCCTCCAGCGGCGGCATGAGATAGGCGTTCATGACCGTGGTGGAGAGGCGCTCGTACTCGCCGGGCTCGGGCAGGATCTCGCTGGAGATCGAGACCTTGAGATCGGGCGCGGCCATGCGCAGGATCTCGGCGACCCGCCGCTCGTGCGCGGGCGCGGCATAGGAATGCAGAAAGGTGACGGCGACCGTCCGCGCGCCCGCCTCGCGCAGGGCCGCGATGGCCGCATGCACGCTCGCCTCGTCGAGCGGCGTGACGACGGTCCCGTCCGGTCCGCAGCGCTCGGTGATCTCGAATACGAGATCGTCGGGCACGAGCGGTTCGGGATTGCGCGCATACTGGTCGTAGAGATGAGCCCGCGTCTGACGCCCGATCCGAAGGACATCGCGAAATCCCCGCGTCACGAGCAGCGCGGCCCGCGCGCCCTTGCGCTCCAGGATCGCGTTGGTCGCGACCGTCGTGCCGTGGGCGAAGCCATCGAGCGCGCCGGGCGCGAGGCCCGCCTCCTCCAGGGCGATGCGCGCGGCCGCGATCACGGCCTCGTCCTGGCGCCCGGTGGTGGTCGGGATCTTGACAAGGACGCTCCGCCCGGTCGCGTCGTCGAACAGGCAGAGATCGGTGAAGGTGCCGCCGACGTCGCAGCCGATCCGGGTGGCCATGGCGTCAGTTCACCCGGTCGCGGGTCAGGAGCTCGGCATGCGGGAAGAGCGCGGGCGATCCGCCGCAGTGAATGAACACCACCCGGCTCCCTTGCGCGATGCTGCCGCGCTTCACGCAGTCGATGAGCCCCGCCATCGCCTTGCCGGTATAGACGGGATCGAGGAAGACGCCTTCGGATCGCGCGACGCGCACGATCGCTTCGTTGCCGTCCGGGCTGGGAACCGCGTAGGCCTCGCCGACATAGCCCGTCTCGATGCGCAGGTCCGAAGGCGCGAAGCGGCGGTCGAAGCCGATCAGTTCGGCGCCCGCGTTCGCCATGACGGCGATGCGCTCGGAAAACGGCACGGCGCTGCCGCTCACCGCGATCCCGGCGACCTTGGTATCGGGCCAGAACATCGCGCAGCCGATCAGAAGCCCGGCCAGCGTCCCGCCTGAGCCGACGGGCGTCACGATGAGGTCGGGGGCCGCCTGCCCTGCCGCCGCGTACTGCTCCGACAGCTCGCGCACGGCCGACACATAGCCCATGGCGCCCAGCGCGCTCGCCCCGCCGAGCGGGATGATATAGGGCGTCTCGCCCCGTGCCAGGGCCTCGTCGGCATGCTTCTGCATCCGCGGTCCGACCTCGCCGAAGTAGGCGTCGGGATCGAGGAAGTCGATCTCGGCACCCAGGAGGTGGTCGAGCAGCAGGTTGCCCTGCATCACGGCGGGACTGTTGCCGCGCAGGACCAGGATCGGCTTCATGCCGAACTTGCGCGCGGCCGCCGCCGTCATGCGGGCGTGGTTGGACTGATGCCCGCCGGTCGTGATGACGACCTTGACCCCGCGCGAGACGGCGTCCGCCATCAGGTATTCGAGCTTGCGGACCTTGTTGCCGCCGCCGCCGAAGCCGGTGAAGTCGTCGCGCTTCACGCGCAGTTCGATCCCGAGTTCCCCGCCCAGCCGATCCATGGCTTCGAGCGGAGTGGGCAGAAAGCCGAGCGAAAGACGGGGAATGGCGTCGAGATGCATCCGGGGCTCCGATCAGCGGCCCGAGGGCGGACTGGCGCATCCAATCCCTGCGGCCGACTTTACGATATATGATATATTCTCTAATCTGGCGGCAAGTGGTTTTTGCCCTTGCCGAAGTTCCGGCGCATCGGCGACCCACTCGAAGCGGATGCTGCGGGGTCGGGACGCTGCCGCCCTTGCAGAGTGACCAGGAGGTTTTCGCGTGACCGATCCGATCCTGCGCGTGGACGACCTGCGCATTGCCTTTGCCCGCCAGGACGGCTGGCGCGAGGTCGTGCGCGGCGTGTCCTTCGACATCCGCCCGCGCGAGACCGTGGCGCTGGTCGGCGAGTCGGGTTCGGGCAAGAGCGTGACCGCCCTGTCGATCCTGCGACTTCTCCCGACCGACACGACGCGCCTGTCCGGGCGCGTCCACTTCGAGGGGCGCGATCTGCTGCAGGCGGGCGAGCGCGCCATGCGCGACATTCGCGGCAACCGGATCGCGATGATCTTCCAGGAACCGATGACCTCGCTGAACCCCTCGCTGACCGTCGGGGACCAGCTGGCCGAGGTCTTGATGCAGCATCGGCGCCTCGGCTTCCGCGCGGCCAAGGCGGAGACGCTGCGCCTTCTCGACAAGGTACGCATCGCCGCCGCCGCGCGGCGCTTCGACGAGTATCCCCATCAGATGTCGGGCGGGATGCGCCAGCGCGTCATGATCGCGATCGCTCTCGCCTGCCAGCCCAAGCTCCTGATCGCCGACGAGCCGACCACCGCCCTCGACGTCACCATCCAGGCCCAGATCCTCCAGCTCATCGCCAACCTGCAGGAGGACGAGGACCTCGCCGTCCTCTTCATCACCCACGACATGGGCGTGGTGGCCGAGATTGCCGACCGGACCGCCGTGATGTTCCGGGGCGAGGTCGTGGAAGCGGGCGACACCGCCGCGATCTTCCGCGAGCCGCGCGAGGCCTATACGAAAGCGCTCCTGTCAGCCGTGCCCCAGCTCGGATCGATGCGCGGCACCCTTCGGCCCGCGCGCTTCCCCCTGATCGACACCACGACCGGCGCCGCGGTCGCGGGCGACGAGGTGGTGGAGGCGCCGGACGAGGCGGGACCACCTCTCCTTTCGGTTCGCAACCTCGTCGCCCGCTTCGATCTGTCATCGGGCTTCCTCGGCCGTGTCGCGGGCCGCGTCCATGCGGTGGAGGACGTGTCCTTCGACCTTCGGGCCGGCGAGACGCTCGCGCTGGTCGGCGAGTCGGGCTGCGGCAAGTCCACCACGGGGCGTGCCATCCTGCGCCTGACCCCGGCCCGGGGCGGGTCGATCGCGCTCGACGGGCAGGACATCCTCAAGCTGAACGCCGGCGAGCTCGCCACCGTTCGCCGCAGCATCCAGATGATCTTTCAGGATCCGTTCGCCAGCCTCGATCCGCGCATGCGCGTGGGCGCGGCGATCGCCGAGCCGCTTCTCGTCCATGGCCTCGCGGACCGCGAGGCCGCGCGTGCGCGCGTGGCCGACCTCCTGCCGCGCGTCGGCCTGGATCCCGACGTCGCCTCGCGCTACCCGCACGAGTTCTCCGGCGGCCAGCGCCAGCGCATCTGCATCGCGCGGGCCCTGGCGCTCGAGCCGCGCGTCATCGTCGCGGACGAAGCGGTCTCGGCGCTCGACGTGTCGGTGAAGGCGCAGGTCATCAACCTGATGCTGGATCTCCAGCGTGACCTGAGGCTCTCCTATCTCTTCATCAGTCACGACATGGCCGTGGTGGAACGCATGAGCCACCGGGTCGCGGTGATGTACCTCGGCGAGATCGTCGAGATCGGTCCTCGCGCCGCGATCTTCGAGAATCCGCAGCATCCCTATACGCGGCGTCTTCTCGACGCCGTTCCGGTGCCCGATCCGGCGCGCCGGGGCCTGCGCCGCGCGGCCGACGACGGCGAGGTCAAGAACCCGATCCGCCCGCTCGGCTACACGCCTCCGCGCCGGGAATGGCGCGAGGTCTCGCCGGGCCACCATGTCCAGGTCCTGGACGCTGCCGCCGTGATGCGGGCGGCCTGAGCGATGCGCCGGGTCGCCATGATCAGCGGTGCCTCCCGAGGCATCGGCGCCGCCATCGCCGGCCGGCTCGCGGCCAACGACTGGGCCGTCAGCCTCGGTATGCGCGACCCGGCGGCCACCCCGCTGCCGGACTGCGAGCGGGTGCTCGCCTGCCGCTTCGACGCGCTCGACCCCGAAAGCGAGCGCGTGTGGGTCGAGGCGACGCTCGCCCGGTTCGGGCGCCTCGACGGGCTCGTCCACAATGCCGGCATCGCTCCTCGCCGCTCGGTCCTGGAGGCGAGCGACGCCGAGTTCGACGAGGTGTTCGGGATCAACGTCAAGTCGCCGATGCGCCTGACCCGCCACGCCTGGCCCCATCTTGTCGCGACCAGGGGACGGGTCGTCACCATGGCGTCGCTCTCGGGCAAGCGCGTGAAGTCGGCGGGCGGCGGCCTCTACGCGCTGTCGAAGTTCGCCGCCATGGGCCTGGCCCACGCGCTGCGCCAGTGCGGAGCCGAGAGCGGCGTGCGTTCCACCGCGATCTGCCCGAGCTTCGTCGCCACCGACATGGCGGCTGCGATCACCGCGACGCCGGCCGCCGAGCTGACGCAACCCGACGACATCGCGCGCATCGTCCACCTCGTCCTGGAGCTGCCCTCCAGCGCGAGCATCGCCGAAATTCCGGTCCACTGGACCGTCGAGGACTGTTTCTAGACCATGCTGACGCTGTCCGGCCCCGAGATCCATCCCGTCCAGGGCGCAGGCGAGATACCCCGCTCGGTCGACGTCGCCATCGTCGGCGGTGGCGTGATCGGCGTGTCCGCGGCGCTGCATCTGGCGCGCCAGGGCGTGCGTACCGCCCTGTTCGAGAAGGGCGTGGTCGCGGGCGAGCAGTCCAGCCGCAACTGGGGCTGGGTGCGGATGGCCGGACGCGACCTGCGCGAGTTGCCCCTGATGCTGCGCGCCCACAAGCTTTGGGCGGACTTCCAGAACGGCAATCACGGCGACACGGGCTACCGGCGCTGCGGCATCGTCTACGCCTCGAAGACGCCCGACGCCCGGCGCCGGCACGAGCGCTGGATCGAGGCCGCCGCGCCCTTCGGCGTCGAGGCACGCATGATGGAGCCGGGCGAGCTGGCACAGGCGGTGCCGGGCCTTGCCCGCACCTTCGAGGGTGCGCTCTTCGTGCCGGGGGACGCGCGCGCCGAGCCGCAGCGCGCGGTGCCGTTGATGGCATCGGCAGCCATCGCCCAAGGCGCGATGATCCACCAGAACTGCGCGGTGCGGGCGGTGGAGACGGCGGGCGGGCGGATCAGCGGCGTGGCGACCGAGCACGGCCGGGTTTCGGCGGGAACGGTGATCGTGGCGGGCGGGGCGTGGTCGCGACTGCTTCTCAAGGGTCTCGGGCTCTCGCTGCCGCAACTGAAGATCCTGTCCTCGGCCTTCCGGACCGCGCCGATCGAGGCGGGCATCGAATCCTGCGCGAGCTTTTCCAGCTTCGCCCTGCGCAGGCGCCTCGACGGCGGCTACACGGTGGCCTCGTCCGCCGAGAGCCTGGCGCAGATCACCCCCGACGCGCTGCGCTTCTTTCGCACCTTCCTGCCCGCCTATCTCGCCGAGCGGCGCGGGATGTCGCTGCGCCTTGGCCGCGACTTCATCGACGAGGCGCTGCGCTGGCAGCCGCGCGACGGCGACCGCCCTTCGATCTTCGAGGCCGTGCGCGCGCTCGACCCGCAGCCGCATCAGGCCAACCTCGCCCGCGTCCGCTCGGCGCTGACCGAGGCGCTTCCCGCATTCCGGGGCGGCGTCGCCGTTCAAAGCTGGGCGGGCATGATCGACACCATGCCCGACGCCATTCCGGTTATCTCGACGCTCGATTCCCATCCCGGCCTCGTGGTGGGAACCGGCTTCACGGGCCACGGCTTCGGCATCGGTCCGGCGGCGGGCGAGATGCTGGCAGACCTTGCGACCGGTCGAACGCCCGCCTCCGACCCGCGCCCGTTCCGCTTCTCGCGCTTCACGGACGGCGAGAAGCTATCGCTCCAATACTGGCTCTGAACCCCTAGAACAGGGGCAGGAGCGTGCCGATCTCGTCCCGCTCCGCATCCCTCAGGAGCCGCGAGGCCAGCGCGATGTCGAAGATGTTGAGCCCGAAGCTGGAGAAGACGACCGAGGCGCCGGGCGCGGGACGCCAGCCGTCCACGACGAGCGCGGGCAGATCGGCCGAGACATCCTGCGGCGCGAACCGGCCCGCCCGGTACATCTGGAACAGGCTCTTGGCGCTGCGCTCGGCGAAGTCGCCCCACAGGTCCACCACGACATGGTCCGCGGCCTCGATCAGGGCAAAGTCGATCTCGTGGTAGCCAACCTGCACGACGAGGCGCCCCGGCCGGAGCGCACCTGCGCCGACGATCGGCTCTGGCGCGATGGTGCAGCACAGGACCACTTCGGCATCGCGCACCGCGTCCTCGGGTGTCGCGGCCGGGCGTAGCGGCGGCCCCGCCTTTCCGGCGAAGTCGGCGGTCAACGCATCCCGCCGCGCCTCGGTCCGGTTCCAGACGGGGATCGTCTCGACGCCGGGAAACAACTCCCGCACCATCTCGATATGGGCCCGTGCCTGCGCGCCCGCGCCGAGCACCGCGACCTGCCGGATCGGCGAGGTGGCGAGTGAACGCATCGCCAGCGCCGACACGGCGGCCGTGCGCATGCGCGTGAGATGGGCGCTTTCGACGAAGCCGAGCGGGCGCCCGTCGCTCAATCGGTTCACGAGCGTCACGTTCGTGATGCTCGGCACCTCGCCGTCGGGTTCAGCCCGATGCACCGCCCATTTCAGTCCGGCGGCATCGAAGCGCCCGCCGAGGCGCGCGGGCAGGCCGTAGGCGTTGGCTCGCGGATCGCCGCCGAGCGGCAGGACGCTTTCGGGCACCATTACGGCCTCGCCCGATCGCAGAAGGCGTGTCGCCTCGCGCACGTCGTCGAGCGCCGGAGCCCAGTCGCCGCCGCCGGCGCGCAGCGCATCCGCGCGCGACAGGTAGCGAAGCGAGATCACGGTGCGTCGCTTTCCACCGCCATGGCGCTCAGCCAGAGCTCGACCGAGGCGAGGAAGCGCGGGAATCCTTCCAGGGTCAGGAACTCGTTCACGCCATGCGCATGACCGCCACGTCCCGCCCCGCCGATCAGAAAGGACGGCGTATGGGGTGCGAAGGCGTAGCCGGGCGCCGCGCCGATGGCCCAGGGCCATACCTGCGGCGCGGGCGCCGTTTCCCGGTAGGCTTGCAGAAGCGCCGAAACGCCGGCCGCCCCGCTCGGGAAACGATGGCCGGGATAGCTGTCGGCGACCGCGATCTCGACACCCGGCAGACCGTCGCGCTCCAGCGTCTCGCGAAACTCCGAGAGAAAGTGCGCCGGGTCGAGCGAGGGGGGACAGCGCAGGTCGAAGCCGGCGCGCGCCAGCGAGGGGATCACCGCGTCGCCGGCAGTGGGCTCGGTGGAAAGGCTCGAGATCGTGGCGGAAGCGGTGGACAGGACGAGGCGCAGGAGGGCCTCCGCGTTGCCGTCGGCTGCAAAGCGCTGCGTGCGCCGGAAGCGCAGTTCGGCTTCGGGATCGAAGGCGCGCGCAAGGTCCGCCACGACCGCCAGCGCTTCCGCGTCGAGCTCGATCGAGCCAAGACGGCCGGTGGGCGCCCGGCCGAAGCGCGACAGGGCGTCCACGAGGCGGCTCGCCGGGTTGGCGATCCAGGGGGCGTTGCTGGAATGGATGGCCTCGGACGGCCCGCCCCAATCCCCGCCCCGCACCCGGACCTCACCCTTGGCGATGCCGGAAAAGCCGAGGTAGACGCGCGGCGGACCGCCGCCATACTCGCAGAACGAGGGAAACAGCCCGCCCACGCTCGGGCGCACCGGGCAGTCGGCGGCCAGCAGGTAGTCGCGGAGCGCACCGCTGCCGCTCTCCTCCTCGCCTTCCACCAGAATCTCGACGTTGACGCCGAGCCGCCCGGTATCGGCGAGGTCCTTGAGAACGCAGAGCATGCCGGCGAGCGGGCCCTTGTTGTTCTCCGCCCCGCGCGCCACGAAGGCGGGACCGATCCCCTCGAGGTCCACGAGGCCGCCCTCGAACGGGGCGGCGTGCCAGCCCTCGCTCGTCGCCGGCATGACGTCGTACATGTTGTAGAGAATGACGGTCCGCCGGGCGCCCGCGTCGAGCCTGGCGTGGATCACGGGCGGCCGGCCCCGGTCGGCGCGCGCCGACACGATCTCGGCGCCCAGATCGCGCGAGAGCCAGTCCGCGACCGCGCCGGCCTGCCGGCCCAGGGCCCGGTCGTCGCCACGTACCGAGGGGATGCGGCACCAGGCCTGCGTGAGGGCGAGCGCGGCGGCGGTCAGCCCCGGCGCGGCGGTCTTCACAGCCGGATCCTCGGGTTCAGCCAGAGATAGGCCAGGTCGACCAGGAAGTTGACCGCCACGAAGACCAGCGCGGCGAAGAGGACGACCGCCTGGACCACGGGGAAGTCCTTGGTCTGGATCGCGTCCACCGCGAGGCGCCCGATGCCGGGCCAGGCGAAGATGATCTCGGTCACGAGAGCCCCGCCCAGCAGCGAGGCGAAGTACATGCCCTGCACCGTGATCACAGGGATCAGCGCGTTGCGCAGCGCGTGGTGCACGACGATGCGCCAGCTCGTCAGGCCCTTGGCGCGGGCGGTGCGGATGTAGTTCTCGCCGAGCACCTCGATCAGGCTGGCGCGCACGAGCCGGGTGATCGCGCTGAGATAGTAGGCGCCGAGCGCGATCGAGGGGAGGATGAGCTGGCGCCAGCTGCCGATCCCGCTCGACGGCAGCCAGCGCAGGCGCAGCGAGAAGACGATGATCAGAAGGAGCGCCAGCCAGAAGACCGGGATGGCCTGGCCCAGAAGCGACACGACGCGGATCGCGAAGTCGAGCGCGCTGTTGCGCCGGATCGCGGCGATCGTACCCAGCAGGAAGCCCAGCAGCGAGCTCCATAGAAGCGCCACGCACGCCAGAAGCGCGGTGGCCGGCAGCCGCTCGATCAGGAGATCGACGGCGGGTCGCTGGAAGCGCAGCGAGTTGCCGAACTCGCCCGACATGACGCCGCCGAGGAAGCGGGCGTACTGCACGAGGATCGGATCGTTGAAGCCCATGGCCTCGCGGAAGGCGGCGATCTCGGCCGCGTTCGCATCGGGCGGCAGCATCACGGCGGCGGGATCGCCGGTGAGGAACAGCGCGAAGAACACGACCAGCGAGACGCCGAGGAGGACCACCAGCCCCTGGAGGGCGCGACCGGCGACGAAGGACAGCGTCTTCATCGGCTCAACCGTTCCGCCGGTCGGCGCGGCGCACGAGCCAGTCGCCGAGCAGATTGCAACCCACCACCAGCGCGCCGATCACGAGGCCGGGATACAGCACCAGCCAGTTGGCGAGGAGAATGAAGGAGCGGCCCTCGCCGATGAGGTTGCCGAGCGTCGGGGTCGGCGGCTGCACGCCGAGACCGAGAAAGCCGACCGAGGCCTCCAGGATCACGAGGCGCGGCAGGTCGAGGGTCAGGAGCACGGTCTGGGGCCCGACGATGTTGGGCAGGACGTGGCGGAAGATGATGCCCCGATCCGACAGGCCGATGGAGCGCGAGGCGTCGATATATTCGAGTTCGCGCACCTCCAGCGTGCGGGCGCGCGCGACGCGGGCGAAGATCGCCCAGCCGGTGACGCCCAGGACCGCGATCAGGTTGCCGATCGAGGGACCCACGACGGCGACGATCAGCAGGATCAGGAGGATGAAGGGAATGGCGAGCTGGATGTCGACGGCCCGCATGACGACGATGTCGACCCAGCCGCCGAAATAGCCGGCGATCATGCCGAGCACCGTGCCGAGCACCACCGAGATCGCGGAGGCGAGGAGCACGATGCCGAGCGAGATCGCGGTGCCGAGCCCGAGCCGGGCCAGGAGGTCGCGTCCGAGCTGATCGGTGCCGAGCGGGTGGATCTGGCCGTTGATCGTCGTCATCGGCGGCTTGAAGGTGGCGGTCAGGAGACCGCGCACCGGATCGGGCGACCAGAACAGGGGGATGCAGACGCAGATCGCCAGGACGGCCGCGAGCAGCAGGACCGCCAGAAGCGCGTCGGCGTTGCGCCGGACGTTCCAGAAGCTTGTCATGAGCTACTGCGCCGGCGCGAGCTTGATCTCGAACACGGGTATGCGCGCGTCGGGGCGCCCCTCGAAGAGGACGCGCTTGGACTTACCGTAGAGGGCGTCCTCCTGGTAGAGCGGCAGGAGCGGCACCTGCTCGGCGGCGGTCTTCTGGATGTCCTCGAGGATCGTCTTGCGGGCGGCTGGGTCGACGACCCGGCGGCTCTCGTCGAGGAGCCTGTCGAGCTTGGGAATCGAGGCCGTGGAATAGGGCTCGCCCGTCCTCATGATGGCGTAGAGGGCGGCATCGGCGTCGAGCGTCTGGGTCGATCCCCAGCCGAGCATGAAGATGGGGCCCTGGCGCGGCACCTGCTGGGTGTAGACCGACCAATCGAGCACCTCCTGGTCGATCCGGACGCCGACGTCGCCGAACTGCTGGGCGATGGCCTGCGCCACCTCCCCATCCTTCATGTAGCGCGTGGTCGACTGCATCTTGATGCGGAAGCCGTCGGGGTAGCCGGCTTCCGCCAGGAGCGCCTTGGCCTTGGCCGGGTCGTAGGGGGTGGGCGGAACGTCGAGATAGCCGAAGTCGGCCGGGCCGACCTGCGTGCCCTTGGGCGTCGCCATGCCCTGCAGGATGTTGTCGACGATGCCCTTGCGGTCGATCGCGGCGTCCAGCGCCTGCCGGACCTTCGTGTCGTCGAGCGGCTTGTCCTTCATCACGAGGCCCAGATAGATCGTCAGGCCGCCGTTCTTGACCTGCACCAGATCGGCGTCGGGGGACGACTGGATCAGGGGTGCCAGATCCACCGGCACGTTCTCGACAAGGTCCGCCTCGCCGGTGATGAGGGCCGTCATGCGGGCGGTGCCGTCCGGAATGGCGCGCCATGTGACGCGCTGGATGGACGGCGCGCCGCGCCAGTAGTTCGGGTTCGCCTCGAGGATCACGTGCTGGTCGGGCACGAACTCCACGAACTTGTAGGCGCCGGTGCCGACCGGCTTCGAGGCGAAGACGTCGTTGCCGACCTTCCGCACGTAGGCCGGCGGGACGATATAGGTGGGGTAGCGGCTCATGCGGGTCGGCAGGAGCGGGTCGGGGCCGTTTGTCCGGATCCGAACGGTGGTGGGGTCGATGATGTCGACGCCCTCGATCGTGCGGATGTAGGAGAGCGTCGGCGACTTGGCCAAGGGGTCGAGAATGCGGTCGATCGAGAACTTCACCGCCTCGGCATCGAAGGTCTCGCCGTCGTGGAAGGTGACGCCCTTGCGAAGCTTGAACTCCCACGTCCGGTCGTCGATCGCTTTCCACGACTCGGCCAGTCCCGGAACGAGCTTCATATCCTGGTCGCGCATGACCAGCGTGTCGAAGATGTTGTCCACGATCGTCGCCGCTTCCTTCAGGAAGCCGGGATCCATGGCGGTCGTGGAGACCTGACGCGCGATCGTGATCGCGCCGTCCTGCGCCGCAGCGGGGATCGCCGGCAGAAGCAGAGCCGCCGCCAGGGCGAGCGCTTTGACCTTTCGCATGGGACTGCATCTCCGGTTGGGCGCCGGCCGCGGGCGACAACGCCGTGGTTCAGATCACCGCAATAATATATGATATATCTTCTTGCGCAAGACGTGGGCGCGGGCGATGTTATCCCAATAATTAGGCAGATTTTCTCCGGACTGGACCATATATGGGCATCGCATCCCTGACACCCGCTCCCCGCAAGAGCCTGGTCGCCTTCGTCGAGGACGAGCTGAGTCGCGCCCTGATCGAAGGTCGGCTGGAGCCGGGCACGCGGCTCGTCACAAAGGAACTCGCCGACACGCTCGGAATGAGCATCACCCCCGTCCGTGAGGCGCTGGTGCGCTTCGCCGCCTCCGGCATCCTGACCGCCGAGCCCGCGCAATCGTTTCGCGTGCCGACGCTGGGTCGGGAGCAGACCCTCGAGATCTCGGAGATCCGCAAGGCCGTGGAGGGACTGGCCGCCGCCAAGGCCGCCCTGCGCATCTCGCCCGCCGAGATCGGGGAGATGGAGGCGCTCCTCCAGCGCTACCTCGCCGCCAAGTCGAACAGCGACCCCCATCTCGCGCTGACCTTGAACAAGGAGTTCCGATTCACGCTCTACAAGGCGGCGGCCATGCCGAACCTTCTCGCGGTGATCGAGACCCTGTGGCTCAAGGCGGGGCCGGGCTTCAACTACCTGTACCAGCGCGAACAGGGAGCCGTGACCGAGCACGAGAACTACGGCGACCTTCTGAACGCCCTGCGGCGCCGACAGCCCGACGCCGCCAGAACCGCCATCGAGCACGCGATCGATGACGGGGCGCGCAGCGTGCTGGCGGCGATCTGCGCGCAGGACGGCGCCAGCAGCGCGGCCTGAGGGCGTCCCCGCTCAACCAAGGCGCAACGCCGCCCCGTGCAGAAGGGCGGCGGAAAGAGCGCGCGGCTTCCCCTCGCCCGTCAGCACGGCCTCGACGAGCCGGC
>NZ_BBWK01000041.1 GCF_001463765.1 Aureimonas sp. AU4 | reverse complement strand
GACACATCGGCGCTGCGCGGAACGTTGCCATCCCACCGCGAAACTGTCAGACCGAAAACGATCCGCTGAGAGGAACTCCCAAGGCCGCTCGAACCACCGTGGACATCCATCCCGGGTGCTTCGGAGCCCTTCGTCCGAACCGCGTCCGGTGCGTTTCGCTCCGGTCCGCCGCTCCGGCGCCGCAGCGCCGTCTCGATGGGCGGCTTATAGGCGGCGCCCGCTTCCAGGGTCAAGCATGAAAATCCAAAAAACTTCGCTTTGTTTCGATTCCCCTTTCGCATGAACGGCTTAGCTAGGACGTGCGGCGTCATTCAACTGTCGCGCCGTTCGCCGCCGGTGCGCGTCGTATCCCTTATCCGAGCGCCCCGAGCGAGAAGTCGAGCACGAGCTTGGCGTTCAGGGCGACGATCAGGACGGCGATCAGGACGGCGAGCGCGAGCAGCCAGATCGGGGCACGGAACGCCCCCACCTTGGACCGGTCCGCCGACATGCGCACGAGCGGCACCACGGCGAACGGCAGTTGCAGCGACAGGACGACCTGGCTGAAGACGAGGAGCGCGTTGGCGCTCGTCTCCCCGTAGAGAAGGATGATCGCGGCCGCCGGCAGGATGGCGAGGGCCCGCGTGACGAGACGCCGGACCACGGGGGAGATCCTCAGGCGCAGGAAGCCCTCCATGACGATCTGTCCCGCCAGCGTCGCGGTCACGGTCGAGGAGAGGCCGGAGGCGAGAAGGGCCACCGCGAAGAGGACCGGCGCGATCGTGGCCCCGAGGAGCGGGGCGAGAAGGGCATGTGCCTCCTCGAGATCCCCCACCGCCCCATGGCCGGTCGCATGGAAGCTCGCCGCCGCCAGAATGAGGATCGAGGCGTTGACCAGAAGCGCGAAGCCGAGCGCCAGGGTCGAGTCCAGCGTGGCGAAGCGGATCGCCTCGCGCCGCCCTTCGAGGTCCTCGCGATAGGCTCGCGTCTGCACGATGCCGGTGTGGAGGTAGAGGTTGTGCGGCATCACCGTCGCGCCGAGGATGCCGAGAGCGAGGTAGAGTTGCTGCTGGTCGGTCACGATGCTGACCGACGGCAGGAAGCCCGACGCGATCGCCGCGATCGAGGGCTGCGCCAGGAGAAGCTGGCCGACGAAGCACAGCGCGATCACCAGGATCATGGTTGCGACGAAGGCTTCCAGGCGCCGGAAGCCGCGCGACTGGAGCCACAGGATCACGAAGACGTCGAGCGCGGTGACGAGAACCCCCCATTCGAGCGGCAGGCCGAACAGGAGCTTCAGCGCGATCGCGGTGCCGATCACCTCCGCCAGGTCCGTCGCGACGATGGCGAGCTCGGCCAGGAGCCAGAGCGCGAACGAGGTCGGGCGCGAGTAGGTGTCGCGGCAGGCCTGCGCGAGGTCGCGCCCCGTGGCGATGGCGAGCCGCGCGCAGAGCGCCTGGAGAACGATCGCCATCAGCGAGGAAAGGAGAACCGCGAACAGCAGCGTGTAGCCGAACTGCGAGCCGCCCGCGAGCGAGGTCGCCCAGTTGCCCGGGTCCATGTACCCCACCGCCACCAGATAGCCCGGCCCGAGAAAGGCGAGGAAGCGCCGCCAGAAGGTTCCACCCTCGCGGATCGGCACGGTGCGGTAGGAGGCGGTGAGCGAGCCCTCCTCTCGCGCGGAATGGAAACCGTCCGGCTGGCGCACGGGCGGATCGAGGGCGGCGGCTTCGGAAGGCGGCGGCATGGGGTCGGTCCGGCAGGAGGGGCTGAACGCAAGCTAGGTCGGTGCCGGGCGAAGGTCAATGCAAATGCGAATGGTTTGCAACAAACCGTTCGCGAGCGCGGCAATGCGGTGGCTCCCGATACCCGAGGGAAACACTCGAAGCCCGTCGCGCGTCCCAACCCGATCCGCCCGATCCAGCCCGACGCTCGAACGCCGCCCCAGCCCGCCGCCGCCAAGCCACCGCACGCCATGCGGCAGGCAACGAGGCACCGTGGCCGCGTCCGCGACGCTCGACACCGCACCGCTCTGCCACTAAACGTCGGGCATGGCTGAAACCGTTCGGAAGCGGGCCGTATTCTTCATCGGAGGGTACGATCCCAAGACACCCGATGCCTTTTTCGAGCGATTTCAACGCGAACTCAGCCGCTCCGACAAGCTCTGGAACCTCGCCTCCACCACCGAACGCGTGGACGGCGACGCGCTGCGCGAGGCGGGCACGCTCGCCATCCGCACCACCCCGGCGGACGGAAGCTGGGAAACGCGCACCGACTTCACCTTCTTCTCGCTCGACGGCATCGTGCTCGCCGACTTCGCGCGCCCGCTCCCCCTCCGGCTCTGGCGCTACCTCGTGGCCTTCGCCGACTTCGTGGCGAGCGGCACGGCCGGACGCTTCTTCGCGCACGCCTGGCGCTTCGGCCTCTACTTCCTCTACCCGTTCGCGGTGATCGCGGCCTGCGCGCTTCTGGGAGGCCTCGCTGCGGCCGTCGCCTCGCGCTGGCTGGGTTTATTTGGCCTTGCGCCCGGCCTTCTCGTCTTCGCGCTCGCGCTGGATCTGGCCGGCCGACGCTGGTCGATCGCCCATCTCATGGATCTCTGGAGCTTCTCGCGCGAGCACATGCGCGGGCAACGGCCCGAGGCGGAGGCACTGATGCGGCGCTTTTCCGGGGTGATCCGCGACCGGGTCGCCGCCGAGCGCTACGACGAGGTCCTTCTCGTCGGCCACAGCACCGGCGGCATGATCATGCTGGAGGTGGCCGCGCTCTACAGCGAGCTGGCGGGGAAATCGCCCCAGGGGCCGGAGAACGTCGTGGTGCTGACGCTCGGCTCGACGGCGCTCAAGGCGGGCTACCATCCTGCCGCACGGCGCTTTCGCGAGCGCGTCCGCCGCCTCATCGAGGACCGGCGCCTCGCCTGGGTCGAGATCCAGTGCCTCACCGACGTCATCAACTTCTACAAGACCGATCCCGTCGCCGAGATGGGCCTCGGGTCGAACCGGACGGAACCCTTCCCCATCGTGCGAACCATCAAGATCCGATCCATGCTCCAGGCCGACACCTACCGGCGCATCCGCCGCCGCCTGTTCCGGGTCCACTACCAGTACGTTTTCGCCAACACGAAGCCCTACTGGTACGACTTCTTCCAGATCGTCTGCGGGCCGGTCCCGCTCGTGGAGCGGACCGAGCGCGCGCTGGTCGGCAGCCCGTCCGTGCCGGCGCTCGCCCCATGACGCCGGCCCTGTCCACCGTCATCTGGGTCGCCTGCCTCGTCGCCTGGGTCGTGATCCGCCTGCCCTACCAGCGTCGCGCGCGACGCATCGGCGTCTCGCGCGACGCCCGGACCCTTCCGGACCGCCTGGCGCTCGGCGCGGCGACCGTCGGCCTCGCGGTGATCCCCGGCCTCCATGCGGCGACCGGCCTCTTCCGCTTCGCGGACTACCCCTTCCAGCCCTGGCTCGCCTGGATCGGCGCGGCGGTCGCCGTCGCGTTCCTTGCCCTCTTCACCGCCAGCCACCGGGCGCTCGGGAAGAACTGGTCGGTCTCGCTCGAGATCCGCCGCGAGCACACGCTCGTGACGGACGGGCTTTACCGCTACGTCCGCCATCCCATGTACTCCTCCTTCTGGCTCTGGGCCCTCGCGCAGGCCTGCCTCGTGCAGAACGGCGTCGCGGGCCTGAGCGGACTCGTCGGCGTCGCCCTCCTCTACTGGACGAGGGTCGGCCCCGAGGAGCGCATGATGCGTGAGGCGTTCAACGGGGCCTACGATGCCTATGCCCGGCGCACGGGCCGCGTCGTCCCCAAGGTCTGGTGAGATGATCGATTCCGCAAACGAGGCGCCGGCCGGCCCGACCCGCCGCTCGTTCCTGACCCTCGGCCTCGGCCTGGCCCTCTCGGGCCTCGCCGGCCCGACGCTCGCCGCCGGCCCGGCCTCGGCGGCCAAGGCGCCCCCCCGGACGGCCCAGCCTCCCTCGGTCTACCTCCTTCGCGGGTTCGCGGGCGTCTTCTCCACCGGCATCGACCAGATCGACGAGGCGTTGCGCGCCTCGGGCATCCGCAGCCACATCGGCAGCCATCTCGGCTGGCATTCGGTGGCCGACACGATCCTGGAGCGCCATGCGGCGGGCGAGGACGGTCCGGTCGTCCTGATCGGCCACTCGCTCGGCGCCAACGCCGTGATCTCGGTGGCCGAGGTCCTGGAGCACGAACGCGTCGACGTGCGCTACCTCGCAAGCTTCGCCGCCACCGCGCCCGACCCCTTGCCCGGCAACATCGACCGCGTCGTCAACTTCTACTTCTCGGAAGGCGGCTGGGGACGGCCGCTGGTTCCCGGGCCGCGCTTCCGCGGCCGCCTCGAGAACCGCGACTTCGCGGGATACCGCGACGTCGGCCACTTCAATATCGACAAGCAGCCCGCCCTCCAGAGCGAGGTCGTCAAGAACACGTTGCAGGTCCTGCGCCAGGGCTGAACCGGGGTCGCATCCCTCTCGGCTGCCCCTTTTTCGCCGGGGAGCAGCCCCTAGGCGGCGGGCCGAAATTTGATAGACAGGGCGGATGACGAGGCCCGCCCCCCCGCCGCACGACAAGCCCGACTACGAGACGCTCCTGCGCGAGAGCGGCGTGCGCATCACGCGCCCGCGCCGCACCATTCTCGGCATCCTCGCCGCCCAGCCCGGCCACCCCGACGCGCTCGAGATATTCCGCCGCGCCAGCGCCGTCGATCCCGCCATCTCGCTGTCCACCGTCTACCGCACCATGCGGCTTCTCGAGGAAATGGGCGCCATCCACCGCCACGCCTTCGGCGACGGCCCCTCGCGCTTCGAGACCGCCGACGGCGACCACCACGACCACCTGATCGACATCGAGTCCGGCGAGGTCGTCGAGTTCAGCTCCGAACGCATCGAAGCCCTCCAGACCGAGATCGCCCGCGAACTCGGCTACGACATCGTCTCCCACCGCCTCGAAATCTACGGCCGCAAGCGCCGGCCGGCCTGAGGCGGGGCTCGGGTCATGGCGGGGCTACCGCCCCGGGGCCCCGTCCGGGAAGGAATTCCCGGACCCTTCTTTTCGTTTGAACGGTCTTTTCCCAGCCGAGGCGGGTCGTTGGCCCGTCCCGGCTGGGAACACTCTTCAAATGACGAGGGGTCCAGGGGAAATCATTTCCCCTGGTGGGGTCGAGGGGCGAAGCCCCCGCCTCGACCCCCAGTGCCCGCTCAGACCAGCTTGGCGTCGAGCGAGACCTGGATGGCGCCGAGCGCCTTCGAGATGGGGCAGCCTTCCTTAGCCTTGGTGGCGAGTTCCTGGAACTTGGCGTCGTCGATGCCGGGCACCTTGCCTTCCAGGGTGATGGCGCTGGACTTCACCTCGAAGCCGCCGCCGGCCTGCTCGACGGAGACCACGGCGCGGGCCTTGAGCTCGTCGGCGGGGGTGCCGTTCTCGGCGAGGAAGTGGGAGAGCTGCATGGCGAAGCAGCCGGCATGGGCGGCGGCGAGCAGTTCCTCCGGGTTGGTGCCCGAGCGGCCGGACTCGTCCTCGAAGCGCGACTTGAAGGAGTAGCCGTGCGCGTCGAGCGCGCCGGACTGGGTGGTGACGGTTCCCTTGCCGTCGCCGAGGGCTCCGTTCCAGATGGCGGTCGCGTGACGTTTCATGATGAGGCATCCCTTCGTGTCTGTTCGGCCGAGCGGCCGGGTTCGGGCAACGCGGTGCAGCGCAAGGGGTTGCGTCGGAACGCCTGTCGCGCGATCCGATCGCCCGAGAGCAGCGCGCCCATAGATGGCAGGCGCGGGCGCCGGGTCCAGCGCGGTGCGCGCCGTTAAAACTTTGCCGCGAAGCGGGGCTTAGGATGGGCCGGTCCGCCCTTCCAGCCGGTTCGCCTTCCATGTCCGACGCCCCCGCCCCGCTTCTCGTCTTCGCGACGCCCCGGCTTCTGGCCCTGAAGGCGGCATGGCTGGAGCGGCTGGGCGGCGAGCGGGCGCTCGGGCCCAAGACCGTGGAGGCCTACGAGCGGGACCTGCGCCAGTTCCTCCAGTTCCTCGCGCGCTACCACGGCCGCCCGGCCGAGACCGACGACATGGCCGACCTCAGGCCGGCGGACCTGCGCGCCTTTCTGGCGGAGCGGCGCCGCGAGGGCGCGGGCGCGCGCTCGCTCAACCGCAACCTGTCGGGCGTGCGCTCCTTCGTGCGGCACCTGGAGCGCGAGGGCTTGGCCTCCGCGGCGGGGCCGGGCGCGATGCGCGCGCCCAAGGTTCCCAAGACCCTGCCCCGCCCCTTGAGCGTGCCCGATGCCCGGCTCGTGACGGAAGAAGCGGGCGCCATGGCGTCCGAGCCTTGGATCGCAGCGCGCAACACGGCGGTGCTGACGCTTCTCTACGGCTGCGGGCTTCGCATCGGCGAGGCGCTGGCGCTGCCGGGCGATGCGCTGGCCGACCCGCAGGCGCGCTCGATGCGCATTCTCGGCAAGGGGCGCAAGGAACGGCTCGTGCCGCTGCTGCCGGCGGTTCTGGAGGCGGCGGCGGAATATCGCCGCCTCGTGCCCTTCGCGCTTTCTCCCGAGGAGCCCTTGTTTCGCGGCGCGCGGGGCGGCCCGCTGCGGCCCCAGATCGTGCAGGGCGAGATGCAGCGCCTGCGCGGGCTTCTCGGCCTGCCGGACTCGGCGACGCCGCACGCGCTGCGCCATTCCTTCGCGACGCATCTCCTGGCGCGCGGCGGCGACCTGCGCGCGATCCAGGACCTTCTCGGCCACGCCTCGCTCTCGACGACGCAGGGCTACACGGCGGTGGATGCGGCGCGGCTTGTCGGCGTCTACGACAGCGCCCATCCCCGCGCGCGCCGCGCCGCGCGCGGTTCGTGAAAAGCCGATGGATCTCGTTCAGCCTTTGGTGGGCACGCCCGTGCGAGGCTCGCCACCTCGCCTTCGCCGTCCGGGCTCCCGCCGCCCGTCCCCACCGGAGCCCCGCCGCATGACGCCGATACCCTTCCGGCCGCGCCGTCTCGCCCGCCTCGCGCTGGGGGCCGCGCAGGCGCTGCCGCTCGCCCTGTGCGGGCTTCTCCTGTTCGGCGTCTATGCGGCCCCCGCGCAGGAGGCGCCGCCGGGAGAGTGCCGTCCGGCCGAGAGCGCGGTGCCGATGCTTCGGGCCGAGGGCCGGCTGGCGGCGCTTGAGCGCGAGGCGGCGGCCGAGCCCAACGGCGAGGGCCGCTTCTACCGGATCGAGCGGCCCGGCCTCGCCCCCTCGTTCCTCCTGGGAACGATGCACCTGTCCGACCCGCGCCTTCTCCAGCTCCCGCCCGCCGCCGACCGGGCGCTCGCCGGCGCGTCGGCGCTGGTGATCGAGACCACCGACATCCTCGATCCGGCCGCGACCGGCCAGGCCCTCCTCCTGCGGCCCGACCTCACGACGCTGCCCGCCGGCCGCAAGCTCGCCGACCTCCTGCCGCCGCGCGAGCTCGACCGTGTCCGGCTGGCCCTGTCGGCCCGCGCCATGCCGCCGGCCTCGGTGGAAACGCTGCAGCCCTGGTTCCTGGCGACCGCGCTGGTGCTCACCCCGTGCGAGGCCGAGCGGCTGCGGGACGGGGCCAAGGTGCTCGACGTCGATCTCGCGGCGCGCGCCAAGGCGGCGGGCAAGCCCGTGGAGGGCCTGGAGACCGCGGCCGAGCAGATGGCAGCGCTGGCCTCGCTGCCGCTGGAGGCGCAGGCCACCAATCTCGTGGCGACGGTGGAAACGCTGGACCGACTGCCCGCCGTCCTGGAGACCATGACCGACCTCTACCTCCAGGGCCGCATCGCGCTGATCGGTCCGGTGATCGAGGCGATGGCGCCGAACGGCACCGACGAGGCGAGCGCACTCCAAGTCACGCAGGCCTTCGAGGAGCGCGTCATCACGGCGCGCAACCGGCTGATGAGCGAGCGCCTGCAGCCGCTCCTTGAGAAGGGGGGCCGCTTCGTGGCGGTGGGCGCGCTCCACCTGCCGGGCCGCGAGGGCGTCGTGGAATCGCTGCGCCGCGCCGGCTGGCAGGTGACGCCGGAAACTTGAGCGCGAGAGGCTGTTATGAACCGGGAACAGGGTTTGTACCGTCCGACCCGATCCGCCGGGTAGGAGCCGGGGGCAGGTCGCAGCGGGGCTACGGCCCAGCCCGGCGGCGCCCTCCGGCGGTTCGGGGCGGACGGCCCGAAGGGTCGGGTGAGCCAAGGGCATCCGCCCTGTCGGCCCGAGCGGCCCGGACCGCCAGTCCGGGCCGCTCGATCCTCCTCGCGGCTATCCCCTGGCTGACCCGATACAACCCCTGTTCCCGGTTCATAACAGCCTCTAGCGGTAGGGCGCCGGCCGGCAGGTCAGGCTGATCTCCTGGGGGATGATCGTGCCGTCGAAATAGGGATGCTCGGCGTCGTCGCGCACGGTGGCCGCGCAGCGCCCCTCCGTGTCGCCGCGCAGCACCGCCGGCTGGTCCTGCGTCAAGGCGGCATAGACCGCGAAGTCGGGGTCCTTCAGCTCCACCGCGACCTTGGTCGCGATCGGGTCGATCGGCTCGGGGAAGCGGAAGCCGAAGGCGAAGGTCACCGCGCCGTTGTCGAGGCTCGCCCGGAAGCCGAAGGGCTGGAGCGTCTCGCGCTCCGTGCCGCCGACCGTCAGGTACGTGTAGTAGTGGATCTCCGCCAGACGGCCGAGAACCTCGGTCTCCATCGCCTTGGCCTCGCGCTCGTCGAAGCGGCCGTCGTGGTTCTCGTCGTAGTCGAAGACGAGCTGCGCGCTGAAGGCTTCGTCGAAGGTCCACGCCTCGCCGAAGCCGGTGAGCTTGCCCCCGTCCATGTTGAACAGGACGCGGCACTCCATCGAGATGTCGGGATGGGCCTCGGCGGGGCAGGCCGGAAGGGCGAGCGCGAGGGCGGCGGCGAGGAGGCGCGTGTGTCGCTGGAGAGCCACGTCAGAACTCGGGAAACGGGGTGGACTCGGCCGGGCCCATGCGCCCCGCCGCGCTCGGCAGGACCGCCCGCCCGCGAAAGGCGAGCGTCGCCCCGCCGTAGAGAAGCGCGACCGCCAGGACCCAGGCGCCGAGGATGCGGGCGGCCAGGCGCCGCGCACCGGGCGGCAGGGCGCGCGCCAGCGCGCAGGCCGCGCAGCCCAGCGCCAGAAGCGCGAGGCCGGCGAGAACCGGCACGAGGGGATCGTGGAAGCTCGGATCGAGAAGCCGCACCGCGATCGCGCCCATCGCCCCGGTCGCCAGCGCGGCGAGCGCCAGAAGCGGCGCGGCGAGGCGCGTTCCTTGCGCAAACAGCGCGAGGCCGACGCACAGTCCCGCCAGCGGCCCGGTCAGGAAGGCATGGGTCGAGGCGTTGGGCAGGAGCGCCATGGCGGCGAGGAACGGCGCGCGGGCGAGCGTGCCGAGCCCCGCGCCGACCGCGAGCGCGAGGCCGACCGGCGCGACCGACCCGCCCCGCAGTCCCGTCGCGAAGCCGAGGCCGAGCACCGGCAGGAGCATCTCGCCCGCCAGCCGGCCCGCGAGCAGGCCCCAGTTGACGCCGGCCCCCGTCGAAAGGCTCCACAGCCCCGTGCCCAGAAGCACGAGCGCGATGCCCGCGCCCAGCGGCGCGCGGGCCGAGCGCAGCCCGGGCGCCGCGCGGCTCACCCTCAGGCCACCACAAGGAAGCCGACGCCGGCCAGCGCGATCGCGCCGCCCAGCCCTTGGGCGAGACGCCCGCCGAAGGGCCGCCCGATCAGGAGCCCGACCGCGATCCCGACGAGATGGATCGCCCCGGTCGCCAGCACGAAGCCCACCGCGTAGAGCGCGGGATCGGCGCTGAGCGGCAGCTCGACCCCGTGCGCGTAGCCGTGGAAGATCGCGAAGGTCCCGACCACCAGGAGCGCGAGCGCCTCGGGCAGCGGCAGGCGCAGGGCGATCAGGAGGCCGAGCGCCAGGATCGAGAGCGCGATGCCGGTTTCGACATGGCCGAGCGGCAGGCCGGCCATCCCGGCCAGCGCGGCCGCCGCCATCACGAGCGGAAAGGTGGCGGGCAGCGTCCAGACCGACCGCCCGCCGATCTGCGCGCCCCAAAGGCCCACCGCGAACATGGCGAGGAAGTGGTCGGGGCCGGTGAGCGGATGGGCGAGCCCGCTGCCGAACCCCCCGGCGTCCTGCAGGATGTGGGCCGAGGCGGGCGAGCCGGACAGAAGAAGCGCGAGCGCCGCGAGCGCGGCGGCGGGGCGGATCGGGGGGCGCATAGGCGGACCGGCCTCCTTCCTGGTGGCGTTTCGCGATACGGGCCGAGCGGCCGGGCGTTCCGCGCGACAGTCGCCCGAAGCGCGGCGAAATAAGGGCGGATCGCCCGAGGGCCGCCGCCCGCCGCGCCGGCGCCAGCCCCGCGACGGCCAGGGGCCCGCTCTCAGCCGTCGTCCTCGCCCGGCAGTTTCTTCGGACCGCCGCCCAGCCGCAAGCCGTTCTCGTAGTGGAAGGCGAGAAAGCTCAAGGCCTTCAGGATGCAGTCGAGATAGGTCTCCTCGAGCCGAGGGGTGACGGTGGGAGTTCCCGCCTCGTCGGAGCCGAAGAGCCCGCTCTCGCGGCCCACCGCCACGATGCGCGTCACCTGCGCCCGGCTCATGTGGAAGCGCCGGGCGAGCTCGCCCCGCGTCGGCCCCGGACCGCCCTCCCGCGCCTTCGCCATCACGGCCATCACCACGAGGCTCCCGCCCTCGATCTCGGCGAAGAGGTGACGGAAGTCCGGGTCGGGAAAGAAGACGTAGCCGTCCTGGGCGTAGGCGTCGCTGCCCGAAACGGTGAGCGCGGGCATCAGCTGGCGCGGCGTCGCCTCGTGCGCGGCCGGGACGTCGAGCAGCCGCAGGGCCTTGAGAGAAGCCTCGATCCAGTCGCTCAGGAACTGCACGATCTTGGGCTCGGCCCGGTAGAGCCGGCTGCGCCGGTCGGCCGGGTCGATCCGCATCTGCGCGAAGCCGTAATGGACGAGGAGTTGCAGCATGGTCTGCGCGGTACGCTTCGAGATGCCCGCCGCCGCCTCGCAGTAGCCCGAGTAAAGGCTGTTGGGCAGGCCCTCGCGGTCCTCGTCCATCGCCGACATGAGGGCGAAGATCATGAAGGCGCGGTAACGCTCCTCCTTGGACAGGAGCTTGAAGGCGTAGGCGACCCCTTCGCGCACCTCAAGAATCGCGCCGGTATAGCGGTCGACGGCCTCGTGGAGCGCGGGATGGCGTCGGAACCGCGCCTCGTATGCGGCCGGTCCCGCGGTCGCCTTATCCATAAGAGTTGAGGACCGCTTATGACCATCCTCCCGAACCAACTCGTCGTTATGAAGCATGCCGGCCCGATTACCCGAGAGTTTTGCAATGACGCGTGCGCAGTCGAAAAAGGTCAGCCAGGGTGAGGCGGCCCGCCACCTTCTCGACGAGATGGCCTTCGCGGTCGCGGCGCTGGGTGCCCTGGTGACGGCTGCGCGAGCCCGTGGCGTTTCGATGGAGGCCGAGAGCGAGCGGATGGAGGATCTGGCCAACCGGCTTCTCGACCTCTCGGAAGAGGCGGGAAGCCTGACGGGCGCGGCGACGATCCACGACCGCTCCGCCAACACAGATCTCCAGTAGGACGAGCCGGCCACCAATCTGTCGCATCGGGCTCCGGAACACCGGCAGCGGCGCGGCGTTCCACGGCGAGGGACGCGCCTTGCGGAATTTCCGCCGCCCGTCCGGTTTCGGAGCCCACCCCATGCGCCGCCTGACACCCCTTCTCCTCGCCGGTCTCCTGACCGGCTGCACGGCCGCTGCCGACCGTCCCTTCGTGCCCGAGGCCGGCCTTGCGCCGTCCTTCTACCGAAAGCCCGTGACGCGGACGTGCGAGAACTACGCGGACCAGACCTATCGCAACTCCTACGAGAACTACACCGACGATTCCGACGGTTTCGGCGTGAACGCCATCCAGCGCCAGCGCGCGGAGGCGGACGGCCGCCAGGCGCTCGCGCGCTGCCGGGCCGGCCGGCTCAACTGACCGCCTCGGGGCGCTTCACAAGCGCCGCGCTTGGGCGCAGTCTCCCCTTCTCTGCAACGGGAGGAGAGAAACAGCATGTCGCGATACAGGATCGAGACCGGCACGGTCAGCGGTGACGAGTTCAGGCCCGGCCCCTTCCACGACGCGGTGAACGCGGCCAGCGTCGCCCAGGCCGTCGAGGCGGTGCGCCCGGTTCTTGCCGAGGGCGGCTTCACGCCCGACTGGGGCGACCATGCCCGCGTTCTCGACGCCGAGAAGCGCGAGGTCGCGCGCGTCGCGCTGACGCCGGAGTTCTGGGCGCACTGAAGGATCGCGGAACCGCCGGCACACTCGCGCCACCGCGAGCGAACGCCGGATACGAAAAAACCGCCGCGAGAGGTCTCGTGGCGGTTCTCGTTCGGGAAGCGCGGGCTTTCGGGCGACCTCTGTGGCGTCGCCAGTACATCCGTGGTCGGGCCAGGCGCCCGAAAACCCATCTTCCAGCCAGCGGCGGCTTTGTCTTTCGACCGCCTCCATCGCTTGGCCTGCACCGTATATGGTGAGGCTTGCGCCAGCCTGCAAGGGGCGATGCCCGCCGCAGGCTGGCTGTTTCACGTGAAACCGGTTCGCCGACCTCAGACGTGGATCGGCTTTGCGAACGCCGCGAAGGCCGCCTCGCGCACGGCTTCCGAGAGTGTCGGGTGGGCGTGGCACGTGCGCGCCAGATCCTCGGACGAGCCGCCGAACTCCATCAGCACCGAGGCCTCGGCGATCATGTCGCCCGCGCTGTGGCCGACGATGTGGACGCCGAGCACGCGGTCGGTCTTGGCGTCGGCGAGGAACTTCACGAAGCCGTCGGTGTGCAACATGGCACGGCCGCGACCGTTGGCGGTGAAGGGGAACTTGCCGACGCGGTACTCGACGCCCTTGCTCTTCAGCTCCTCCTCGGTGTGGCCGACGGAGGCGACCTCCGGCGAGGTGTAGACCACCGAGGGGATGACGCCGTAGTTCACGTGGCCCGCCTGGCCCGCGAGCTGCTCGGCCAGCGCGATGCCCTCGTCCTCGGCCTTGTGGGCGAGCATCGGACCCTTCACCACGTCGCCGATCGCATAGATGCCCTCGACGTTGGTGCGGTAGTGCGCGTCGATCTCGACGCGGCCCGCGCGGTCCAGCGCGACGCCCGCCTCCTCCAGCCCGAGACCGGCCGTGAAGGGCTTGCGGCCCGTCGCCACCAGAACGACCTCGGCCTCCAGCGTCTCGGGCGCGCCGCCCTTGGCCGGCTCGAACGTGACCGAGGCGCCCGAGCCGGTCTTCGCGATCGCCGTCACCTTGGCGCCGAGCTTGAAGTGGAAGCCCTGCTTGACCAGGATCTTCTGGAACTGCGAGGACACCTCGCCGTCCATGGGTCCGAGGATCTTGTCGAGATACTCGACCACCGTGACGCGGGCTCCGAGCCGCGACCAGACCGAGCCGAGCTCCAGCCCGATCACGCCGCCGCCCACCACGACCATGGTCGCCGGCACCTTCTGAAGGGCGATGGCATTGTCGGAGGAGACGATCGTCGTCTCGGCGAGGGGCACGTCGAGGCCGGGAATGCCGGCGACCGCCGAGCCGGTCGCGATCACGATCGACTTCGTCCGGAGCGTCTGCTTCGCGCCATCCTCGGCCGTCACCTCGACCTCGCCGGCCCGCACGATGCGGCCCGTACCGGTGACCGGCGTGATCTTGTTCTTGCGGAACAGGAAGGCGACGCCGTCGACGTTCGCCTTCACGGTCTTGTCCTTGTGGCCGAGCATGGTCGGCAGGTCGAGCTCGGGCGCGACCTTGATGCCGAGTTCGGCGAAGGAATGGTTCGCCTCGGCATACATCTCCGAGGCGTGGAGCAGCGCCTTGGAGGGGATGCAGCCGATGTTGAGGCAGGTGCCCCCGAAGGTCGAGCGCTTCTCGACCACGGCGACACGCAAGCCGAGCTGGGCGGCCTTGATGGCGCAGACGTAGCCGCCCGGGCCGGAGCCGATGACGACGAGATCGAAGGAGGAGGCGGTTTCGGACATCGGGAGAACGCTTCTGATGGTTGATGGTCTAGACGAGAAGAAGAAGCCGCAGGCCCATCAGGCCGAGGCCCACGATCGAGCCTAGCCAGACGAGGCTGCGGATATAGGGAATGCCGGCGAGATAGAGCGGCACGTAGGCGATGCGGGCGAGAAGCCAGATCCAGGCGCCGACGCTGCCGAGACCGCCGTCGCGGTCGGTCGTGACCAGCGCAAGGGCCAGCGCCAGGAAGACCGGGAAGGTTTCCTTGAAGTTGTCGAGGGCGCGCTGGGCGCGGCCGGCATGGACGCCGGCGGGTTTGCGGTCGCCGTCGCGCGGGCCGGCATTCCAGGCTGAGCCGAGCTCGCGCGTCGCCAGCATGCCCTGAAGGCCGAGCTGCACGAAGAACAGGACGAGGGCGAGAACGAGGACGACAAGTTCGTGGGGCAGGCTGGCCATCAGGAGGCTCCGTGTGCGGGGACGGGTCCGCACCATCTGGCTCGGCCGCGCCGGAAGGAAACCATCGGGATCACGGCGAACCCACGGCGGGGCAGGCACCCGTCGCGGTCTCGAAGGGTCGGTCGCTGGGCCGAAGCTCGCCGCCCAGGATCTCGATCGGCTGGAAGGGCGGCTCGGCCTGCACCTCGGGCTGCGTCTGGTGCAGCGTGTAGCAGCCGGAAAAGACGGTGCGCGCGCCCGTCTCGTCGCTCGCCTCGATCGCGACCGGAACGCGCCAGTGGATCTGGCTCATGCCCCCTTCCGCCGCCGGGGCGCCGATCGCGACGCGCACGGCGGCGGTCTTCTCGTAGCCGCGCCGGAAGCTGTCGAAGGAGGGGCGCTCGGGCGTGTCGCGGAAGTAGCTCCAGGCCCGGACGATCTCGTGGCGGTCGACGGCATTGTACAAGGAGCGCAGCACGGCTTCCGGCGTCGAGCGGTCGTCGAGATAGGGCGCGGGCTCGGCCGCCTGCGCGACGCTTGTTCCCAGCAAGGTCGGAACCAGAAGGACGGCGGCCCTCACGGCAGCACCGCCCGCGCGCCGGACACGTCGAGAATGGCGCCGGTGGAATAGCCGGCCTCGTCGGAGGCGAGCCACAGGATGGCGCGCGCCACCTCCTCGGCGGTACCGGGTCGGCGCATCGGGAGCGCCGGCGTCATGTCGCGCACCCGGTCCGGCAGACCACCGGAGGCGTGGATCTCGGTGTCGATGATGCCGGGCCGCACGGCGCAGACGCGCACGCCCTCGGCCGCGACCTCCTTGGCGAGGCCGACAGTGAACGTGTCGATCGCGCCCTTGGCGCTGGCGTAGTCGACATACTGGTCGGGCGAGCCGAGCTTGGCGGCGGCCGACGACACGTTGACGATCGCCCCGCCCAGGCCGCCGCGCGCGGTGGACATGCGGCGCACCGCCTCGCGGGCACAGGCGATCGATCCCAGCGTGTTGATGCGGAACATGCGATCGAGCCGCGCCCAGCTCATGTCGGCGACGCGGGCGGGCTGGTCGACGACGCCCGCGTTGTTGACGAGGACGGCGAGGCGCCCCATCCGGTCGGCGGCCTCGAAGATCGCGGCGATGCCGGCTTCCAATCCGACGTCGCCGCGCGCCGTCTCGGCCCTGCCGCCATGGATGCGGATGGCATCCGCCACGGCCTCGGCGGCGGCCGCGTTCTCGGCGTAGTTCACGAGAACCGCGTAGCCCGCCTGGCCCGCAAGGCGGGCGGTGGCCGCGCCGATGCCGCGCGAGCCGCCGGTGACGATCAGGACGCCGCGATCGCTCATCGGTGGAGATCCTTCTTCCGGCGATCGCGGGAACAGGAGGGGCGGGCGGACCCGCCCCTGTCGGCTTCCTTAGAGGTCGAGCACCAGGCGCTCGGGATCCTCGAGGCTCTCCTTGACGCGCACGAGGAAGGTCACGGCCTCCTTGCCGTCCACGATGCGGTGATCGTAGCTGAGCGCGAGGTACATCATCGGCCGGATCTCGACCTTGCCGCCGATCGCCATCGGCCGCTCCTGGATCTTGTGCATGCCCAGGATGCCCGACTGCGGCGCGTTCAGGATCGGCGTCGACATCAGCGAGCCGTAGACGCCGCCGTTCGTGATCGTGAACGTGCCGCCCTGCATGTCCGACATGGCGAGCTGGCCGTCGCGCGCGAGCTTGGCCATGCGGCCGAGCTCCTTCTCGACGCCCGCGATTGAGCGCTCGTCGGCGTTGCGGATTACCGGGACCACGAGGCCCTTGTCGGTGCCCACCGCCATGCCGACGTGGCAGTAGTTCTTGTAGATGATGTCGGTGCCGTCGATCTCGGCGTTCACCGCCGGGATCTCCTTGAGGGCATGCGTCACCGCCTTGGTGAAGAAGCCCATGAAGCCGAGCTTCACGCCGTGCTTCTTCTCGAACACGTCCTTGTAGCGGTTGCGAAGCGCCATCACCGCCGTCATGTCCACCTCGTTGAAGGTGGTGAGCATGGCCGCCGTGTTCTGCGCGTCCTTGAGGCGCTTGGCGATGGTCTGGCGCAGGCGGGTCATCTTGACCCGCTCCTCGCCCGACGCGTCGTCGCCGGTCGAGGGCGCGCGGGCCTGGGCGGGCGCCGGCGCGGACGCGGAGGCCGGCGACGACACGCCCTTGGCGATGGCGTCGAGGACGTCGCCCTTCAGCACCTGTCCGCGCTTGCCCGAGCCCTCGACGTCCGCGGCCTGCAGCCCGCGCTCGGCGAGGAGCTTCTGCGCGGAAGGGGCGGCGGGCATCTGGCCGCCGTTCATGCCGGACGACGAGGCCGAGGGCAGCGAGGTGTCGGAGCCCGACGGGGCGGGCGAGGCGTTGCCGTAGCCCTCGGTCGCGCCCGAGGCCGGTCCCGGCGTCGCGGGCGCCTTGGCGTCCGCCTTCGGGGCATCCGTCGTCTTGGCCGGCTCGGCGGCCTTGGGCGCGGCGCCCTCGCCCGCCGCGCCGATCATCGCGATCAGCGCGCCGACCTCGACCGTCTCGCCTTCCTTGACGAGGATCTCGGAGAGCACGCCGGACGCCGGCGCCGGCACCTCGACCGTCACCTTGTCGGTCTCGAGCTCGGCGATGGTCTCGTCCGCCTGGACCGTGTCGCCGGCCTTCTTGAACCACTGGCCGATCGTGGCCTCGGTGACGGACTCGCCCAGCGTCGGGACTTTGACTTCGGTGCTCATGGATCGGCTTTCGCGTTCGGGATGGTCGGGTGCGGGATGGAGGGGCGCGGGCGTTTAGGACTTCTGCCCGTCGCCCAGCGCCTCCTCCAGGAAGGCCTCGAGCTGGGAGAGGTGCTTCGACATGGTGCCCACGGCCGGCGAGGCGGCCGCCTGGCGTCCCGCGTAGCGGGCGCGGCGCTTCTCCCCGCCGATGCGGTCGAGCACCCACTCGAGGTAGGGCTCGATGAAGCTCCAGGCGCCCATGTTCTTGGGCTCTTCCTGGCACCACACGATCTCGGCCTGGCCGAAGCGGCCGAGCTCGTTGATCAGCGCCTTGGCCGGGAAGGGATAGAGCTGCTCGACGCGCAGGAGGTAGATGTCGTCGATCCCGCGCTTCTCGCGCTCCTCCAGAAGGTCGTAATAGACCTTGCCGGTGCACAGCACGACGCGGCGAATTTCCTTGTCCTTGCGAAGCTTCACCGTGACGGTGGCCGGCTTCATCTCCGCGTCGTCCCACAGGAGACGGTGGAACGAGGTCTCGCCCGCCATCTCGGAGAGGTCCGACACGGCGCGCTTGTGGCGCAGCAAGGACTTGGGCGTCATCAGGATCAGAGGCTTGCGGAAGTCGCGCTTCATCTGGCGGCGCAGGATATGGAAGTAGTTCGCCGGCGTCGTGACGTTGGCGACCTGCATGTTGTCCTGCGCGCAGGACTGGAGGTAGCGCTCGAGGCGCGCCGAGGAGTGCTCGGGGCCCTGGCCCTCGTAGCCGTGCGGAAGCAGCATCACGAGGCCCGACATGCGCAGCCACTTGGCCTCGCCCGACGAGATGAACTGGTCCACCACGACCTGCGCGCCGTTGGCGAAGTCGCCGAACTGCGCTTCCCAGAGCGTCAGCGCGTTGGGCTCGGCCAGCGTGTAGCCGTACTCGAAGCCGAGGACGGCTTCCTCCGAGAGCATCGAATTGATGACCTCGTAGGTCGCCTGGCCCTTGGCGAGGTTCTGGAGCGGGATGTAGCGGTTCTCGGTCTGCTGGTCGTAGAGCACCGAATGACGTTGGCTGAACGTGCCGCGCTCGGAATCCTGGCCCGACAGGCGGATCGGCGTGCCTTCCGTCAGAAGCGAGCCGAAGGCCAGCGCCTCGCCGGTCGCCCAGTCGATGTTCTCGCCGCTTTCGATCGCCTTGGAGCGGTTGTCGAGGAAGCGGCCGATGGTCTTGTGGACCTCGAAGCCCTGCGGCACCTCGGTCAGCTTCTGACCGAGCTCGCGCAGCGTCTTCAGCGGCACGCCCGTCGCCCCGCGGCGCTGCTCGTCCTCGTCGTCGGCCCGGCGCAGGCCCGACCACGCGCCGTCCAGCCAGTCGGCCTTGTTGGGCTGGTAGCTCTGCCCGGCCTCGTACTCGGCGTCGAGTGTCTCGCGCCACTCGGCGCGCCGCGCGTCGACGTCGCCCTGCGCGAGCACGCCGCCTTCCACGAGCTTGGCCGCGTAGATCTCGAGCGTCGTCTTCTGCTCGCGGATCTTGCGGTACATGAGGGGCTGCGTGAAGCCCGGCTCGTCGCCCTCGTTATGGCCGAAGCGGCGGTAGCAGAACATGTCCACCACGACCGGCTTGTGGAAGGTCTGGCGGTACTCGATGGCGATCTTGGCCGCGAAGGTGACGGCCTCGGGGTCGTCGCCGTTCACGTGGAAGATCGGCGCCTCCACCATCTTCGCCACGTCCGACGGATAGGGCGAGGAGCGCGAGAAGCGCGGGTTGGTGGTGAAGCCGATCTGGTTGTTGATGATGAAGTGCAGCGTGCCACCGACGCGGTGGCCCTTGAGGCCCGACAGGCCGAAGCACTCCGCCACCACGCCCTGGCCGGCGAACGCCGCGTCGCCGTGGATCAGCAGCGGCAGGACGCGATTGCGGTCCTCGATCGCGACCGGCTCGGTGCGCGTGCGCCCGCCGCCGATCTGGTCCTGCTTGGCGCGCGCCTTGCCCATCACGACCGGGTTGACGATCTCGAGATGCGAGGGGTTGGCGGTCAGCGACAGGTGGACGTTGTTGCCGTCGAACTCGCGGTCCGCCGAGGCGCCGAGGTGGTACTTCACGTCGCCCGAGCCGTCGACGTCCTCGGGCTTGTAGGAGCCGCCCTTGAACTCGTGGAAGATGGCGCGGTGCGGCTTGCCCATGACCTGGGACAGGACGTTCAGGCGGCCGCGATGGGCCATGCCGAGAACGATCTCCTGCAGGCCGAGCTGGCCGCCGCGCTTGATGATCTGCTCGAGCGCCGGGATGAGCGACTCGCCGCCGTCGAGGCCGAAGCGCTTGGTGCCCTTGTACTTGACGTCGATGAACTTCTCGAAGCCCTCGGCCTCGATCAGCTTGTTGAGGATGGCGCGCTTGCCCTGCTCGGTGAAGTCGGCGCCCTTGCCCTCGCCCTCGATGCGCTCCTGGATCCACTGCTTCTCGACGGGGTTCGAGATGTGCATGAACTCGACGCCGAGCGTGCCGCAATAGGTGCGCTCGAGGATCTCGACGATCTGGCGGATCGTGCCGAACTCGCGGCCGAGCACCTTGTCGAGGAAGATCGGACGATCGTAGTCGGCGGGCGTGAAGCCGTAGTTCTCGGGGGAGAGCTCGTTGTAGTCCTCCTCGGGCTTGGCGATGCCCAGGGGGTCGAGCTTGGCGTGAAGATGGCCGCGCACGCGATAGGCGCGGATCAGCATGAGCGCGCGCACCGAGTCGCGCGTCGCCTGAAGGATGTCGGCCTCGCTCGGCGGCGCCTTGCCGTTCGCGGGGGCGGCGGCGGCCTTGTCGCGGATTTTCTTCTCGACCCGGATCTCGGCCTCGCCCCAGTTGCCGTCCAGCGCCGAGACCAGCTCGCCGTTCGCCTGGATCGGCCAGTTGCGGCGCGACCAGGACGGGCCGTCGGCGTTCCGCTCGACCGTCGTCCTGTCCTCGCCCAGCGACTGGAAGAAGCCGCGCCACTCCTCGTTGACGGAACCGGGGTCGCGCTCGTAGGCGGCGGCCAGCTCGTCGATGTAGTCGGCGTTGCCGCCGTAGAGGAAGGAGGTCTGAGCGAAGGTCTCGTTCGCCGGATTGCGTGCCATGGGTTCCGTCGCGACGCCTTCGTGGGGGCGCCGTCTCCCTGAAGAATCTTCGAGATGACGAAGGACCCCGAGGAGCCGTCCGTCGTTCACTCCAACACCTGCGCCCCGCGAGGAGACGCCTTCGCCCGCCCCTTGATCACCCTCCCCTTGCGGGAAGCCTGCGACGCGGGCGGGCGGCGCTGCAGGGCAAGGGCATGGTTTCGTGGCGAGATAGCGACGGCGGCGCCCGTTTGCGAGCGCCGCCCCGGTATCGTCAGCCCTTGAGGACCTCGACCAGCGTCTTGCCGAGGCGCGCCGGGGACGGCGACACGCGGATGCCCGCCGCCTCCATGGCCGCGATCTTGGACTCGGCGTCGCCCTTGCCGCCCGAGACCACGGCGCCCGCGTGGCCCATGGTGCGGCCCTTGGGCGCCGTGCGGCCCGCGATGAAGCCGGCCATGGGCTTCTTGCGACCGCGCTTCGCCTCGTCGATCAGGAACTGCGCGGCATCCTCCTCCGCCGCGCCGCCGATCTCGCCGATCATGATGATCGACTGGGTGGCGTCGTCGGCCAGGAACATCTCCAGGACGTCGATGAACTCGGTGCCCTTCACCGGATCGCCGCCGATGCCGACCGCCGTCGTCTGGCCAAGGCCCTCGTTGGTGGTCTGGAACACGGCCTCATAGGTCAGGGTGCCCGAGCGCGACACGATGCCGACATTGCCCTTGCGGAAGATCGAGCCCGGCATGATGCCGAT
This sequence comes from Aureimonas sp. AU4, assembly GCF_001463765.1. Taxonomy (GTDB): domain Bacteria; phylum Pseudomonadota; class Alphaproteobacteria; order Rhizobiales; family Rhizobiaceae; genus Aureimonas. Next base: position 44,180 of record NZ_BBWK01000041.1, on the reverse strand, counting down.
CTTGCACTCGTCCGGCGTCATGATGCCGGGGCAGTTGGGGCCGAGCAGACGCGACTTCGACTTTTCGAGGCGCCCCTTCACGCGCACCATGTCGAGCACCGGGATGCCTTCCGTGATGCAGGTGATGAAGGGGATCTCGGCGTCGATCGCCTCGATGATGGCATCCGCCGCACCCGCCGGGGGCACGTAGATCACGGAGGCGTTGGCGCCGGTCCGCTCCTTGGCCTCGGCGACGGTCGCGAAGATCGGCAGCGTCTCGCCACCCTCGCCCTGCCAGCTCTCGCCGCCCTTCTTGGGATGGATGCCGGCCACCATCGTGCCGGGGTGGTACGCGTTGGCCTGGTTCGTGTGGAACGAGCCGGTCTTGCCGGTCAGGCCCTGGACGATAACCTTGGTGTTCTTGTCGACGAGGATGGACATGGGATGAGTGAAACCTGGAAGAGGAGGTGAAGGGCGGCGCGCGGAGGGATCAGCTGATCGCCGGGGATCAGCCGATCGCGGCCACGATCTTCTGGGCGGCGTCGTCGAGGTCGTCGGCCGCCGTAATGGCCAGCCCGCTCTCGTTGAGGATCTTCTTGCCGAGCTCGACGTTCGTGCCTTCGAGGCGCACCACCAGCGGCACCTTCAGGCCGACTTCCTTCACGGCGGCGACCACGCCTTCCGCGATCACGTCGCACTTCATGATGCCGCCGAAGATGTTGACCAGGATGCCCTGGACCTTCGGGTCGGCCGTGATGATCTTGAAGGCCGCCGCGACCTTTTCCTTCGATGCGCCGCCGCCGACGTCGCAGAAGTTCGCCGGCTCCTTGCCGTAGAGCTTGATGATGTCCATCGTCGCCATGGCAAGGCCCGCGCCGTTCACCATGCAGCCGATGTTGCCGTCGAGGGCGACATAGGCGAGGTCCCACTTCGAGGCCTCGATCTCCTTGGCGTCCTCTTCCGTCTCGTCGCGCAGCGCCTTCATGTCGTCGTGGCGGAACAGGGCGTTGCCGTCGAACGAGACCTTGGCGTCGAGAACACGCAGGTGGCCGTCGGTCATGACGATCAGCGGGTTCACCTCGAGGAGCGCCATGTCCTTCTCGGTGAAGGCCTTGTAGAGCGCGGGGAAGAGCGACTTGGCGTCCTCGGCGGCGGCGCCGTCCAGCTTGTAGGCTTCCACGATCTTGGCGACGTCGGCCTGCGTGACGCCGGCGGCAGGGTCGATCGCGACCGTGATGATCTTCTCGGGCGTGTCGTGGGCCACCGCCTCGATGTCCATGCCGCCTTCGGTAGAGACGACGAAGGCCACGCGCCCGACAGAGCGGTCGACGAGGAGCGAGCAGTAGAGCTCGCGGGCGATGTCGGCGCCGTCCTCGATGTAGAGGCGGTTCACCTGCTTGCCCGCCTCGCCGGTCTGCGCGGTGACGAGCGTGTGGCCCAGCATCTCGCGGGCGTTGGAGACGACCTCCTCGACCGAGCGGGCGAGGCGCACGCCGCCCTCGGCGCCCTCGCCGAGTTCCTTGAACTTGCCCTTGCCGCGTCCGCCGGCGTGGATCTGCGACTTCACCACGTAGAGGGGACCGGGAAGCTGGCGCGCGGCGGCCTCGGCCTGGTCTGCGCTCGTGATCGCGACGCCCTCGGCGACCGGCGCGCCGAAGCCCTTGAGGACCTGCTTGGCCTGATATTCGTGGATGTTCATCGGATCGTCTCGGTTGAGGAAAAACGGCGGAGCGGCGAGGTCCGGGGTCGGTCGGCTCGGGGGATGTCGGTTTCGAGCGCGGCGAGGCTCCGGACGGCGGGGAGGCGGTTAGATGGACCGACGGGCGCGACCGTCACGGTCCCGCCGCCCGAGCGATCGGCCGATGGTCCGCCTGGGCCGCTCGTGGCGCAGGGCATAGCCTTCCCCGCTGTCGAATTCAACCGAGCGGCGATCGGTCCAGCAACATCAAACGGTTAGAACCCGTGGGGCTTACGTAAGCGTCAATCGCATTGCGGTGCGAAAACAAGGTCGTGGCGCCATCCGCGACCGGGCGAAACTTTTCTCGCATCCCCTCGCCTTTGCAGGTCGATGCCAAGGCAACGTTAACACCGCAGCGCCATAGTTCGCGCACGGACGAAGACGACCCGAGAATGGAATGCCCATGGCCGAGGTCCTGGCCTTCGCGATCATGCTGAGCAACGGCGTCGGCCAGCTTGCCGTGATCGCCATCCTGTTCGGCACGCTGCAGCGCCACCGCAGCCCGCCGCTCCTGCAGGCCGCGCTGACGAGCACGCTGTTCGCGATCTGCGGCCTGATCGCCATGTCCGAGCCGGCGCGCTTCGACAACGGCGTGGTGGTGGACCTGCGCGCCGTCATCACGGGCCTTGCCGGCGCCTTCGGCGGCTGGCCGGCGGCGCTCGCGACGGCACTCGCCACCTGCCTCTACCGCATCCATCTCGGCGGGATCTACGTCGCGGGCTGCGCCTCGATCGTGTTCGTGGCGATCCTCGGCCTCGCCTGGCGCTGGCGCACCCGGCACGAGCGCGCGACCCGCCTGCGGCACCTTCTCGTGCTCGGCGGCCTGATCGCGCTTCATCCCCTGCCGCTTCTGTTCGTTCCCGCCACGTGGAACGCCCAGACGCTGGTGCCGACGCTTTCCACGCTCCTCTTCGCCTCGCTCGCGGGCGCGGTCGCCTTCGGCAAGCTCGTGGAGCGCGAGATGAAGCAGATCGCGCAGGAGCGGCTTCTGGTTCGCGAGGCGCTGCACGACCCGCTCACCAACCTTCTCAACCGCCGCGGCTTCGAGGCGGCCTTCGTGGAGGCGCGCGGGCTCGACCAGGACGCGCCGCTTTCGCTGCTCCTGATCGACATCGACCATTTCAAGTCGGTGAACGACCGCTTCGGCCACGACGTGGGCGACGACGTGCTCCAGACGGTCGCGGACCGGCTCCAGGCCGATGCGGGACGCTTCGAGCGCTGCTCGCGCCATGGCGGCGAGGAGTTCGCGGTTCTCCTGCCGCGTTCGGGAACCGACGCCGCCCTCCGGCGCGCCGAGGCGATCCGCGCGGCGATCGAGCGGCTGGAAACGCCGCGCGCGGCCGGCGACCCCATCCGCGCCACGGTCTCGATCGGCATCGCGGCCTGCGGCGACGGGCGCACGTCGCTCGCCGAACTCTTCCAGAAGGCCGATACCGCCCTCTACCGGGCCAAGGCGGCGGGCCGCAACCGCAGCATCCTCTATCCGCTGGACGGCCAGATACCGGCGACCCTGGCGGCCGGACACCTCGTTCCGGCCTGATCGCGGCCGCGCGACGCTAGACCGCCGCCGCCTCTCGCGCCCTCGTCTCGGCAAGGTAGTCCTGCGATCCCATCTCGGTGAGACGCGACAGGGCGCGCGCGAACTCGAAGCGTTCGGTGCCGCGCTGCCCCTCGTAGAGCGCCTCGGCCGGGCGCTCGGCCGTCATCACCAGCCGGCGGCGCTGCTCGTAGAGCGTGTCGACGAGAAGGATGAAGCGCTTGGCCGCGTTGCGCTCGCCCTCGCCCATCACCCGCACGCCGTCGATCAGCACCGTGCCGTAGCGCTCGGCGATCGCGAGGAAGTCGGCGGCGCCCAGCGGCGCGTCGAGAAGCGCCGAGGCGGGAAAGCGCGCCGCGCCGTTGCCGGCGCGCGGAACCTCCAGCGCCCGGCCGCGATGCTCGATGCGCTCGGACGCCTCGCTCCGTCCCCCCAGCGTTCGCGCCCAGGCCGCATCCATGCGCCGCTCCGCTTCCGGGCCGAGCGGGGCGATCACCACCGCGTCCTCCTCCTCGCCCTCGAGGCGGTAGTCGGTCGGGGCGTCCAGGAAGAAGACGTCGCAGCGCGCTTCCAGAAGGTCCACGAAGGGCAGGAAGAGCGGGCGGTTGAGGCCGTCGCGGTAGAGGTCGCGCGGCGCGACGTTGGAGGTGGCGACCAGCACGATCCCGTGCCGGAACAGGGCCTCGAACAGGCGCGACAGGATCATCGCGTCCGCGATGTCGGTGACCGTGAACTCGTCGAAGCACAGGAGGCGCGTCTCGGCGGCGACAGCCGCCGCCACCGGCGCGATCGGGTCGTCGCCCTCGCCCTTCCCGTCGCGCATGAGACGACGCTGCTCATTGATGCGCCCCTGGATCTCGCCCATGAAGGCGTGAAAGTGCGTGCGCCGCTTGAGGGGCTCGGGCGCGAGCTCGAAGAAGAGGTCCATCAGCATGGACTTGCCGCGCCCGACGCCGCCATGGACGTAGAGGCCGCGCGGGGCCTCGGCCGGCTTGGCGCGCCCGAACAGCCACCCGAGCGCGCTGGACTTGGCCGGCAGGCGGCTTTCGCGCAACCGGCGGCCGAGCGCGTCGAGCCGGTCGGCGAGCCGGCGCTGGAGCGGGTCGGGCTGCAGGAGCCCGGCCGCCACGCGCCGGTCGATCTCGGCGCGCACGGGCCCGCGCTCGGCACCGACCGTGCCGTAGCCTTCGAGGGGCGGCGTCAAGGCGAGACGGATCCGTTGCTGATGCTGCGCCTCGGAGCCTAGCGGTAGAGGCTGACCTGCTGGCCGCCCGCCGTCGTGCCCTCGTAGCGCGTGCCGCCCGCGTTGGAGAGCGTGGCGACCGTGGAGCCGCCCGAGTCCTTCAGGACGACCTGGCTGCCCGACACGTCCCAGGCCGACACGTCGGCGACCTGGCCGGGGCAGCCGCGCGAGGCGGCGCGGTAGCCGCCCGTCCACTGGGTCAGCGCCATGAAGATCTGGCAGTTGCCGCCGCCCGACGAGACGCGCCAGGCGCCCACCAGGCTCTCGCGCGTCACCGGCGAGGCCGAGGCGGTCTGGACCGGAGCGCTGGCGGCGCCGGGAGCGGGCGTGGCGGCCGCCGTGTCGGTCGTGGGGGCGGGCGTCTGGGTGACGGGCGCGGCCGGCGGCGGGGGCGGGGGCGGCAGGCGGTTGGAGTAGACCTGCCCGGTCGGCGCGGGCGTCAGCGGCGCGATGCCGCCCCCGCCGCCCGACAGGTTCGGCCCGGCGGAGGTGCAGCCGGCCAGGAGCCCCAGTGTCAGGAGAGCCGCACCGCTTCGGGTCCAGTTCGTCATCGGGCGGGTCCTTTTCGTGCCGCAGGCGCTGTCGTGGAATGGTTAAAATGCAAGCGATGGCGTTTGGGCAAGGCGCGGCCCGCGCTTTTCCCCGACGCAGGCCCCGATTGTGCTCGCCGCGCCACGCGGATCAGGCGAGGCTCGGCTCGTCGAAGTCCACCAGCGGGCGCTGGAAGTCGCCGGTTTCGCCGTCCATCGCCCACAGCTCGCCGGTCGAGATGTCGAACCAGGCGCCGTGCAGCGTGAGCTCGCCCGCCCGCTCGCGCTCGGCGACATAGGGAAAGGAGCGCAGGTTCGCGATGGAGTGGCGGATCGAGATGCGCTCCAGCGCGGTCTGGCGCTCGCCCGGCGTCATCAGCTCGTTGGCGGCCACGCCCTTGGCCACCGGCTCCACCATCGACATCCACTTGCCGATGAAGTCGCCCGGCGAGAGCGGCTCGGCATCGGGCGAGAGCGCCGCCTTGATGCCGCCGCAGCGCCCGTGGCCCATCACCACGACGTGCCGGACCTTCAGCGCCTGCACGCCGAACTCCAGCGCCGCCGAGGTGCCGTGGAAGTCGCCGTCGGGATTGTAGGGCGGCACGAGGTTGGCGACGTTGCGCACCACGAAGAGCTCGCCCGCGCCCGCGCCGAAGATGGTCTCGGGCGCCGCCCTCGAGTCGCAGCAGGCGATCACCATGGTCTCCGGCGTCTGGCCGTCGCGGGCCAGTTGCCGATAGGTCTGGGTTTCCTGCAGGTAGCGCCCCTCGATGAAGCGGCGGTAGCCGGTGAGGAGCTGTTCGGGAAGAAGCGACATGGCGAGACCTCCGACGTGATTTGGTCAGCTTCTAGCGGAGTTTTGCAGTTGCACACAATTCAGGCGTGGATCGTGATCGGCAAACCGTGCGCGTCGTGCTCCGGCGGCTCGGGAAACCGGCGGGTCAAGCCATCCCGCCGGCGGCGGGCGGCGAGAAGAAGGGCGCAGGCGTCGAGCCGGTCGTCCTCGGCCGCGCCGCTTGGCCGGGCCGCATCGAGGAGCGCGGCGGGCAGGCCGTGCGCAAGAAGAATCGCCCGCCGCTCCGCCGCGCCCGCCGCCCCCGTCTTGGCGTAGCGGCAGGGTGCGCCGGTCAGGCCGGCGAAGACGAGTTCGGGATGGCTTTCGAGAACGCGCGCCGCCAGCTCGGGCTCGGCCCTCAGGCGATCGTCGATCTCGAGGATCTTCGGAAACAGGCCGAAGCCCTGGATCGACACCGCGCTCGGCGGCTCCGACAGCTCGCGCGCGAGGCGGCAGCTTTCGGCATAGGCCCCGCGCCGCGCCGCGCCGTCCCGGAACGGCCCCCGCCCCGCCTCGACGGCAGCGCGGGCTGGAATCGAGAAGATCGAGCCGCGCCGCGCGCCCAGATGCGGCCGCGCGGCCTGCTCGGCGGCCCGGCCCGGTCCCCGGATGCGCTCCGGCAGGCCGATCGGCATGTCGACGAGAACGAGGGCATCGGGGTCGAGCGCTTCTAGAAGCGCCGTGAAGCCGGCAAAGAGCCGAAGTTCGCAGCGGCCGTCGGCCTCTTGAATCGCGGCGATCCAGCCGCCCCGGCAGCCGTCGACGCCCGCAAGCGCCCGCTGGCTCAGGCGCGGAACCCGCCGCCGGCGGGCGCGAGCCGCCGCATCTGCACCATGGCGAGCGGCGAGCGCAGGACGTCGGCGTCGGTTTCCAGCGTCAACTCGTCGGCGCCCCGCTTGGTGGTGCGCGCCAGGATCTCGAACACGGCGGCCGTGGTCGACTGCAGTGCCTTCTCCGCCGGCGCTCCGGCCAGGAGACGCGCGAGGAACACGGCGCCCGTCAGGTCGCCCAGCCCGTGCGGCACGCGCTCGATGCGGCGGTGCTCGGCCAGAAGCGCCGTCTCGCCGTCGACGAGGAGGTTGCCGATGCCTCCGCGAAGAAGCGGAAAGGCGGAGGTGACGACGACGCGCGCGGGGCCGAGGGCGCTCGCCACCTCGACGAGGTGGCGGTTGTCGGAAAATTCCAGCCCGGTCAGGAGCTCCAGCTCGAAGCGGTTGGGCGTCGCGATGTCGGCACGCCCGATCAGCTCGTCGCGGATCGCGTGGAGCGTCGCCTCGGGCTGGTAGAGGCGCGCGGCGCCCTCGCCGCCCGCCGCGCCGTCGCCCACGACCGGATCGCAAAGAAACAGGGCGGCCGGGTTGCGTCGCTTCACGGCGTCCACGAGCCGTGCGGCGTGGGGCACCTGCGAGGGAGCGCCGAAATAGCCGGTGATTACCGCCCCGACCTCGCCGAGCCAGGGCGCCTCGCACAGGTCCGACACGAAGCTTGCGAAGCCGGCTTCATCGGGCACGAGACGCGTCGAGGGTCCGTGCCCGGGATGCCAAGGCAGGGTGACGGTGGGCACGCTCCAGACCGGGTGGCCGAGCGATTCCAGCGCGAACACCACGGCGCGGTTCCCCACCGTGCCGCGCGCGACATGCGAGGAGATGGAGATCACGGCGGGCTTGTCGCCCGCGCGCGGGGGCTCGGGCGGAGGAACGGCGGACAGCATGGATCAGGCCAGTTGCAGGACGAGAAGGGCGGCCAAGACCACGAAGGCGACGAGGCCGCCGAGGCGACCGACGCGCCGGCCCCAGACCTCGGCGCGGTCGGCCGGATCGGCATCCCCGCCGGTGAGGTGGCGCCAGGCGCCCGCCGTCATCGCCCTTGCCATCACGCCGGTCTGCGGATCGGTCTCCTGCCCGACGCGGCGCAGGATCGCGTCCGCCTCGCGCCGGCGGTCGGCGTCCGCCGGAAGGGGACCGGAAGGGGTGCGATGGGGCGTCGTCATCGGCGCGAACCCTGCGCCAAAAGCGTGCCGAAGGCAACGGCGCACAGCCCTGGCGTCGGATGCAAAAAGGGGTTGCGGCTCCCCTCGTCCCGTGGACATGACACGGGGCGGCGCCACTTGGGAGCGGGCGCCGCCAAGGGCCGTCAACGGCCGAGGGAGACGGGAACGATGATCGAAGACGGGTTCAAGGCAGCCATCCTGAGGCAGGTCCGCGAGCATCTGGGGCCCTTGCCCGAGGCCTCGGCCCTGGCGCCCCTGCTTCTCGCCCGCCCGCCCGCCGAGGATCTCCGGGCGCTGTCGGCCGAGACGCTGGCGCGGGCCTGCGAGACGGCGGCCGGCCTTCTCGCCGAGCAGAGGCCCGGCGCCTCGCCCGTGGACGTGCGCCGCGTCGAGGACGAGGGGCTCGGCACGCTCGCGCTGATCACGATCGTCCACGACGACATGAGCTTCCTGTTCGATTCCACGATCGCCGAGATCGCGGACCGCGCGCCCGCCATCCATGCGATCAGCCATCCGATCCTGCACGTGGAGCGCGACGGCGAGGGACGCATCCGCCGCTTCGAGGCCGCCGGCCCGAAGGGGGCGGGCGGCGATGCGGACGCGCGCCTGTCGGTGATCCAGGCCGTGATCACCGCCCTGCCCGATCCCGACGCCGACGCGCGGCTCGAGCAGGCGATCCGGGGCATCCTGCGCGAGGTGACGCTCGCCAACCGCGACTTCTCGGCCATGCGCGCCGAGGCGAACCGGCTGGCCGACGCGCTGCTGACGGAAGGCGCGCGGGAGGGCGACGGCGACCTTCGCGCCGAAAAGGCGGAAGGGGCCGAGCTCCTGCGCTGGCTGGCCGAGGACAACTTCATCTTCCTCGGTCTGCGGCGCTTCACCTACCACGAGGACGGCGAGGCGCTGCGCCGCGTCGAGGGCTCGGAACTCGGCATCCTGCGCGATCCCGGCGTGCGCGTCCTGCGCCGCGACGACGACGGCGAGACGCCCGACGCCATCCGGCGCTTCCTCCTGGAGCCCGCGCCCCTCATCGTCGCCAAGGCCAACAGCCGCTCGCGCGTCCACCGCCGCGTCTACATGGACTATGTGGGCGTCAAGCACCGCGACGAGGCGGGGCGCCTCGTGGGCGAGACGCGTATCGTCGGCCTCTTCACCTCCTCGGCCTATACGCGCCCGCTCGCCTCCATTCCCTATCTTCGGCGCAAGGCGGAGAGCGTGCGGGAGCGCTTCGGCTTCCCGCCGCGATCCCATGCCGACAAGGCGCTGACGGTCGCGCTGGAGACCTACTCGCGCGACGAGATGTTCCAGATCGATCTCGATCTCCTGGAGCGCTACGTCGGCGTGGTGGTGGAGCTCGGCGAGCGACCGCGCGTGCGCGTCCTGCCGCGCGTCGACCGGTTCGACCGCTTCGTCTCCGTGCTCGTCTTCGTGCCGCGCGAGAGCTACGACGCGCGCATGCGCGACGAGATCGGGCGCCTGCTCGCCGAGCGCTACGACGGCCACGTCTCGGCCTATTATCCCGCCTTCCCGGAAGGCTCGCTCGCCACCATCCACTTCATCATCGGGCGGCGGGGCGGCGCGACCCCGCAGCCGGACGTCGCCGCCATCGAGGCGGAGGTCGCCCGCATCGCGCGCGACTGGGGCCAGGCCTTCGAGGCGGCGATCGGGGGCACCGGCTCGCACAGCGAAATGCTCGCCATGGGCGCCGGCTTTCCCACGAGCTACCAGGAGGCCGTCGAGCCGGAAGAGGCGGTCGCCGACGGCTGGCGCGCGCTGGCGCTGGACGAGACGCGGCCGATCCATGTCGACTTCTACCGGCGCGAGGGCGACGAGGCGGGCACGCTGCGCCTCAAGGTCCTGAACCTCGGGGAAGCGCTGCCGCTGTCGCGGCGCGTACCGATCCTCGAGAACATGGGCCTCTCTGCGGTGGCCGAGCGCACCTTCCGCCTGGCGCGGCCGGACGGGACGGCCGTGTTCCTCCACGACATGACGCTCCGGCGTGCCGACGGCGGGCACCTGAGCGACGAGGGCGTGGCGCTGGAGCAGCTCTTCTCGGCGGTCACCGACGGGCGGATCGAGAACGACCGCTTCAACGCGCTGGTGCTGGGCGCCGGGCTCGACTGGCGCGAGGCGAACGTCCTGCGCGCCTATGCCCGCCACATGCGCCAGAGCGTGGGCGCGGCGACCGATTTCGCGGCCGAGGTGCTGGAGCGCCATCCGCGCATCGCCGCCGACCTCTTCGCGCTGTTTCGCGAAAGCTTCGACCCCGCGCGCGAGCGCCGGGCCGAGACGACCGAAGACCCGGCGCTGCAGCAGGCGGCCGAGCGAGGCGTCACCGCGCCCGCGCGGCGCATCCTCGAGGCGCTCGACAAGGTGGCGAGCCTGGAGGAGGACCGCGTCCTGCGCCGCTTCCTGGCGGAGATCCTGGCGACGCTGCGCACCAACTACTTCACCGTGCCCGCGGTCTCGGCCGCTTCGGGCTCGACGCCGCGAGCGGTCGAGCCCGCGCTCGCCTTCAAGTTCGACCCCCATCGGATCGAGGGCCTGCCCGCGCCCGTCCCGTATCGCGAGATCTTCGTGTTCGACGCGCGCGTCGAGGGCGTCCACCTGCGCTTCGGCCCGGTGGCGCGCGGGGGCCTGCGCTGGTCGGACCGCTCGCAGGACTACCGCACGGAAGTGCTCGGCCTCGTTAAGGCGCAGCAGGTCAAGAACGCCGTGATCGTGCCGGTCGGCTCCAAGGGCGGCTTCTTCCCCAAGCGCCTGCCCGATCCGGCCGCCGGTCGCGAGAGCTGGTTCGAGGCGGGCCGCTCGGCCTATGTCGTCTTCATCGCCTCGCTCCTGTCGCTTACCGACAACGTGGACGCCGAAGGCCGCACCGTGACGCCGGACGGCCTCGTGCGCTTCGACGGCGAGGACCCCTATTTCGTGGTGGCCGCCGACAAGGGCACGGCGACCTTCTCCGACACCGCCAACGCGGTGGCGCTGGCGCGCGGCTTCTGGCTGGGCGACGCCTTCGCCTCCGGCGGATCGGCGGGCTACGACCACAAGGCCATGGGCATCACCGCGCGCGGCGCCTGGGAGGCGGTGAAGCGCCACTTCCGCGAGATGGGCCGCGACGGGCGGGCGCTCGACATCCAGTCGGAGCCCTTCACGTGTGTGGGCTGCGGCGACATGTCGGGCGACGTCTTCGGCAACGGCATGCTCCTGTCGCGCCAGACGCGGCTCGTCGCCGCCTTCGACCACCGCGACATCTTCCTGGATCCCGATCCTGACCCGGCCGTGGCCTTCGCCGAGCGCGAGCGTTTGTTCAAGCTGCCCCGCTCCTCCTGGCGCGACTACGACGCCTCGCGCCTGTCGCGCGGCGGCACCGTCGTCAGCCGCTCGGAAAAGCGCGTCACCCTGTCCGAGGAGGCGGCCGCCGCCATCGGCTGGGACAAGCGGACCGGCACGCCGGCCGAGATCATCACCGCGATCCTCCAGGCGCCGGTGGACCTCCTGTGGTTCGGCGGCATCGGCACCTACGTGCGGGCGAGCGTCGAGACCAACGCGGACGTCGGCGACCGCGCCAACGACGCGCTTCGCATCACCGGCCGCCAGATCCGCGCCAGGGTCGTCGGCGAGGGCGCCAATCTCGGCCTGACCCAGCGCGCCCGCATCGAGGCGGCCCGCGCGGGCGTGCGCCTCAACACGGACGCGATCGACAACTCGGCCGGCGTCAACACGTCGGACGTCGAGGTCAACATCAAGATCGCGCTGAGCGGTCCCCTGCGCGCCGGCTCGCTCCCGATGGCGGAGCGCGACAAGCTGCTCGCCGAGATGACGCCGGACGTGGCCCGGCTCGTGCTGCGCAACAACTACGACCAGACGCTCGCCCTGTCGCTGGAGGAGCGCGCGGGCGCCTCGCGCCTGTCGCTCCAGCAGCGCTTCATGCAGGCTCTGGAAGCGCAAGGCGCGCTCGACCGCGAGGTCGAGTTCCTGCCGGGCGACGCGCAGATCGCGGACCTTCGCGCCAAGGACCGGGGCCTGACGCGCCCCGAGCTCGCCGTGCTCCTCGCCTATGCGAAGATCGACCTCTTCAACCATCTGGCGGCGAGCGCGCTGCCGGACGACCCGTATCTGGCAGGACGCCTGTCCGGCTACTTCCCGCCGGCCATGCGCCAGAGCTATGCCGGTGCGATCACGGCCCACCGGCTGCGGCGCGAGATCGTGGCGACGGCGGTCGCCAACGAGTTCGTCAACCGGCTCGGCCCCTCCTACGCCACGACGCTCATTGACGCGACCGGGCGTCCGGCCGAGGACGTGGCGGCACGCTTCCTCGCCGCCTATGACGGCTTCCGCATCGGCGACCTCGTGGCCCGCGTCGACGCGCTCGACGCGGCGCTGCCGGGCGACCGGCAGAACGAGCTCTATGCCGCGATCTCCGAGTTCCTTCAGGCCGCGACGGCGATCCTCCTGCGCCTGCCGGCCGAGCCGCTCGCCGAGGTCGTGCCCCGCCTTCGCTCGCGCGCCGAGGAGTTGCGACCCGTCCTGCCCAGCCTCGTCAGCGAGCGGGCACGCGCCGAGTTCCAGGCACGCGAGGCGCAGTGGCAGGAGCGCGGCCTGGACGAGGATCTAGCGAGCGACCTCGCCCTCCTGCCGCTTCTGGCGCTCCTGCCCGACATCGAGCGTGTTTCACGTGAAACCGGAACGGCGATCGAGGAAACGGTGCGCGCCTTCTTCGCGGTCACGCAGATGCTGCGCATCGGCCGGCTGGAAGGTGCGATCGCCCAGCTGCGGCCGACCGACTACTACGAGACGCTGGCGCTGGAGCGGGCGGCAAGCCAGATCCTGCGCGAGCGCCGCCGCCTCGTCGCCAAGGCGCTCCAGGGCGCGAGCGACGCGGAGCACGCCGCCGACAGCTTCCAGGCAGAACACGGGCCCGCGCTCGCCCGCGCGGCCGAGCGGCTCGGCCAGCTGGCCGGCACGGGCGAGACCAGCGTCGCGCGCCTGACGCTCGCCGCCGGCCTCCTGCAGGACGTCGCGCCCTGATCGCGCCGGCCGGAGGGGTCGCGCCCTCCGGCCCGCGATCGAATGTCGACCTTATGAAATAGGTCAGCATTGTTGACATAATTTCGGTCATGCTCCACAGCTTGCCGCCGGAGGAACCATCCATGGACATGACCGAACTCTTCGCCACCCGATCCTCGCGCATGCGCGCGTCCGAGATCCGGGAGCTCCTGAAGCTTCTCGACCAGCCCGACATCGTGAGCTTCGCCGGCGGCATCCCGGACCCCGCGCTCTTCCCGCACGAGGCCTTCCGCGAGGCCTACGGGCGCGTCCTGTCGCCGGCCACCTCGAACCAGGCGCTGCAGTACCAGGTGAGCGAGGGCTACCGGCCGCTGCGCCAGTGGCTGGCCGGCGAGATGGGCAAGCTCGGCGTGCCCTGCGACGAGACCAACATCTTCATCACCTCGGGCTCGCAGCAGGGGCTCGACTATCTCGGCAAGCTCTTCCTGTCGCCCGGCGACACGGCGCTCGTCACCTGGCCGACCTATCTCGGCGCGCTGCAGGCCTTCAACGCCTACGAGCCGCGCTACGACCGCCTGACGCCGGTCGGCGGCAACACGACGCCGGACGCCTACCGGGCGGCGGCGGCCAGCAACGGCGGTCGCGTGAAGTTCAGCTATCTCGTGCCGGATTTCGCCAACCCGACCGGCGAGACGCTGGACGAGGCGGCGCGCAACGGCGTGCTCGACCTTGCCACGGAGCTCGACTGCGCGGTGATCGAGGACGCCGCCTACCGGGCGCTGCGCTACGAGGGCCGGGACGTGCCGCCGATCCTGGCGCTCGACTGCGCGCGTTCGGGCGGCATCGAGGCGACGCGCACGATCTACTGCGGCTCCTTCTCCAAAATCCTGGCGCCGGGCCTGCGGGTTGGCTGGATCTGCGCGGCGAAGCCCCTGATCGAGAAGCTGGTTCTCGCCAAGCAGGCTTCCGACCTCCACAGCCCCTCGATCAACCAGATGGCGATCCTCGACGTCGCGCAGGCGAGCTACGATGCGCAGGTCGAGCGCTTGAAGGCGGCCTACGGCGCCCGGCGCGACGCGCTGCTCGCGGCGCTGGAGGCGCACATGCCGGCGGGCGTCACCTGGAGCCGGCCGGAGGGCGGCATGTTCGTCTGGGTGACGCTGCCGGACGGCGTCGACGCAGCCGCGCTTCTCGCCCGCTCGGTGGCCGAGGCGCGCGTCGCCTTCGTGCCGGGCGGCGCCTTCCATGCCGACGGCTCGGGCACCAACACGCTGCGCCTGTCCTTCACGCTGGCCGACGAGCGCGCGGTGACGGAGGGCGTCCCGCGCCTCGGCGCGCTCCTGAAGCGCACGCTCGGCTAGGCTGAAGCGTCTGCTCAGCTAGGTCGAAGCGCACGCTCGGCCGGGCAGAACGCGAAAGGGGCGACCGATCCGGCCGCCCCTTCTTCGTTACTTCTTGCCGGCGTCCTTTTGGGGCGCGGCGAACTTGCCGGGCACGGTCTGGGCGCCCGCGTCGACCTTGACCTTCTTGTCGGCCTTGGGCTTGCGGGTTTCCTTGTTCGAACGCATCTGGCCCTTGGCCATCGGTCTTCTCCCTGGAGATCGTTGCGGGCGCAATCTGCGCCCGCGCCCGCCGCGCCGCAAGCGGTTCCGCGCTAGTGCCGGAAGTGGCGCATCCCCGTGAAGACCATGGCGATGCCGTTGGCGTCCGCCGCCTCGATCACCTCGTTGTCGCGCATCGAGCCGCCCGGCTGGATCACCGCCGTGGCGCCCGCCTCGACCGCCGAAAGAAGACCGTCGGCGAACGGGAAGAAGGCGTCCGAGGCGACCGCCGAGCCGCGCGTCAGCACCTCGCCGCCCGCCACCTTGGCGGCGTCCTCGGCCTTGCGCGCGGCGATGCGCGCCGAGTCCACGCGGCTCATCTGACCCGCGCCGATGCCGACCGTGGCGAGATCCCGGGCATAGACGATGGCGTTCGACTTCACGTGCTTGGCGACGCGGAAGGCAAAGCGCAGGTCCGCCATCTCGGCCGCGCTCGGCTGTCGCTTGGTGACGACGCGAAGGTCGAGGTCGTCGACCACGCCGTTGTCGCGCGTCTGCGCGAGGAAGCCGCCCGCGACCGATCGGATCACGGTGCCGCCGGTGCGCGGGTCCGGCAGGCCGCCGGTGAGAAGCAGGCGCAGGTTCTTCTTAGCGGCGACGATACGAACCGCCTCCTCGTCGGCGTCGGGGGCGATGATGACCTCGGTGAAGACCTCGGTGATCGCCCGGGCCGACACGGCGTCGAGCCGACGGTTCAGGGCGACGATGCCGCCGAAGGCCGAGACGGGGTCGCAGGCGAGCGCGCGGCCGTAGGCCTCGATCAGCGAGGCGCCTTCCGCCACGCCGCAGGGGTTGGCGTGCTTGATGATGGCGACCGCCGCCGTGCGCTCGGGATCGAACTCGGCGACGAGCTCGAAGGCGGCGTCGGTGTCGTTGATGTTGTTGTAGGAGAGCTCCTTGCCCTGCACCTGGCGCGCGGTCGCGACGCCGAAGCGATGGCTGCCGTCGAGGTAGAAGCTCGCGCGCTGGTGCGGGTTCTCGCCGTAGCGCAGCGATCCGGCCGAGACGCCGGTGACCGCGAGGCGCTTCGGGATGCTCTCCTCGCCTTCCGCGAACCAGGCGGAGACGGCGCTGTCGTAGGCGGCGGTCTGGGCGAACGCGGCGCCCGCCCAGCGGCGGCGGGCGTGGAGCGTCGTTTCGCCCCCGTTCCGATCGAGCTCGTCGAGGAGCGCGGTATAGTCCGCCGGATCGGTCAGGACGCTGACATAGGCATGGTTCTTGGCACCCGCGCGGATCATGGCCGGGCCACCGATGTCGATGTTCTCGAGGATCGTGGCGAACGGCGCGCCCGAACGCCGCGTCTCGCTGAACGGGTAGAGGTTCACGACGAGAAGGTCGATCGCGCCGATCCCGTGCTCGCACATCGCCTGCGCATGGGCCGCGTCGTCGCGGATGCCCAGCAACCCGCCATGCACCAGCGGGTGGAGCGTCTTGACGCGCCCGTCCATGATCTCGGGAAAGCCGGTCAGCTCGCCGACGTCGCGCACCGGCAGGCCGGCCTCGGCGAGGGCGCGGTGCGTGCCCCCCGTCGAGACGAGCTCCACGCCACGCTCGTGGAGCGCGCGCGCCAGATCCACGATGCCGGTCTTGTCGAAGACGGACAGAAGCGCGCGGCGCAGCGGCACGCGGTCGGGAACGGGCGTGGTGTTGGCGGCGACGGCCATGGGCGGAGCCTTCCTCGGGTCGGGCTGGAAAATCGCCCTCCCCTTAGCCGCGTCGCCTCACCGAGACAACAAAGGCGGACGCCTTCAGAGCGGCCGGTTGGTGTCGCGCAGCGCCCGGTCGCCCGGCTGCTCGGCGCCGCGCAAGGGGGCGGTGTCGCGCCGGAGGTTGTCGAGCGTGTTGGGCAGGACGCCCACCGCGCGGTTCATGCCGCCGCAGCCCGACAGGGCCAGAAGAAGCGCGAGTGCGCCGAGAAGCCGTGCCGTCGTCATGTCGCGCTCCGATCCGTTCGGCCGCCAGATAAGGCGGCGGGATCGCGAAGCGAGCGGCGGAACCCTTAGCCGCGCTCCAGGCGCCAGGCGAGCTCGGGCTGCTCCAGGCAGTCGAGCGCCACGGTGATCTGGCGCGTGCGGCGCATGCCGCCCGCATCGGCGAAGAAGATCGAGTCCTCGATCTCCGGGGTCGTGTCGGCGGTGAACCACCAGACCTCCTCGCCCGCCGCCAGCCGCACCGCCTCGCCGATCCGCTCGACCCGGACATCGGGATGGACGTGAAAGCGAACGAGACCGATGGGCTCCTGCGCCTCGAGCTTGGCGCCGCGCCCGGCCGAGGGAAAGAGCCGGTCCACCCCGTCCAGCACCGTGCCCCCTTCCGAGAGCGTCATCTGCCGCTCGTGGACGAAGCCGAAGGCGGCGCGGTAGCCGTCATGGGCGGCGACCAGGGTCTGGCCGTGCGTGCCGTCGTCGCGCGTGAGCGGCACGCGCGTCGGGCCGGGCAGGAGCGGACCGCCGAGGAAGCGGTCCAGCGCCTCGGAGCGCGAGAAGCGCGAGGAGGAATGGTCGTTCAGCGTCAGCGTCGAATGGGCGGCCGTGGTGCGCGATAGGCGCCGCCAGCCCCCGTCGAGGCGCTGGGGCGCTCCGCAGTTGACGATGAGGCGCCGGCCCGCCGAGGAGAACTCGAAGGACAGGGTCCCGGCATGAGCCTCGGAGGAGACGCCGGGCTCGGGCGGCAGGCCCGTGTCGGCGAGCAGCACGGAGCGCCCGGCGGCGAGGCGCTGGTAGCCGGTCTGGCGCATCTGGCTGAGCGGCTCGCCGAGGCTCTCGTCGTGGCGCAGGATGGCGGCGACGAGGTGGTTGTCGGGCGCTCCCGCCCCGTTGAACAGGGCGAGCGCCCCGTCGGCGTGGCGGAAGAAGCGCAGCGCCGGCAGCATGCGGTCGAGCGCCGAGAAGACCCCGCGCGGCACGATCTGGTTGCGCGCCTGGAGAAGCTGCACGAGCGGCAGCAGGTCGGCGAGGATCGCGACCAGGACGCCGGGATTGCGCGAGACGTGGCCGCCGTCGGGATGGATCTGGCGGTCGAGCTCCTCGGCGAGGCGCGCGGTCGCCTGGCGCACCGAGGCGCGCCGCTCGGGCTGGCACACGGCGCCGAGCGCCACGGCGATCGCGGCGCGAAGGCGCGGCAGGCCGTCGGGCGCGGACCGCGCGGTGCGCCGCAGCCAGCGCAGCTCGGCGGCGAGCGCCTGCGAGAAGCGGCGCGAAAAGGCGCTGTCGGCGCCCGACAGGATGACCGGCGCGTGGCTCATCCAGGAGATGGCGCGGCGCGCCGTCGTCTCGTGGTCGCGCGAGACGCGCGCCCGGCGTCGGCGCGGCAGGGCGAGCCAGTCGGCGATCAGCGCCCGGGCGTGTTCGGAGGAGAGCGCGTCGCCGCTCTGGCTGAAGTGGCGCAGCCAGGCGAAGGAATGGAGTTCGGCGAGCCAGTTGGCCGGCTCGTCGCTGTTCTGGAACAGGGGGCGGCCGTGCAGCTCCACGACATGGCCGCCGAGGGCGATGTGGCCGACATAGAAGGCGCGGGCGACCGAGGCGTCGGCGCGGCGGTAGTCGCGCGGTCCCGCCATCAGCGGTTCGGCGGTGGCGGGCATGCGGACGAGGGCGCGCAGGCCCGCCATCGCGCGGCGCGCCGTCTCGCGTAGCATCAACCCCGCAAGGCGGGGTTCGTCCACAAAGCCCGTGGTCATGCCGCCCAAACCCTCCATCGGCGGCCCTGGCCCCTTCGAGGCGGGCCGGCCGTCGCCGGGGCGTGAAGCGAAGTCTTGAATCCTTGTCTGCCCCGACGAGGACTTTCGTCGATCAGGGTTAACGGAAGCTTAAGTGGCTGTTGTTCTTCACGTGACGCGACGGAAGCGGGCGGCGAAGAACCCGTCGAGGCCGGACAGTTCCGCGGTGTCCTTGCGCAGCATGGCGGGCGTCGTGCGCAGGAAGCCCTCCGCCGTCACCGCCTCCTCGATATCAGGCACCTCGGCAGGGACGACCGGCACGAGCTGGAACTCGCCGCGCTCGGCCAGGAAGCGCCGCGCCGTCTCCTCGCCCTCGCGCGGATCGAGCGAGCAGTTGGAAAAGACGAGGAGCCCGCCCGGACGCACGAGTCCGGCCGCGGCGCGCAGAAGGCGCTCCTGCACGCCGGCCAGCTTCTCGACCTCGTCCGCCGTCTTGGTGAAGGGCACGTCCGGGTGGCGGCGGATCGTGCCGGTGGAGGAGCAGGGCGCGTCGAGCAGCACGGCGTCGAAGCCCTCTTCGTCCGTGAAGCTCTCGATCGAGCCCTCGTGCGTCTCGGCCTCGAGGCCGAGCCGCGCGAGGTTGCCCCGCAGGCGCCGGAGGCGCGAGGCGGAGATGTCGAGCGCGGTGACGCGGGCCCCGGCCACCGCGAGCTGCGCGGTCTTGCCGCCGGGCGCGGCGCAGGCGTCCAGCGCGCGTAGCCCCGCCATGTCGCCGAAGAGGTGCGCGGGAAGGGCGGCGGCGGCGTCCTGCACCCACCATGCCCCTTCCGCAAAGCCCGGCATCTGGTCGACCGCACCGGTCTCGCGCGCGCCCAGGCGCACCGTGCCGGTGGGCAGGAGCGTTCCGCCGAGCCGCTCGGCCCAGAGCGCTGGGTCCTCGCGGCAGCTGAGGTCGAGGGGCGCGGGCACGCGCTGGGCGTGGAGGATGGCACGCGCCCCGTTCGCGCCGTAGGCCGCCTCGAGCCGGTCGAGCAGCCAGCGCGGCGCGTCGAGAGCGGGATCGTCGAAGCGGGCGAGAAAGGCCTCCTTGTCGCGCGCGATGCGGCGCAGGACGGCGTTGGTGAGGTTGGCAAAGCGCGCCGAGCGCGGATCCGCTTGCGCGCTCGCGACCGCCAGATCCACCGCCGCCGAGTCCGGCACGTCCAGAAACAGGATCTGCGCCGAGGCGACGTGGAGGATGTGGCGCAGCGCGCTCGCGCCCGGCGGCAGTGCCTTTTCCAGGCAGTCGCCGAGGATCGCCTCGATCGTGCCGCGCCGGCGCAGCGCGGCGAGCAGGATCGCGCGCACCAGCGCCTGGTCGCGACCCTCCAGCTTGCGGAACTCGGGGTGCCCGTTGCCGCGATCCGTCAGCCCGTCGAGCGAGGTGCGCGCGTCGACGACGGCGGCCAGCAGACGCGACGCGACGCGCCGGGCGCCGAGGCCCGGCCGCTGCGCGTCGTCGGCCAGGCTCGGGCGCTCGGCGGCGGGAGCCGTCCTGGATGGGGCGGGGCGCCGGGGGCGCTGCGGAGAGGAGGGGGGACGATCCATCCCGTTCCTATGGTCCCCCCGGGACCGGGCGGCAAGGGCGGAAGCGGATCAGCCCCAAGGGCCGCGGCGCGAGCGCGGACGGCTGGCGGGAACCGAGCCGCCGGGACGGCGCAGGCCCCGCGTGCCGGCCGCGTGGTCGAGGCCCGCGCCGAAGGCCGAGCGCGGCGCGGCGGAAAAGCCCCCACCCGTGCCCGCCTCCATGGCGAGAAGCGCGTCGATGCGGTTCTGCGTGTCGGGGTGGGTCGAGAAGAGCCCGTCCATGCGCTGGCCGCTGAGCGGGTTGATGATGAACATGTGCGCGGTCGCGGGGTTGCGCTCCGCGTCGTAGTTCACCGTGCGGCCCGCGCTCTCGGCGATCCTGGCGAGCGCCGAGGCCAGCGCGCGGGGGTTCCCGCAGATCTCGGCGCCGCGCCGGTCGGCCGAGTATTCGCGCGTGCGCGACACGGCCATCTGCACGATCATAGCGGCGAGCGGGGCGACGATCATCGCCAGAAGCACGCCGACGAATCCGAGCGGGTTGCGGTTGTCGCTCGACGAGCCGCCGAAGAAGAAGGCGAAGTTGCCGAGCATCGAGATCGCGCCGGCCAGCGTCGCGGTGACGGTCATGGTCAGCGTGTCGCGGTTCTGGACGTGGGCGAGCTCGTGCGCCATCACGCCCGCGATCTCGTCGCGGCTGAGCCGCGAAAGAAGACCGGTGGTGGCCGCCACCGCCGCGTTCTCGGGGTTGCGGCCCGTGGCGAACGCGTTCGGCTGGTCGTTGTCGATGACGAAGACGCGCGGCATGGGCAGGCCGGCGCGCGAGGCGAGGTCGGCGACGAGGCGGTGGAAGTCCGGCGCGCTCGCGGCGTCGACCTCGCGCGCGTGGTGCATGCGCAGCACCATCTTGTCGGCGTTCCAGTAGGCGAACAGATTGGTGGCGACGGCGATGGCCAGCGCCACCATCATGCCGCGCGGGCCGCCGATCAGAAGCCCGACGCCCATGAACAAGGCGGTCATGCCGGCGATCAGCATGGCGGTCTTGACGGTGTTCATGGGTGTTCGACCTCGCACGTTCCGGTGTTCTTGCGGACCTGCATCCGCGTTCCGCTCTTCAGGCTTCAGATTTGGGAACAGGTGTGGAACGCTTCAACCGAGCCACGGTTGAGAGACGTGCCGCCCCGCATCACGATCGCGAAAGGCCCACCCGATGACCGAGACGCCCGAGCCCACCGTGCCCGCTCCGGCCGAGGAGCCCCGGCGCGCGCTGTCGCCCGCTGCGCAGCGTGCGCTGGCCGAGGCCGAGGCGCGGCGCGCGGCGGGTCGCGACGTCGCCGTCGATCCCGACCGGATGCCGCCCGAGGTGAACGGTCGCAAGGGACCCGAACCCGTGCGCTTCGGCGACTGGGAGAAGAACGGGATCATCAGCGACTTCTGACCCGTCACCGGAACCGGAGCCATGCGCCGCCTTCTCCTCGCCCTCGCCCTCGTTCCCCTTGCCCTGCCCGCCGCCCGGGCCGCCGAGGACCAGGACCCGCCGCGCGAGATCGCGGGTCCCGTCCAGGCGCGCGTGGTGAAGGTGCGCGACGGCGACACGGTGGAGGTCGAGGCCTTCGTCTGGCCGATGCAGAGCGTGTCGGTAGCGGTGCGCCTGCGCAACGTCGATGCGCCGGAACTACGCGCCCAGTGCGATTCCGAACGCAAGTCCGCCGAGGCCGCGCGCGAGCGCTTCCGCCAGCTGGTGGGCACGGGCCCGGTCTTCCTCACGCAGATCTCGGGCGACAAGTATTTCGGCCGCGTCCTGGCGCGCCTCGGCACCAAGGACACGCCCGACATCGCCGCCGTTCTCCTGCGCGAGGGGATGGTGGACGCCTATGACGGCGGGCGCCGGCGCGACTGGTGCAACACGGTCGGCGCCTCGCTGCCCGAGCGGCCGAAGGCGCAGCAGCGCCCCGCCGCCGCCCCGCAGCCGGGCCTCTTCTGGCGCGGCTGAACCCATGGCTTGAACCGGGGACGGGCGGTCCCATCTTCCGGCCCATGGGGGACGACCCCCGCGCCTTTTTCCGCCAACCCGCCGGGACGACCCGGTTCTCCGCTCCCTTGCGGCCTGTCGGAAGACGCATCCCATGCCCTGGCTCATTCTCCTCGTCGCGGGCCTCCTCGAGGTCGGCTGGGCCTTCTCGCTGAAGAGCTCCGCCGGTTTCACGCGGCTTTGGCCGAGCCTCGTCACCTTCGTCCTGATGGGCGGCAGCTTCGCGCTCCTCGCGATCGCCATGCGCACGCTGCCGCTCGGCACGGCCTACGCGGTGTGGACCGGCATCGGCGCGCTCGGCGCGTTCGCGGTCGGAATCCTCGCTCTGGGCGAGTCGGCCGATCCGCTGCGGCTCCTCGCCGCCGCGCTGATCCTGTCGGGCATCGTCCTGATGAAGGTCGCCTCGCCGGGCTGAGGTCGTCGCACCGGGTGGCGCAGGGGAAGCGTGGCGGCGAGCGGTTGTTATGAACCAGGAACAGGGATCGTACCGTCCGACCCGATCCGCCGGGTAGGAGCCGGGGGCAGGTCGTAGCGGGGCTACGGCCCAGCCCGGTGACGCCCCCCGGCGGTTCGGGCCGCTTGATCCTCCTCGCGGCTATCTCTGGCTGACCCGATACAGCCCCTGTTCCTGGTTCATGACAGCCTCTAGAAGCGTTTCACGTGAAACCGGACGCCCGCCCCATGCCCTCGCCCTCCGACGCCGCCCGCATCGAAACGCTCGTGCGCAAGGCGGTGGACGCCTTCCGGCCCGAGATCGGCGTGCGGCTGTGGACCGGCGAGCGGCTGGGGCCGCAGGAGGGTCCGGCCATCGCCATCCGCGACGTGGCGGCGCTGGCCGAACTCGCTCTCGCGCCCCGCATCGACACCGCCGTGCAGCTCTGGACGAGCGGTCGCCTCGACATCGAGGACGGCTCGATCTTCGACATCGCCGACAAGCGCTCCCACGTGAAGCCGAAGGACGCCCTGCGCGCCCTGGGCAAGCGGCGCGTGGCGGCGGCGCTGCCGGCGCTCTGGCGCATCTGCCGCGCGGCCAAGCGCGAGGCGCTGGCCGAGACCGGTTCGGACGCCGGGGCCAGCGGCTCCACCAAGGCTGCGATCCAGTTCCACTACGACGTGTCGAACGATTTCTACCGGCTCTTCCTGGACGAGCGCATGGTCTATTCCTGCGCCTATTTCGCCGAGTGGCACGACGACATCGACCGCGCGCAGGCCGACAAGCTGGAGATGATCTGCCGCAAGCTGCGGCTCCAGTCGGGCGACCGGATGCTCGACATCGGCTGCGGCTGGGGCGCGCTCCTGATCCACGCCGCGACCCACCACGGCGTCACCGGCCACGGCGTGACGCTGAGCCAGGCCCAGTTCGACCTCGCGCAGGAGCGCATCGCCCGGGCCGGGCTCGGGGACCGGATCACGATCGAGCTGAAGCCCTTTCAGGAGCTGACCGGGACCTTCGACAAGATCTCCTCGATCGGCATGTTCGAGCATGTGGGCTTTGCCAACCACGACGCGTATTTCGCGACCGTGAAGCGTCTGCTGCGCCCGCGCGGCCTCTACCTTCACCATACGATCGCGCGCCCCGCCAAGACGTCGCTGAAGGCCTTCATGCGCGGCGGCTCGGAATACCGCGCCATCACGCGCTACATCTTCCCCGGCGGCGAGCTCGACTATATCGGCCACTCGCTCCAGAAGCTCGAGGCGAACCGCTTCGAGGTGCACGACGTCGAGAACTGGCGCGAGCATTACGGCCGCACCTGCCGGCTCTGGGCCGAGCGGCTGCGCGCCAACATGGACGCGGCCGTGGCGCAGGTCGGCGAGCCGCGCGCCCGGCTCTGGCTCCTGTACCTGGCCGGCTGCGCGCTGGCCTTCGAGCGCGGCACGGTGATGATCAACCAGACGCTCGCCTCGAAGCGCGACAAGGGCCCTTCCGGCCTGCCGCCGACGCGCGCCGACCTCTACCGGTAGGGCATCGTTCCCGTTCGCTGAACGGACCCTCTTGCCGCAGCGCGGAACACAATTCCGTGCGCCCCGTTTGATCGGCACCTCTCGGGCAGCGATGCCCGGCTGTCCGGATCACGCGCCATGCTCGAAGAATCCCGCTTTCCCTGGACCCACGGCGATGCCGACGGCACCGTCACGATCGACCCCGAAGCCCGCTCGGGCGAGAGCGACGCCGAGGCCCGCGAGAAACGGAGCGAGCCGGAAGCGCGCGAGAGCAAGCCCGAGCCGCGCCGCGAGGAGCCCGTGAAGGGCCGCACCGAGGGCGGGGGCGAGGACACGTCCGACGCCGAGGGCAAGGACGACGGGAAGGGCGAGGGCAAGGAAAAGCGCCCCTCGATCCTGCGCCGCCATCCGTTCATCGTCCTTCTGGTGCTGGTCGCCATCGTGGCGGCGGGCGTGGGCGGCTACTTCTACTGGCTCGCCGCGATCCACCCCTACGAGTCGACCGACGACGCCTTCGTGGATTCGCGCCAGTTCGCCGTCTCGCCCCAGGTGGCGGGCTACGTGTCGGAGGTGCTCGTCTCCGACAACCAGCACGTGAACGCGGGCGAGGTGATCCTTCGCATCGATCCGCGCGACTACCAGGCCGCCGTCGACGAGGCGGACGCGCGCGTCGCCGCCGCCCAGGCCGCGATCAACGGCGCCGACGCCCAGATCGCCGCGCAGGGCGCGCAGGTCGCCGAGGCGCAGGCCGCCGTCACGCAGAACGAGGCGAGCGTCCAGTTCGCGCAGGAGGAGGCCGCCAGAGCCCAGACGCTGGCGCGCTCTGGCGCCGGCACGGTGCAGACCGCGCAGCAGCAAACCTCGGCCCTGCGTCAGGCCGAGGCCGAGCTGAACCGCTCGCGCGCCGCCGTCACCGCGGCCCAGAAGCAGGTCGGCTCGCTCCAGGCGCAGCGCGCGACCTCGGTGGCCGATCTTCGCGAGGCCAACGCGCAGGCCGCGCAGGCCCGGCTCAACCTGTCCTACGTCACCATCACCGCCGCCCAGTCGGGCCGCGTCGTGCAGCTGACGGGCGCCGTCGGCCAGTACGTCCAGGCCGGGCAGAGCGTCGCCATGTTCGTGCCCGACGACATCTGGGTGACCGCCAACTTCAAGGAAACGCAGATCACCGACATGCGTCCCGGCCAGGCCGTCGACATCCGCATCGACGCCTATCCCGACCACGAGATCAAGGGCCACGTCGATTCCGTCCAGCCGGGCTCGGGCACCGCCTTCTCGCTGCTGCCGGCCGAGAACGCCACCGGCAACTACGTGAAGGTCGTCCAGCGCGTGCCGGTGAAGATCGTCGCCGATAGCTGGCCGCGCGACGTCTCGATCGGCCCCGGCATGTCGGTCGTGCCGACCGTCACCGTCCGCCCGAAGAGCTAAGCCCATGTCCACTGTGGCCGCCTCGGCCGCCCCGGCCCGGCGCTCGGGCGCGTCCAACCCGTGGGTGATCGCGATCGTGGTGTCGATCGCGACCTTCATGGAGGTGCTCGACACCACGATCGCCAACGTCGCGCTGCGCTACATCTCGGGCGGCCTCGGCGTCTCCTCGGACGAGGCGTCTTGGGTGGTGACGACCTATCTCGTCTCCAACGCCATCACGCTGACGGCCTCCTCGTTCATCGCCAAGCGCTACGGGCGCAAGCGCTTCTATCTCGCCTGCCTGGCGCTGTTCACGCTCTCGTCGGTCCTGTGCGGGTTCGCCTGGAACATCGAGTCGTTGATCTTCTTCCGCATCCTGCAGGGGTTCGCGGGCGGCGGCATGGTGCCGATCTCGCAGTCGATCCTCGCCGACAGCTTTCCGCCCGAGAAGCGCGGCCAGGCCTTCGCGCTGTTCGGCGTGGCGGTGGTGGTCGCGCCGGTCGTCGGCCCGACGCTCGGTGGCTGGCTGTCGGACAATGTGTCCTGGCACTGGTGCTTCCTGATCAACGGGCCGGTAGGCGTGCTCGCCTTCGCGCTGGTCTGGTTTCTCGTCACGGAGTCCGAGGAGGCGAAGCGCGAGCGCGAGCAGATCAAGCGCCGGGGCGTGCGCTTCGACCTCGTGGGTTTCCTCAGCGTCGCGACCTTCCTCGGGGCGCTGGAGCTGGTTCTCGACCGCGGCCAGACCGAGGACTGGTTCGGATCCAACTTCATCATCGTGTCCGCGACCGTCTGCCTGCTCGCCTTCCTGTTCATGATCCCGTGGGAGCTCAAACACGAGAACCCGGTGGTGGACCTTCGCATGATCTGGAGCCGGCAGTTCGGCTCCTGCTTCCTCGTGATGATGGCGACCGGCGCGATCCTGATCGCGACCACGCAGTTCCTGCCCGAACTCCTGCAGACCTTCTACGGCTACACCGCGACCTGGGCGGGCCTCGCGCTCTCGCCGGGCGGCCTCGTCACCATGACCATGATGTTCGTGGTCGGGCGCGTCACGAGCGTGGTGCAGCCGAAATACCTGATCGCGCTGGGCGCGGCGATCGTGGCCGGCGCGATGTGGGACCTCACGCGCCTCTCGCCCGACGTCAACTTCGGCTACTTCGTGTGGTCGCGCATCTTCGTCGGCCTCGGCCTGCCGCTGATCTTCATCCCCATCACCACCGCCTCCTACGACGGCATCCCGAAGAACAAGACTGACCAGGCCTCGGCGCTAATCAACGTCGCGCGCAACGTCGGCGGCTCGATCGGCGTGTCGATCGCGCAGAACACGCTGGCCTTCCGCGAGCAGTTCCACCAGAGCCGGCTGGTGGAACACATCACGCCCACCAGCCCCGCCTACCACCACACGCTGGAGACGACCGTCGCCATGCTGAAGGCGCGCGGCATGTCCGCCGCGCAGGCGGAACAGGGCGCGATCGCCGTGATCGGCCAGACCCTGCAGAAGCAGGTCGGCTATCTCGCCTATATCGACGTCTTCCACGTCCTGATGCTGATCTCGCTCTCGGCGGTGCCGCTGGCGCTGATCCTGCGCAAGGTGAAGACGGGCGGCGGGGCGCCGGCGGGCGCCCACTGACCTCCGGTCAGGCCGCGAGCGGAACCAGACCCGCTCCTTGTGCCAAGCCGAGGTGGCGGAGCGCCCAGCGCCGGAGCGCGGCGACGCTCTCGCCCGGCGCCGCGCGCTCCAGGTACACGGTGCGCGGATCGCGCGGATCGATCCGGTAGAGATGCGTCCAGCGCTCGCCGTTGCCGGCCGCGTGGCAGACGATCCAGACCTCGCCGCGATCGCGTGGCGGCCGGCCGGACGCCTCGCCCACCCATCCCATGCGCATCGCGCGGTCGCCGGGACGAACCAGAAGCGAGGCGGGAGGGGGCGGCAAAACGGCGATCATGCGTCGGCTCCGGTCGGAAGGAGGCCGAGCGAACGCTTTTTCCGATAGGGCGAGGTGGCGGGTCCGCTTGGTTGCCGGGTCGGCCACATCTCCCTTTCGGGACGCCACCTTGCCCGGACGGGCAGGTTGGCGTCGGGCGTCGGCCCGACTCTGGATGCTGCGTGGGCTCTAGCCGATCGCCGCCCCGGCATCAAGCGGGTGGCCGGGGGCGGGAACCGGCGAACCGTGCCACGCCTTGGTGCCCTGTACGACACGAGGAGCGCCGTTCCATGCCCGCCACCCGCATCGAGACACGCCGCGGCTGGGTCGGCGCGCGTCGCGCAGAGCTTCTGCAGGCCGTGCAGCGCGCGCTGGTGGAGGGCATCCGCATCCCCGAGGACGACCGCAACATCCGCCTCGTGGAATACGAGAAGGACTGCTTCCTCGTGCCGCCCGACGCGGGCGAAGGCTTCCTGTCGATCGAGGTGACGCTGATCGCCGGGCGCACGCTGGAGGCCAAGCGCCGCCTTTATGCGGCGCTGGTGCGCGAGATGGCTGCGTTCGGCGTCGAGCCGCGCGACGTGCGCGTCATCCTGATCGAGCCGCCCGCCCAGAACTGGGGCGTCTCGGGCCGCCCGGCGAGCGAGGTCGATCTCGGCTTCGCGATCGAGGTCTGAGCTTCATCCCAATTCACCGCACTCCCGGAAGAAGGACCACCATGCCGGAAGAATCGAAGGTCGTGATCGTCACGGGTGCCTCGCAGGGGCTGGGCGAGGGTATCGCCAGGGGGTTTCTCGCGCGCGGCTGGCGCGTCGTCGCCACCTCGCGCCGCATCGAGCCCTCGGACGATCCGAACCTTCTCGCCCTGCGCGGCGACATCGCGGAGCCCGAGACGGGTCGGCGCCTCGTGGAGGCGGCGATGGACCGCTTCGGGCGTCTCGACACGCTGGTCAACAATGCCGGCGTCTTCATCGGCGGCGCCTTCACGGATCATACGCCCGACCAGTACCGCACGCTGGTCGCCACCAATCTCGACGGCTTCTTTCATGCGACGCAGCCCGCCGTGGAGGCCATGGAGCGGCAGGGGCGGGGCGGCCACGTCGTGCAGATCTCGACGACGCTCGCCGAGCAGGCGAACTCGGCCTTCCCCTGCGTTCTCGCCGCGATGACCAAGGGCGGGCTGAACGCGGCCACGCGCAGCCTCGCGATCGAGTATGCCGGGCGGAACATCCGCGCCAACGCCGTGTCGCCGGGCGTCATCGATACGCCGATGCACGCGCCCGAGACGCACGCGGCCCTCGCCCGAACCCATCCGCTCGGCCGCATCGGCCAGGTCGCCGACGTCGTGCGCGCCGTTCTCTACCTCGAGGACTCCCCCTTCGTGACCGGCGAGATCCTTCATGTCGACGGCGGCTGGTCGGCGGGCGGCTGAGGCGCGACGGTTTCGATCCGGCCATGCCGGCCACGGCGTCGGATACGTAGGTAGCCGGCTCCGGAGAAGGATAGAGGCCCGGATAACGCCGATTTTACCTGGTCGCCGTAAGGCTGCCCGCAGCGCAAGTGGCGGGATGCTGGGCTGATGAGGACGTTCCTGGACTGGCTGACGCTCCGGTCGGTCGAGCCCGCCCTGGCACGCGCGCAATTCGGCGAACTGCAGCGGCAGGTCCCGCTTCTCTACGCCCTTCTCAGCGTGAACTCCGTCGCCGTTTCCTACACCCACTACGATGCGGCGCCCGACTGGATGACGGTCTGGGTGCCGGCCGTGCTGGTGGGGGTCAGCCTCCTGCGCCTCGTGCAATGGATGCGGGGGTCCGGCACGGGGTCGCTCAGCGAGGCGGCGATCGTCCGCCGCCTCCGGCTGACCACGGCCCTCGGGGCGGCCATCACGCTGGGCTACATCCTGTGGGCCCTGGCGCTGGCGCGATACGGCGACGACCACCAGAAGGCGCATGTCGCGATCTTCATCGCCATTACGGTGATCGGCTGCATCTCCTGCCTGATGCACCTGCCGCAGGCGGCGCTGGCCGTCACCGCCATCGCCACGGTGCCCTACCTCGCCTTCTACGTGTCGCCGGGCGACGCGGTCTACACCGCGATCGGGCTCAACATCCTCCTCGTCACGCTCGTCATGATCCGGGCTCTCCTCAACAGCTTCGAGGGGTTCGTCGCGCTGATCCGAACGCAGACCGAGACCGAGCGGCTGAACCGCGAGATCACCAAGCTGGCCCATACCGACATGCTCACCGGCCTGCCGAACCGGCGCCTCTTCTTCGCCGAGGCCGAGGAGGCGCTCGCCCGCTGCCGGGCATTGGGATGGGACATGGCCTTCGGGGTGATCGACCTCGACCGCTTCAAGGCCGCCAACGACACGTTCGGCCACCTTCTGGGCGACGAGCTCCTGGCGGCGGTGGGAACGCGGCTGGCCACGGTCTTCCAGAACAACGGTCTCGTGGCGCGCCTGGGCGGCGACGAGTTCGCCTTCATCACCGAGGGACGCCACGCCAAAGCCGCCGTGAAGCTGGCGAACCAGGCCTGCCACGTCCTCGCCGAGCCGTTCCAGCTCGGCGAGATCGCGGTCTCGATCGGCGCCTCCTGCGGCGTCGCCACGACGCGCGAGATCGGCGGCTCGGCGCGCGCGCTCTACGACGGTGCCGACTACGCGCTCTACAAGGCCAAGAGCGGCGCCCGGGGGTTCGCGACCCTCTACTCGCCCGAGCACGAGCGGCGCATCCGTTCCGAACACGCGGTCGAAGCCGCGCTCCAGACCGCCCGGCTCGACGCCGAGATGGAGGTCTACCTTCAGCCGATCGCCCGGGTTCGCGACCAGGCAACGCTCACGGTCGAGGCGCTCGCCCGCTGGACCAGCCCGCAGCTCGGGCCCGTCGGGCCCGACCTCTTCATCCCCCTGGCGGAGCGGGCGGGCATCATGCACCGCCTCACCCTGACGCTTCTCGGCAAGGCGCTCCTCTGCCTGGAGCGGCTGCCGGAGGAGGTGCGGCTCGCCTTCAACCTTTCGGCCCACGACATCACCTGTCGCGACACCGTCGTGGCGGTGGTCTCGCTGATCCGCCGCTCCGGCATCGCCCCCTCGCGCCTCGTGCTGGAACTGACGGAAACGGCGGTGCTGCGCGACTTCGAGGCGGCGGAAGCCTCGATGCGCCTTTTTCGCGCGCTCGGGGTCAAGATCGCCCTCGACGACTTCGGCACCGGACAGTCGAGCCTCAGCTATCTCAGCCGGCTGCCGATCGACGAGGTGAAGATCGACCGCAGCTTCCTTTCGGGCGCGGGCGACGCCAAGGGCCGGGAACTCCTGTCGGCGGTGGTCGCCTTCTGCCGGTCGATGCGCATGACCTGCATCGCGGAAGGGGTCGAGGACGAGGAGCAGCTGGGCTTCCTGGCCTCGATCGGCTGCGACGCGTTTCAGGGATATCTCCTGGCGCGGCCCATGCCGGTCGCCGATCTCGTCGCCTGGGAGGGATCGCGGCGCGCGGGCGAACGACGGACGGCCTGAGAGCCCTGCGCGACGGTTCCCGAACCCCTTTTGCGAGCGCCTCGGAGACGGCTTCGGCGAGAAGGGAGGGAAAGGCGATCGTCGGCGGACGAGCGCGGACGAGAGACAAGGGCTCAGCGCCGGACCGCGAGCGACCGCATGGACACGACAGGGCTCGGCGTCCGGACGCGGCGGCCGGAATGCCTGGCATCCGCGCATGAAAAAGGCCGCCTTCCCGGTTGGGAAGGCGGCCCCGTGATGTCATCGGTGCCGGAGGTCGTCGAAACGATCCCGGATCGACTCATCCTTTAAGCGAACGAAAGAGGCTGCCCCTTCGCGCCCGTAAGATGCATGGACCCAACCGGCATCAGATAATCACTCGACATTGGATCACCTCCTTTCGTTTCGTTGAACATGACAGGAATATGGGCTTGGGGTGAGGGCGACGCAACCCCGAACCGAGCCCCGTGTCCGATGGCCGCAGACGGTACCCCCGCGATCGCCGACCCCGAGACGCAGGCCCCGGCGCGGCCGCCCGGCGGCGCGGGCGAGGTGTTCCGCGCCTTTCTCGTTCTCGGCTGCACGAGCTTCGGCGGGCCGACGGCCCATCTCTCCTACTTCCGGGACAGCTTCGTGGCGCGCCGCCGCTGGCTCACCGAAGAAACCTATGCCGACCTCGTGGCGCTCGCCCAGTTCCTTCCCGGCCCCGCTTCCAGCCAGGTCGGCATGGGCGTCGGCTGGATACGGGCGGGCTGGGCGGGGCTTCTGGCCGCCTTCGTCGGCTTCACGCTGCCCTCCGCGCTCCTGATGGCGGGGGCAGCGCTCGGCCTGTCGGCGTTCATGGGGCCCGAGGCGGCCGGGCTCCTGGCCGGGCTCAAGGCGGCGGCGGTGGCCGTGGTGGCGCAGGCGCTCGCCGCCATGGCGTCGAATCTGGCGAGCGGCGCCCGGCGGGCGTCGATCGCTCTCGTTTGCGGCGCGCTCGCCTTTTTCGTGTCCGGACCCGCCGGACAGCTCGGCGCGATCGCCCTAGGCGCCCTCGCCGGCCTTCTCGCCGAGCCGGAGGAGAGCGCGCTCGCGCCCCGCAGCCCCCTGCCCGCGCCGCGGCGGCGCACCGGCCTCGCGCTTCTCGCGATCCTCGCCCTGGTGCTCGTGCTGCCCACGCCGCTCGCCGCGCTGCTCGATCTGCCGGCGCTAAATCTCGCGGGCCGCTTCGCGCGCGCGGGCGCCCTCGTCTTCGGCGGCGGGCACGTCGTCCTGCCGCTGCTCGAGGCCGAGACGGTGGGGCGCGGGCTCGTGCGGGAAACGGCATTCCTCGCGGGCTACGGCCTCGCCCAAGCCGTGCCCGGGCCGCTCTTCACCTTCGCGACCTATCTCGGCGCGCTGGCCCCGCCCGGCGGATGGGGCGGCGCCCTTCTGGCGACCGGCGCGATCTTCCTGCCGGCGGGCCTGCTCGTCGCGGGCGCCCTGCCCTTCTGGTCGCGCCTGCGCGCGCTGCCGCAAGCGCGGCGGGCGCTCGGCGGCGTCAACGCGGCGGTGGTCGGGCTGCTCGGCGCGGCCTTTCTCGACCCCGTCCTGCCGGCCGGCGTGACGTCCGGAGCCACCGCGCTCGTGGCGCTCGCCAGCCTCGCGCTGCTTCTGG
Organism: Aureimonas sp. AU4; assembly: GCF_001463765.1. Taxonomy (GTDB): domain Bacteria; phylum Pseudomonadota; class Alphaproteobacteria; order Rhizobiales; family Rhizobiaceae; genus Aureimonas. Next base: position 12,071 of record NZ_BBWK01000041.1, on the reverse strand, counting down.
CCCGCGCGCCCGCCCCGCTCGTGGTGCTGGGCGCGGGCGCGCTCGGCTGGCTGGTTCTCTAGGCGTTCCGGCCGCGCCTCAGGCGGCTGGGACCTTCCGGTTCTGGCGGTTCTCCACGAGGTCGTCGACCACCGCCGGGTCGGCCAGCGTCGAGGTGTCGCCGAGCGCGCCGAAGTCGTCCTCGGCGATCTTGCGCAGGATGCGGCGCATGATCTTGCCCGACCGCGTCTTGGGCAGGCCCGGCGCCCACTGGATCTTGTCGGGCGAGGCGATCGGGCCGATCTCGGATCGCACGTGCTGGACGAGCTCGCGGCGCAGATCGTCGGTCGGCTCCTCGCCGCTCATGAGCGTGACGTAGCAGTAGATCCCCTGCCCCTTCACCTCGTGCGGATAGCCGACCACGGCGGCCTCGGAGACCTTGGGATGCGAGACCAGCGCCGATTCCACCTCGGCCGTGCCCATGCGGTGGCCCGACACGTTGATCACGTCGTCGACGCGGCCCGTGATCCACCAGTAGCCGTCCTCGTCGCGCCGCGCGCCGTCGCCCGTGAAGTACTTGCCGGGATAGGTCGAGAAGTAGGTCTGCTCGAAGCGCTCGTGGTCGCCGTAGACCGTGCGCATCTGACCCGGCCACGAGTCGGTGATGCACAGGTTCCCGTCGGCCGCGCCGTAGAGGACCTTGCCCTCGTTGTCGACGAGTTCGGGCTTCACCGAGAAGAAGGGAATGGCGGCGGAGCCGGGCTTGAGGTCGGTCGCGCCCGGCAGCGGCGTCATCAGGACGCCGCCGGTCTCGGTCTGCCACCACGTGTCGACGATGGGAAGGCGCTCCTCGCCCACCACGCGGTAGTACCAGTTCCAGGCTTCCGGGTTGATTGGCTCGCCGACCGAGCCCAGAAGCCGCAGGGACTTGCGGGATGCACGCGACACGAAGGCGTCGCCCGCCCCCATCAGGGCACGGATAGCGGTAGGCGCGGTGTAGAAGATGTTGACGGCGTGCTTGTCGACGACCTCCCACATGCGGCCGGCGTCGGGATAGTTCGGCACGCCCTCGAACATCACGGTCGTGCCGCCGTTGGCCAGCGGCCCGTAGACGGAATAGGTGTGGCCCGTCACCCAGCCGACGTCCGCCGTGCACCAGAAGACCTCGCCCTCGCGGTAGTCGAAGACGTACTGGTGGGTCATCGAGGCCCAGACGAGGTAGCCGCCGGTGGTGTGGAGGACGCCCTTCGGCTTGCCGGTGGAGCCCGACGTGTAGAGGATGAAGAGCGGGTCCTCGGCGCCCATCTCCTCCGGCTCGTTGTCGGCCGACACGCGCTCGCGCTCCTCGTGCCACCAGTGGTCGCGCCCCTCCGTCATGGAAACGTCGGCGCCCGTGCGGCGCACGACGAGGACCTTTTCCACCTGGTGTCCGGCCTTGGCCGAAATCTCGATCGCGCGGTCGGCGTTGCTTTTCAACGGAACCGCCCGGCCGGCGCGCAGGCCCTCGTCGGCGGTGACCAGCAGCTTCGAGGTCGAGCCCTCCATGCGGCCCGCGAGCGCATCCGGCGAGAAGCCGCCGAACACCACGGAATGGATCGCGCCGATGCGGGCCGAGGCCAGCATCGCCACCGCCGCTTCCGGGATCATGGGCATGTAGATCGAGATGCGGTCGCCGCGCCCCACGCCGAGCGAGCGGTAGACGTTGGCCATGCGGCAGACGTCGGCGTGGAGCTCGCGATAGGTGATGCGGCGCGAGTCCTTGGGGTCGTCGCCTTCCCAGATGATCGCGGTCTGGTCGCCGCGCGTCGCCAGATGCCGGTCGAGGCAGTTGGCCGAGAGGTTGAGCGTGCCGTCCTCGAACCACTTGATCGACACGGCGCCGGGCGCGAACGAGGTGTTCTTGACCACCGTATAGGGCTTGATCCAGCTGATCCGGCGGCCGTGCTCGCGCCAGAAGCCCTCCACGTCCTCGACCGAGCGGCGATACCAGTCGAGATAGCGCTCGCGCGTCAGAAGCGTGCCGTTCTTCCAGCTGTCCTTGACGGGTACGATGGTCATGGCGGCGCGTTCCTCCCGATGCGGCTGCGGTTCCGCCCTCCCGAGGCGGCGGAAAGCCAAGCTAAGGCTTGGCGGGCGCCTTGGACAGAGCGGGCGCCCGCTTGACGGCCAAATTCATGTATCGCGCGATGAATTACGTCGCTTGCGTCTCGACCGGGCCGCCGAGCACGTCCTCGACGTAGAGCTCGCGCACCAGCGTCACGACCACCGCGACGATCGGAACGGCCAGCACGAAGCCGAGCACGCCGAACAGGATGCCGAACACGATCTGGACGCTGAGCGTGAGGGCCGGCGGCAGCGAGGAGGTCCAGCGCTGGGCGATGGGCTGGGCGACGTTGGACTCCACGCCCTGGATCAGGAGGTAGACCCCGAGCGCCCAGAGCGCCATCTCGGGCCCTTGCGCAAGACCCGCCAGCACGATGATGACGCCCGCCACGAACGGCCCGAGCGTCGGGATGAAGGCGAGAAGCCCCGCCTGGAGCGCCAAGAGGAAGCTGTTGTTCATGCCGATCAGCGACAGGCCGATCCAGGACACGACGAAGATGATCGTCATGGAGATGGCGTCGCCCAGCACCCAGAGGATCAGCGAGTGGGCGCTCTTGTCGAGCACCTCGGCCACGCGCCGCCGCTTGTCCTTGGGCAGGAGGGAGACGAGGCCGTTGCGGTAGATCTCCGGCTGCCAGGAGATGAAGACGGCCAGGAACAGCACCACGAAGACGTTGCCGATGCCGCCGAGCAGCCCGAACAGCGCGGTTCCCGCCTGGCTGACGAGGCCGCCGGAATTGGGCAGGAGGCTCTGGATCGCCTCGCCCTCCGAGCCCCCTTGCGTCAGGCGCTCCACCGGCAGCCCGGCGTCGCCCGCCTTGGCGAGGAGCGAGCCGGCCTGGTCGCGCACGGCGGTCAGGAGGTCGCTGAACTGCTGCACCAGCGCGACCCCGCCCCAGGCGACCGGCGCGATCAGGAGCACGAAGGTGAGGAGGTAGACGACGAGCAGCGAGAGCCAGCGCGGCAGGCCGAGACGCTGGAGAAGGCGCGCCACGCCGCAGAAGATCGCCGCGATCAGAAGCGCGGCGAAGATCAGGAGCAGCGCCGAGGCGGCGGTGTAGGCGACGAGCGCCAGGAGCACCAGGGCGCCGACGACCGCCGTGACGAGGACCGTGCGGCGCGCGAGCCGCGCCGACCCCTCGCCCCGGTCGGCCTGCGGCTCTCTCGGCTGGAAAAGGGTCATGGCGCTCGGCTCCGCTGCGGCGTGCCGCCCGCAGGCGGTCCGGCGCTATATCGAGCCGGCGCGCCGAAAGGCGAGCGGGCGACGGGCGAGCGCGCCGAAGGGCGGACGCCTCAGGCCGGGCGCGGGCGCGAGCCGAAGATCGCCGAGCCGACGCGCACGCTGGTCGCGCCGAAGGGGATGGCGCGCTCGAAGTCGCCCGACATGCCCATGGAGAGCTTCTCCACCCCCGCCTCGCCGGCGATCTTCTGGAGAAGCGCGAAGAAGGGACCGGGCGCCTCGTCCACCGGCGGGATGCACATGAGGCCCTCGATCGCGAGGCCGTGCTCCTCGCGGCAGCGGCGCACGAAATCCACCGCCTCGGTGGGCGCGATGCCGGCCTTCTGCGCCTCCTCGCCGATGTCGACCTGGACGTAGAGGCGCGGGCGCCGGTTCTGCCGCGCCATCTCCTTGGCGAGGGCGGCTGCGATCTTCTCGCGGTCCACGGTCTCGATCACGTCGAACAGCGCGACGGCCTCGGCGGTCTTGTTGCTCTGGAGCGGGCCGATGAGGTGCAGCTCGATGCCGGGATAGCTTTCCCGCAAGGCCGGCCACTTGCCCATCGCCTCCTGCACGCGGTTCTCGCCGAAGAGGCGCTGGCCGGCCTCCAGCACGGGCCGGATCTCGTCGGCCTCGAAGGTCTTCGACACCGCGACGAGCTCGACCGATCCGGCCGGGCGGCCCGCCTCGCGCGTGGCGGCGAGGATGCGCGCGCGGATGTCCTGAAGGCGCTCGACGGCGGTGTCGGAAGTGGTCATGCGGCCTGCCGATTTCACGTGAAACACGAAGCCCCCGGTCTTAGGGCGCGAGACGCCGTTTGGGGAGGCCCCGCGACGGATCGGCCGCGCGTCGGCCGGCCCCTCTCTGGTGCCGGGCATTTTATCGTGCGCGAGCGAAATCGGGGAACGGCCTTGGCGGACGCCCGTTAGCTGGCACCAGGCCGGTGGCGGCGAAGCATGGTGCCCCGGCATGCGACACAGGGAGAACCCGATGAGCGACTACAGGAACTCGAACGGCTACGGCCGCTACAATGAAGACCGCGACGATCGCTTCGGCCGCACCGACGAGCGCACCGCGCGCCGCGACGCCTATGGCGACGACCGCTACCGCTCCGAGTCCGGCGCCTATGGCCGCGACGACACGGGCCGCTACGGCTCGCGCGATTCCGAGCGCGGCGAGTCCGGCTACGGCCGCGGCTCCTCGGGCGACTACCTGTCGTCCGCCACGCGCGGCTACGGCCGCTCCTCCTACGGCGGCAGCGACTTCGACCGTGGCTACAACGCCGATCGCGGCTACAACGACCGCGGCTACGGCTCCAACAGCCCGGGCTACGGCTACAACAGCGGCGGCAGCACGAGCGGCGACCGCTATCGCGACGCGTTCGGATACGGCAACGACCGCCGCAACGACGGCTACGGATACGGCTCCAACTCGGGCTACGGCAACTCGCAGTCCGGCGAGCGCTCCTTCATCGACCGCGCGAGCGACGAGATCTCGTCCTGGTTCGGCGACCGCGACGCCGAGCGACGCCGCGAGGCCGACCACCAGTACGGCGGTCGCGGCCCGAAGAACTACACGCGCTCGGACTCGCGCATCCAGGACGACGTCAACGACCGCCTGACCGACGATCATTACATCGACGCCTCCGACATCGAGGTGAGCGTCAAGGACCGCGAGGTCACCTTGAGCGGCCACGTCGCCAACCGCGACCAGAAGCGCCGCGCCGAGGATCTGGCCGAACGCATCTCGGGCGTCAGCCACGTCCAGAACAACCTGCGCGTCAAGAACGACGGCGACAGCCTGTTCGGCACGGCGAAGACGACCACGGGCTCGTCTTCGAGCTCGGGTTCGAGCATCCTCTGATCCCTCCCCGTCCCGGCGCCATGCGGCCCGGGACGGGGATCCTCGTGGATCCCGGCGCGCGGGTCCGTTCGTTGGTCCGCCGCGCCGGGAGCCGAGCCGCTTGAACGACACCAGCCGTTCCCGCACGCCCGAGGGGGTCGGTGCCGTCCTCGACCAGCTGGCCGACGCCGCGCGCGAAACCGACGCGGTGCGCGTCGGCGAGATCGCCGACCGCTTCGGCGGACGCGGCTTCGGGCCCTTCCTGCTTCTGCCGGCGCTGATCGAGATTTCTCCGATCGGCGGCATCCCCGGCCTGCCGACGGTGCTGGCCCTGATCATCGCCGTGTTCGCCGTGCAGATACTTCTGGGACGCGAACAGCTATGGCTGCCGCGCTTCATCAAGGAGCGCACCCTTTCGGCGCGCCGCGTCGCGGAGGCCGTGGCCAGGCTGCGCCCCCTCGCCCTCTGGCTCGACCGCCGGTTCCACGGCCGGCTGGAAACCCTTGTCACGGCGCCCTTCGTGAAGCTGGCCGCGGTGGTCGTGATCCTCGCCTGCCTGCTGGTGCCGTTTCTGGAGCTCCTGCCCTTCGCCTCCACGATCCCGATGGCGGTGGTGATCGTCTTCGGCCTCGCCATGACGGTGCGCGACGGGCTCCTCATGGCGCTGGGCTTTGCCGCGACGCTCGCAGGCGCCGTCGGCCTCTGGCTGATCGCCGGCTCGGGGGCCTGAAGGGCCTCGCGGAAATTGACTTGTTTCGCCGAACGGGGTTGATGCCGGATCGATCCTCCCGGTTGCGCCGCGCATGCCCTGCGGCCGCCCTTCCCGTTCGTAAACACGAAGTCCGCCGCCCATGCCCGTCGAGCGCTACAACCCCAAGGCCGCCGAACCCCGCTGGCAGGAGGCCTGGAACCAGGCCAAGCTCTTCGAGGCCGACACCGCCGCGCCGGGCGAGACCTACTACGTTCTCGAGATGTTCCCCTACCCCTCGGGCCGCATCCACATGGGGCACGTGCGCAACTACGCGATGGGGGATGTCGTGGCGCGCTTCAAGCGCGCGCGCGGGATGAACGTCCTCCATCCGATGGGCTGGGACGCCTTCGGCATGCCGGCCGAGAACGCGGCCATGCAGAACAAGGTCCACCCCGCCAAGTGGACCTACGAGAACATCGCGGCCATGCGCGCGCAGCTGAAAAGCATGGGCCTGTCGCTCGACTGGTCGAGGGAGTTCGCGACCTGCGACGTGGAATACTACCACCGCCAGCAGATGCTGTTCCTGGACATGCTGGACAAGGGCCTCGCCTATCGCCGCTCGGCCAAGGTGAACTGGGACCCTGTCGACATGACCGTGCTCGCCAACGAGCAGGTGATCGACGGGCGCGGCTGGCGCTCGGGCGCGCTCGTCGAGCAGCGCGAGCTGACGCAGTGGTTCTTCCGCATCACGAAATACGCCGACGATCTCCTGGCCGCGCTGGACGACCTGCCCGGCTGGCCCGAGAAGGTGCGCGTCATGCAGCGCAACTGGATCGGCCGCTCCGACGGCCTGTCCTTTGCCTTCGGCCTGAAGGGCGCGCCGGAGGGCTTCACCAGCCTCCCCGTCTTCACCACGCGCGCCGACACGATGTACGGCCCGACCTTCGCGGCGATCTCGCCCGACCATCCGCTGGCCAGGCGCCTGGCCGAGAGCGATCCGAAGGTCGCCGCCTTCATCGAGGAGTGCCACCGCCTCGGCACGTCACAGGCCGAGATCGACACCGCCGAGAAGCTGGGTTTCGACACCGGCATCAAGGCGCTGCACCCGGCCGACCCCGCCTGGGAACTGCCGCTCTTCATCGCCAACTTCGTGCTGATGGACTACGGCACGGGCGCCATCATCGGCTGCCCGGCCCATGACAGCCGCGACTTCGAGTTCGCCCGCAAGTACGGCCTGCCCGTCCTCGATGTCTTCGTGCCCGAGGATACCGGTGCCGGCGTGACGACGGACGTCTTCTCGCCGCCCAAGACGGAGCGCGTGCGCTACGTGCGCTGGGCGGGACCGAGCGGCGAGGTTCTCACCGTCCAGGAAGCGATGGACCGCTCGCTGTCCCAGTTCGAGGCGGCGGGCTGGGGACGGCGCGAGACGCAGTTCCGCCTGCGCGACTGGGGCGTATCGCGCCAGCGCTACTGGGGCTGCCCGATCCCCGTCCTCCACTGCGAGGCATGCGGCGTGGTGCCGGAGAAGCGCGAGAACCTTCCCGTGCGCCTGCCCGAGGACATCGACTTCGACAAGCCCGGCAACCCGCTCGACCGCCATCCGACCTGGCGTCAGGCCACCTGCCCGCAATGCGGCGGTCCCGCCCGGCGCGAGACCGACACGATGGACACGTTCGTGGACTCGTCCTGGTACTTCGCGCGCTTCACCGCGCCCCATGCCGACGAGCCGACCGACCCCCAGGCCGCCAACCGCTGGCTGCCGGTCGACCAGTATATCGGCGGCATCGAGCACGCGATCCTCCATCTCCTCTATTCGCGCTTCTTCACGCGCGCGATGCGCGACACCGGCCATCTCGACCTTGCCGAGCCCTTCCGGGGCCTGTTCACGCAGGGCATGGTGGTGCACGAGACCTATCGCGAGGGCACCGAATGGGTGCCGCCCGCCGACGTGCGCATCACGGGGGAAGGCGCGAGCCGCCAGGCGACGCGTCTGTCCACGGGCGCACCCGTGGCTATCGGCTCGATCGAGAAGATGTCGAAGTCGAAGCGGAACGTCGTCGATCCCGACGACATCATCGCCTCCTTCGGCGCCGACACGGCACGCTGGTTCATGCTGTCGGACTCGCCGCCCGACCGTGACGTGATCTGGACCGAAGCCGGCGTCGAGGGCGCGCACCGCTTCGTGCAGCGTCTGTGGCGCCTCGTCGGCGACACGGCGGAAGCGCTGGATCGTTTCGGCGGCGAAACGGCCGCCGGCGATGCGTCCGAGGCCGCCCTTCTCGTGCGCCGCGCCGCGCACCGGGCCGCGAGCGGCGTCACCGACGACATCGAGCGCCTCGCCTTCAACAAGGCGGTCGCGCGCCTCTACGAGCTCGTCAACGCGCTCCAGGCAACCCTCAGCCCGGACGCGCTGGAGCGGGACGCCTCGCTGCGGGCGGCGGCGCGCGAGGGCCTGTCGATGCTGGTGCGCCTCAGCGCGCCGATGATGCCGCATCTGGCGGAGGAATGCTGGGCAAAGCTCGGCGAGGAGGGCTTGTGCGCCGCGGCCCGATGGCCGACCGTGGATCCGGCTCTCCTGGTGGACAACGAGATCACGCTGCCGGTCCAGATCAACGGCAAGAAGCGGGGCGACGTCACCGTGCCCGCCGAGGCCGACAAGGGCGAGGTGGAGCGGCTGACGCGGCTCCTGCCCTTCGTGGTCGAGGCGCTCGGCGGCGCGGAGCCCAAGCGTCTGGTGGTCGTGCCCGGAAGGATTGTGAATGTCGTCGTCTAACTTCCTTCGGACCGCCGCCCTCGCCTCGGTGCTTCTCGGGCTCGCGGCCTGCACCAGCGGCCCGCTCTACGGGACGACCGACGTCGACCCGGCGACCGGCGCGCGCTCCTCGGTGCTGACCGATCTGCGCGGCCGCATCGGCGTCCAGTCGGCCGACACGCGCACCGCGCAGATCTTCCGCAACGCCATGCTGTTCGAGCTGAACGGCGCCGAGCCCGTGCGCGGCGCGCTCTACGAACTGCGCTACACCGTGACGGCGAGCGACCAGGTCTCCTCGCTGGAAACCGGCACGGGCGTTCCCACCGCCAGCCTCTACCGCATGACGGTCGCCTTCGACCTCGTGCGCCTGTCCGACAACAAGTCGGTCACCAAGGGCTCGCGCTTCGCGATGATCCCCTACGACCGCACCAACCAGGTCTTCGCCGCGACGCGCGCCGTTGTGGACGCGCAGAACCAGGCGGGCGAAACGGTGGCGCGGCGCATCCTCTTCGCGATCGGCCCCACGCTGCAGCGCGACGCCATGGCGGGCGGAGCGCTTCCGGCGACCGTGAAGCCGTAAGGGGCACCGCCCCATGGCCCAGCGCAAGGCGGGCGAGGTGGAAGCCTTCCTGTCGCGGCCCGACACCTCGTTTCCCGTGGTGCTGCTCTACGGGCCCGATCCCGGCCTCGTGTCGGAGCGCGCCGACAAGGTGGCGCAGCTGTCGGGCGTCGACCCGTCCGATCCCTTCTCGTCGGTCACGCTGCAAGCCGACGAGCTCGAGCGCGACATCGGGCGCCTGTTCGACGAGGCGCGCACGGTCTCCATGTTCGGCGGCCGTCGCCTCATCCGAGTCAAGGGCGCGGGCAACGGGCGCAACCTTTCGGATGCCGTGGCGGACCTCGCCGACAACCCGCCCGAGGGCGCGACCGTCGTGATCGAGGCGGGCGATCTCAAGAAGAGCGCAGGCCTGCGCCTCAACGCCGAGCGCGGACGCGGCGCCATGGCGCTGCCCTGCTACCAGGACGAAAGCCGCTCGCTCGACAAGATGATCGACGAGGAACTCGGCGAGGCGGGTCTCACGATCGACCGATCGACGCGCGAGACCTTGCGCGCGCGCCTCGGGGCCAACCGGCTCGCCTCGCGTGGCGAGGTGAGGAAGCTCGCGCTCTACGCGCTCGGCCGCCGAACGGTGAGCGAGGAGGACGTCGAGGCGATCGTCGGCGACGTGTCGGCCGATACGGTGGACGAGACCGTGGATGCGGCTGCCAGCGGCGAGGTGCGCCTCCTGCCGGGCCTGATCGAGCGCCTGACGGCGGGCGGCACCAGCGTCTTCCAGCTTCAGAGCGCGCTCCTGCGCCACTTCCAGGGCCTGCAGGCGATGCGCGCCGAGGTCGAGCGCGGGACGCCGGCCGGCGCCGTCGTCGAGCGTCGCCGCGTCCACTTCCGCCGCAAGGGCGCCTTCGAGGCCGCGCTCGGTGCCTGGGACGGGGAGGGGATCGCGCGCGCCCTGCGGCGCATCGAGGCCGACATCCTCCTGTCGCGGAAAGAGAGCGCGCTCGCCGACACGATCATGCGCCGCACGCTCACCGAGATCGGCGTGGAAGCCGCCCGGCGGCGCCGCGCGCGGCGGTAACTCCGAAGCCGCCTCCAAAGACGGAACCGCTCCGGTTGCGCTCGGTGGCGGGAGCAGCCGGCGTAACAGGAAGGATGAGCCCGTGACAGAGCGCCATGTCGGCGGCGTTGCCGTGCCGGCCCGCATCATCCCGTTCCCGACTTCGATCAGCCCGGAAGCGCGAACCGCTCTCGAACGGCTCGTACGCGAGGACGGGACACCGCACAACGCGCTTCACGTCATGCCGTCGCCGGACGACCATGCCGCCTGGACAGCCATGCAGGCAGCCGTGGATGCCCAGTATGCGCAAGCCGTCCGAGGGCTCGCGGATACGCCACGGGCCGCTGTCGAAACCCGTGCGGTCGGCGATGCGAGATTGCACGTCGCCGTTCCCGCGGATCCCGACCGACCGGACTGCGCCTTGATCGATCTGCACGGCGGCGCCTTCGTATTCGGCGGTGGAGACGCCTGCCGCCAGAGCGCGCAGATTCAGGCCGACCGCCACGGCGTTCGCTGCTACGGCGTGGACTACCGCCTGCCGCCGCAACACCCTCATCCAGCAGCGCTGGACGATGGCCTGACGGCCTACCGTTACGTCATGGAACGGCACGACCCGGGCAAGGTCGTCGTCTTCGGGCGTTCGGCAGGCGGAAACCTGGCCTTGGCGATCATGCTTCGTGCCAAGACCGCGGGTCTGCCCCTGCCGGCGGGGCTGGTTCTCCTGTCACCGGAAGTCGACCTGACAGAGTCCGGCGACAGTTTCGAGGTCAACCGGCTTGTGGACGTCGTGCTGCCGCACTCGCTGCGGGCGGCCAATCGGCTTCATGCGAACGGCGCCGAACTGTCCTGTCCCGAACTCTCACCGCTTTTCGGCGATCTGACGGGACTCCCTCCAACCTTCGTACAATCCGGCACACGGGACCTTTTTCTATCCAATGCCGTGCGATTGCACCGTGCGCTGCGGCGCGTCGGCGTCGCGGCGGAACTGCACGTGTTCGAAGGCATGCCGCATGGCGGCTTCGGCGGCCGCACGCCAGAAGATCTAGAACTCGCGCAGGAAACGGCGCGTTTCATCGGCGAGCGGTGGTCACCGTGCGAGTTGCGGCACGGGTGACAGCGTGTTCGCGCAGGCACCGTGAGCCAAGGGTCAGCCGGCACCAATCGTGCTCGGTAAGCCGGCTAATCTACTACAGCGAGCGCACTCGTGGTCCTGTCTCCTCGTCGCGGCGCGGGGCGGCCTGGAGGCGGCGGCAGAGGTCGTCGAGTTGCGACAGGGAGCGGAAGTCGAGCTGGAGGCGACCGCCCTCGGCCTTGAGTTCGATCGAGACGGGGTAGCCGAGCGTTTCCGACAGGAGGCTTTCCAGCGCGCGGACGTCTTGGGGCTTCGGGTCCGGCGAGGGGGCGGGCGAGGCCGGGGCAGGGGCCTTGCCGCCGGCGGCGCGTCGCGCGCGGGCGGGGGGCGGCGTCGGCGTCTCCCCGCGTGCGATCGTCTCGGCGGCGCGCACCGAGTGGCCTTCCTCGACGATGCGACGGGCGAAGCTCTCGGGGTCGTCCTGCGTGACGGCGGTGCGCGCGGCGCTGGCCGACAGGCGCCCGTCCGAGACCATCGCCTTGACGCTGTCGGGCAGCTTCAGGAGGCGCAGCGTGTTGGCGACGTGGGAGCGGCTCTTGCCGAGAACCTCGGCCAGCTCCCCTTGCGTGTAGCCGTGCTCGCGGATCAGCTGATCGTAGCCGAGCGCCTCCTCCACCGCGTCGAGATCGGCGCGCTGGACATTCTCGATGATCGCGATCTCGAACGACTGGCGGTCGTCGATCTCGCGCACCACCACCGGCACGTCGGCGAGCCCGGCCGCCTTGGCCGCGCGCCAGCGC
>NZ_BBWK01000040.1 GCF_001463765.1 Aureimonas sp. AU4 | reverse complement strand
CGCCAGCGCCGCTCGCCCGCCACGATCTCGAGCCTCTGCCCGACGCGACGCGCGAGGATCGGCTGGACGACGCCATGGCGGCGCACCGAATCCGTGAGCTCCGCGAGGTCGGCCTCGTGGAAGGTCTTGCGCGGGTTGCGCGGGTTGGGGTCGAGCTCGCCGGTCGACACGCGCCGCTCACCAGGCGGCGGGGCGCCGCGCAGCGAGGGCAGGGCCGGGCTGCCCGCGCGCGGCGGGGCGGCCGAGGTCGGCGCGCCGCCGATCAGGGAGGCGAGGCCCCGGCCGAGGCGTTGGCGGCCCTTGTCGTCGCTCATGGTGGACTTGTCCTGCTGCGTCATGGGGTCAGGCGGCGGCGAGCAGGCGCTCGCGCTGGATCACCTCGGAGGCGAGGCGGATATAGGCTTGGCTGCCCGAACACTTCATGTCGTAGAGGATGGCGGGCTTGCCGAAGGAGGGGGCTTCCGAGACGCGCACGTTGCGCGGGATGATCGTCTCGTAGACGTGCTCGCCCATGTAGGAGCGCACGTCGCGCACGACCTGCGCCGCAAGGTTGTTGCGCCCGTCGTACATGGTGAGAACGATGCCGTGCAGCGACAGCGCCGGGTTCAGCGTGTCGCGCACCTGCTCCACCGTCTCCAGGAGCTGGGACAGGCCTTCCAGCGCGAAGAACTCGCACTGGAGCGGAACCAGGATCGCGTCCGCCGCCGCCATGGCGTTGATCGTGAGAAGGTTCAGCGAGGGCGGGCAGTCCACCAGCACGAAGTCGAACAGCGCATGCTCCACGCCATGGAAGTGCAGCGCGTCGCGCAGGCGGTAGGCGCGGCCCGACGCGCTGGAGATCTCCATCTCGAGGCCGAGGAGGTCGAGCGTCGAGGGCACGAGCCAGAGGTCGGGAACCGCGGTCTCCATCGCGGCTTCCGTCACGCTCGCGCGCTCTGTGAGGAGGTCGTAGGACGAGACGCCACGCTCCTCGCGATCGACGCCGAGGCCCGTCGAGGCGTTGCCTTGGGGATCGAGGTCGATCAGGAGCGTGCGCTTGCCGATCGCGGCGAGCGCGGTCGCGAGGTTGATCGCGGTCGTGGTCTTGCCGACGCCGCCCTTCTGGTTCGCGATCGTGATGACGCGCATGGGATGGGCGGGGGGCATGGTGTCCATGGGTCTTCGCGAGATGCCTTGGGGCCGAGCCCGCAAGGGGTCCGGCGCACGCCGTCAGGAATGGGGGGCCGGAGCGGGAGACGCGGCCGCCGAAAGGGCTTCTGCGGCGCGGATCTCGAGGATCACCGACCCGTCCTCGATCAACGGATGCTTTACCATGTCGAGCCGCCATTGGGCAGCGGCTTTCGCGATCTCCTCCTCGTGGGCGCGGCCTTTCAGGAACCAGCGTGTCGCCCGGGCGGAGAGATGGGGCTCGGTGAGCGCCAGAAGCTCGTCCAGCGGTGCGAGCGCGCGGGCCGAGACGGCCTCCACCGCAGCCAGCACCGCGCCGCAGCTCTCGATGCGCGCGGCATGGACGGTGGCGGGAAGCTGGAGCTCGCGCTGCACGGTGCGCAGGAAGGCGACCTTCTTCGCGTTCGCCTCGACGAGATCGACATGCCCCCCCTCGCGCTCGGCCATCAGGATGGCGAGGACGAGGCCGGGCAGTCCGGCGCCGGAGCCGATATCGGCCCAGCGCAGGTGTCGCCGGCCGAGTTCGCCAAGGATCAGCCCGTCTTCGATATGGCGTGTCCAGATCTCGGGAACGGTCGCGGGCGAGACGAGGTTGATGCGCGCCTGCCACTGGCGCAGAAGCGCGACGAAGCGGTCGAGCCGCTCCACGGTTTCACGTGAAACACCGTGGCGCGACAGGACGAGGGAGCGTTCCTCGGCGAGCTTCGCCTCGGTCGCCGCGCGCCCCATGCGGGGCTTGGAGGGCGCGGCCTTCCGGGCGGGCGCCTTGCGGGCCGGCGACCGGTCGGCGTCGGGCTTTCGGCGTTCAGGCGGCCTGGACATGCGGCTCGTTTCCGGTGGCGCGCCCGAGGGCGACGAGGATCAGGGCGAGGGCGGCCGGCGTCATGCCGTCGATGCGCTCGGCTTCGGCGAGCGTTGAGGGCCGGCGCGCGAGCAGCTTCTGGCGCAGCTCGTTGGACAGGCCGCGCAGCGTCTCGAAGGGGAAGCCCTCGGGAATGCGCCGGGCCTCACCCTGGCGCAGCCGCGCCTCGTCGCGGCGCTGGCGCTCGAGATACACGTCGTAGCCCGCCTCGATTACGGTGCGCTCGCGCGTCTTCGCGTCCACCGCGTTGAGTTCCGGCCAGATCGCGGCCAGCCGCTCCCAGCCGATCTCCGGCTGGGCCAGGAAGAGCCAGGCCGAGCGTCGCCGCCCGTCCTGGTTCACCGGCAGACCGTGGCGCGCCGCCTCGGCGGGCGTCACGGTGAGGCCCTCCAGCAGGACCCGCGCCTCGCGCAGGCGGCTTTCGCTCGCCTCGAAGACGGCGCGTCGGCGCTCATTCACCAGACCCCAGTCGAGGCCCATCGGCGTCAGGCGGCGGTCAGCGTTATCGGCGCGAAGCGACAGGCGGAACTCGGCCCGGCTCGTGAACATGCGATAGGGCTCCGACACGCCGGTGCGCGTCAGGTCGTCCACCATCACGCCGAGATAGCCGTCGGCGCGCCCCACCACCGCCGGCTCGGCGCCGGACGCCCGGCGCGCGGCGTTCAGCCCGGCGAGCAGACCTTGCGCGGCGGCCTCCTCGTAGCCCGTCGTGCCGTTGATCTGGCCGGCGAGGAAGAGACCGGGCGCCGTCTTGACCTCGAGCGAGCGCGTCAGCTCGCGCGGGTCGACATGGTCGTACTCGATCGCATAGCCGGGCTGGATCACGCGGACCTTCTCAAGACCCGGCAGCGAGCGCAGGAAGGCGTCCTGCACGTCGGCGGGCAGGGAGGTGGACAGGCCGTTCGGATAAACGGTCGTATCGTCCAGCCCCTCGGGCTCCAGAAAGACCTGATGCCCGTCGCGCTCGCCGAACTTGACGATCTTGTCCTCGATCGAGGGACAGTAGCGCGGGCCCACCCCCTCGATCATGCCCCCGTAAAGGGCCGAACGATGGAGGTTGTCGCGGATGATGCGGTGGGTCTCGGGCGTCGTGCGCGTGATGCCGCAGTCGATCTGCGGGTTGTCGATGCGCGTCGTCAGATAGGAGAAGGGCACCGGCTCGTCGTCGGCGCGCTGGCGCTCGAGGCTCGCCCAGTCGATCGTCGTGCCGTCGAGCCGCGCGGGCGTGCCGGTCTTCAGGCGGCCGAGGCGGAGCCCCAGGCGTTCGAAGGTTTGCGACAGGCCGACCGAGGGCGCCTCGCCGACCCGGCCCGCCGGGATCGTTTCGGAGCCGATATGGATGAGGCCGCGAAGGAAGGTGCCGGTGGTAACCACGACGGCACCGCATGCAACGCGCCGGCCATTCGCCAGCACGACGCCCTCGACGCGGTGATCCGCGCCCAGAATGAGATCGAAGGCGTCGCCCTCGACGATCTCGAGCCCGGCCTGTGTGCGCACCGCGCCTTGCACCGCCGCGCGGTAGAGCTTGCGGTCGGCCTGCGTGCGGGGCCCGTGGACGGCGGGTCCCTTGGAGCGGTTGAGAAGGCGGAACTGGATGCCGCCGCGATCGGTCGCCTCGCCCATGATGCCGCCGAGCGCGTCGATCTCGCGTACGAGATGGCCTTTGCCGATGCCCCCGATCGCCGGGTTGCAGCTCATGGCGCCGACCGTCTCAAAGCGATGGGTCAGGAGGATCGTCCGCGCGCCCGCGCGCGCCGAGGCGCAGGCCGCCTCCACGCCCGCATGGCCGCCGCCGATCACCACGACGTCGGCGCGAAGAGCTGAATTGTCCCGTGTCATGGAACGGGGTTAAGCCGCAGCGGGCCCCCGGTGTCAATCGAGCGGGCCGCTCGCCCGCGCGACGTCGCGGCCCGGCGGCTCTCGCAGGCGGGCCATGGTGTAGGCGTCGACGAGTTCGCCGGCGCGCAGGATCGAGCGGCGCTCGCAGCCTTCCGTTTCGAAGCCGAGGCTCGTGTAGAGGCGGATCGCGGGCGCGTTGTCGACGTTGACCGACAGCTCCAGGCGCAGGAGGCCGAGCCAGTCGTCCGCCGTCTCGATCGCGGCCGACAGGAGCCTGCGGCCGATGCCGCGCCCCGTCCAGTCGTCGTGGACGCCCATGCCGATGCGCCCGACATGCGAGCGCCGCCCCGGCTGGCGCCAGAGGCCGAGGTTGCCGACGATGCGGCCGTCCAGCTCGGCCACGAGCGAGGTGACGTCCGCGTTCCCGGCAAAGAGGCGCCTGCGCGCCGCGTCCACGCTCTCGAAGGGCAGGCGCAGCGTGCCGTGGCGGTAGCCGGGCAGGTTCATGAGCGCCGTCAGGCCCTCGATGTCGCCGGGCTCGGCGGCGCGGACGAGGACGGGGAGGGGATCGCTCATGGGGGTCCGCTCACTTGCCGATGCAGAATTCGGAGAAGATGACGCCGAGGATGTCCTCGACGCCGGTGCGCCCCGTCAGGGCGCCGAGCCGGTCTGCCGCCGCGCGCAGCGTCTCGGCCGCGACCTCGGGCGGCTGGCGGCCGGGGTCGTAGGTTCCAAGGATCGCGGCGGTCTCGGCCAGAACCAGCCGGTGGCGCTCGCGCGTCGGCACGACCTCGGCGGGATCGCCCGCAGCCTCGCGCGCGGCCACCGCGATCCGCTGGAGAAGCGCATCGAGCCCCCGGCCGCTCGCGACCGAAAGCGTGTCCTCGCCGGTCGTCGCCGCAAGGTCCGCCTTGGTGCGCAGGCGCCAGACCGGCGCGGCGGTTTCCAGCGTCTCGAAGGCAGCATTCGGCTCGGCGAGCGACAGGACGAGGTCGGCCTCGCGGACCGCCGCGCGGGCCCGCTCGATGCCGATGCGCTCGACCAGCCCATCCGTTTCGCGCAGGCCCGCCGTATCGGTCAGGATCACGGCATGGCCTTGCAAATCCAGGCGCGCCTCCACGAGGTCGCGCGTCGTGCCCGCTTCCGGCGAGACGATCGCGACCTCGCGGGCGCTGAGGGCGTTGAGGAGGCTGGACTTGCCGGCATTGGGCGCACCGGCGATCGCGACGCGAAACCCCTCGCGCCCGATCTCGCCGCGCCGTGCGCCCCCGAGACGCCGCTCGATGTCGGCGCGCAGCGCCTCCACCTCGGCCCGGACGCCCCGGGCCGCGCTCTCGCCGACATCTCCCTCGTCGGAAAAGTCGAACTCGGCCTCGATCAGGGCGCGCGCCCGCAGCAGACGGCGCATCCAGCCCTCGGCGAGCTCGCGGAACTCGCCCGCGCTCTGCCGGAAGGCGCGGGCGCGCTGCGCCTCGGTCTCGGCCGACAGGAGGTCGGCGAGCCCTTCGGCCTCCGTCAGGTCGATGCGCCCGTTGCCGAAGGCACGGCGCGTGAACTCGCCGGCTTCCGCGAGCCGCACGCCGGGCCGCGCGGTGAGGGCCTTGAGCATCGCGGCGACCACCGCGCGCCCGCCATGAAGGTGGAACTCGGCCAGATCCTCGCCGGTGACGCTGGCGGGACCGGGAAAGAACAGAAGGAGACCGCGATCGATCGGCTCGCCCGCCGCGTCGCGAAAGAGGCGCAAGGCGGCCCGGCGCGCTTCCGGCACGCCGCCGGCGAGTTCCTCCAGCGCCGCGCGCACGGCAGGCCCCGACAGGCGCAGAACCGCGATGCCGGCGGGAAGCTGGCCGGAGGAAAGGGCCGCGATCGTGTCGTCCAACGTCACAGCGCCTCGATGCGGATCGCCTTCGCCCCCGTCTGCAGCGTTTCGCGCCCGAGCGCCGCCAGCGTGTCGAGGTCGCCGAGGATGCGCAGGAACGGATTGCCCGCGAGCGGTCCGGCCTTCGAGGCGAAGCCGACGGCGCCATAGGCCAGAAGGATCTCGGTCTCCGACACGCCGCCGGGATAGAGGATCATCTCGCCGGGCGCGGGGTGCGAGGTGGCGTCCTCGTAGCCGAGGCCGAAGTCGTGGGCGCCGAGCGGGATCCACACCGCCTCGCCCGACCAGCGCACGTGGATGACGCGCTCGGCGTAGGGCAGCACGGCCCGCATGGCCGCGACCGTTCGGGGGGCGCGCTCGGGCGTGAAGCGGGCTGGAAACGGCGTGTCGTCGATCACGACGCGGCAGTCGGGCTGAAGGAGCATCGAGGCACTTTCGAACAGGTCCGGCCCCCGCTTAGCACGGCTCAGCTCAAGGCGACGACCTCGGCGTAAGTCGCGACCCGCAGGGCTTCGGGCACGGTCTCGAAGACGTGGAAAGGCGTGCCGGCGGCCGCCCAGACGACGTCGAAGCCCATGAGCGTCCGGTCCATGTAGACGGGAAGGGGCCGGGTCGAGCCCAGCGGCGCGACGCCGCCGATCGCAAAGCCCGTGCGCTCGCGCACGAAGTCGGCGTCGGGCCGCTCCACCGGCTCGCCGAGAAGGGCTGCGAGCTTGCGCGTATCGACGCGGTTCGCGCCCGAGACCAGAAGCAGAACCGCGCGGTCGGTCTCGCTCGTGCGGAACACGAGGCTCTTCACGATCTGGCCCACCTCGACGCTGACGGCCGCGGCGGCTTCCTCCGCCGTGCGGGCGATGGTGGCGGTGCGCACCACGCGAAAGGGCAGGGTGCGCGACAGGGCGGCGATCTCGACGCGGCGCACGGCCTCGGGCAGGTCGTCGGGTTCGCCGCTCATGCCGCCAGCGCCTCGCCGGCCCACAGCCGCGCGACGGGCCCCACGGCATTGTCGGGCTTCGAATCCCCGATGAAGATCACGACGGGGCCAGGATCGCGCTTGGCGGGATCGTAGAAGTCGAGGAGCGCGGGATAGCGCGCCTGCAGGAAATCCGGACGCAAGTCCCGCTCGCGCAGAAGATGGTCGATCACCACCTGGTCGCCGTGCACCGAGTTCGGCACGGGCCCGCAGGAGCCGGGCTCCATCCAGCGCTCGGGATCGGCTGCGAAGCGCTCGTAGAGGAAGGCGAGCTCGTCGCCCCGCCAGCGCAGGAGCGCGCTCGACACGCGCCCTTTCAGGAAGTGGTCCTCCATCGCCGCGAGGCCCGGCTCGGCAAGCGGCGAGGCATCGCCCGCAAAAACGGTGTCGAGGTCGCAGAGCAGCGTCGTGCCCCTCGCGAGCCCCGGCCGGAAGGCCTCGAACTTCGCCCACCAGCGCGGCCAGTCGTGGCTCAGCGCCACGCGTTCGACGCCCTCCACCGCCATGTCGAGGTCGGTCAGGCACACGACGCGACGAAGGCCCGGGATATGCGCGCGGGCCCCGTGCGCCAGCCGCTCCATCCAGCGGGCGTCGTAGCGCCCGCCCGAACGCAGGACGGCGAGAAGCGTCAGCCCCTCGCCGTCGTCGTGCCGTTCGTCCATGCCCGTCCCCCGATCCGTCGCTCGCCCCGAAGATGGGGCGAACCGCACGGGGGGCGAGGGATCAGGTGTTCATGGAGTCGAAGAAGTCTGAGTTGGACTTGGTCTGCTTGAGCTTGTCGTTGAGGAACTCGATCGCGTCGGTCGTGCCCATGGGCGCCAGGATGCGGCGCAGCACGAAGATCTTCTGCAGGTCCTGGCGCGGCACCAGGAGGTCCTCCTTGCGCGTGCCGGACTTGAGGATGTCCATGGCCGGGAAGATGCGCTTGTCGGCCACCTTGCGATCCAGCACGAGCTCGGAATTGCCGGTGCCCTTGAACTCCTCGAAGATCACCTCGTCCATGCGCGAGCCCGTGTCGATCAGCGCGGTCGCGATGATGGTGAGCGAGCCGCCCTCCTCGATGTTGCGCGCCGCGCCGAAGAAGCGCTTCGGGCGCTGGAGGGCGTTGGCGTCGACGCCGCCCGTCAGCACCTTGCCGGAGGACGGCACGGTCGTGTTGTAGGCGCGGCCGAGGCGCGTGATGGAATCCAAGAGGATCACGACGTCGCGGCCGTGCTCGACTAGGCGCTTGGCCTTCTCGATCACCATCTCGGCCACCTGCACGTGGCGCGTCGCCGGCTCGTCGAAGGTGGAGCTCACGACCTCGCCCTTCACCGAGCGCTGCATGTCGGTGACCTCTTCGGGCCGCTCGTCGATGAGCAGCACGATCAGGTAGCACTCCGGATGGTTCGCCGTGATCGAGTGGGCGATGTTCTGGAGGAGCACGGTCTTGCCGGTGCGCGGCGGGGCGACGATCAGCGCGCGCTGGCCCTTGCCGAGCGGGGCGACCAGATCGATCACGCGCGCCGACAGGTCCTTCTTCGTCGCGTCGAGGTGCTCCATCTTGAAGCGCTCGTTGGGGTAGAGCGGCGTCAGGTTGTCGAAGTGGCTCTTGTGCCGGATCTTCTCTGGGTCGTCGAAGTTGATCGTGTTGACCTTCAGCAGCGCGAAATAGCGCTCGCCGTCCTTCGGTCCCCGGATCGTGCCCTCCACCGTGTCGCCGGTCTTCAGCGAGAAGCGGCGGATCTGCGACGGCGAGATGTAGATGTCGTCGGGACCCGGCAGATAGTTGGCCTCAGGAGACCGCAGGAAGCCGAAGCCGTCCTGCAGCACCTCGACCACGCCCTCGCCGATGATCTCGATCTCCTGCGCCGCCAAGCGCTTCAGGATCGCGAACAGAAGCTCCTGCTTGCGCAGGACGCTCGCGTTCTCCACCTCGTTCTCCTCCGCGAAGGCCACGAGGTCGGCGGGCGTCTTGTGCTTCAGGTCCTGGAGCTTGATCTCAGGCATTCGGATACTCCAACCCAACGTCCGCGCGAGACAGGGAGGGGCGCGAGACAGGGATATTCAGGCGGGAAAGGCAATCGGGCCGGTACGAACGCGTCAGACGGCTGCGATGAAGATGGCCGGGCGGTCGCAGCGCAAGGCCGGACCAGACCCCAGCCGAAAGGCGGGATACGCCCCGACATATAGCCGCAGCCGCGCCGACGCGCAAGCGGCGGTGCGCGGGGCGCTTGCGGGCCGCGGCGGGGCTACCGTCCCTCGACCCCGGCTTGGGCGAGCCACCGGTCTCGCCCGTCCCAAGGACGGGAATGATTCCCCTGCACCCTCCTTCTCTCGAAGAGGTTTCCCCATCCGGGAAGGGCCTGTGGTCCTTCCCGGATGGGGACATGTCGCCGAACGAAAGACAGGGTCCGGGAAGCCATTCCCGGACGGGGCCCGGGGCGGCAGCCCCGCCACGACCTACGATTGGCCCCGCGTCAGACGCGCGCGCCGACGGGCTGGATCTCGAGGCGGCGCAGCGTGTCGGCGACGATGTCCTCGGGGGAGCGCTCGACGGAGACCTGGAGGCCGTCCTCGTCCGCGGCCAGCGGCTCAAGGGTGGCGTATTGGGAGGTGAGGAGCGAGGCGGGCATGTAGGCGTGGCTTCGCCCGGCGATGCGCCGTCCCACGAGGTCGGGAGTGCCGGCGAGTTCGACGAAGCGCACCTGGGCTTCGGCCTCGCGCAGGATGTCGCGGTAGCGCCGCTTCAGGGCGGAGCAGGTGACGACGCTGTTCTGGCCCGAGGCCGCCTGTTCGGTGATCCAATCGCGCATGAGACGCAGCCAGGGCCAGCGGTCCTCGTCGGTGAGCGGCACGCCGGCGCGCATCTTCTCGACGTTGGCGGGCGGGTGGAAGTCGTCGGCCTCGGCGAAGTGCCAGCCGAGGCGCTGGGAGAGAAGCTTGGCGATCGTGGTCTTGCCGACGCCCGAGGGTCCCATCACCACGAGACAGACGGGACGCTTGGGCGGGGACGAGGGCATCGCGAACTCCGGTGACGGGATGGACGGGAGGGGGCCGCACGAGGGGCGGCAAGCTCAGAAGATCGCCCATCCCCCGCCGAAGTCCAGCGGGCGCCTCAGAAGGGCTTCACGATCACCAGGATCACGATCAGCACCATGAGGACGGCGGGCACCTCGTTGACGATGCGCCAGTGGCGCGACGACTTCGTGATCTCGCCGCGCTCGAAGCGCTTGCGCGAGGCCGAAAGATAGCCGTGGAGGCCCGTCATCAGGACGACGAGGGTGATCTTGGCGTGCAGCCAGCCGCCCTGGAAGCCGTAGACCTTGGAGGCGAGCCAGAGGCCGGCGACCCAGGTCAGCACCATGGCGGGGTTGATGATGCCGCGCATCAGGCGGCGCTCCATCACCGTGAAGGTGCGCGCCTCGGGAGCATTGGCGCCAGCCTCGGTGTGGTAGACGAAGAGGCGCGGCAGGTAGAGCATGCCCGCCATCCAGGAGATCACCGCCACGACGTGGAGCGCAGTGATCCACAGCTGCGCTTCCAGGGGAGCGAACAGGAACAGGACGAGCGCCAGCGCGAGGCCGGCGAGGAGCACGAAGAGGACCGAGCGGTCCTTGGAGGCGGGGAGGGCGGCGGACATGGGAGGCTTCCGGGCAAGAACGGGAGCCTCAGCCCCTAGTCGAGAACCGCCCGGGGCGGCAAGCCGGACGGCGGGTCCGGAAGGGTCGCCTTACTGGCGCGCCTCCATGGCGCGGTCGAGCTCATCGAGCTTCCGGCGCAGGGATTCGGGCAGGTCGTCCTCGATGCGGAAGCTGCGCGTGTGGCTCAGGGCCTGTCGCACCTTTCCCTGGAGACCCTGGTTGGTAAGCGTTCCGGCAAGCTCTCGCACGGTCTGTTCCTGCTTGGATGTGGGCTGATCGCGCGGGGTTCTGGTCACGGCACCGTGCCTCCATTGCGCTTAAAATCGTTCGGAAGGCTGCTTGGTTCCCGTCTGGGACGACAACTTGTCTCAGCCGGCCGCAATTCAGCCTCAGGACAGCGCCGTGTGCCTCACAAGACGCAGCAGTTCCTCCACATGTGCGATCGGCGCCTCGGGCGTGATGCCGTGGCCGAGGTTGAAGACGAGCGGGCCCTGCCCGAGGTTCTCGAGGATCGCGCGCACGCCCCCGCGCAGCGCCGCGCCGCCGGCGATCAGGCGCAAGGGGTCGAGGTTGCCCTGCACGGCGCCGCCGCGCTGGAGCGCGCGCGCCTGCCCGAACGAGACGCCCCAGTCGAGACCGAGCGCATCGACGCCGGTTCCCTCGCGGTACGCCTCCAGCATCGCGCCGGCGCCCTTGGGAAAGCCGATGATGCGCGCGCCGGGAACGCTTGCGCGCACGCGCTCCACGATGCGGCGCGTCGGCGCGATGCTCCAGCGCCGGAAGCTCGCCTCGTCGAGGACCCCGGCCCAGCTGTCGAAGATCTGGACGCAGTCCGCGCCCGCCTGGAGCTGGCGCACGAGATAGTCGGCGCTCATCTCGGCCAGAAGCGCGAGCAGCTCGTCCATGGCCTCCGGATGCTCGTAGCCGAAGAGGCGGGCGGGAGCCTGCGCCGGCGTGCCGTGGCCGGCGATCATGTAGGTCGCGACCGTCCAGGGCGCGCCGCAGAAGCCGATCAGCGCGGTCTCGGCCGGCAGCTCGGCGCGAAGGCGCGCCACCGTCGCGATCACCGGGGCGAGATGCGTGTCGGCATGGCTGGGATCGAGGTCGCGGATCTCGTGCGTGGACAGGGGATCCATCTGCGGACCCTCGCCCTGCACGAAGCGCACGTTGCGGCGCAGCGCGTCGGGGATGACGAGGATGTCCGAGAAGAGGATCGCCGCGTCGAAGCCGAAGCGCCGGATCGGCTGGAGCGTCACCTCGGTGGCCAGCGCCGGGTCGTAGCACAGGTCGAGGAACGATCCGGCCCGCGCGCGCGTCTCGCGGTATTCCGGCAGGTAGCGCCCGGCCTGACGCATCAGCCAGACCGGCGGGGGGAAGACGGTCTCGCCGCTGAGAACGCGAAGAAGGGTTCGCTCGGTCATCGCGGGTCCTCGATGAAGGGAACGGCTCGAGGCCGACGGGCTGGCTGCCGCCGTTTTCCCGGGGCGCCTCTTCAAAAAAGAAATCCCTTTAAAGAGGGATTCTGATTCTTAGAGTCGGTGGATAGCCGGAATTCACCGGCCCGATCAAACAAGGGCGCGCCGATCCGCCGGCAAGCCCCCGCCGCGCCTCGGATTCGCCTCTTCGTGCCCGTTGTCCACAAGCAGGCCTCCACAAGCGGACCCGTCACGCATTTGGGGATGAATCGTCACGCACGCACAGGGCCGCCGGGACCCCCTGGGACAAGTCCCCCCTTTGTCCGCCTTCGCCCACAGGGGGGTCGGAATCACGGGGTCAACGCGGCGCTGCGCTTGCGCTGGACCCCCGAATCGAGTCCGTGCGACAGGAGCGGTCAGGCCGAAACCCCGTCGAGGAGAGACCCATGGCATCCGAGATCGTCCTGGCGTCGGGCAGCGTCCATCGCCGCCAGCTCCTCGAAAACGCGGGGCTGCGCTTTTCGGTCCATCCCTCGCGGCTCGACGAGCGCGCGCTGGAGGCGCCGCTGAAGGAAAGCGGCGCCACGCCCGACATGGTGGCCGAGGTCCTCGCCGAGGCGAAGGCGGGCGAGGTGTCGGAGCGCTTTCCCCAAGCCCTCGTGATCGGCGCCGACCAGACCCTGGCGCTCGGCGACCGGACGCTGCACAAGCCCGCCGACATGGAGGTGGCGCGCCGCGCGCTTCTCCAGCTGCAAGGCCGCACGCACGAGCTCCACAGCGCGGTGGCGCTCGTCCGAGGCGGGCAAACGCTCTGGCGCCACGTCTCCACCGCGCGCCTCACCATGCGCGCGCTCGACCCCGCCGAGATCGGGCGCTACCTCGCGCTCGCCGGCGAAGCGGCCTTGAGTTCGGTCGGCGCCTACCAGATCGAGGGGCCGGGCGTGCGGCTGATGAGCGGGATCGAGGGCGATCTCTTCACGATCATCGGCCTGCCGCTGCTGCCGCTGCTGGCCGAGCTGCGCGCTCTGGGAGAGATCGATGTCTGACCTGTCGTCCGCGGGGCCTCGTGCCTTCGTCTGCGGCTGGCCGATCCATCATTCGCGCTCGCCTCTGATCCACGGCGCCTGGCTGCGCGAGACGGGGCTCGCCGGCTCCTATGAGCGTGTCGCGGTCGAGCCGGAGCGGGCGGGCGCCTTCTTCGCGGGCCTGCAGCAATGCGGCTGGGCCGGGGGCAACGTGACGATCCCCCACAAGGAAGCGGCGTTCGCGGCCGCGGAGCGCCGCGACGGGGCGGCGGAGGCGATCGGCGCGGTGAACACGCTCTGGTTCGAACGCGGCCGGCTCGTCGGCGGCAATACCGACGCCTACGGCTTCACGGCCAACCTCGACGAGCGCCTCGCCGGCTGGCGCGCGGCCGGCCATGCGATGGTGCTGGGCGCCGGGGGCGCCGCGCGGGGCGTCGTCCACGCGCTCCTGGAGGCGGGCGTCGGGCGCGTCACCGTGTCGAACCGCACGCCGAGCCGCGCCGAGGCGCTGGCGACAAGCTTCGGCGCGCGCGTGCGCGGGATCGGGCAGGGGGAGGAGGGCGCGACGCTTCCCGCCGTCGATCTTCTCGTCAACACGCGGCCCGTCGCGCCGGGCGAGGCCGATCCCAACCTTTCCGCGCTGCCGGACGGCGCGCTCGTGACCGACATCGTCTACGTGCCGCTGGAGACGCCGGTGCTGCGCGCGGCCCGCGCGCGGGACCTTGCGAGGGCGGACGGGCTCGGCATGCTTCTGCATCAGGCGGTGCCGGGCTTCGAGCGCTG
Source organism: Aureimonas sp. AU4 (assembly GCF_001463765.1). Classification (GTDB taxonomy): domain Bacteria; phylum Pseudomonadota; class Alphaproteobacteria; order Rhizobiales; family Rhizobiaceae; genus Aureimonas. Next base: position 79,757 of record NZ_BBWK01000040.1, on the reverse strand, counting down.
GTTCGGACGGCGCCCGGTCGTGACGGAGGACCTGCGCCGGCTCGTTCTTGCCGATATCGCCCGCCCATGATCCGCCTCGGCCTCACCGGCTCGATCGGCATGGGCAAGTCCACCACGGCCGCGATGTTCCGCGACGAGGGCCTGCCGGTCCACGACGCGGATGCCACCGTCCACCGGCTCTACCGGGGCCGCGCCGCGCCGCTGGTGGAGGCGCTGTTTCCGGGCGTCCTCGACGGGACCGGCGCGGTGGACCGTGCGCGGCTGGGGTCCCGCGTCCTCGGCGACCCGACCGCCCTGAAGCGGCTGGAAGCGCTGATCCATCCGATGGTGCGCGAGGAGGAGGCGGCCTTTCTGCGGGAAGCGGAGGCGGCCGGCGCGCCCGCCGCCGTTCTCGACATCCCGCTCCTGTTCGAGACCGGCGGCGAGCGCCGGGTCGACCGCGTCGTGGTGGTCTCGGCGCCCGAGGCCGTGCAGCGCGAGCGCGTGATGGCGCGCCCCGGCATGACGGCGGCGCGCTTCGACGCCATCCTCGCCCAGCAGATGCCCGACGCCGAGAAGCGGCGGCGCGCCGACTTCGTGGTGGAGACGGGCGAGGGGCTGGATCACGCCCGCACGCAGGTCGCCGCGATCGTGCGGCAGCTGCGCGAGCCTGCACGACCCGAACCCGGCCCGGCCTGACGGCCGCCCACGGCGCAGACGCACGACATGGCGCCGAAGGCGATCCAAGCCACAACCGGACGGCCGATAGTCCGAACCGGATGCGTCTACGGGCGGGTTTCCACCGATCTTCGACGTCCCGAAAGACTGCGTATCGCCTTCCAAAGCGGTCGTTCGTTGGATCGCGCGGGGAAGCAGAGAAGGTAACCCTTGTTCTTAGCTCTGCAACCCGAACACTCGCCTGCTGGAGTCTTTTCTTCCGGTCTACAGCATGCATCCTGTGGGGATTGTAGGAAGCCGGGAACTACCATCGAGTGATCTATCTTGGCCGACCGCTACACCACGACCGAGACCGCTACGGACAGAACAATGATGGACGCTACCCATCCGCCAATCAGCCTGCACATGGTTCGCGCAGCGGATCAGGAGGCTTGGCTTCCGCTTTGGCAAGGCTATCAGGCCTTCTACAAGGTCGATATTCCGGACGAAGTCACTGCCCTGACATGGTCTCGTCTGATCGACGCTTCAGACCCTGTGAACGGGATGCTCGCATGGCGGAGTGGCCGAGCAATCGGCCTCGTCCATTTCATCCCTCATCGATCGACCTGGTTCGCCGAGGACGTCTGCTACCTACAAGATCTCTACGTCGAAGCGAACACGCGAGGTGAAGGAATTGGTCGGCGATTGATCGAGGCGGTCTACGAAGAGGCGAAGCGAAGGGGCTGGCGTCGCGTCCACTGGTTGACGCATGAAACTAACTCGGATGCGATGCAACTCTACGATCGGATCGGAGACCGCTCGGGCTTCGTCCAATATCGGCGGACCTTCTCATGACGGGCGTTGCGCCCATGGGCGCTGATCGCCTCGGCCAACAGAGAACGGACTGACCGCTATCCACCCAACGAACCGCTTGGCGCCGCAGAAGCGGACGCTCTGAATCGGTCCATCGGCTATCGACCCGTCATCGCCGATGAATGGCATAAGCGGCAGCCCCGAAAGCTGCCGTTCAGTCCACTAGCGGCTTCTTCAATTCCGGTTCATCCGGAGAAGCTCGTGGATCGCGAGAGCGCGTGCCAGACGCCCATCTCGGCACGCATGGCGTCGAGCTTGGCGTTCACCAGTCCCAAGGCGTCCTCGCCGAGAAACAGGCGAACCGGAGGGTTGTCCGCCTCGACCAGGTCCAGAAGAGCTGCGGCCGCCTTGGCGGGGTCGCCCGGCTGGTTGCCGCTCTTGGCCTGCCGTCCCGCCCGGATCGGGTCCATGACGGCATCGTAGTCCGGGATGCTGCGCGGCGTGCGGTCCATTGAGCGTCCCGCCCAGTCGGTGCGGAACTGACCGGGCGCGATCGCCGTCACATGAATGCCGAAGCCCGCCACCTCCTTGCCGAGCGCCTCGGAGATGCCCTCGAGCGCGAACTTCGAGCCGCAGTAGAAGCTGATGCCCGGCATCGTGATGAAGCCGCCCATGGAGGTGACGTTGACGATGTGGCCGCGCCGCCGCTGGCGCATGCCGGGCAGCACGGCCTTGATCATCGCGACCGGTCCGAAGACATTGGCGGCGAACTGGCGCTGGAGATCGTCGATTGAGGACTCCTCGAGGGCGCCCTCGTGGCCATAGCCGGCATTGTTCACGAGGACGTCGATCGGCCCCGCCTGTCGTTCGGCCTTGGCAACGGCGGCCGGGATTGCATCGTAGTTCGTGACGTCGAGAACCAGCGGATGGGCCCGCCCAGCCGCCAGTGCAGCGAAGGCCGCGCTATCATCGGCGCGTCGTACCGTACCGATGACGCTATGGCCTGCGTCCAGAGCGCCCTGTGCGAAGGCTCGGCCCAGGCCGGAGCTGACGCCCGTGATGAGAAAGGTCTTGGATGTCGACATGGTATGGGCCCTTGGAGATCACGGTTATATCAAGATATAAAACAGAATGAGCCCTGACAAGACCTCCCCGTCATCGAGACCTTCCACCCGCGAGCGTGTCCTTGATGCGGCCGAGCGACTGCTCGCCTCCGGCCACGCCGGCTTCTCGATGCGGGACCTTGCGAGCGCGGCGGCGCTCAGCTTCGCGACGCCGTTCAACCAGTTCGGCAGCAAGGGCGCGATCATGCTGGCGCTGTCGGCACGTCGGATCGACGCCATGGAGGAGCGCCTGAACCGAGCTCCATCCGTCGGCACCGCGGCAGCCAGCGTCCTGGCGGCGGTCGACATCGCCGCGTCGGTGATGCTGGAGGCCCCATCGGTGAACCGCATCGTGATGGGGACGATCGGCTCGCCGGGCGATGCCCCCGGGGACGCGTTGTCCCGGTCGCGGGACCTCTGGTCGCTGGCGCTAGGCGAGGGCGCCGGGTTGGCGGACGCAACGCGCGATCTTGCCCTCGCAACGCTTCCCGACCATCTCGCCCTCGCCTTCCGAGGGGCACTCTCGTTCTGGACGGCCGGAGAATACGACGACCGGGCGCTTCGACGCTCGGCGCGTTCGGCGGCCGCAGCCTGCCTTCTCGGGTTCGTCGGCGACGCCGACCGTCCCGGGCTACTGGCCTGCTTGGAGATGTCATCAGAGACGGACGTCGAACCGTGCCCCGCCACGACTTCGTCCCCCACCCTTGACCCACCCCCTACGTCTTAGTGCCCCGGACGTGTCGAACCCATCGTTGCGGTCCGTCTTCGACGACCGCGTTCATGTGAGCTTCAACCTGACCCAACCGGACACGCTGTCCACCCCGGCGCTCTTTGCGGCGCCCGCCTTCTCCCGGGCGCAAATCTCGCCGGATGGCCAGTTCGTTGCGTACCTAGCGCCTTAGCGCGGCTGGCTGAACGTCTTCCTCGCCACGATCCGCCGCGGCTCGACGCCCGCATGCGGTTGACCGCAGGCGACCTCTTGGCTGGGCAACGGTAGCAATTTGGCCACGTTCAATGCACGTCGGCCGTTTTCGACCCCAAGCGCTCATAGGCCAGCGCACCCGACTATTAGTTCACGTCCGCTTCAAATTGCATGGCATCCGGAAGCGGACGGTCTGGAAACCACCTTTAGCGTCGATCACCGCCGGGGAACCGGATGTCCGGAAGCGGTCAGGAGCACTCGGCCCGTTTCTGCTCTTTCGGGGTGATCGAGGTTTGTTCGGACGCGTATACGTCTGAAGCATGCGGTCGCATGAAGGACGACGGCCAAACGTCGGGGGAGCGATGCTTCTGTTCGCGTCGACGCCGGACCTCGCAGCGGCAGGTTCGGGAGTGCCGGAGCGGCTCCCGACGCCAACGCGCTCACGATCCCGGACGACGTGGACGACGCTCGCGCCGTCCGCTCGGAAGCATTCTGCAGGAGTGGCTTCGCGCCCATCCCGCCAACGGCCCGTTTTCGTCGCGGACCGGGGCCGCCATCGACGCCTTGATCGACGGACGGCGCGAAGGGCGAGGGCGGGGCTGTCCTCGGCCGTCTTGCGCAAGACCGGCCGACCCGGAATCGGCGAAGGGCGTCGCGCGCTACATCCAGCCGTGCGAGGCGGCCATCCAGAGCGCCATGCCCACCATCATGACGTTCTCGAGCAGCGATACGAAGCCGAGCGGCACGTTCGAGTCGCCGCCGACGCAGGCGCACTTGAGTTCGCGCCGGTCGATGTAGACCGCCTTGAAGACCGAGACCGCGCCGATCGTGCCGATGAAAAGGGCGATCGGGACCGAGAGCCAGTTCAACGCGCCCGCCACCATCAGGACGCCCGCCAGCGCTTCCGCATAGGGGTAGATCCGGCCGTAGGGCACCCAGCGCTGGGCGAGGAGGTCGTAGCCGAGGAACATGGTGGCGAAGCTGTCGACGTCGCGCAGCTTCTGCAGCGCGAGGAGCACCATGGCGAAGGCGACCGTCCACTCGGCGGCGCGCGGCGTGAGGGCCGAGCCGAAGGCCGAGTGGCTCGCCGCCAGCGCCAGCGCGAGGCTGGCCGCGAACAGCCAGGCGACCGGCGCGTAGGTCAGGGCCTTGGGGTCGCGCACCTTGAGACCGAGATAGCGGCGCAGGTCGTCGTGGCCGCCGATGCGCGTCCCCTCGACGAAGATCTGCGGCGTCGTCTTCACGCCATGCTCGGCCTTGAAGCGGTCGACCTCCTCGCGCGTGCGCAAGGGATGATCCTCGACGGCGAAGCCGTGCGATCGCAGGAGATGAAGGGCCCTCAGCCCCCAGGGGCAGACATGCTTGTCCATCACCATGCGGTGGATCACGGCACGGCGGCGGGCCGCGGCTCCGGTGCCGGGCGCCTCCTCGGCACGGGTGGCGGTGGTGCTCATGGGCGACCTTCCGTGAAACGGGAACGGGCGGGAGGGGAGGCGCCCCGAACGCCGGTCTCGCGTCGGAACGTCGCCTCAACCCTTTACCCACCATATGGGATGGTGGAACAAGCCGTGCCACCTGCCCGGATCGGAAAGCCCCATGCGCGAGATCGTGTTCGACACCGAAACCACCGGCCTCGACTTCGAGGAGGACCGGGTCATCGAGATCGGCGGCGTGGAACTGTGGAACCACATCCCGACGGGCAAGGAATACCATTGGTTCGTGCGCCCGGCGGGACGGCGCGTCGATCCGGCGGCCTTCGACATCCACGGCATCTCCGACGATTTTCTCAAGGACAAGCCGCTCTTCTCGGAGGTCGTCGAGGAGTTCGCGGCGGCCTTCGACGGGGCGACGCTGATCGCCCACAACGCCGCCTTCGACATCCGCTTCCTGAACGCCGAGCTCGCCCGGCTCGGCCGCCCCGCCATCCCGCCCGGCCTCGTGATCGACACGCTGCCCATGGCGCGGCGCAAGTTTCCGATGGCACCCGCCACGCTCGACGCGCTCTGCTCGCGCTTCCAGATCGACACCAGCAAGCGCGACAAGCACGGGGCGCTGGTCGACAGCGCGCTTCTGGCGCAGGTCTATATCGAGCTGATCGGCGGGCGGCAGTCGGCGCTGCGGCTCGTTTCGGCGGGCGAGGAGGACGACCGCGCGGCCGATCTCGGCGGACACCGCGCGGCGCGGCGCCCGCAAGCCCTGCCCCCGCGCCTGACGGCCGAGGAGGACGCGGCGCACCGGCGCTTCGTGGACAGCATGGGCGACGCGGCGCTCTGGCGCGCCCATCTGCCCGCGGACGCGGGCTGACGCGCGGGTGGGAACGCTTGTCGCCTACGGCGTCGCGGCGCTGGCCGAGATCGCGGGCTGCTTCGCCTTCTGGGCCTGGGCGCGGCTGGACCGCTCGCCCTGGTGGCTCGTGCCGGGGATGCTCCTGCTGGCGCTCTTCGCCTTCGCGCTGACGCGCGTCGAGGCGGAGGCCGCGGGGCGGGCCTATGCCGCCTATGGCGGGATCTACATCCTCGCCTCGGTTCTCTGGCTCTGGGCGGCCGAGGGCGTGCGGCCCGACCGCTGGGACGTGGCGGGCGCCGCGATCTGCCTCGCGGGCGCCGCGCTCATCGTCTGGGCGCCGCGCGGGGGGTGATCCCCGCGCGGCGATGCCTCGTGTCAGGCGTTGGCGACGGGCTGGACCTGCTGGCGGGCGCGCTCCTCGGCGAGGCGCTGCTGGAACAGGGCGGCGAAGTCGATCGGGTCGATCATCAGCGGCGGGAAGCCGGCGTTGCGCGTCACGTCCGCCACGATCTGCCGCGCGAACGGGAACAGGAGACGCGGGCACTCGATGAACAGGAGCGGCAGCATGTGCTCCTGCGGGAAGTTCTCGAGGCGGAACACGCCGCCATATTCGAGTTCCACGTGAAACAGCGTGTCGTTGCCCTCGCCGGCGCGCGCGTTCAGCGTCAGGCGCACGTCGTACTCGTTGTCGCCGCCCTGGATCTGGTTGGCCCCGACGTTGACGCCGATGTTGATACCCGGCGCGCGGGTCTGCCCGCGCAGCGAGGCGGGCGCCTTGGGGCTCTCGAAGGAGAGATCCTTGATGTACTGGGCGAGGATGTTGAGGCTCGGGGCCGCGCCGTTGGTGGCGCCGGCGCCGTTGGCGCCGTTGGGTTCGGTCTGCGACATGGGGGACTCCCGCTGTTGGCAAGCGCTAGCGACGCGGCGGCCCGGCGCCCGTTTCAAGAGGCTGCCGGGCTATCACGCGGGAGCGGGGGCGGGCAAGCGAGCCTCCGAGGCATTTGCGCGTCGAGGCACGGTCGGCCCCGGTGCCGGAGGACCCCGTCAGTGCCGCGTCATGCCGCTGCCGTCCTCGGGGCCGCGCCAGGGCGAGCGCGGGTCGCCGAGGTCGCGCCGTTCGAAATCGGCGGCGGGCAGCTCGATGATCTCCGGCCCGCGCTGCGGCTCGGGCGCGCGAAAGCCCGAGCTGCGCACCACGACGCGGCTGCGAAGGCCGCGCCAGATCAGGTCGCGCACCGGCGGTAGGAACAGGAGAAGGCCGGCGATGTCGCTCAGGAACCCGGGGATCACGAGAAGCACGCCCGCCAGCGCGATCAGGGCGCCGTGGACGATCTCGCGCTCGGGCATCCGGCCCGCGCGCGCCTCGGCCCGCGCCCGGCGTAGGGTCGAGAGCGTCTGGCGCTTCAGGAGCGCCAGGCCCACGACCACGGAGGCGACCACCAGAAGCAGCGTCCACCCAACGCCGATATGGCCGCCGACCCAGATGAACATGCCGATCTCGGCCAGCGGCAGGGCCAGAAGGAGAAGGGGCAGGAAGCGCAGCGGCATCGGATCTCGGGTTCGGTCGGCCGGGAGGGCGAAGGGGGCCGGCCGCGTCCCGGCATCCGCACGGCCACTGCGCAGATAAGACGCGCTTTCGTGAATTTGAATGCTGGGGGCGCGCCCTCTATATGTCGAAGGGATCATATCTTCTTGTAGGACGCTTGCAGGCTTCATGGGTTTTGGGACGATCTTCTTCATCGTGGTGGCGGCGATCGTCCTTTACCAGCTGCGGTCCGTGCTCGGCCGGCGCACCGGCAACGAGCGTCCGCCCTTCGACCCCTACTCCCGGCCGACCGAGGCGCAGCCGCCCGGCAACGTCGTCACGCTGCCCTCGCGCCGCGTGAACGGCACCGAGGAGGCCGCCGCGCCCGCCGCCGCCTACGAGGCGATCGACGCGGTGTCGCCCGCCGGCACGCCGCTCAACGCGGAGCTTCGCCGCATCCGCGACGCGGACCCCTCGTTCGACCCCCGCCAGTTCCTGGACGGCGCCAAGATCGCCTACGAGATGGTGGTCACCGCCTTTGCGGACGGCGACCGCAAGCTTCTGAAGAACCTCCTGTCGCCCGAGGTCTACCAAGGCTTCGACCAGTCCATCGCCGAGCGCGAAAGCCGCTCGGAGCGCATGCAGTCCTCGTTCATCGGCATCAACGACGCCAAGCTCCTGTCGGCCGAGCTGAAGGAGCGCGAGGCGCTGGTGACGGTGCGCATCGTGTCGCAACTCATCTCCGCCACGCTGAAGGCCGACGGAACGGTCGTGGACGGCGATCCCGAGACCGTGGTCGAGGTGAAGGACGTCTGGACCTTCGGCCGCGACACGCGCTCGCGCGACCCGAACTGGCGCCTGGTGGAGACCGAGTCCGAGGACTGACCCCGTCGTGCCCGCCGCCCCGTTCCCGCCCGGCTGGGACGAGGGCGACCCGCGCCCGGCGCTGCGCGCCTTTCGCAGCGGGCCGGTGCTTGCGGGCGACGCGCCGGCCCGCCGCGCGGCCGAGGCGCTGTCCCCCGATCCGTCGCAACTGGAGGCGCGGCGCTTCTTCCAGCGCTTCTTCCGGCCCGCTGAGGCCGTGGACGGGTTCCTGACCGGCTACTACGAGCCCGAGCTTCCCGCCTCGCCGCAATGCGTGGGCCCCTTCCAGTGGCCGCTCTACGCCCCGCCCCCCGACCTCGTGCGCCTCGAGGGCGCCGCGCCGGGCCTCGACCCCGAGGCGCGCTTCGCCCGGCGCCGCGCGGACGGCGCGCTCGAGCCCTATCCCGACCGCGCGGCGATCGAGGCGGGGCTGCTCGCGAACCGGGGCCTCGAGATCGCCTGGCTCCGCTCGCCGGTGGACCGCTTCTTCGTCCACGTCCAGGGCTCGGCCCGCCTGGCACTGCCGGACGGGACGTCGATGCGCGTCGGCTATGCCGCCAAGAACGGGCACCGCTTCACCGCGATCGGGCGCGTCCTGGTGGCGCGCGGCGAGCTGGCGCTGCCCGAGGCCGACATGGCCGGCATCCGCCGCTGGCTGGCGTCGCGCCCGCTCGAGGACGGGCTCACCCTGATGCGCGAGAACCGCTCCTTCATCTTCTTCCGCGTGGTGGAGGGGGTCGGCGCGCGCCAGGGTCCGGTCGGCGCGGCGGGCCTGCCGCTCACCCCGTTCGGCTCGCTGGCGGTGGACCCGCGCCACCATCCCTACGGCTCGCTCCTCTTCGTCTCGGCGCCCGGCCTCGTGGTCGAGGGGCGCCCCTTCCGGCAGCTTCTCGTCGCGCAGGACACGGGCTCGGCGATCGTCGGCCCCGGCCGCGGCGACCTCTTCGCCGGGTCGGGCGAGGCGGCGGGTGAACTGGCCGGCACCATCCGACACCCTTGCGCGTTCACCGCGCTCCTGCCACGGGGGAGCGAACGGAACGGGGACGACGGGTGAGAAAACGGCGCGCGCTGACGGGCGAGGAGAAGCGGCTCTGGCGGGCGATCGCGATCACCGCCAAGCCCATGCGCGGCCGTGCCATGCCGGAAGCCGAGGCCGAGGCCGAGTTGCCCGCGCCCGCGCCGGCCTCGCTTGCCCCTGCCAGCCCCGCCGCCCTGCGCGCCCTCCTCGACGGCACGACGGCTCCAGCGCCCGCTCGCGCGCCTTCCGCGCCCCTTCCGCTTCATCCGATCGAGCGTCCCGTGCGCCGCAAGATCGGGCGCGGGCGCATCGCGCTGGAGGACCGGATCGACCTGCACGGCCAGACCGAGGCGAGCGCGCACGGCGCGCTTCTCTTCTTCCTGCGCCGGGCCCAGGCGAACGGCCTTCGCATCGTTCTCGTGATCACAGGGCGCGGCGCCTCGTTCGGCTCCACCGGCTCGCTCAAGCGCGCCCTGCCGCACTGGTTCTCGACCCCCGACTTCCGCGCGCTCGTCTCGGGCTTCGAGCCGGCCGAGCGCGGCCACGGCGGCGAGGGCGCCTTCTACGTGCGCGTGCGCAAGCGGCCCGGCTCGCCGTGACCGCGTTCGGCGAGACGGTGCGCTCGTGACGCCGTTCGGCGAGAAGGTGCGCGAGCTGCGCCGCCAGAAGGGCGTCACGCAGACCGAGATGGCGCAGGCGCTGGGCGTGTCGGGCGCCTATCTTTCGGCGCTGGAGCACGGGCGGCGCGGGCGCCCGACCTGGCAGCTGCTCCAGCGCATCATCGGCTATCTCAACGTCATCTGGGACGACGCCGAGGAGCTGGAGCGTCTCGCCGAGCTCTCGCACCCCAAGGTCAGCGTCGCGACCGGCGGGCTGCGACCCGACGCCACGGCGCTCGCCAATCGCCTGGCCGAAACCATCGCCATCCTGTCGGAAACCGACGTGCGCACGCTCCTCGAAACGCTGGAGGAGATGGCGTCCCGGGCCGAAAAGGAGCAGGCCGCGCGGCGTCGCCGCTAGGACCCGGCGTTGACGCTCGCGCGAGCGTGATCGCCCCACACGGGTGGGTCTCCCCTCGCCGCCGCACCGGAGCCGACTAATTTCCGCAGTCGATCTTGCGACATCCTTCGGCTCCGGCCCGAGGCGACCCGGACTTCAGCCATGACCCGACACCCCCTCCGGCGCCGCCGCGACCTGGCCGCGCTCTCCCTCCTTCTCGTGCTCGGCGCCGCCGCGCCGGCGCTGGCCCAGGGCAGTGGCGGAGGGCAAGCGGAGCAGGGCGAGGAAAAACAAGGCGACAAGGACACAAAGGGCGGCATCGACCTGCCGCTCGTCGGCCACGTGCCCCTGCCGGGCTTCCTCGCGGGCCTCTTCGGCGGCAAGGAGGAGGGCGGCAAGAGCGCCGGGAACGGCGGCGGCCAAGGGGGCGAGGGCGGCGAGGGCGGCACCACCAACGGCGAGCCGCCCGCCGTGATCGTCCACACGGTCGCCACGCAGTCGGTCGGCGACACGTTCGACTTCATCGGCACGATCCAGCCCATCGAGCAGGTCTCGATCCGGGCGCGCGTCGACGGCTACATCCAGGAGGTGTTCTTCACCGGCGGCCAGCGCGTCAAGCAGGGCGACCTCCTGTTCCAGATCGAGCCGGCCCAGTACGAGGCCTCGGTGCGCGCGGCCGAAGCCCAGCTGTCGGGCGCGCAGGCCACCGTCAACCAGGCGCAGCGGGACTACAACCGGCAGGAGGAACTGGCCTCCTCGGGCGTCACCGCGCGCGCCACGCTCGACACCGCCACCGCCAATCTCGAGAACGCGCAGGCCGCCCTTCTCCAGGCGCAGGCCGCCCTCACGCAGGCCCAGCTCAACCTGTCCTACACGCGCATCACGGCCGCGATCGACGGCGAGATGAGCCAGCCCCTGATCACGCGCGGCAACTACGTCTCCACCACCACCACGACCGACCTCGCCACCCTGACGCAGATGGACCCGATCTGGGGCGTCTTCCCGATCGCCGAGGACCAGCTCGTCACCTGGCAGCGCGTCGGCATCGGCGCGGGCGAGGAGGCGCCGGTGGAAACCGCGCAGAACGGCCGCACGAGCGGTGCGGGCGGCGGCGGCGAGGGAGAGGGCGACGCCTCCGTGCCCGACCAGGCACCCGCCCAGACCACCCCGCCGACGGATGCCGGCACGCGCATCGCCTCGGCCGACGGCACGGGCGCGGCCGGCGCGCCCCCGCCGCCCGAGGGCGCCGCGGTCGACGCCTCGGCCTCGGCGGACGACGCGCAGATCGGAACGGACTACCATCTCAACCTGCGCCTTCCCAACGGGGCGGACTACAAGCCGGCCGGCGACTTCGACTTCGTCGGCAACACGGTGAACTCCACCACCGGCACGGTCGAGGCGCGCATCAGCTTCCCCAATCCCGGCGGCTTCCTGCTCGCCAACCAGAACGTGACGCTGGTGGCGAGCCAGAAGGATCCGCCCGTGCGCCCGGTCGTGCCCCAGGCCGCCGTCCAGCTCTCGCGCGAGGGCCGCTCGGTGCTGGTGGTGGGCGAGGGCGACAAGATCGAGCGGCGCGCGATCGAGGTCTCGGCCGAGCCGGTCGGCAACAACATGTCGGCCGTCACCTCGGGCCTCCAGGGCGGCGAGCGCGTGGTGGTGCGCGGCTCGGCCAGCGTGAAGGAAGGCACGACCGTGCGCCCGCTCACGCAGGAACAGGCCGACGCCGAGGCGCAGGCGCGACGCGCCGAGCGGCCCGACGCCGGGAACGGCGAGAAGGGCGAAAACACGCAAGGCGAGGGTGCCAAGGCACCCGAGGGCGGCGCCTCGCAGAACGGCGGCCAGGGCAGCGGCTCGGGTTCGGCGCGATGATCTCCGACATCTTCATCCGTCGCCCACGGCTCGCCGGCGTCGTCTCGATCGTCGTGGTGCTGGCGGGTCTTCTCGCGATCCTCGTCCTGCCGGTCTCGCAGTATCCCGAGATCACGCCGCCCACCGTCTCGGTCTCGGCGACCTATCCCGGCGCCGACTCCACCGTGCTCGCCCAGGCCGTGGGCGATCCCCTGGAGCGCGCCATCAACGGCGTCGAGAACATGATCTACATGTCCTCGACCTCGACGGACTCGGGCACCTACTCGCTGTCGATCACGTTCGCGATCGGGACCGATCCCGACATCGCGCAGGTCAACGTCTCGAACCGCGTCCAGCTCGCCACCGCCCAGCTGCCCGAGGCGGTGACGCGCCAGGGCGTGACGGTGCGCTCGCGCTCGCCCAACTTCCTGATGGCCGTCGCCTTCTCCTCGGAAGGCGGGCAGGTGTCGACCATCGACATCGGCGCCTACCTCTCGTCCTCGATCGTCACCGCGCTGCAGCGCGTGGAGGGCGTAGGCGACGCCAACGTGCTCGGCAACGCCGACTACGCCATGCGCATCTGGACCGATCCGGTGCGCATGGCCGCGCTCTCGATCTCGCCGGCCGAGGTCACCGCCGCGATCACGGCCGAGAACCTGCCCGCCTCCACCGGCCAGATCGGCGGCTCGCCCGCCCCCGACGGCCAGGCGACCGTCTACACGATCACCTCGCAGGGCCAGCTCAACACGCCCGAGCAGTTCCAGAACATCGTGGTGCGCGCCGAGGCCAACGGCGCCATCGTGCGCCTGAAGGACGTGGCGCGCGTCGAGCTCGGCTCGGAAAGCTACGCGGTCAACACCTATGTCGGGACGAACCCCGGCAAGACCATCCAGATCAACCAGGCGCCCGGCGCCAACGCGCTGCAGACGGTGACGGCCGTGCGCGCCGAGCTGGAGCGCCTGCGCCCCGAATTTCCGCAGGGGCTCCAGTACCAGATCATCTACGATTCCACGCAGTTCGTGGACGCGACCATCCACGAGATCGTGCTGACGCTCGCCATCACGGCGGCGATCATCGTGGTGGTGGTGTTCCTGTTCCTGCAGGACTGGCGCTCGACCCTCATCCCCGCGCTCGCCATCCCCGTATCGCTGATCGGCACGTTCGCGGTGCTGCTCGCCATCGGCTTCACGATCAACGTCATCACGCTGCTCGCGCTGATCCTCGCGATCGGCCTCGTGGTGGACGACGCGATCCTCGTGGTGGAAAACGTCCAGCGCGTCATGACCGATCGGGGCGTCGACCGTACCGAGGCGACGCAGATCGCCATGCGCGAGATCACCGGCCCGATCGTATCGACGACGCTGGTGCTGCTCGCCGTGTTCCTGCCGACCACCTTCCTGCCCGGCCTGTCGGGCCAGCTCTACCGGCAGTTCGGCTTGGCGCTGTCGATCTCGATGGTGCTCTCGGCCGTCGTGGCGCTGACGCTGACCCCCGCGCTGACGGCCTCCATGCTGCGCCCGCCGACGGCCGCCTGGGGCCCGTTGCGCTGGTTCAACAAGGGTCTCGACCGCACACGCAACACCTATGCGCGCACCGTGTCCTTCCTCGTGAAGCGCGTCGTCGTGGCGCTCGGGGTGCTCGCCGTCGCCTTCGTGGTGGCCGCCTTCTCGCTCGTCTCGCTGCCCTCGACGCTCCTGCCCGACGAGGACCAGGGCGCGATCCTGTTCGACGTGTCGCTGCCCGACGGGGCCTCGCTCCAGCGCACCACGGAGGCGATGCTGGAGATCGGCGACATCCTGAGCGAAACCGAGGGCGTGAACGCCTACGTGCTGAACGCGGGCTACTCGCTTCTCCAGAGTTCGCAGCGCACCTCGGGGGGCCTCGGCATCGTGACGCTGAAGCCCTGGGGCGAGCGGCCCGACCTCTTCACCATCCTCGGCGGGCTGCGGGCGAAGTTCGCCGCCATCCCCGGCGTCCAGGTCGCGGCCTTCCCGCCGCCGCCCATTCCCGGCCTCGGCTCGGTCGGCGGCTTCACCTTCCAGCTCCTCGCCCAGCAGGGCCAGGACCCGGCCGAGATCGCCCAGGTCGCTGACGCCTTCGTGTCGGCCGCCAACGAGCGGCCCGAGATCGAGGGCGCGCGCACGACGTTTTCCGCCGACGTGCCCCGCCTCTACATGAACATCGACCGCGACCGCGCCGAGACGCTGGGCCTCAGCGTCCAGGACATCTACGACACGGTCGGCTCCACCATGGGCGAGACCTACGTCAACCAGTTCATCTACGACGGCATCATCTACCAGGTGCGCCTGCAGGCGGAGGCCGGCGCGCGCACCGTCACCACCGACATCGGCGACCTCTACGCCAAGAACTCGAGCGGCCAGATGGTGCCGCTGCGCTCGGTGGTGAAGGTCGACACGACCTTCGGCCCCTACGCGGTGCCGCGCTTCAACCTCTTCACCGCGCCCGAGATCACCGGCCAGCCCGCAAGCGGCTACTCGTCGGGCGCGGCCCTCAAGGCCCTGCAGGAGGTGGCGGCGGAAAAACTGCCGCCGGGCTATTCCTACCAGTTCTCCGGCACGAGCTACCAGGAGCAGCAGGCGGGCTCGGTCACCTACATCGCCTTCGCGCTCGCCTTCGTCTTCGCCTACCTGTTCCTGGTCGGCCAGTACGAGAGCTGGCTCCAGCCGCTCGCCGTGATGCTGTCGATCGCGATCGCGGCCGCCGGCGCGGCCGGTGCGCTCGCGCTGTTCGGCTACACGTCCAACATCTACTCGCAGATCGGCATGGTGATGCTGATCGGCCTCGCCGCCAAGAACGCGATCCTAATCGTGGAGTTCGCCAAGGAGCGGCGCGAGGTGGACGGGATGGAGATCACGGAAGCCGCGGTGATGGGCGCGCGCCAGCGCTTCCGCGCCGTCCTGATGACGGCGCTCGCCTTCATCCTCGGCCTGATCCCGCTGGTGACCACGAGCGGGGCGGGCGCGGCCTCGCGCAACGCCATCGGCACGGCGGCGATCGGCGGCATGCTGGCGGCGACCCTGATCGGCATCTTCATCGTGCCGGCGCTGTTCGCGCTCTTCGAGCGCATGGGCGAGCGCCGCAAGGGCCTGTTCTGGGGGCGCGAGACGCGGCGCGGCAAGCGGCGGCCGGAGGAGCGCACGAAGGACGAGATCGAGCGCGACGGCCGCTTCCCCTGGCGCTTCGAGCCCAAGGGACCCGCGCCGGACGCCACGCCCGCCGAGTAGTCAGCGCGGGAAGATGGCGCGCAGGTCGGCGAGCTTCTCGTTGACCAGCCAGCCGTAGTAGTTCTCCTCCGGCCAGCGGGGGCCGAGGCCGCCGGCCGCGCGCTGGCGGTTCTCGGCGGCCAGGCGCCCCGCGCGCCCGATCGGGTCGCCGACATTGTAGAGCGTCGCCGTCAGGCCCGGGTTGCCGGAGATATCGAAGCCCGCGATGTCGCGATAGGCGTCGATCTCCGCCGCGATCACCGCCGCCACGTAGTCGAGCGACTGGTCGGGGTTCATGATCGCGGCATAGACCTCGCCCGCCTTGGTCATGTCGAGCGCGGGCAGCCCGGAGACGCGCTCCACCCGGTCCGAGACCGAAAGGGCGGTCAGCGGGTTGAGCTGGCCGAGCCCGAAGGTCTGGCCGGCATAGTAGGGCTGGAAGAAGACCGCGCCGAAGCGGTTGTCGGGGTAGGGCACGCCGTCCACGGTGCGGCCCCGGAAGCGCCGCTCGAACACGCGCTCGCGGCAGCTCCACAGCGCCGCGTCGCCGGCTTCCCGGCACTCCGAAAATTCCGGCCGCGCCACGAAGCCGGCGATCGTCTGGCCGCGATAGCTGAAGTCGAGCCCCGAGTTCAGGTAGCTCATCGCCTTGACGTAGTAGGTCTGGAGGCGGTCCATCGCGTCGACATTGTAGGTGTGCTCGCCCACCAGCGCGCCCGCGATGTGCACGGGGTCGATGCGGTAGCGCCGCGCGCTCGCGCGGATCTTCTCCTGCAGGTCGCGGCTCGTGGCCAGCAGCTCGTGGATCCGCCCGTACTTCGCCTCGAAGGTCGAGCGCGTCGCCGCCGTGCGCCGTCCCGAGGCACCGGGAACGGCGGGCTGCTCGGCATTGCGGTTTCCCGGCGGGACGGGCGTCGCCGCCGTGACGGGCGAGGCCAGGAGGAGCGCCGCGAGAAGCGGCGCGGCGAGGCGGAGCATGAGCCGTCTTTCGGTGGATCGGGAGCGTCGGGTCAGCGAAAAACCGACGAATGCGGTCAGGTTAGGGCAGGACGGTGCCCGGCCGGTAGTCCCGGTTTCACGTGAAACAGCGCTTGTGGCCCTGCGGACACGGCGCGGGGCGCGGATCTCAGCGCGCGTAGCGGGTCGGCAGGCGCGTCTCGTGCTTCACGGTCTCCATGGAGATGTAGGCCGACATCTCGAACAGGGTGACGCGCGAGACGAGGCGCTTGTAGATCGTGTCGTAGGTCTCGACGTCCGGCAGCACCACCTTGAGGATGTAGTCGAAGTTGCCGGTCAGCCGGTGCACCTCGACGATCTCGGGCACAGCCTGGACGGCGGCGCGGAACTCCTCCAGCCAGCCCGCCTCGTGGCTCGACGTCTTCACGATCACGAAGACCGTGGTCGGCAGGTTGACGCGGCGCCGGTCGAGCACGGCCGTTCGCCGCGCGATCACGCCGTCGGCCTCCAGCCGTGCGATGCGCCGCGAGCAGGCCGAGGGCGACAGGTTCACCCGCTCGGCCAAGGTGGCGACGGGGGTCGAGGCGTCCTCCTGGAGGAGCGCAAGGAGATGATGGTCGCGGTCGTCGAGCATGGGACGTTCGTGCAGTGTTTCGAGAACCGTTGCAAGATAGAGGCGCGAATGCAACGAACGGCGCTCATCGCGTGCATGCGTTCCCCCTTCCTTCGCCCGAGAACGCATCCCAGGCCGCCCGCGTCGCCCGCACACTTCCCGCCGGGATCGAAACACCATGGAGCGGGCGATGAAGCGGATCGGGCTGATCGGGGGCATGAGCTGGGAATCGACGGCGGTCTACTATCGTCTTCTCAACGAGGCGGTGCGCGAGCGTCTCGGCGGACTCGCCTCGGCCGACGTCCTCGTCCACTCGCTCGACTTCTCGGCCGTGGTGGCGCTCCAGAAAGCGGGGCGCTGGGACGAGGCGGCCCGCATGCTGGCGCGAAGCGCGCAAGGTCTGGAGCGGGCCGGCGCGGACTGCATCCTGATCTGCACCAACACGATGCATCTCGTCGCCGACGCCGTGCAGGCCGCCGTCGGCATCCCGCTCGTCGACATCGTGGCCGAGACCGGACGGCGCATCGCGGAGGCCGGCCACAGCCGCCCGCTGCTTCTGGCCACGCGCTACACGATGGAGCACGGCTTCTACCATGCGCGCATGGAGGCCGGCGCCGGCCTTCGCCCGATCGTGCCGAACGAGGCGGACCGGGCGCTGGTGCACCGCGTCATCTTCGAGGAGCTGTGCGCCGGCCGTGTCCTCGACGCGTCGCGCCAAGAGATGGAGGAGGTCGTCCGGCGCGGCCGCGACCAGGGCGCCGACAGCGTCATCCTCGGCTGCACCGAGATCTGCCTTCTGCTCGATCCCGCCAAGCAGGTGCTTCCCGGCTTCGACTCCACCACGATCCATGCCGAGGCCGCGATCCGGCTGGCGCTCGGCGAGCCCCTCGCGGCCCCGCGCCAGCTTGGGGAACGCATCGCAGCATAGGATCGGGCGACGCGCCGCCTCCCACGCAGAGCCTTCCCCGCATGTGCCGCCTTCTCGCCTATTCCGGCCAGCCCCTCTTCCTGGAGGATCTCCTGATCCACCCGGAAGGCTCGCTGGTCTCCCAGTCCATGGCCGCGCGCGAGGCGCGCACCGTCGTCAACGGCGACGGCTGCGGCCTCGGCTGGTATGGCGAGCGCGAGGAGCCGGGCCTCTACCGGGGCATCCTGCCGGCCTGGAGCGACCGCAACCTCGTCTCGCTCTGCCGGCAGATCCGCTCGCGGCTGTTTCTCGCCCATGTGCGGGCGGCGACCTCGGGCGAGGTCTCCACCGGCAACTGCCATCCCTTCGCGCAGGGAAAGCAGCTCTTCATGCACAACGGGCAGATCGGCGACTATCCGCGCCTGCGGCGCGAGGTCGAGGCGATGATCCCCGACGCGCTCTATGCCGAGCGGCGCGGGACCTGCGACTCGGAGGCGATCTTCCTGGCCGCGCTCGGCCGCGGCTCGGAAGTCGATCCGGCCGGCGCCTATGCCGCGACCCTGCGCGAGATCCTCGCCCTCAACGGGGGTCCCGACGAGGCGCTGCGCTTTGCGGCCGTCCATTCCGACGGCACGCGCCTCTTCGCCTTCCGCTGGGCGAGCGACGGCCAGCCGCCCTCGCTCTACGTGAAGCTCGGAGCGGGCTCGGCGCTGGTCGCCTCGGAGCCCTGCGGCTGCGACCCGGCCGGCTGGCAGCCCATCCCGCCGGGCTCGGTTCTCGAAGTGGCGAACGGCGAGGCGCGCCTGCGCCGCTTCGATCCGCTGGCTCAGCCGAGCGCCCACGCTCAACCCAGCGCCGCGCCGCGCGTTTCGGCCTTGAGCGAGAGCGCCGCCACGGCGGCCGCCACTAGGAACGCCGCGTAGAGGCCGAGCGCGCCCGCAAAGCTCTGCGCGGCGAGCGGCGCGAGGAGGCTGGGCGCCAGAAGCCCGCCGAGCCGCGCCACCGCGCCCGCCGCCCCCATGCCGGTCGCGCGCAGATGCGTGGGGTAGAGCTCCGGCGTCCAGGCGTAGAGCGCCCCCCAGGTGCCGAGGAGGGCGAAGCTCATGAGGAGCGTCGAGGCGGCAACGAGCGCCGCAGAAGGGTCCAGCCCATAGAGAAGGCAGCCCGCCGCGCTGAGGACGAGGAAGCCGGCCAGCGTCGGTCGCCGCCCCCAGCGCTCGACGCCGTAGGCCGCCAGCGCGTAGCCCGGCAGCTGCGCCAGCGCCACCACGAGCAGGAAGAGCTCTCCGCGCAGGAAGCCGAAGCCCTGCGCGGCGAGCTTCACCGGCAGCCAGACGAAGACGCCGTAATAGCTCATCGAGACGAGAAGCCAGACGAGGAGGATGAGAAGCGTGCGGCGCCGCAGGTCCGGCCCGAGGATCGAGCCGCCGGCAGCGGTTCGGGGCGCGGGGGCGACGGCCGGCAGTTCGCCCTGGTAGCGGTTGATGCGCGCGAGCCGTTCCAGAACGGCGCGGGCTTCCCGTTCGCGGCCCCGGCGCAGGAGGTAGAGCGGCGACTCCGGCACGAAGAAGCGCGCGGCCAGACCCACCAGCGCGGGAAGCGCGGTGAGAAGGAAGATCGTGCGCCAGGCCGGGCCATCCGAGAGACGGGGCGCGGCGAGCGCGGCGAGCGCCAGCGCGATCGTGCCGAGCGCCCAGAAGCCCTCCAGCGCGACCAGCCAGCGGCCCCGCCCCTTGGCCGGCAGGAACTCGGCCATCAGCGCGTAGTCGACGGGCAGCGTGCCGCCGACGCCGAGCCCCGTGAGGAAGCGGAAGGCGAGGAGCCACGCGAAGTCCGGCGCGAAGGCCGAGGCGAGACCGAACAGGGCGTCGATCGCGATCGTCAGGAAAAGGACGCGCCGCCGCCCGATCCGGTCGGCGAGCCGCCCGAAGAGGCTCGCCCCGACCAGCATTCCGGCGAAGAAGGCGGTGCCGACCTGCAGCGCCTGCGGCACGCTCAGGCCGAACTCGGCCGCCAGCGAGGGCGCGGCGAAGCCGACGCTCAGCACCTGCATCGCGTCCGCCGCCCAGACGAGGCCGAACACCAGAAGAAGACGCCGCTGGAAGGGGCCCGCGCCGATGCGGGCGAGGGCGTCCTCGAAGGAGACGGATGTACTCATGAACTGCTCCCGGCCGGACGGGGCGACGGCGACGCCCCCGGCTCATCCCTCCGCGCGGATGACCTGCTTGTCAAAGCCGCGGGCGTCGGGCGCCGCGCGCCGCGAAGACGGGAGCAAGCAACTCCCGCTGGGATGACAGTCGGACAGCACGACACAACCCGCCGGTGTGCCGTCCGGACTTGCTTCTTCCGTAGCAATACAGACCCTGGAATTAGAGCGGCCTTAAGTTGCCGCATGCAACGTTCTGCGTGATCCGAAGCAGGTGCGCCGGATCGCGAGGGTCCCGTGACGCGGAAAATATCCATCTTCGCCGGGAATGCGTCGGGGACCGCGGCCATCGAGTTCGCCCTGCTCGGCTCGGTGTTCTTCCTGCTTCTTCTCGGTCATTTCGAGGTGGCGCGGCTCCTGTTCCTGCAGCACCGTCTGGACGATGCGACGGTCGTGGCCTCTCGCGCCATGCAGCTCGGCGTCGCCCAGCAGGCCCAGGACGACACGGCGCAGAAGTTCCGCGACAACCGCCTGTGCCCGGCGCTTGGCTCCTTCCTGGACTGCTCGCGCGTGATCGTCGACGTCGGCATCCTGCCGGCTGCCAGCTCCTCGTTCGACGGCAACACCTGGAGCGGGGTCGCGGTCGGCTCGCTGTCCGGCAACCGCTTCTGCATCGGATCGACGGGGCAGTACATGTTCCTGCGCGTATCCTATCCGCAGCCGCCCCTCCTCTCCGCGCTCCTGCCGGACGGCATGTTCACGACCTATGCGGGCGAGCGCGTCACCATGCTCCAGTCCTTCGCCGCCTGGCGCAACGAGCCGGTGGACGCCCAGCAGACGGGGCCGTGCCAGTGAGCCGTTCCCCCTTGCGTTCCCTCCTGATGGCGTTCGGCGCGAGCGAGCGGGGCGTGGCCGCCATCGAGTTCGCCTTCATTCTTCCCGTGCTCCTGGTGCTGCTCCTCGGCACGTTCGAGATCAGCAAGTACATCCAGACCAACAATCAGGTCGTGCGCACGGTCAGCATGATCGGCCAGATGGCCTCGCAGCTGCCCGCCTCGGCGCAGGCCGGTGACGTCCAGCGCATCTGGAGCGCGGCGCCGCTGATCGCGCCCGAGGCCCTGCGGACGGCCGAGCGGCTCGGGCGCGGCGGCTGGAGCGACGCCCTGTCGGTGACGATCACCAGCATCGCCTTCACCAAGCGCGACAGCGCCTGCCAGACCGCCTGCGAATACGAGGGCAACGTCGCCTGGAGCGTCGGCCAGTCGCCCGTCGCCTGCGGCAAGATCCCGTCCGGCGCCGCGGTCGCGCCGACGAGCGAGACGATCCCGAGCGAACTCTACGGCTCGGGCAGCGTGCTCTTCGTGCGCGCCACGCTGCCCTACGCCCCCTATCTCGCGGGAACCAGCAATTTCCTCGGGGGGCTGGCGGGCTCGCTGACGACCACCATGGCGGAATCGAGCTGGTTCCTGCCGCGCAACGCATCGCGCATCGTTCTGTCGGGAACGGGCGCCGCCAATCCTCAAGTCAGGCTGTGTCCGGGGGTCAACTCATGAGACCGAGCATCGGCAGGGCGTTCCGGCGCGACCGGCGTGGCGGCGTCGCGATCATCTTCGGCCTGACGCTGGTGCCGCTCCTGGGCTTCACGGGCCTGGCCACGGACTACGCCAAGTCCGTTCTGGTCAAGCGGCGGCTGGAGCTCGCCATCGACAGCGCGGCGCTCGCCGCCGTCCGGCGCACCGTGGACGTCCTCAACGAGGGCAAGCAGACGCAGGCCGCCGCGATCGCGGCGGGCGAGGCGGAAGGCAGGGCCTACCTCACCGCCCAGTCGCAGCGCATCATCGACTCCGCGCTCGATACCGCCGAGGTCACCGTCGCCGTCTCGGGGGCCACGATCACCTCGCAGACGCGCTACGCGGCGGGCGTGCCGACCGTGTTCGCGCGCCTCTTCGGCGTCGATTCGTTCGCGGTCGGCGGGGCGTCGGGCGCCAGCATGACGCTGCCCCCTTACGTGAACGTCCACGTCCTTCTCGACATCTCGCAGTCCATGGGCATCGGCGCGACCGCGGCGGACCAGGACATCATCCGCAACATGCAGGTCCGGCGCTTCAGCGGTTCGGGCTCCTGGGTCGGCTCGAACGGCTGCGCCTTCGGCTGTCACATCGTCCAGTCCGAGTTCAAGAGCAACGATCCGCGCTATCCCACCAAGAGCACCTACGACATGGCGCACGACAACGGCGCGCGCATGCGCATCGACGTGGTGCGGGACGCGGTCGGCAAGCTTGCGACGAGCCTCCTCGGTCAGGAGGACAAGCACTACCAGGTCGCGATCCACACGTTCCATTCCTCGTTCGACACGCCGCTGGCGCTCACCGGCACGGCCGCGACGGCCAGCACCGCCATCGCGAAGCTCGCCACCTCGACGCGCGAGGGCGGCACCAACGCACATGTCGCCTTCAGGAGCCTGCAGAGCCTCATCGGAACGCCCGGCGACGGCCTGTCGCCCGACAAGGCCAAGGCGATCGTGGTTCTGATGACCGACGGCACCGAGGACACCCAGATGGAATATCCGGACCACGACGGCATCACCTGGGACCCGAACTTCGTGTACTTCGAGCCCACCGCCGGCGACTGGGGCGGCAAGATCCAGTCCTTCGACCCGCGCATGTGCCAGCCCCTCAAGGACAAGGGCGTGCGCGTCATCGCCGTCAACACCAAGTATCTCGTGCCGGCGCAGGACTCGAACGCCAAGTTCACGGCCATCAAGGACTGGCTGCACACCTACATCGACAGGAACATGGCGGCCTGCGTCAGCGCGGCGGGCGACTATTACGACGCCTCGAGCCCCGCCGACATCGACCGCGCCGTCGAGCAGATCATCAGCTCGATCGCCAAGCCGCTCGCCCTGACGCACTGAGCGGCGGCAGGGAGGAAGAAAACTGCGACGCGATCCATGACGGCGGCATCTTCGATCATGACGCGGCGGCGCGAAACGACTAAAGCGTTGCGGAGGGAACGCGAAGCGGCGTCCCGCGGACGACCAGGGAGAGACGTGTGCCCGATGCGCAAGCCCGAACTTTTCGGGAGAGCCTTCGCGCCGGAGGCGACTGCGGCAGGCTGATCGCCGCCCGAGACTGGAGCGAGACGGCGCTCGGCCCCGTCGAGGGCTGGCCGCCGAGCCTGCGCACCGCGCTTCAGCTGCTTCTCGCCTCGCCGGTGCCGATCGTGATGCTCTGGGGCGCCGACGGCATCATGCTCTACAACGACAGCTATTCGCGCTTTGCGGGCGGGCGCCACCCCGAGCTTCTGGGCTCGAAGGTCCGCGAGGGCTGGGGCGAGGTCGCCGCCTTCAACGACAACGTCATGGGGCAGGTCCTGGCGGGGGAGACGCTGCATTACCGGGACCAGGAACTGACGCTCCTGCGCCACGGGCACCCCGAACAGGTCTGGATGAACCTCGACTATTCGCCGGTGCCGGGCGAGGACGGGCGGCCGGCGGGCGTCTTTTGCATCCTGGCCGAGACCACCGGGCGCGTGGCGGCCGAGCGCGCGCGCGCGGCGGCCGAGGCGGCGCTCGCCGACAGCGAGGCGCAGTTCCGCCTCATGGTCGACACGGTTCCCCAGATCATCTGGATCACGGATGCCGACGGGCGGATGGAGTTCCTGAACCGGCAGTTCTCGGTCTATACCGGCGCGCCCTTCAGCTCCATGTCGCCCGGCGAGATCGCGGGCGCCTTCATCCACCCCGACGACGCCCCCCATGTCGTGGCGACCTTCCAGGCCGCGCGCGAGGGCGCGACGACCCACATCTGCGAGCACCGCATCCGCTCGGCCGGGGGCGAGTACCGCTGGTTCCTCGACCGCGCCGAGCCCTATCGCGATCGGCAGACCGGCGAGATCCTGCGCTGGTTCGGAACCTCGGTCGACATTCACGACCGCCGCGCGGCCGAGGACCGTCTGCGCGAGCTGAACGCGACGCTGGAGGGTCGCGTCGCCGAGCGCACCGCCGAGCGCAACATGCTCGCCTCGATCGTCGAGAGCACCGACATCATGGTGATGGCGGTGGACCTCGACTACACCATCCTCGCCCTCAACCAGGCCAATGCCGACGAGTTCGAGCGCGTCTTCGGCGTGCGGCCGAAGGCGGGCGACAACATGCTGGAGCTTCTGGCCCCCTGGCCGCACCTGCAGGAAGAGGTGCGCGCCGGCTGGGCGCGGGGCATGACCGGCGAGCACGTGACCTTCGTCGAGGAGTTCGGCGACCCGAACCGGGCGCGGCCCTACTACGAGGTCAACTTCCGCCCGCTTCGCGACGAGGCGGGGCGGCAGGTCGGCGTCTACCAGTTCGTCACCGACGTGACGGAGCGGCTGCGCCGCGAGGCCCAGCTCCTCGAGGCGCAGGAGGCGCTGCGCCAGTCGCAGAAGATGGAGGCGATGGGCCAGCTGACGGGCGGCGTCGCGCACGACTTCAACAACCTTCTCACCCCGATCGTCGGCACGCTCGATCTTCTGCAGCGGCAGGGCGTGGGCGGCGAGCGCGAGCAGCGGCTGATCACGGGCGCCGCCCAGTCGGCCGAGCGCGCGAGCCTTCTGGTGCAGCGCCTCCTCGCCTTCGCGCGGCGCCAGCCGCTCCAGCCGCTCGCGATCGATCTCGGCGACCTCGTCGCCGGCATGGCGGACCTCGTTTCCAGCACCACCGGACCCCGGATCGAGATCGTGGTCGAGGCGCCGCCCGGCCTCGCCATGGCGCGGGGCGACCCGAACCAGATCGAGATGGCGCTCCTGAACCTGGCGGTCAACGCGCGCGACGCCATGCCCGACGGCGGCCGGCTGCGCATCGCGCTCAGCGAGGAGCGTGTGGCGGCGGACCACCGCTCGCGCCTGCCCGAGGGCACCTATCTGCGGCTCGGCGTCGAGGATACCGGCCACGGCATGGACGAGGCGACGCTGGCGCGCGCGGTCGAGCCCTTCTTCTCCACCAAGGGCATCGGCAAGGGAACGGGCCTCGGCCTGTCCATGGTGCACGGGCTCGCCTCGCAGCTCGGCGGTGCGCTGACGATCCGGAGCCGGGTCGGCGCGGGAACCGAGGTCGAACTCTGGCTGCCGCGCGCGGCCCGCGCCAGGGGGGAGGCGCTCGCCGCGCCGAGCCTCGTCGGACCCGCCGCCCCCGCGCGCGGCGGGCGCGTGCTTCTCGTGGACGACGAGGTCTTCGTGCGCATGAGCACGGCCGACATGCTGGACGAGCTCGGCTACGAGGTCGTCGAGGCGGCCTCGGCCGAGGAGGCGGCCGGGCTCGTGGAAGGGGGCGAGCGGTTCGACCTCCTCGTCACCGATCATCTGATGCCGGGCATGACGGGCATGGAGCTGGCCGCGCTCGCGCGCCGCCGCCGCCCGGAGGCGGGTGTCCTGATCGTCTCGGGCTATGCCGAGATCGAGGGCATCGCCGCCGGGGTCGCGCGCCTCACCAAGCCCTTCCGCAAGGAGGACCTGGCCGCGAGCCTGGAGCGGCTCGCGGAAGCGGGCGAGGCGCTCAGAGGATGAAGCGCGACAGGTCGGTGTTGCCCGCGATGCCGTCCAGCGCCTTGTGGACATAGGCGGCGTCGACGCGGAAGCTCTGCCCGGCCTTGTCGGGCGCCTCGAACGAGATCTCGTCGAGCACCCGCTCCATCACGGTCTGGAGACGGCGCGCGCCGATGTTCTCGACCGAGCCGTTGAGCTGGACGGCAAGGTCGGCGATCGCGTCGATCGCGTCCTCGGTGATCTCGAGCGCGACCTTCTCGGTGGCGAGCAGCGCCACGTACTGCTTGATCAGCGACGCCTCGGTCTCGGTGAGGATGCGGCGGAAGTCGTCGCGCTCCAGCGCCCGCAGCTCGACGCGGATCGGCAGGCGGCCCTGCAGCTCGGGCAGGAGATCGGAGGGCTTGGAGACGTGGAAGGCGCCCGACGCGATGAAGAGGATGTGATCGGTCTTCACCGGGCCGTGCTTGGTCGCGACCGTCGTGCCTTCCACCAGCGGCAGGAGGTCGCGCTGGACGCCCTCGCGGCTGACGCCCGCCCCGCCCCGTCCGTCGCCGTTGTTGGCGACCTTGTCGATCTCGTCCAGGAACACGATGCCGTTGTTCTCGACCGCGAAGATCGCGTCGGCGACCACGGCCTCGTTGTCGAGGAGCTTGTCGGACTCCTCGTTGATCAGAAGGTCGTAGCTTTCCTTGACGCTCGTGCGGCGCGTCTTGGTGCGACCGCCCATGGCCTTGCCGAACATCTCCGACAGGTTGAGCACGCCCACGTTGGCGCCCGGCATGCCGGGGATCTCCATGCCCCCGAAGGGCGAGGCGGTATCGGCCACCTCGACCTCGATCTCCTTGTCGTCGAGCTCGCCGGCGCGAAGGCGCTTGCGGAAAGAATCGCGCGTGGCGGGCGAGGCGGTCTTGCCGACGAGGGCGTCGAGAACCCGCTCCTCGGCGCCGGCATGGGCGCGCGCCTTCACCTCCTCGCGCTTCCTCTCGCGCACGAGGCCGATGCCGACCTCCACCAGGTCGCGCACGATCTGCTCGACGTCGCGCCCGACATAGCCGACCTCGGTGAACTTGGTGGCCTCGACCTTCAGGAAGGGGGCGCCCGCGAGCTTGGCGAGGCGGCGCGAGATTTCGGTCTTGCCGACGCCGGTCGGACCGATCATCAGGATGTTCTTCGGCGAGACCTCCTCGCGCAGGCTGCCTTCCAGCTGCTGCCGGCGCCAGCGGTTGCGCAGCGCCACGGCCACGGCGCGCTTGGCGTCGCGCTGGCCGATGATGTGGCGGTCCAGCTCGGAAACGATCTCGCGGGGGGAAAAGTCGGTCATGCCTCGTGCCGTCCAGTGGGAGGGCCCGCCAGCCGCGGCGCCCGTCGGCCCCGAAGATGGGAACGCCGCGCGCGCCGCGCCAGGGTTTCGCGCGTGCGGCGGCCGATAGGAAGGAAAGCTGACAAACCTTTGCCAAGCCGGGTCGAAATACGGCGATTTCGCGTTAAGATGGGCACCCGAGCCGTTCGCTCCTCCAGATGACAGGGAACCGATCATGAGACGCCCGGCCCCCGTCCCGCAGACCCGTTCCCGCATCTGATGGGCCTTCAAGCATATCTCGCCGCTCTGCCGCGCCCGTTCACGGAGGAAGCCCTGTTTCGCGCGCTCGAGGAGGGCGCGCGGGCCGAAGGGTTCACGCGCTACGCCCTGATGACCATTCCCTCCACCGACGAGGCGGGATCGGAGATGCGCCTCCTCTCCTCGAACTGGAGCGAGGAGTTCCGGCGCGGATTCGAGCGGCTGGGCCTGAACCGCTTCTCGCCCGTTCTGCGCGCGCTGCGCTCGGGCGCCGTGCCCTTCGTGTGGGATGCCGAGACGCTCTACGGCTACGACCCGGCGGATCCCGACATGAGCCCGCAGGCGCGCTTCCTGGCGGCCCAGGATTGCCTGCAGGGCCTCTACTGTCCCGTGCACGGGCTGACCGGCTTCACGGGCGTCCTGTCGCTGTCGGGACCCGGCCATCCGATAAGCGACGCCGCGGCCGACGATCTCCACATCGCGACCTTCACCGTGTTCGGCATCCTGACCGTCTGCCGCTTCCAGGAGAACCAGCGCAACAACCCGCTGACGGGCCGCGAGCGCGACTGCCTGCGGCTCGCCATGCTCGGCAAGACGAGCTCCGAGATCGGCCTGATCCTGAAGGTCTCCGAGCACACGGTCTCGCAGCACATGACCTCCTCGACGAGGAAGCTCAACGCCTCGAACCGCACACACGCGGTCGCGCTCGCCGCCCAGCTCGGCTACCTGTCCTGATAGGAAAACGGGCGCCCGCACGGGACGCCCGATCTCGTTTCTCAAGCGGCCCTGCCGGCCCTCAGGCCGGGCGCGGCAGGGGCAGGAACTGGTAGGCCCAGGTCTCCGTCAGAACGGTGTCGCCCTGGCGCAGGTAGCAGCGCATCTCCACCGGCTCGGTGCCGTCCGCCGTGATGTCGAAGGTCGTGCGCCAGGCGGTGCCGACCTTGACGGAATAGGCGTCGGCCTTGCCGAGCGTGCCGCGCGAGGCCGAGACCACGGCCTCGACGCCCTTGGCGTCGCGCGCAAGAGCGCCCACCAGGCCGCCGTCGAAGTCCACCACGATCTTGGTGACGCCGGCGGGACGGGGCTGCCCGGCGATGCCGCCCCGCCCGAGGCGCGTCGCCACGACCTCGCCGACGCGGGGCGGATAGGGCTCGCGGTTCGCCCAGTGGAGGACGTAGTCGAGAGCGATCGCGTCGCCCCGGCGCACCGACTTGTCGGCGATCCAGTAGGCGGCGATGTTGTCGTGGATCTCGTCGTCGGTCGGGATCTCGACGAGCTGCACCGCGCCCCGGCCCCAGTCGCCCTTGGGCTCGACCCAGACGCTGGCGCGCTTCTCGTAGAAGACGCCGTCGTCCTCGTAGTTGTCGAAGTTGCGGTCGCGCTGCAGGAGGCCGAAGCCGCGCGGGTTCTCGTCCGTGAAGCTCGAGGTCATCACGTTCACGGGATTGTTGAGCGGGCGCCATATGCGCTCGCCGGAACCCGTCCAGAGCGCCAGGCCGTCCGAGTCGTGCACCTCCGGGCGCCAGTCGACGCGCCGGCCGCGGTCGGTCTCGCTATACCAGAACATCGAGGTCAGCGCCGCGATGCCGAAGCGCTGGATGTCGTCGCGCGCGAAGTAGCGCGCCTGGATGTCCATGACGATCGGACCGCCCTTCCGGACGTCCATGCGCAGGACGCCCGCGACGCGGGGGCTGTTGAGAAGGCAGGAGATCGCGAGACGCCCGTCGGCGGAGGGCTCGAGGAAGAAGTCCGTGAAGCGGGGGAATTCCTCCGGGGTGGGCATCGCGACGTCGATGGCGAGCGCCCGCGCCGACATACCGAACTGGTTGTCCTCGCCCGACGTACGGAAGTAGGCGGCGCCCAGAAACGCCAGCCAGTCGGTCTCGCTGCCGGGCTCCAGCACCCGGAAGCCGGCAAAGCCGATGTCGTCGGGAAGCTCGCGGGCCGGCGAATCCGCCGGAATGTCGAAGAGCTTGGGGTCGTAGCGCAGGGTGCGCGCCTGCCCGTTCTCCACCACGTGGATGCCCACCGGGAGCTTGAAGTAGCGGCCGAGGTGGAAGAAGCGGATCGGGGCCTTGCCGCCGTTCAGCTCCAGCGTCTGGTCGGCGCGGTAGCGGATGCGCCAGTGCTGGTCGAAGTCGATGCGCTCCAGCGTGTCGGCCGAGCGTGGCACCTCGGGCACGTAGGGCTCGGCGGCGAGCGCGCGGGCCCGCTCCACCAGCGCGTCGAAGGAGAAGGGCTGCGGCTCGCCGAACCGCAGGGCGTCGCCCTCGGCGGCCTGGGCCTGTCCGGTCACCCCGGCCAGCCCCAGAAGCGAAAGCCCCAGCATCAGCTCGCGGCGGTTGAGATCGATGGTCATGGCACCGTCCTGTCCCAAAGGTCGGGCGGCAGTAAGGGCGTTGCGCGGCCCCTGTCAACGGCGCGGCCCGTCCGAAGCGGTGGGAGCGCCCTTTCAGGCGCTCATCCGCTCGAAGCCGCCGTCGCCGTCGAGGTCGAGCGCCATGCCCTTGGGAGCGAGCTTGGCGGAGACGGCGGCGGGGGCGCGGCGCGGCGGAGCCGGTGTGGCGGAAACCCTGGGCGTTGCCGCCGGTGCCGTCGCTGCCATTTTGAGCGGGACGGGCGCCTCGGCCTCGCCGGTGCGGAAGAAGCTCGTCCGCTCGTCGAGCTCGCGCGCCTCGGCCGAAAGCGCCTCGGCGGTGGCCGCCATCTGGTTCGCCGCGCTGGCGTTGGCCTGCGTGACCTGGTCGAGCTGGACGATGGCCTGGTTGATCTGCTCGATGCCGACCGACTGCTCGCGGCAGGCGGCCGAGATCTCGCCGACCAGCTCCGCCGTGCGATGGATGTCGGGGACGAGCTGGCCGAGCCGATCGCCCGCCGCCTCGCAGGCGCGCATCGTCTCGGCGGACAGCTCGCCGATCCGCGCGGCCGCCTCGCCGGAGCGCTCGGCGAGCTTGCGCACCTCCGAGGCCACCACCGCGAAGCCCTTGCCGTGGGAGCCCGCACGCGCGGCCTCGATCGCGGCGTTCAGCGCGAGGAGGTCGGTCTGGCGCGCGATCTCCTGCACCACCACGATATTGTCCGCGATCTGGCGCATCGCCGCGACCGACTGGCGAACCGCCTCGCCCGAGGCTTCCGCATTGGCCGAGGCCTGCGCGGCCATCTTCTCGGTCTGGCTGGCGTTGTCGGCGTTCTGGCGCACATTGGCGGTCATCTGCTCCACCGCCGCCGAGGCCTCTTCCGAGGCCGAGGCCTGTTCGGTCGAGCCCGACGACAGCTGCTCGGCGGTTGCGGCCGACTGCGTGGAGCCCGAGGCGACCTGCGCGGCCGAGGCGCCGACCGCGCCCAGGACCTCGCGCAGCCGGGCGGTCATCTCGCCCATCGCCCGCTGCAGGTCGCCGATCTCGTCGCGCGCCGCGGCCTGGCCGACGCGCGCCGTCAGGTCCCCCTCGCCGATCTGCCGGGCGAGCGCCACCGAGCGTCCGAGGCCCCGGCCCACCGAGGTGGCGATCCAGGCGGCGGCGCCCGCCGCCAGCACGACCGCAAGGCCGAGCGTTCCCAAGAACAGGAGACGGGTCTGGTCGAAGGCGGCCGCGTTGTCGGCGAGAAGCTGCGTGGTGCGGGCGGTCTCGCGGTCGCGCGCCTCGGCGAGGCTGTCCACCATCTTCGACATCAGCGGGCGCATGCCCGTGTTGGAAAGCGTGGCGGCCTTGGCCGCGGCCTCCGCGCCGTTGGCCTTGTCGGCGTTGGCCTGCGTCAGCAGCCCGATCACCTGGGCGGCGATGTCCTCGTACTGCTTGGCGTCCGCCTCGAGCCCGTCCAGCGAGGCGCGCTCGGCGTCCGGCGCGTCGGCCCGGTAGTCGGCGAGCAGGCCTTGCGCCTTACGGCTGCGCTCGATCGCCGTTTCCGACAGGTCCTTGAAGACGGCCGGGTCGGTCACGGTGTCGAGCGTGTTGGCGAGGCGCCCGACGTCGGAGATGTAGGCGCGCACCGTGAGGAGCCGCTCGCTCTGTTTCATCGGCCCCGCGACGGTCGCCTCCAGAGCGGCCTTGGAGTCCTCCAGCGCCCGCAGCCCGACGAAGCCGAGCGCGCCCATGAGAACGAGAACCAGCGTGAAGGAGGCGACGAGCCGCGCCTTGATGGTGATGCGCATGACGGCCGAACTCCCAGCAGACCGATGACGGCCGGAAGGGTAGGGGCGCGGGAGCTTCGGATCGCTTAAGGAGACGGGGCCGGGGGCTTGGACGGGACGAATCCCCGGATCGAGGTGAAGGCTTCGCTAAGCTTGAGAACCGATGGTTCAAATCTTGCGCAGCGCCACCTCTTCCACGAGATGGTTGCCGCCCTTGCGCAGCACGAGGTCGGCGCGCGGCCGCGTCGGCAGGATGTTCTCGTAGAGGTTCCGGGCGTTGATCGTCGTCCAGAGCCGCTCGGCGATGGTCAGCGCCTCCTCCTCCGAGATCGCGGAGTAGCGGTGAAAGAAGGAGGCCTCGTCGCGGAACGCCGTTTCTCGCAGGCGCATGAAGCGCTCGACATACCAGCGGTGCAGGTCGCGCTCGTCAGCGTCGATATAGATCGAGTGGTCGAAGAAGTCCGACACGAAGGGCACGAAGCGCCCGCCCGGCGGCATGTCGCGCACCTGCAGGACGTTCAGGCCCTCGAAGATCAGGATGTCGGGCTGGTCGACCTCGATGCTCTCGCCGGGCAGGACGTCGTAGAAGAAGTGCGAATAGACGGGAGCCCGCACATGACGCGCGCCCGCCTTGATGTCGCTGAGGAAGCGCAGGATCGCCGCGACGTCGTAGCTTTCGGGGAAGCCCTTGCGCTGCATCAGGCCGTTGGCTTCCAGAACGCTGTTGGGGAACAGAAAGCCGTCGGTCGTGACGAGGTCGACCTTGGGCGTTCCCGGCCAGCGGGCGAGAAGTTCCTTGAGGATGCGCGCCGTGGTGCTCTTGCCCGCCGCGACCGACCCGGCGATGCCGATGATGAAGGGCGTGCGGGCCTGGTCGGAGCCGCGCAGGAAGCGCTTGCGCTGGCGAAACAGGGCCTGGCTCGATTCCACATGGGCGTAGAGCAGGCGCGACACGGCAAGATAGATGCGCTCCACCTCGCCGACGTCGATCTGGTCGCCGAGCGAGCGCAGGCGCCGCACCTCGTCTTCGGTCAGCGTCAGCGCCTCGCGGCCGCGAAAGGTCGCCCAGGTCTCGGCCGGAAAGAAGTGGTAGGGCGAGAGCGCTTCGCCGCCCAGGGGGGCGGGCCGCAGGGTGAGGGGATCCACGGCGGCGCTCAAGCGTCGGGGGCCCGCGACGCCTTCTCCTGAAGGCCGGTCTGGGCGGTGCGCCGGTCGAGTTCGGCCAGGACCGCACTCAAGGGGATCTCGCGCAGGCGCAGCACCACGAGGAGATGGTAGAGAAGGTCTGCCGCCTCGCCGGTGAGCGCCGCGTCGTCCTCCGAGATCGCGGCCACCACGAGCTCCACCGCCTCCTCGCCGAGCTTGCGCGCGGCATAGGGCGTGCCGCGCGACACGAGCTTGGCGGTGTAGGAGCCGCCGTCGCCGGACGCCGCGCGCGCCGCCACGATGCGCTCGAGGCTGGTGAGCGTGAAGTCGTGGGTCGTCATGGTCTAGTGCGTCCCGTTCGGGCGTGGCGCCGCATCGAGGCGCATGGGAATGCCGGCGGCCGCCATGTGGTGCTTGGCCTCCATCACCGTATGGGTGCCGAAGTGGAAGATCGAGGCGGCCAGAACCGCCGCAGCGCCGCCCTTGGCGACGCCGTCCACCAGATGGTCGAGCGTGCCGACGCCGCCGCTTGCTATCACCGGCACGGTGACGGCATCCGCGATCGCGCGGGTGAGGGGCAGGTCGAAGCCGGCCTTGGTGCCGTCGCGGTCCATGGAGGTGAGAAGGATCTCGCCCGCGCCGAGCGCCACGACGCGCCGCGCGAACTGGACCGCGTCGATGCCGGTGCGGTTGCGCCCGCCATGGGTGAAGATCTCCCAGCGCGGTGCCTCGCCCTCGGCCGAGACGCTTTTGGCGTCGATCGCCACCACGATGCATTGGTTGCCGAACTTGTCGGCCGCTTCCGCCACGAACTCGGGCCGGGCGACGGCCGCCGTGTTGATCGACACCTTGTCGGCGCCAGCCAGGAGCAGGCGGCGGATGTCGGCGACGGTACGCACGCCCCCGCCCACCGTCACCGGCATGAAGCAGGCCTCGGCCGTGCGCGCCACGACGTCGAGGATCGTGTCGCGGTTGTCGGACGAGGCGGTGATGTCGAGGAAGCAGAGCTCGTCGGCGCCCGCCGCGTCGTAGCGGCGCGCGGCCTCCACCGGATCGCCGGCGTCGCGCAGGGCTTCGAAGTTGACGCCCTTCACGACGCGCCCGTCCTTGACGTCGAGGCAGGGGATGATGCGGGCTTTCAGGGTCACGGGAAACGGCCTGTGGAAAGGGGCGGCGCCAGGAGCGCCTCGGGGCGGCTTATGCGATGCCGCGATAGAGCTCGGCAAGGGAAAGGGTCAGGCCGAAGCCGTCCAGCGCGACGCTTTCCTGCGCGCCTGCAGTCATTTCGGGCGGGCCGAAAGCCCCGTCCTCGCCACGCCGCCAGAGCCAGGCGCGCGGCTCGTCCTGCGACAGGACGAGGTAGTGCAGGAGGGTGGGAAGCGCGGTGTACTCCGCAGCCTTCTCCCCGAAATCCGTCGCCAGTGTCGACGGCGACAGGATCTCGGCGATGAACAAAGGCTCGCCGGTCGCCAGATCCCGTCCGTCGCCCTCGGCCCGGTGAACCAGAACGTCGGGGTATCGGATGCCGACGGGAGTCCGTACGGCATAGTCGGCCGCCGTGATGCGAAGCGAGGGGTCGGTCAGGTCTCGCTTCAACAGGAAGGCCAGCTGCAGGAAGAGCTCGGCGTGACGCCTCGAGCCGCCTGTCATCATGCCGGTGATCCTTCCCCGTACGAATTCGAGCTTGCCCGCGCGGCCCTCGTTCCAGCGCAGGAAGTCGTCGGCAGTCCGGATGGTCGGCGTCTGGACGTTCATGCCGCTAACATAGCGCCGCCGCGAGCCCCCCGAAAGGGCGCGGCGGTTTCACGTGAAACAGCGGTCAGGCCGCCGCCAGCACGCGCAGCGCCTCGGCCGGGTCGAGGCGGCCGTCGTAGAGGGCGCGGCCGGTAATGGCGCCTTCCAGATGCGAGGCGTCGGGCGAGGCGAGGCGCCGGACGTCCTCGATCGAGGCGAGACCCCCGCTCGCGATCACCGGGATCGGCACGGAAGACCCAAGCGCGATCGTCGCCTCCCAGTTGATGCCGGCCAGGACGCCGTCGCGGTCGATGTCGGTGTAGACGATCGCCGCCACCCCGGCATCCGCGAAGCGGAGCGCCAGCTCGGTCGCGGTGAGTTCCGACGCTTCCGCCCAGCCCTCGACCGCGACGCGGCCGCTTTTGGCGTCGATGCCCACCACGACCTGGCCGGGAAAGAGCCGCGCCGCCTCGCGCACGAGGGCGGGATCGCGCACTGCCACCGTGCCGAGGATGACGCGCGACAGGCCGAGCCCGAGCCAGCGCTCGACGTCCTCCAGCGTGCGGAT
Source organism: Aureimonas sp. AU4 (assembly GCF_001463765.1). Lineage (GTDB taxonomy): Bacteria > Pseudomonadota > Alphaproteobacteria > Rhizobiales > Rhizobiaceae > Aureimonas. The sequence goes on along the minus strand of NZ_BBWK01000040.1, from coordinate 45,244 downwards.
GCCGCCGCCGAGCTGGACGCGCATCTCGGCTCCGACCGCACCCAGGATCGCCTCCACCGCCGCGCCGTTCACCGCGCGGCCCGCGAACGCCCCGTCGAGGTCGACCACGTGGAGATGCGTGAAGCCCTGCGTGCGGAAGGCGCGCGCCTGCGCGGCCGGGTCCGTGTTGTAGACCGTCGCCTCGTCCATCAGGCCGAGCTTCAGGCGCACGCACTCGCCGTTCTTCAGGTCGATGGCGGGAAAGAGGGTCGGCATCAGGGCCTCCAGCGCAGGAAGTTCGCGATGAGCCGGAGACCCAGCGTCTGGCTCTTCTCGGGATGGAACTGGGTGCCCGCGCGGTTGTCGCGCGCCACGATCGCGGTGACCGCGCCGCCGTAGTCGACGCTCGCCACCACCTCCTCGGGCCGCGTCGCGACCAGATGGTAGGAATGGACGAAATAGGCATGCAGCCCCGTCTCGCCGGTCGCGATCCCCTCCAGAAGCGCATGGTCGCGGTGCTGGCGGATCGTGTTCCAGCCGATCTGCGGAACCTTGAGCTGAGGGTCGGACGGCACGATCGGCTCGACGTCGCCGCCGATCCAGCCGAGCCCCTGCGTCACGGTCTTCTCCAGGCCCCGGTCCGACATGAGCTGCATGCCGACGCAGATGCCGAGGAACGGCACGCCGCGCCCCTCCACCGCCTCGCGCAGCGCCGTCTCCATGCCCGGCACCGCCGCCAGGCCCGCCCGACAGTCCGCATAGGCGCCGACGCCCGGCAGCACCACGCGGTCCGCCCGGCGCACCGCGTCCGGGTCCTCGGTGACGAGAACCCGCACATCCGTCCCGGCCTCGGCGACCGCCCGCTCGAAGGCTTTCGCGGCCGAGCGCAGGTTGCCCGAACCGTAGTCGATGATCGCGACCGTCTCGCTCATGCACGCAGTCCCGAGGAAGGGGGATCGAAGAGGGTACGGGCCGGGCGCGGCGGCAGCACCGCGACGGGTGTCGGCGTCTCGCCGCCCGTGCCCTCAAAGCGTCGCCCACGCCCGTAGTAGAGGATTTCCGCTTCCGGCAGATCGCGTGCCTCGAAGGCCGCGCGCTCGCGCCAGCCCCGCCGCTCCAGGCGCCGCGCCCGAAGGCCCGGCCCCTCCAGCGCGACGAGGAGGCCGAGAAGCAGCGACAGGAGGCCGCCGATGCCAGGCGCCGCCGACAGGGCGCCGAGCGCGGGAAAGGCGATCTCCAGGACCAGCGCGCCCGCCGCCCACCAACAGAGGCGGTGGCGCGCGAGCCAGAGCGGCGGCAGCACCAGCGCTGCCCACGAGAAGCGCTCCGGCACGAAGCGCGCCGTCTCGCTCGGCTCCCGCGCCGCTTCCCGCTCGAAGACGCGCCAGCGCGTCGTCACGCCAGCATGCCTTTGGTGGAGGGCACGAGGTCGGCCTGGCGGGGGTCGATCGACAGCGCCTCGCCGAGCACCCGCGCCACCGCCTTGAAGCAGGTCTCCGCGATGTGGTGCGAGTTCTCGCCGTAGAGCGTCTCGATATGCAGCGTCAGCCCCGCGTTGATCGCCAGCGCCTGAAAGAACTCACGCACCAGCTCCGTGTCGAAGGTTCCGATCTTCTCCGCCGTGAAGCGCGTGCGGAAGACGAGGAACGGCCGACCCGAGACGTCCACCGCCGCGCGCGTCAGGCACTCGTCCATCGCCAGATCCAGCGACGCATAGCGCCGGATGCCCCGCCGCTCGCCCATCGCCCGGCGGATCGCCTGCCCCAGCGCGATGCCGACATCCTCCACCGTGTGGTGGTCGTCGATGTGATAGTCGCCCTTCGCCTCGACGTCGATGTCGATCAGCGAATGGCGCGAGAGGTGATCGAGCATATGGTCGAAGAAGCCGACGCCCGTCGCGACGCGCGCCTGGCCCTGCCCGTCGAGATCCACCCGAACCCGGATCTGCGTCTCCTTGGTCGCGCGCTCCACGCTCGCATCCCGCCGGCCCGCCGTCTCACCCATCACCCGTCTCCAAACGCTGTCGCCTCCCCATAGCGCGCGGCGACGCGGACCAAAAGGGCGCGGGCGTTCGGGGTACAAGACGGGGCTCCGCCCTCGACCCGGCAGGGACATGATGTCCCTGCACCCTCCTTCGTCGAAGAGGTTTCCCAGGCCGGGCGGGGCCACAGGCCCCGCCCGGCCTGGGACATGTTACCAAACGAAGGGAAGGGTCCGGGAATTCGTTCCCGGATGGGGACCGGGGCGATAGCCCCGCCACGACCCCGCGCGCCCCGCGCCCTTGGGGTCGCCGCGCCGCGCGCCCATATGGGCGGCGAGCGGGCGTTGGGCCCGGCGTGGATGGGTGTGATGATGGACAGGCATGATCCGGCGACGATGTACGGGACGACGATCGTCACGGTGCGCAAGAACGGGCGTGTCGTGGTGGCGGGCGACGGTCAGGTGTCGCTGGGCAACACGGTGATGAAGGGCAACGCTAAGAAGGTCCGGCGGCTCGGCAAGAACGGGCAGGTGATCGCGGGCTTCGCGGGGGCGACGGCGGACGCGTTCACGCTCCTGGAGCGGCTGGAGGCCAAGCTCGAGCAGTATCCCGACCAGCTGACGCGCGCCTGCGTGGAACTGGCCAAGGACTGGCGTACGGACCGCTATCTGCGCCGGCTCGAGGCGATGATGATCGTGGCGGACCGGAACGTGACGCTGACGCTGACCGGCAACGGCGACGTCTTGGAGCCCGAGAACGGGGTGATCGCGATCGGCTCGGGCGGCAACTACGCGCTGGCGGCGGCGCGGGCGCTCGCGGACACGGACCTCGACGCCGAGGAGATCGCGCGGCGCGCGATGCGCATCGCGGCCGAGATCTGCATCTACACCAACGACAACGTCGTCCTGGAGGCGATGGACGCGGCCTGAGGGCGCGTCACTGGAGCGGCGAGACGCCGATCAGCCACTGGTGCAGGCCAAGGATGAAGGCAAGGGCGAGGCCGAGGCCGACCGTGACGGCGATGGCGTCGCCCTTCGGCGAGACGGGGCCGGCGACGGGCTGGGGCGCACGGCGGAGCGAGCCGGCGTAGTCCGCCGCGGCCCAGACGAGAAAGGCGCCGAACAGGACGACGTTGGCGGTCTCGCCGTTGGCCAGGAGATGGCCGAGCGCCCAGAGGCCGACGCCGAGCACCATCGGATGGCGCGCGAGGCGCTTGATGCGCCCGGCCGGCGCATAGGCGCTGGCGACGAGCACGAAGGCGATCGGCACGAGAAGAAGCGCGAGGTGGCGAAGGCCGGTCGGCGGCGTCCAGGCCATGCCGGAAGCGGCCAGCGCATGGCCGTAGCCCTGGCCGATCAGGACGAGGCCGGCCAGCGACAGAACGGAGTAGAGCCCCTTGTAGGGGCCGTCTCCGAGCCGGGCGACGATGGCCGCGCGCGGGCCGTCGCCGGCGATGCGCAGCGAGTGGATGCCGAGAAACAGCACGAGGCCGAGAACCAGAAGAAGCATGACCGCCCCGCGCCGCGTTGCACCGCCGGGCGAGAATGGGTTCGAAACGACGACGGAGCAAGCGAAAAGGCCTGAGCGGCCCATGCCGGCCGCCTCGCGGTCCGACAGCGATGCCCTAGCTTTCCGCGGGCATGACCACGACCGCTTCCGAACCCGCCGAGACCCGCTTCCGGCGCCTGCGCCGACGGCTCGACGCGCTCTACCATTCCGACCATCCGGCGGCGCTCCGCTTCCAGGCGGCGATGGCGGCGGTCGACGTCCTGATCGTCGCCTTCTTCATCGCGAGTCCGCTGATCGAGAACCGGCGCACCTTCCTGTGGCTCGACTATGCGGCGGCGCTGGTGGTGGGGCTCGACCTCCTGGCGCGGGCGCTGGCGGCGCCGCGCCTGTCGCGCTGGCTTCGGCGCCCGACGGTCTGGATCGATCTCATCGTCCTCCTGACGCTGGTGGCGCCGAGCTATTTCTTCAGCCTCGGCTTCCTGCGCGTCCTGAAGATCTGGACGCTGTCGCACAAGGAGGTCCTGTGGCGCCCGGTGCGCCGGGGCCGCTGGCGCGCCTATGAGGACGCGGCGCGGGCGCTGATCAACCTCGTCACCTGCCTCTTCGTGATCACCGGCTTCGTCTACACGGCGTTCGCGAGGCCGGGTTCGGGCATCGAGGGCTATGTCGACGCGCTCTACTTCACGGTGGCGACGGTGACGACCACCGGCTTCGGCGACGTCACGCTGCCGGGCGTGGCGGGCAAGCTGACCTCGATCGTGACCATGATCGTCGGCATCTCGCTCTTCGTGCGTCTCGCGCAGGCCGTGTTCCGCCCCTACAAGGTCTTCTTCCGTTGTCCGCGCTGCGCGCTGGAGCGCCACGAGCCGGACGCCGTCCACTGCAAGGCCTGCGGCCATCTGCTGGCGATACCCGACGACGGGGAGTGAGGGAACGTCGGGCCTCGCCGTCCCGCAGCGCGACCGCCGCCGAACCGGGCAGCCGGCGCCGCTTGCCTAGGCAGGGACGGGTATCCTGCCGACGGGATGAGCCGATCCAGCGAAATCGGTCGGCTGCCTTAGCTTTGAGGCTTGCGTCCGCCCGGCCCCCCGGCTCTTAGGCTCCGTTGTTCGTTCCACCCGCAGAAGGACCCGACATGAAACGCAAACGGATCGTCGCCGGCTCGCTGGCCGCGCTGGCCACCCTCGCTACGCCGGCTCTCGCTGAGGACAGCAAGCCGATCGCGCCCAAGGTCTTCGTGATCACGATGTTCGGCGACGAGGCCAAGCCGTGGCTCGCCAACGAGAACCTGACGGACGTCGTCAAGGTGCCGGGCCTGTCCGCCGAGTATCCCGAGGTCCATTGCGGCACCGAGGGTCTCTGTCACATGACGACGGCGATGGGTTTCGCGAACGCGGCCAGCTCGGTTTCCGCCATGGTCTACAGCGGCCGGTTCGACCTCTCGCAGACCTACTTCCTGATCGCCGGCATCGCGGGCGTCGATCCCGACGACGGCACGCTCGGCTCGGCGCACTGGGCGCGCTACGCGGTGGACGGCGGCCTGCGCCACGACATCGACGCGCGCCAGATCCCGGCGGGATGGAGCTCGGGCGCGCTGGCGCTGGGAGCGAAGGCGCCCGGCGAGAAGGCGACCTGGGGCTCCAAGACCGAGCTCTACGAGTTGAACGAGGGCCTTCTGCAGCGGGCCTACGCGCTGTCCAAGGACGTCGAGCTTCTCGACGGCGACGAGGCGAAGAGCTATCGCGCGAACTACGGCAAGGGGCCGGGAAGCGCGGCGCCGGTCGTCTCGATCTGCGACACGCTGTCCAGCGACACCTACTGGCACGGAAAGCGCCTGGCCGACGCGATGGCGGAGCTGGTGAAGGCCGCGACCGACGGCAAGGGCAACTACTGCACCACGCAGATGGAGGACAACGCCACGCTGACCGCTCTCCAGCGGGGCGACATGGCGGGTCTCCTCCGGTTTGACCGCGTCGCGCTCCTGCGCACGGCGTCCAACTTCGACCGCGAGCCCGAAGGGGGCGATGCCTTCCAGTCGCTGAAGGCGCGCTCGGGCGGCTTTCCGCTCGCCACCGAGAACGCCTATCGCGTCGGCCATGCGCTGACCAGCGATATCCTGGCGAACTGGGACCGCTGGTCGGCGGGCGTTCCGGCGCAGTAAATTCTCGAAATGAGCGCCCCGCCTTCGTCGCGGGGCGCAGCCAGGTTGCTAGATCCGGAACGGGCGCATCAGCAGGCGCCAGGGGCCGAGGATGAAGCGGGCGACGTTGTTCTGGCGCGTCCAGCGGTTGAAGCGCATGTTGCGCTTGGTGGCGAGAAGCATCTGCATCTTGCGACGGTGGTTGGGCGGCAGGAGCGGCAGGACCTCGTCGAGGTCGGCCAGCGTCTGCCGGTGCAGCGCCTCGTTGTCGGTGCGGGCCGCGCGGTCGAGCTCGCCGCGAAGCAGCCGCAGGAAGCGCGGTGCGATGAGGTGGCTCACCGGGTTCGTGTCCCAGCTCTCGTCGGCGCCGAAGGTCTCGACGAGCTTGCGCATGTAGATGAGGCGCGAGCGCGCCATGCGCGGCGTGAACGAGGTCGAGCCGGGGTAGATGCACCAGAAGGACAGGGCCTTGGGCACGAATTCGTTGCGCCAGCCCGCATGGAACAGGCGAAGGAACAGGTCGTCGTCCTCGTAGCCCGACAGGCGCTCGTCGAAGCCGCCCACCGCCTCGAAGGCGCGGCGCCGGATCAGGCTGGAGGAGGGCAGGATGAACATGTCGTCGGCCAGCGCCTCGGCGAGGCGCGTCTTGGGATGCTCGTGGTGGAGCTTGGAGAGAAGCTCGCGCGTCTTCAGCCGGGCGTGGCGGTCGCAATGGTCGAGGTCGCTGTAGACCCAGCCGAGGCGCTCCAGCCGGTCGGCCTCGAAGGGCTTGCGCAACTCCTCCAGGTGGTCGGGATGCCAACCGTCGTCCTGGTCGAGAAGCGCGATCAGGGCGGAGCGCGACTCGCGGACGCCGAGGTTGCGCGCCGAGGACTGGCCGCCGTTCTCCTTGCGCACGAGGCGCACCAGCGGGAACTCGGCCGCCAGCCGCTCCACGATCGCCGCGCCTTCGTCGGTCGAGCCGTCGTCCACCACCAGGAACTCGTCGGGCAGGAGCGTCTGGGCGAGCACCGTGCGCACGGAGCGCTCGATGAACTCGGCGCCGTTGTAGAGCGGGATGATCGCGACGATCGACAGATCGCGGGACGAGGGATCGGAAGGCGTCAGATCGGTGGGCATGGGAACTCCGTTCACGCGACGACGCCCACCGCCGGCTCCGGGACGAACACGTGAAAGACCCCGGAAAACCGCCGGCGGGCCGGTGCTCGAACCGCAACATGTCGGAACGCCAAGACGAGCGCTCCCTTCCGCCCATCCCTAATCGGGAGCGCGGCACGCGGCAAGAGCCGGCCATGCATGGCTGCGAAGGGGCGCGGGATCCGGGACGCGAAACGGAGAAAGGCCGACACCCGGTTTCGGATATCGGCCTTTTCGCAAATCATGGTGGAGCCAATCGGAATCGAACCGACGACCTCTTGAATGCCATTCAAGCGCTCTCCCAACTGAGCTATGGCCCCGTTGCCGCCCCTGGTGCGGCGTCCGGCGGGGCCCTTGGGTGCGGCCCCGTCGTCGTGTGGCGGCTAGGTATGCGATGCCGGGCGGAAGCGCAAGCGGAAAAATCCGCCCGGCTCCCATCCGGCCCTCGATCAGGCGTCGTCGTCCTCGCGGCCGCCGCCGATGATGTCGGTCATGTCGCCGTCCTCGTCCTCGTCGGTCTCGAGGAACGTGTCGTCGTCGTCGCTGTCGTCGTCGGCCACGTCGTCGTCCTCGTCGCCGTCGACGTTCGGCAGGTCGGCGCCCTTCGCGTTCGCGTCCTCGTCGTCCTCGACCTCCGAGAGCGAGACGGTCTCCTCGTCGACGTCGGCGACCTCCGTGGTCTCCTCGGTCTCCTCCTCCTCGCGCTCCGCGGCGCGCGACACGCGCGCGGCCGTCGCCTTCGCGGTCTCGAAGTAGGAGAGCGGATATTCCTTGCCCGTGAAGGGCGAGACGATCGGGTCCTTGCCGAGGTCGTAGAACTTGCGGCCCGTTTCCGGGTCGACGCGCTTGGTGCCGAGTTCGGGTTTTGCCATTCGTGTGTCGCCTTCGTGGGGATCGCCTGGAGGGAGTTTCGCGCGGCCTCAAGACCCAGGGCCAAGTCCAGCGCGGACGGTGCCCGGCCGCTCGCGGGAAGGAACGCGCGGGCACGCAGAGGACTCGATCAGGATCGGTCGGGTCCCATACGGCGTCGGCCAGGGCTTGTCAAAAGACGCTTTGGCCCGCCCGGCGTCCATGATAGGCGGGCGCCGAACCCCTTGGCGCCCATGGCCCGCCCCGGCCCCGAGCGCCCCCGTCCGACCCCGCCCGGGAGCCTGTCCATGACCGCCGACCACGAGAGCCCGCCCCGTCCGCTCGCCGCCCGCCGAACCGGAGCGCTCGCGGGCACGGTGACGGTTCCGGGCGACAAGTCCATCTCGCACCGCGCCTTCCTGTTCGGGGGCCTCGCCTCGGGCCGCACGCGCGTCACGGGGCTGCTGGAGGGCGAGGACGTGCTCGCAACGGGCCGCGCCATGCGCCAGATGGGCGCACGCATCGAGCGCGAGGGCGAGGCCTGGGTGATCGACGGGGTCGGCAACGGCTGCCTGCTCGAGCCCGAGGGCGTGCTGGACTTCGGCAACGCGGGCACCGGCTCGCGCCTCACCATGGGGCTGGTCGGCACCTACAACTTCTCGGCGACGTTCGTGGGCGACGCCTCGCTATCGAGCCGCCCCATGGGGCGCGTCCTCGATCCCTTGCGCGAGATGGGCACCCAGGTTCTGGCCCGCTCGCGCGACCGCCTGCCGCTCACGCTGCAAGGACCCCCGGTCGCGGCCCCCATCCGCTACCGCGTGCCGATGGCCTCGGCGCAGGTGAAGTCGGCCGTGCTTTTGGCCGGTCTCAACACGCCCGGCATCACCACCGTGGTGGAGCCGGTGATGACGCGCGACCACACCGAGAAGATGCTGGAGGGCTTCGGCGCGACGGTGGAGGTCGAGACCGACGCCGCGGGCGTGCGCACGATCCGCCTCCACGGGCAGGGGGATCTGCGCGGCGTGCCGGACTTCGTGGTGCCGGGCGACCCGTCGTCGGCCGCCTTCCTCGTGGTGGCGGCGCTGATTGTGCCGGGCTCGGACGTCACGATCCGCAACGCGCTCATGAATCCGACGCGCACCGGCCTCGTCGAGACGCTGCGCGAGATGGGGGGCGACATCGCGATCCTCGACCGGCGCCTGTCGGGCGGCGAGGAGGTGGCGGACCTGCGCGTGCGCCATTCGGCGCTTCGCGGCGTCGACGTGCCGGCCGCCCGCGCGCCCTCGATGATCGACGAGTATCCGGTGCTCGCCGTCGCCGCCGCGTTCGCGGAAGGGGTAACCCGGATGAACGGGCTGGAGGAGCTGCGCGTCAAGGAGTCGGACCGGCTGGCCGCCGTCGCGGCGGGGCTCCAGGCCAACGGCGTGCCGCACGAGGAGGGACCGGACTGGCTCACCGTCACCGGCCGCCCGGACGGCTCGCGCCTCGGGGGCGGGCGCGTCGCCACCCATCTCGACCACCGCATCGCCATGAGCTTCCTCGTGATGGGCCTTGCCACCGAGACGCCGGTGACCGTCGATGACGCGCGCATGATCGCGACGAGCTTCCCCGAGTTCGAGGGACTGGTCGAGACGCTCGGCGGCACGCTGGAGCCGGCGGGGTGACGACGGGCTGGGCCGGCATCCTACTTCTTCTGTTCTTCCTGCCGCTCGGCTTCATCTACGGCCGCAGCCTTGCGGGCCGCCTGCATGCCGAGGCGCGTCGAGCCAGACAGCCCGCACCGGCGCTCATGGCGCCGAAACTTCTGCTGCCCCTCCTTGTGGTCCTGTCGCTCGGCCTGCGCTTCTCGGGTCAACCGCTCGAGGCGTGGGAGGAGATCGCATCGCACTGGCGCATACGCTGGATGATCGATCTTCTTTGGTTCGTCGGTTCGCTTGCTGGCTTCCTCTTCTTTCTGTCGATCCCCTTCATCCTCGGCCGAGTATTCGCGCTTCTCGCTCTCATCGTCGGTTGGTTCACGCATGTGCGCGACGAGCCGTTGCGCTTCGGCACGAGCGGCTACAAGAACGACGACGAGCCGGATGACGAGAACGTCCGTGAAGAGAACTTCCGCACGGCGAGCCGCAGGGGCGCGGACGAGGAGAACCGCAGGGATGGCTGACCCTTACGTGATCGCGATCGACGGACCGGCCGCCGCCGGCAAGGGCACGCTCGCCAAGCGCCTCGCCGAGCACTACGGGCTCGGCTACCTCGACACGGGGCTTCTGTACCGCGCGGTGGGGCGGCTCGCACGCGAGCGCGGCGTCGACCCGGACGATGCGGAGGCCGCAGGGCGGCTTGCGCGCGAGCTCGTGCCGAGCCATCTCGACGACGGATCCCTGCGCGGCCACGAGGCGGGCGAGTGGGCGAGCCGAGTGGCCGCGCATCCGCAGGTGCGCGAGGCGCTCGCCGACTTCCAGCGCGACTTTGCCCGCCGCCCCGGCGGCGCGGTTCTGGACGGGCGCGACATCGGGACCGTGATCTGCCCGGGGGCCGACGTGAAGATCTTCGTGACCGCGAGCGCGGAGGTGCGCGCGCGCCGGCGAACCGACGAGCTTCTCGCCAAGGGGCGGGGCGTCGACTTCGATCAGATCCTGGCCGAGGTGCGAGGGCGCGACGCGCGCGACTCGGGCCGCAGCACCGCGCCGCTTCGCCCCGCCGCCGACGCGAGCTTGCTGGATACCAGCGACTTGGATATAGAGGCGGCGTTCCGGGCGGCTTGCGCGATCGTCGACGCATCGCCATCTAGAATTTCCTAAGGCTCGACGGCCGGCTCCCCCAAAGGGGCGGGCGGCCGGGCCGCATCCGCATGACAACCGCCGCCGGCCGGTCCTCGCGCCGAGTGCGGATGGGCGTTCCCGATGGGAGCCCCGTCCGCTTGTTCCCGCCCTTCCCGGCCGGAACGGGACCGCCGATCCGGCATCCGCAACACGAACCGAAGGCGCTAGTCCCCTCCGATCCGCGCCCGGCGCGACCAGGGGACCTTTAGGAGAACGAATGTCCAACGCAGCAGTTTCGCGCGACGATTTCGCCGCGCTTCTCGAAGCCTCGTTCCACGAGCAGGATGTCGCCGAAGGCGCCGTCGTCAAGGGAACCGTGGTCGCGATCGAGAAGGACATGGCGGTCATCGACGCCGGTCTGAAGGTCGAGGGCCGCGTGGCCCTCAAGGAGTTCGGCGGCCGCGCCACCGAGCTCAAGGTCGGTGACACGGTCGAGGTCTATGTCGAGCGCATCGAGAATGCGCTGGGCGAGGCCGTCCTCTCGCGCGACAAGGCGCGCCGCGAGGAGAGCTGGGTCAAGCTCGAGGTCAAGTTCAACGCCGGCGAGAAGGTCGAAGGCCAGATCTTCAACCAGGTCAAGGGCGGCTTCACGGTCGACCTCGACGGCGCCGTGGCCTTCCTGCCGCGCTCCCAGGTCGACATCCGTCCGATCCGCGACGTCGGCCCGCTGATGAACACGCCGCAGCCGTTCCAGATCCTCAAGATGGACAAGCGCCGCGGCAACATCGTCGTGTCGCGCCGCACGGTCCTCGAGGAGAGCCGCGCCGAGCAGCGTTCCGAGATCGTCCAGAACCTCGAGGAGGGTCAGGTCGTCGAGGGCGTGGTCAAGAACATCACCGACTACGGTGCGTTCGTCGACCTCGGCGGCATCGACGGTCTGCTCCATGTCACCGACATGGCGTGGCGCCGCGTGAACCACCCGACCGAGATCCTGCAGATCGGCCAGACCGTCAAGGTCCAGATCATCCGCATCAACCAGGAGACGCACCGCATCTCGCTGGGCATGAAGCAGCTGGAAGCCGATCCCTGGGAAGGCATCGGGGTCAAGTACCCGATGGGCGTCAAGGTCACGGGTCGCGTCACCAACATCACCGACTACGGCGCCTTCGTGGAGCTGGAGCCGGGCATCGAGGGCCTGATCCACGTCTCCGAGATGAGCTGGACCAAGAAGAACGTCCATCCGGGCAAGATCCTTTCGACCTCGCAGGAAGTCGAAGTGGTCGTGCTCGAGGTCGATCCGGTCAAGCGCCGCATCTCGCTCGGCCTCAAGCAGACGCTCCAGAACCCCTGGGAAGCGTTCCGCGACCAGTTCCCGGTCGGCACGATCGTCGAGGGCGAGGTCAAGAACAAGACCGAGTTCGGTCTGTTCGTGGGCCTCGAGAACGACGTCGACGGCATGGTGCACCTCTCCGACCTCGACTGGAACCGTCCGGGCGAGCAGGTCATCGAGGAGTACAACAAGGGCGACGTGGTGCGCGCGCAGGTTCTCGACGTCGACGTCGAGAAGGAGCGTATCTCGCTCGGCATCAAGCAGGTCGGCGGCGATTCCTTCGCCACGGCGGCCGAGAGCGGCGAGATGCGCCGTGGCTCGATCGTCACCTGCGAGGTGACGGCGGTGAACGAGGGCGGTATCGAGGTCCAGATCGTGGACACCGACTTCTCGGCCTTCATCCGCCGCTCGGATCTCGGCCGCGACCGCGACGACCAGCGCCCCGAGAAGTTCTCGGTCGGCCAGAAGGTCGATGCCCGCATCACGCAGTTCGACAAGAAGGCCCGCCGCGTCGGCGTGTCGATCAAGGCGCTGCAGATCGCCGAGGAGAAGGAGGCCGTTGCGCAGTACGGCTCGACCGACTCCGGCGCCTCGCTCGGCGACATCCTCGCCGCCGCGATGAACAAGCGCGACAGCGAGTAAGCTTCCCCCGGCGCCCTCGGGCGCCGTGGTTTCACGTGAAACGCATGAGCCCGCGCCGGGAAACCGGCGCGGGCTTTTTCGTGCCCTTCACGCGTGGGACGGTGGGCGCTCTGTGGCTGCCTCAGAGAGCGAAGCTTTCCTTAGGTTTCGGTCGAGCTACATCAACGAGCAGCCATCATGGCTTTCCGGACGCATGCCGACACGCCGGCTCCGGGTTATTACGCATAGGAAAATTATTGCGATAAACTATTGTCTGCATACGAGGGGGTGCCTGTGGACACGGTGCGCAAGCAACTCGATGAGACGCTCGACCTGATCGGAGACGCCAGCGCCGACCCCGCCCTGTGGCGGGAGGTGACCGAACGGGTTCTCGGCCATACCCGCGCCGCTGCCGGGGCGATCTATCTGCAGGGTCCGCCGGCCAATCCATTCCGGCAGCCGACGACCGAATTCGGCCACATGCTGAACTACGGCACCGGCTGGATCGACAGCTACTTCCAGCACTACGTCGCCGGCAACCCTTACGTGAACCGTCCTGAACTGCGAGTGCCCGGCCGCGTCCTGACCGAGGCGGACCGTCCTGCCTCCCTGTCCGCCGCCGAACGGGAGTTCGTCGCCGACTGGCAGGAGGCTCAGGGGTTCCAGCATGTCATCGCTCAGTTCCTGCAGGATCGCGACGACGGGACGCTGACCTTCGTCTTCTGGCGCGACAAGGCGGCGGGCGCTGCGTCCGAGGAGGAGCGGGCGCAGTTCGATATCCTCGCGCGGGCCGCCAACCGGGCGGTGCGCGCCGGCGACCGGCTGCGCCAGGCTGCCGCCGAGATGCTGGCGACGACGCGGTCACTCGACCATCTCGACGTCGCCGTCATCACGCTCGGGCGCGACGGGCGCGTGCGGGGCGCGAGCCGGACGGCGGAAGCGTTGCTGGCCGCGCGCGACGGGCTCGCCACGCGCTTTGGACGGCTCGAGGCCGTCCACCCGCCGGACCAGAAAGCACTCGACCATCTCGTGGGGCACGTTCTCGATCCGCAAGCCGGCTTTGACGCCGAGACGCGGACCATCCGGCTGCGTCGCCCGGAGGGGCGGCCGTCCTGGCGCGTCAGCGCGGTGGCCGTGCACCGGCGGCTTCCCGCCTTCGCTCTCGACCAGGGCGTGGCTGCCGTGATCACCATGCGAGCCCCGGAACCGGGCGCGGCACGGGCCGAGGTCATGGCGGCGACGTTCGGCCTCACCCCGGCCGAGTTGCGCCTCGCCATGCTCCTGATCGAGCCCGTCGCGTTCCAGGAGGCCGCGCAGCGTCTTAACGTCAGCCGCGAAACGGCGCGATCCCACCTCAAGGCGCTTTTCGCCAAGACCGGAACGCACGGACAGACCGAACTCGTCGTCCGTCTTCTGACGGGAACGACATCATGGCGCTGTTAGCCATAACACGTGTCGGTGATAAGTAGTCCGCTACGTATCACCCGTTCGGGGGATGACGAGCGCTTCCCTTCATGCGTGTATAGGTTGACTATCATTATCCAGTTTTGCGTTGAGGGGTCGCTTCCGGAAGGATGCAGGAGAGCCAAAAAGGATCGGAAGTCGAACTTCCGACGCAGGAGGACATGCGCACGGCCTGGGGCCTGACCCCAGCCGAGTCGCGCTTGGCCGCGTTGATGCTTAAGCCCATGAGTTTGCAAGATGCTTCGCGTCATCTCGGCATCAGCATCGAAACCGGGCGCACCCATCTCAAGGCGCTCTTCGCCAAGACGCAGACGAACCGTCAGGCCGAGCTCGTGATCCGTCTTCTCGCGACTGCCCATCGTTAATCATTCGTAACGATCTCGTGCGACCTCACCCATATGGGTGATGACTGGGCACGCATAGATTGTGCATATGCGAAGGGGGCTTCGACCCCTCAGCGCCCAAGGACGTCGGATCGGACAGATGAACCAGGACTCGACAAGAAGCGTCACCGGTGTCGGTCGTGCGGGCTTGTCCCGTGCCGACCGCCGTGTCGCCCAGGGTCGCCCGGTCCATGTCATGACACTCCTGGCTGCCATGCCGCTGATCGGCATCCTCGCAGCCCTCGTGACATGGTTGCTCGGCGCAAGCGGTTGGCAGATCGGTCTGTCGGTCCTGGCGTCCTGGCTCCTGATCCAGCTGATCTACGCCGGGCAGGTCGCCTGATACGCGGCGCGCTCGAACAGCGAACTGCAGACCGACTGGGCGGAACCGCGGTCCTTGCACTCGAACGGCGAGAGCGATGGGGCACCGAACTCCGAGCACCGCGCGGGTAATCGCCAGCTCCCCGGATAATCCGGAGGCGTCGCCTTACCGGTCGTCCCGCGCCTCGGCTTCGCCGTCCGGGCGCACGGGCGAGGGCGGCGCCGAGGCTTGAGGCGCCCCGCTTCGCTCGGGCGGACCCGGCGGCGTCCGGTGGAAGGGGCCGCTGTTCTGGGCCTCTGCGGGTGATATGTCTTCGTCGCGTCTGCCGGTCATGTCGCGCCTCCCAATATCCGCTAAAAACACGCCCTCGCGCCCGGGGGTTCCCCGACCCCTCGTCCCGTGGCATGGGCGGTGCGGATCGGACGAAACGGGGCGAAGTCGACATGAGCGGGAACACGATGCCGGCGCGCTTCCAGAGCGTGGAGCGCGGCATGATCGCGGCCGTCGCCACGACGCTGGAATGCCTCGCGCCGCCGGAGCCGCGGCCCGAACCCGCGAACCTCGCCGGCTCGATCGAGGCGCGGCCCGGCATCGACGTCGAGACCTATCTCGGCCTCTATCGCCATGTCGGTGCCGACCATCTCTGGTTCTCGCGCCTCTACATGAGCCGGGACGAGCTTGCCGCCATCCTCGCCTCGCCGCGAACCGAGGTCTATGCCTACCGGGTCGGGGCGCGTGACGAGGGCATTCTCGAACTCGACTTCGCTGAGGCGGGCGCCTGCGAGATCAAGTATTTCGGCGTCGCGCGCTCGCTCCAGGGGACGGGCGCGGCCCGCCGCCTGATGAACTTCGCGCTGAGCCGCGCCTTCGCGGCGGAGGGTGTCCGGCGCGTCTGGTTGCATACCAACACGATCGACCACCCCCGCGCCCTCGACTTCTACCGTCGCACCGGCTTCCGGCCGATCGGGCAGGAGATCGAGATCACGCCCGATCCGCGCCTCAACGGCGCGCTGCCGCGCGACAGCGCCCCGCACGTGCCGATCTTCGAGTAGGTTTCGCGGCCAAGAGACGCCGAGCTTTCTTCCGGCGCGCGGTTCGCTTCCCGTCGCAAACCCCGGCCGTCAGTGGACCGCGGCGGTCGCCCGCGGCCCGGCTGCGACGGCGATCGGCTCCACCGCGCCCAGAAGCGCGATCGCGTAGCGCGTTCGCACGGCCTCGGGATGGGTGGACAAGGGCGCCAGATCGCGCAGCACGCGGTCGAAGCCGCCCCGCCCGCCGGCGCTCGCGACGCCCGCTCGCATGACGTCGAGCGCGTAGGTTTCGGCCGCCTCGCCGGACAGGCCGAGAAGCCCCGCCGCCCAGCGCCCGACCGTGCGGTCGGCCTTCGCGCGATCCGCGAAGGAGCGCTCCTCGCGAAGAAGGAAGATGCGCTCCGCCATGTCATGCCGATCGTCGATGCTCATGCCCTTCGCGCCCCCACAAGCTCCAGGTTCCCGCCCTTCGCGGGATCCGACGGGACGACCATGCGACGGCCCGTGTGAAGGGAGCGCTGCGCGGACCGAATCAATTGATTCGAACGGGCGAAAAAGACCCTAACGAAGAATGAAGAGGCCTCGCACGGGCGATCACGTCCGCGCGAGGCCGCGCTTGCCGCCGTCCGGCGCCCCTAGCGGGCGACGGAGTGGGAGAAGATGTCCTCCTCGTCCCAGCCCATCAGGTCGAGCCGGGCGCGGGTCGGGAGATAGCGGAAGCTCGCCTCGGCCAGCTCCAGTCGGTCCTCGCGCTCCAGGCGCTGGCGCAGCACCGCCATCAGGTCGTGGAGGTAGAGGACGTCCGAGGCCGCGTAGTCGAGCTGGGCGGGCGTCAGCGTTTCGGCCGCCCAGTCCGAGCTCTGCTGCTGCTTGGAGAGATCGACGCCGATCAGCTCCTTCGCCAGATCCTTCAGCCCGTGCCGATCGGTGTAGGTGCGGGTCAGGCGCGAGGCGATCTTGGTGCAGAAGACCGGCTCGGTCATCACGCCGAAGGCATGATAGAGCGCGGCGATGTCGAAGCGGGCGTAGTGGAAGATCTTGCGCTTGTCCGGATCGGCGAGCAGCTTGCAGAGGTTGGGCGCCTCGCGCTGGCCCTTCGCGATCTGCACGATGTCGGCCGTGCCGTCGCCCGGCGAAAGCTGCACCACGCAGAGCCGGTCGCGCCGCGTGTCGAGGCCGAGCGTTTCGGTATCGATCGCGACCGCCCCCGTGTAGCGGGCGAGATCGGGCAGGTCGCCCTTGTGGACGCGGATCGTCATGGATGTCTCATCTCTTCAGGCAGGGAGACCGTCTGTAACGCAAGGTTCGCCGCCGGGGAAACCGTTTCCGCCGCGTTTCGCCCCGATGGCGGACGCGAAACCCGCCGCGACATCACGGCGAAACGGCGCAGGCGCACAAAGGGGACACAGCCAACCCTAGAAGGACACGTCCCATGCAACCGACCGCACACGACGCCGCCTCCCCTGCACGCAACTCCTCCGCCGATCCCGCCCGCACCCGTCGTCCGGCACCGCCGCCTTGGCGCGCGGCCTTCGGTTCGGCGGCGGGGCAAGGTTTCTCGTTCGGCGCACCGGTCCGACGTCCCACCGCCTCGGATTGGGGATAAGCCGGCTTATCTCAACGCTGTGGCATCCGGCAGGGCACGGGCCTTGCCGCTGAGGCGCGCGCCGAGCGAGAGAAGGGCGGGAGCGCGCGCCAAGACCGGCGCAAGGGCCCCGTGCGCCGCCGGGCTCCCCGCCAGCGCGGCAAAGACGCGGGCGGCGCGGATGCGGGTCGCGAACTGCCTCCTGTAGACCCGCGCGTAATCCTGGGCCGCGCTCTCGCGCCCGGCGACGTCGCCGGGATCGGCACGCATGAGGGTGCGGGCGAGAAGCCAGCCCGACTGCAGCGCCATGGAGATACCCTCGGCCACCACGGGATGGGCCTCGCCCGCCAGATTGCCCGCGCGGAACACGCCGTCCGCGTGCACGGGCCGCAGACCCGGACGGATCGGTCCCGCCGCGAGCCAGGGGCCGGCAAGATCGGCCCCCTCCAGCGTCTCGGCGATGCCGCGCGTCGTGGCGACGAGGTGGCGGTGAAGAGCCGCGCTCGCGCTCTCGCCGCTTTGGCGGATACGCTCCAGCGCCTCGCGGCGGATGCAGCAGGAGAGCGACAGGCGACCCTCGTCGACCCGCACCATGCCGCCGTAGCCGCCGGGAAAGGCGAGGAGCGGCATGTCGCCCGCAGTCAGGCGGTCGCCGCGAAAGTGGGCCTTGAAGCCCAGTTCGTCGCGCGGCCCGTGACGGCGCGGCAGATCGGTGGGAAGGTTCGAGCGCTCCCACGAGCCGTTGGCCGCGATCGTGACGCGGGCGGCCAGCACGACGCGCTCTCCCTGTGGCCCCTCCAGCTGGATGCGGGTTCGCGCCCCGTCCCGGTCACCGTCGATCGCGACCGCGCGAAAGGGCTGGAACAGCGTGACGCCAAGGCTTGCCGCGCGCTCGGCCAGGAGAAGGTCCAGCCGGTCGCGCCCGAGCGCGCGGCCCAGCCCCGCGTCCGCCGGCATGGGCGCGGCCACGACATGCCGTCCCGCCATGAGGACGACGCGGCGCACCGGGGGCCCCGCCTCCCGGTCGAAGGCCGCCTCCAGGCCGAGCGCCCGCAGGACGGGGCGGCTCGTGCCCGAGACGAACTCGCCGCAGACCTTGCGACGGGGAAACGGCGCGCGCTCCACCAGCGCCACGCGCCAGCCGCCCTCGGCCAGAAGGATCGCGCTGGCCGAGCCGGCCGGACCCGCGCCGATCACCACCGCGTCGTAGCCTTGCGCTTCTTCCAAGCTTGGCGCTTCCTCGAGACGCGACATCGGCATGCTCATCGCCCGCCCTCCCGAACCGCCGCGAAACCTTGCGTGAAGGGGCCGTGCCGCGCCTCGTGCAGCGCGAAGCCCGGCGCCTCCCACTGCGCGGACAGCTCGCGACCGCAAAAGCCGGCGCGGACGCTCGCCGGGGCGTCGTGACGCGTCACCGCGTTCGCTCCGAGGAGGCCCAGAAGGCGCGAGGCGAGAAGCGAGGCGCGGTCGCGGTGCGGCTCGGTCGCGATCACGACGGGCGCCATCTGCGCGAGGAGGCGCAGGAGCCGGCGCAGCGCGTCGCCCTCGAAATGGTGGAGGAAGAGGTTCGCAAAAACGCAATCGAACCCCGGGTCCCCCATGCCGAGCGCGCCCGGCAGGGCGAAGACGTCGGCGGCGAGCGGGCGCGCCAGCCAGCCGAGGGCGGCGAAGGCGCGGCGCGTCTCGGCCGTGACGAGGTCCTGCCGGTCGAGAAGCACGATCTCGACGCCCGGCCAGCGCTCGGCCAGGCGCTTCGCGAGGTGGAGCGCGAAGCGCCCGTCGCCCGCGCCGACCTCGAGGATGCGGCGCGGCGGCGCGGCCACGTGCCGCCGCAGGAGACCGGCGGCGATCGGCCCCGCGAACATCAGCCGGTTGACGAGGACAAGGTCGCGCCGAGAGCCCATGGCCAGCGGGTCGGCGGGCTCGAGGACGTCGAGCCGTTCGGTCACGAGCCGGCGGGGCAGGGGAGCCACGGCGGCGCCCCTCAGGCCGCCTCGAAGCGGAAGGTCTCGGCCGTCAGCCCCGGCCCGAAGGCCATGCCGCAGCCGCGATCGCCGGGTCGGGCGCGCCGCAGCATCCGCTCCAGGACGAACATCACGGTGGCCGACGACATGTTGCCGGTGTCGTGCAGGACGGCGCGCGAGTCGTCGAGCGCGTCGGGCGGCAGGTGAAGGGATCGCTCCACCGCGTCCAGCACCGAGCGCCCGCCCGGATGCACGGCCCACAGGTCGATCCGCTCGGGCGCGACCTCGCCCAGGACCTCGCCGCCGCGCGTCTCCAGCACCTCGGCGATGGCGGCGGGCACGGCGCCCGAGAGCACCATGTCGAACCCGTCGTCGCGCACCGCCCAGCTCATCAGCTCGCGGCTGTTGTCGGCCAGAAGCGCGCGGAAGCTGTCGAGCCGGAAGCCCGTCGGTTCAGCCGAGACGAGCGCCGCCGAGCAGCCGTCGCCCCAGAGGCAGAAGGTGAGAAGCTGCTCGAGATCGGCGGTTTCCTTGAGGTGCAGCGTGCAGAGCTCGAGATTGACCACGAGGACGCGGGACTGCGGCTCGGAGCGCACGATGTGGCGCGCGAGCTTGAGCGCGTTCACCGCCGCATAGCAGCCCATGAAGCCGATCTGCGTGCGCTCGACGGACGGGTCGAGCCCAGCGCGCTCCACGATCTCGAGGTCGAGGCCGGGCGCCGAGAAGCCGGTGCAGCTGGTGACCACGAGATGCGTGACGGCGGCGCGCGCGTCGGCGAGCTCCAGGCCCGCCACGGCGCGGGCGGCGAGCTCGGGCGCGGCGCGCTCGAAAAGGTCCATGCGCCGGGCGGTGGAGGGAAAGGCGCCGCGCCGGAACATGCCGTCCCGGTCGATCACGGGCCCCTCCGGATCCTCGGTCGCCGGGATCACGGAGTAGCGGCGCGCGATGCCGGCGCGATCGGCCATGCGCCGGAAGACGGCCTGCCGGCGCGGGTCGTCGCGGAGCTTGGAGGCGGCAAAGCGCAGGAAGAAGTCGTGCACCTCGAAGCGGGGGACCGCGGTGGCGATCCGGTTCAGATAGGCGTCGGTCATGGGTCGTGCCGTCATGGGCTGCGGCGGACCGGAAGGTCGGGAACGCCTCGGGGTGTCGTGGCGGGCCCGAAGGGTTCGGGGGCCGGTCCCCGCTTGCCGGGGACACGCCATCATCCTAGCGCCGCGCCCGGCCGGGGGCGAGGGCCGCGCGGCGGAGACGTTTGGCCGCATACGATGGGGCGCCCACGGAACCGCGCGATCGTGGGCTTTGTCCCGTAGCCGGATGCGCTTATCGCGGCCCCCGGCCTGTTTCGGCGGCGGAACCGAACGCGGGTTCGGAACCTTAGTCCGATATCCTTTCGCCCGCCAGGGAAACACGCTCGATGTCGAACCGCATCCTCCGCTCGCTCGGTGCCGCCACCGCGCTCGCCGGCCTTCTCGCCCTTGCACCGGCCGCGCTGGCAAAGGGCCCGGCCGCCGCGCCGGCGGCGTCCGCCACCGCTCCGATGGCGCAGCCGACGCCGGAGATGCGGGCCGTTCTCGACGAGCTCCAGGCGCTCGGCGCCAAGCCGCTCGGCACGCTGCCTGTGGCCGAGACGCGCGCCCAGCCGACCCCGGCCGACGCGGTCGCGGCGGTGATGCGCAAGAAGGGCGTCGTGCCCGACCCGACCGCCGACGCCGTCAGGACGCGCGACATCACCGTGCCCGATGCGGCCGGCGAGGTGAAGGCCCGCGTCTACACGCCCGAGGGCGAGGGTCCGTTCCCGCTCGTCGTCTACTATCACGGCGGCGGCTGGGTGATCGCCGACATCGACACCTACGACGCATCGGCGCGCGCGCTCTCGGCCGGTGCCAAGGCCGTCGTCCTTTCGGTCGAGTATCGTCATGGTCCCGAGAACAAGTTCCCGGCCGCGCACGAGGATGCGTTCGCGGCCTACGAATGGGCCGTCGAGAACTCCGGCACGCTGAACGCGGACGCCGACCGGGTCGCGGTGGCGGGCGAGAGCGCGGGCGGGAACCTTACTGCCAACGTCGCGCTCATGGCGCGCGACGCAAAGATCAAGCAGCCGGTCCATCAGCTCCTGGTCTATCCGATCGCGGGCAAGGACATGGATACGCCGTCCTACCGGCAGAATGCCGAGGCCGCGCCGCTCTCGAAAAAGGCGATGGAGTGGTTCGCGCAGAACGCCCTGCCGAGCATGGAGTCGATCGCCGACCAGCGCATCGACCTCGTGGCGCGCACCGACCTGTCGGGCCTGCCGCCCGCCACCGTCATCAACGCCGAGATCGATCCCCTGCGCTCGGAGGGCGAAACCTATGCCGCCAACCTGCGCAAGGCGGGCATCCCGGTCGAGCAGATGACCTATGGCGGCGTCACGCACGAGTTCTTCGGCATGGGCACGGTGGTGCCCGAGGCGAAGGCGGCCATGACCATGGCGACCGATCGCTTGGCGACGGCCTTTGCCGCCGGCGTGCCGGAGGGGACCATGCCGGCGACGCCCGCGCCGCGCCCCGCCAACTGACGGCGGCGGCTTCGAGGAAGGGGCGTCCGGTTCCGCCCGCTTCCCGCTTCGCGCCGGGGTCGGTGCTGTTTCAGGCGCTCGCCGCTAGCGGCGGCGTCCCATCGTGTCGGACAGGACCTTGATCGCGGCGGGCGAGTAGATGTGGCCGCCGGGCGTACGGATCCAGGGATGGAGACCCTGCGGCTCACGGTCGGGCATCATGCCGACCGCGTAGTTGATCGCCTGGTGGAGGTTGGCCCAGAGGGCGGCCGAGCGCTGGTCGCTCGCGTCGATCCGCCACGCGGCGGGATCGGGCCTTGCGTCCCGATCGCCCCAAAGCAGCGTCGCCTGTCCGTCTTCCATCGCGTGCGGCTCCCGACCGTCTGGTCCGGACCTTCGAAGATCCAGAGAACGGAAACGGGCGGCATGGCGGTTTCGTTGCGTGCGGCCCTCCGAACGCCGACGGCCGGTCCCGCGCGAGACGGGACCGGCCGGACCGGCAGGGGGACGAAGGGATCGTCGGCCGAGACCGGGCCGCTCAGTTGAAGCGGTAGGAGAGCTTGGCGGTGACGGTGTGGAAGTCGAAGTCGCCCGAGGTGCGGAAGTCGGTGAAGCCGCCCGTCGTGGCCGCGCCGTTCGACGCGTTGCCGTCGAAGGGGCCGCCGTCGAGGCGCGCCACCGAGGAGCCGTCGCCAAGGTTGGTGTAGAGATACTCGGCGCCGAACGAGACGTTCTGCGTGACCTTGACCTCCATGCCGCCGCCGACCGTGTAGCCGACGTCGTCGGAGTCGTTGAAGAGGGCGGCGGGACGAGCCGTGGCGGTCGAGCGACCGTTGCCGGCGACCGCCGGGCTGTCGGTGGAGAAGCGGGTGTCGACCTCGCCGTAGGCGACGCCGCCCGTGGCGTAGGCGAGCGCGGTCGGGGTGACCAGGAAGCCCGCGCGCAGGCGGCCGGTCACGAGGTAGTCCAGCGAGCGCTCCACCGTGTAGAAGGCGGGCGTGTTGGAGAAGGCGCTGTCGCGGTAGCTGACGTCGGTGGCGTTGATGTCGGCAAGGACGCCGATCACGAACCGGTCGCCGACCTGGTAGTCGTAGCCGACATGGGCGCCGCCGACGAAGCCGGACTCGAACTCCGAGGAGAAGCTGTTGCCGAAGGCCGCGCCGATCGTGTTGGCGCCAAAGCCGTTGTTGGCGGCGGCGGTCAGGCCCGGCACGGCGGTGTTGGCGCCGAAGCTCGGCAGGATGCCGAGGCCGTCGCCCTCGTCGGGCTGGAAGGCGCCGCCGCCCTGGACGCCGAGGTAAAGGCCGGTCCAGCTCGGAGGCGCGGCGACCGCGATGGGAGCCGCCGGCTCCTCGTAGACGACGTCGGCGGCGAGCGCCGGCGCGGCGAAGGCGGCGCTGAGGCCGAGGGCGAGAAGAAGGCGCTGCATGGCGGGCTCCCGAAGGGGTCCGCCGGACGCAGCGGACAGTTGGATTGCGCAGCATCAAGTCTCGCCGGACCGGGACCGCGCAAGCGGGCTCGGCGAGGCGGCAGTCCCGCTGTGTCGGATGCGACACGGTCCGGTTGCTGCGCCGCCACGGTTCGGACAGGCGACCAGGGCCTGCGCCGTCGGGGTTTGCGGCTTGGTGCGCACCCACATCACCCGGCTCTCACGATGCGGTGATCCCTTGCCCGCGATCCAATGGCGCGCCCGCGGAAGCCCCCGGGAGGCTGACGGATCGATGGCCCGCTCCAGTTGTTGTGCTCGCGAGAGGGGAGTTGCCGCCATGCTTCATGCAACGCGCCGCCATGTGCTTGTGGGGCTGGCCGCCGGCCTGGCCTTCGGACCGCCAGCGCTCGCCGCGAGAAGGACGAGCGAGGACCTGAGCGGCGTGCTCGCCCCCGGCGCCCGTCTGCAGACGCTTTATTCCGGCGGGCGCTGGTGCGAGGGCCTGTGCTGGGCGCCAGCGCTCGGCGGGCTCGTGTTCAGCGACGTGCGGCGCAACACGATGAGCGTTCTCGGCTCGGACGGATCGGTGCGCACCTTGCGCGATCCCTCCCGCAACGCGAACGGCAACGCGCTGGACGCGCAGGGGCGTCTCGTCACCTGCGAGCACCGCACGCGGCGCGTGGTGCGCGCCGAGCCCGGCGGCGAGCTGACGATGCTGGCCGAGCGCTTCGAGGACAGGCGGCTCAACGCGCCCAACGACGTGGCGCTCGCACCGGACGGCTCGCTCTGGTTCACCGATCCCGTGTTCGGCATCCGCCAGCCCGACGAGGGGCTGATGGCCGAGCCCGAGCAGCGGGCGCGGCGCGTCTATCGCATCACCCCCGGCGGGGCGGTGGAGGCGATGATCTCGGCGATCGACCAGCCGAACGGCCTCGCCTTCTCGGCCGACGGGCGCACGCTCTACGTCTCGGATGCGGGCGCCTCGCTGAACCCCGAGGCGGGCCGCGCGATCCATGCCTTCGCGCTCGGGCCCGATGGGCGGCCGGGCGAGGGGCGCCGCTTCGCCGAGCCCGACGGCGGCGCCGTGCCGGACGGCCTGTGCGTCGACGGGCGGGGCCGCGTTTTTGCCGCCTGCACGCACGGCGTGCAGGTCTGGGAGGCGGACGGACGCCGTCTCGGCCGCATCCCGACCGCCGGGCCCGCCGCCAACCTGGCCCTCGGCGGCGCGGACGGGCGCCGGCTCTTCATCGGGCAAGGGCCCCATATCCACGCGATCGATCTCGCCGGCTGACGCCGCGCCATCTCCCGTTTTCCCCCTCGAGGCCGACCCCATGATCCGACGCCGCTTCCTCGCCCTCTCCGCCGCAGCCGCCGCGACGCCGCTTGCCGCCCGCGCGCAGACGAGTCCACCCGCGCCGGGCGCCGTCCAGGGGCAGGAGGCGAGCTCCGCGCGCCCCGCCGGCGAGATGGAACTCGCCTATCTCGCGGACGCGCCCTCGACCCCGACCGGGCTGGCGGTGACCGCCGAGGGCCGCGTCTTCCTGATGATGCCGCGCTTTACCGGGCGCGAGCCGATCACGGTCGGCGAGGTCCTGGAGGGTGGGCGCGTCGTCGCCTATCCCAGCGAGGCGCTGAACAGGATCGACCGCGACGAGCCGCAGAGTTCGATGTTCCACGTGCCGAATGGCGTCTTCGGCGTCGAGGGGCGGATGTGGCTGCTCGACGCCGGACTGCCGGAGGGCAAGGGCGCGCCCGTGAAGGGCGGGGCGAAGCTGATCGAGGTGGACCTCGCCGCCAACGAGGTGCGGCGCGTCCTGCCGCTCGACCCGGCGGTGGAGCCGACCTCCTCGCTGAACGACCTGCGCGTCGACGCCCGGCGCAACCGCGCCTTCATCACCGACCAGGGCCAGGACGGTCAGGGCGCGATCGTGGCGGTGGATCTCGAGACGGGCCGCTGCGTGCGGCGTCTCGCCGAGCATCCGAGCACGAAGTCGCAGGAAAAGGTGGTGAAGTTCGTCGAGGCGCGGCCCGTGATGCAGCGTCCGACCCCGGATGCCACGCCGAAGAGCCCGCAAGGGGGCGCCAACGGCATCGCGCTGTCGCCGGACGGCGCGCGCCTCTACTACGCGCCCCTCATGGCGCGCCGGCTCTACGCGGTGGACGCGGCGCTGCTGCTCGACGAGAACGCCACCGACGCCGATGTCGCGGCGAGCGTCGAGGATCTCGGGGAGAAGGGCATGACGGGCGGGCTGTCGAGCGACAGCCAGGACCGCGTCTACCTGACGCTCCAGGAGCAGAACGCGCTTGCCCGCCGCCACCCGGACGGGCGGATCGAGGTGCTCGGCTCCGACCCGCGCCTCGTGTGGGCCGACACGATCTCGATCACGCCCGACCGCTGGCTCTACGTCTCGGGCGCGCAGGTGAACCGCCGGCCCGAGTACAACGGCGGCGAGGACCTACAGACGCCGCCCTACGCCATCCTGCGCCTGCGCATCGACGCCGATCCGGCCTGAGGCGCTGGGCCGGCGGCGGTCGCCCGCCGGCCCCGAAAAAGCCGCTAGATCCCGGTGCGTCTGGCCACGAGATGGGCGACGCCGGCCGCCACGAGCGCCAGGCCCCCCAGTACCACCGCGTCGCGCTGGCGGCTGGTGAGATAGGTGTGGCGCGAGGAGAGCGTGCGGTCGCCGCTCGGGCCGTCGATCCGGGCGCTGCCCTCGGCCGGCTTGAAGAGGTTGCCCTCGATCTCGCCCATCGGCTCGCCGAGCTGGCCGTCCCAACCGCTCTTGGCCACCATGTCGCCGCCCTTGGGCCAGAGGCGCTGGACGATCGCGCCCAGGATCGTGGTGCGGCCCACCCAGATGTCGCGACGCGGATTCTCGGCGGCGAAGAAGATGGCGTTGGCGGCCAGGCGCGGATCGTAGACCGGATCGGGTGCGATCTGGCGCTTGCCGGTGCGGTTGCGCGCCCAGCCGTCGAACTGCGTGGAGTTCACGGCCGGCAGATAGATCGTCGAGATCTCGATGGGCAGGCGCTCGTGGGCGAGCTCGGCGCGCAAGCCGTTGGTCCAGTTCATCGCCGCGCCCTTGGCACCGGCGTAAGGGGTCTGGAGCGGGAAGGCGCGGATGCCGATCACCGAGTTGATCTGGATCACCGTGCCGCGACGGCGCGCGCGCATGTATTTCAGCGCCGCGAGCGTGCCGAAGACCTGCCCGAGATAGGTGACCTCGGTGACCCGGCGGTACTCGTCGCCCGACACGTCCCACGCCGGGGCCACGATGCTGGACATGGCGTTGTTGACCCAGACGTCGATCGGGCCGAGCTCGCGCTCGACGCGCGCGGCCGCGTCGAACATGGCCTTTTCGTCGGCTACGTCGGCCTCGATGCCCAGTGCCTTGACGCCCATCGCGCGCAGCCGCGCCTCGGTCTCCTTGAGTCGTCCCTCGTGGCGCGCCACCACCGCGACCTGCCAGCCCTCGCGCGCGAAGCGCTCGGAGGCGGCGAGCCCGATGCCGGCCGAGCCGCCGGTGATCACAACCGTCTTCGTCATGCCTGTTCCCGTGTCCCGTCTGAAATCCGTTGCGGGGCGGGAAGCGCGGGAGGCTCGCGAAGGTTGCATCGGCGCAAGGACCCGACATCGTGAGACGATGCGGCAACTTGTTGCGCTGCGTTGTCGTTGGGGTGCTTCCAACCAGATAGCCGGCCAAGTGTCGCGCCGAATGGACCGCCCCGATGAACGAACATTTCCGTCCGGCCCCCGCGGCCCTTCCCAACGTGCCGGCGACCTATGCCGAGCTGATCGCCTCGCCCGAACGCGTCAGCGAGCGGCTGCGCGAGGCGCTGGTGAAGCGAGCGCAACCCGACGATCCGGAATACCGGCCGCAGACCATGAACGAGACGCAGCTCGCGAGCTTACGCGCCGCGCTCGCCCGCATCATCCCGCAGAAGGGCGACGCGCCGATCGATCTGGCCGCGCGCATCGACACGATGATGGCGGAGGCTACCGGCAACGGCTGGCGCTACGAGGCGCTGCCGACCGATCCGGAAGCCTACCAGGTCGGTCTCGACACGCTGGAGGCGCTGGCCCGTGACCGTCACGGACGGGCCTTCGCGGAGCTCTCGCCGCAGGAGATCGACGCACTCCTGCGCCGGATCGCGGACGGGGAGGCCGGCATCGAGGCCGAAGACCGCTTCTCGCCGAAGCAGATGACGCTCTGGTTCGAGGAGCTGCGCTCGGACGCCGTGCGTATCTTCGTCGCCCACCCCGCCGTCATGGCCCGGATCGGCTATTCCGGCATCGCCAACGGGGGACCTGGCGGGGCGGCCTTTGCCGGCTTCCAGCATGTGGGCATCGGCGAGCGCGAAGCCTTCGAGCCGAGAGGAGAAGCCGAGCGCGAAGCCTTCGAGCCGAGAGGAGAAGCCGAGCGCGAAGCCTTCGAGCCGAGAGGAGAAGCCGAGCGCGAGGCCTTCGAGCCAGAGGGTACGGCCGAGGAGACCGCACGATGAACCTTTCCGGCATGAAGCGCTACGGCGCGAGCGAGATCGTGGACGCGGTGGTGATCGGCACGGGCGCGGGCGGCTCGCCGCTGCTGGCGCGGCTGGCGGCCAAGGGGCTCAGCGTCGTGGCGCTGGAGGCGGGACGCAACCGCGACCCGGAGGAGTTCGCGGCCGACGAGACCCTTTCCTCCGACCTCTACTGGATGAACGAGCGCGTCAGCGGCGGGCGCACGCCCGAGGCCTTCGGCGCCAACAACAGCGGCATCGGCGTCGGCGGTTCGATGCTGCACTGGGGCGCCTACGTGCCGCGCGCCGACCCGCGCGACCTGAAGCTTCGCACCGAGACCGGCCTCGGCGAGGACTGGCCGATCGAGCATCGCGAGCTCGTGCCCTACTACGAGGAGGTCGAAAGCTTCATCGGCGTGTCGGGTCCGGCGCGCTATGTCTTCGACGAGACGCGGCGCTACAAGCTGCCGCCGGTCAAGCGCAACGCGCCGGCGCAGGCCATGGCGGACGGCTGCGCCAAGCTCGGCCTCCGCATCGACGACGGGCCCGTCGCCGCCGTCTCGCAGGACTTCCAGCAGCAGGAAGGGCCGCTGCGGCACGCCTGCGCCAATTGCGGATACTGCCACCAGGGCTGCCGCAACGGCGCCAAGGCCTCGATGGACGTGACCTACCTGCCGATGGCCGTGCGGCGCGGCGCCGAGATCCGGCCCGAATGCTTCGCCACCGGCTTCGAGCGCGACCGCGAGGGTCGCATCACCGCCGTCGTCTATCGCCAGGGCGACCGGGAGATGCGCCAGCCCTGCCGCGCCGTGTTCCTGTGCGCGGGCGCGGTGGAGACGCCGCGCCTCCTCCTCAACGCCGAGCTCGCCAACCGCAACGGGCAGGTCGGCAAGCACTACACCGCGCATGTCGCGACGCAGGTCTGGGGCACGTTCGAGCGCGAGATGCGCATGAACAAGGGCTATCCCTCGGCCATGATCACCGAGGACATGCTGCGGCCGACCGACGCGAACTTCGCGGGCGGCTACCTCGTGCAAAGCCTCGGCGTCGTCCTCGGTACCTTCGCCGACCAGGTGGCGCGCGGGCGCGGCCTGTGGGGCGAGGACCTCGTGCGCTATCTCGACCGCTACAACCACACGGCGGGCATCGGCATCAACGGCGAGGGCCTGCCGCACGAGGACAACTATCTCACGCTCGCCGACGAGCGCGACGCGACGGGGCTGCGCAAGCCGCTGATCCGCTACAGTTATCAGGAGAACGAGCGGGCCATCCGCGACCACTCGGTCCGCTTCATGCGCGGCATCTGGGAGGCGGCGGGCGCCACCGACATCTGGGTCCTAGAGCGCACGGCCCACACGATCGGCACCTGCCGCATGGGGCACGACCCCGAGCGCTCGGTGGTGGACGACGCCGGCCGCTCGCACGAGATCGAGAACCTCTGGATTTGCGACAACTCGGTCTTCCCGTCCTCGCTCGCGGCCAATCCCGCGCTCACCATCATGGCCCTGTCGCTGCGCACCGCCGACCGGTTCCTGGCGAACGGCGGGGCGGGGCGCGCACGCGCGTGACGCCGTTCCCGACCTGACCCGAGGCCGGATCGACGCGATGCGAAAGTGTCGCGCCGAGCCTGACAAACCCCGCTGCC
This sequence comes from Aureimonas sp. AU4, assembly GCF_001463765.1. GTDB lineage: Bacteria > Pseudomonadota > Alphaproteobacteria > Rhizobiales > Rhizobiaceae > Aureimonas. Next base: position 16,083 of record NZ_BBWK01000040.1, on the reverse strand, counting down.
GCGCCACTTCGGTCCGGCCATGTTTCACGACCCCGACCTTCGAGACCGGATGACCCTCCGCTTCAACCTCGTCCTGCGCCCCTCGCCCTGCGAGATCGAGCGATTTCGCGACGCCGTGCGCGAGCTGACGGCCGGCGGCGGGGCGCGCGAGGCGGCCGAGCGCGCGGCGGCGGAGCGGGTCTTCCTGGTCGGGCGGGCAAGCGCATGAGGGACGATGCCCCCGCCGACGGCGCGATGTGCGAGGAGACGGCGAGCGAGAACCCCGCCGCCGACCGCCGGCGCGACGGCTTCCTGCCGCTCGAATCCTATGCCGCGATCGGCGACGGGCGCACCGTGGCGCTGATCGGCATCGACGGCTCGATCGACTGGATGTGCGCGCCCAACCTCGACACGCCGCCGCTCTTCGACCGCCTGCTCGACGAGAGGCGAGGCGGCTGCTTCGTGCTGGCCCCCGACGAGCCCTTCACCGCCACGCGCCGCTACCGCGAGGACTCCAACGTCCTGGAGACCGAGTACACGACCATGAGCGGGCGCGTGCGCGTGGTCGAGGCGCTGAACTCGTCCAGCGCCGGCCGCCTGCCCTGGGTGGAGCTGGCGCGGCGCGTGGAAGGGGTGGCGGGCCATGTGCGCCTCGCCTTCCACCTGCGCTTCGGAACGCGGGCGGACTCGATCTGCCCCTTCATCCAGACCAACTCGAACGCTACGACCTTCCATGCCGGCGAGGTGATGGGCTTGCTGCGCGTGAGCGATGGCGTCGCTGTCGACGAGGAGACCGACGACGGCGTCCGGGGCACGCTGGAGGTCGCGGCGGGCGGGCGCGAGCTCGTGGCGATCCTGGCCGGCGAGAACGAGCCGCTCGTGGTGGAGCCGATCGAGACGATCGACGCGCGCCTCGACACGACCCACGACGAATGGTGCGAGTGGTCGCGCGGCATCCGCTACGACGGGCTGTATCGCCCGCTGGTCCTGCGCTCGGCGCTGGCGCTGAAGCTTCTTCTCTACTCGCCGACCGGCGCCATCGCGGCGGCCGCAACCACCTCGCTGCCCGAGGGCATCGGCGGACCGAAGAACTACGACTACCGCTACGCCTGGGTGCGCGACGCCTCCTACACGATCAAGGCCTTCATGCGCATCGGCGCGATGAGCGAGGCCAAGGCCGCGCTCGCCTGGCTGATCAAGCGGCTGGGCGAGCACGGGCCGAAGGTCTGCTACCGGCTCGACGGGCGCCTGCTCGGCGAGATGCGGGAGATCGACCTGCCGGGCTATCGCAATTCCAGCCCGGTCCACAGCGGCAACCAGGCCGCCGATCAGCTGCAGCTGGGCGTCTACGGCGACATCATGGAGACCGCCGCGCGCTTCGTGGCGGCGGGACACGTGCTCGACCCGAACTCGGGCCGCATCCTGGCCGAGACCGCCGATCTGTGCGCCGAGCAATGGCGCCAGAAGGACGCAGGCATCTGGGAGCTCGAGGAACTCGAGCACTACACCATGTCGAAGATCAGCGCCTGGCAGGCGCTGGCGCGCGCCGTGGAACTGGCCGAGGGCGGCCACATTCCCGGCACCTGCCGCCCGCGCTGGGAGCGGGCGCGCGACCGCATCTTTGGCTGGATCGAGGAGAACTGCTGGTCCGAGGAGCTGCAGGCCTACACGATGTATCCCGGCACCTCGAAGCTCGACGCCAGCCTCGCGCTCGCGGTGCGCTTCGGCTTCGACGGGCGCGACCGGCTGGAGAAGACCATCCGCGCCATCGACCGCGACCTCGGCCGCGGCGCGCTGCACCACCGCTACAACGGCGTGGAGGCGGACGAGGGCTGCTTCATCGCCTGCTCGTTCTGGGTGATTGAGGCGCTGGCGCTGCTGGGGCACCAGGACGAGGCCAGAGAGCGCTTCGAGGCGCTCGCCAGGGTGCTCGACCACGGCAAGGGCGCGGGAACGCTGCCCGAGATGATGGACCCGCGCACCCACGCCTTTCTCGGCAACATGCCGCAGGGGCTGACGCACCTCGCCCTGATCCAGGCCGCCGCGACGCTGTCGGGCCACGCGGTCTGAAGCCGCTTTCCGGCCGAGGCGAAGACGCGCCTCGGCCAAGGCCCTGGCTGAGGTTCAGGGTGTCGCGGACGCCTCTGCGCGCGCGCGCCAGCGGCTCGCCAGCTCATGGCCGAGCGCCCACTTTCCCAAGTCCTCCTCGCCCGCGTCGCAATCGGTTTCCAACGGGTCGCGGTCCATGCTGAACTCGGCGTCCGCGACCACGGCGAAGCGGAAGCAGTGGTCCGCATAGGCGCCGCGCTCGCGGCTTTGCGTGCGCACGCGTGTCTCCAGCGCGACCGCCTCGACGGCGCGGCCCTGCCAGCGCGCCATGCCGTAGTCGACCAGCGTGCTCTTGGTCTCGATCGGCTCCCAGGCGTCGGCCGACAGGCCGTCGCGCCACGCGGCGAATTGCGGGAACAGCGCCGCCAGCCGGTTGCGATCGGCGGGCAAGCCGTCGCCGCGTACGAAGTGCTCGATCAGGGGTGCGAAGCGGTTCAGAAGTGTCGCCGCCTCGGTTGCGTGCCGCGCGCGCAGCTCCCGCTCGCGCGCCTCGGCACCTTCCGCGAGCCGCTGCCGCGTCCGCTCGGCGTCGGCCCGCTCGGCGTCGGCGGCCAGACGGCGCGCCTCCGCGCTCGCCCGCCGGGCGTCCTCCTCCTGCGCCAGCGTGGCGCGGCGCTCCTCGATCGCCTTGGGCGCCAGCCAGACGGGGGCGACGGCCACGGTCTCGTTCTCGCGCAGAAGCGCCTCCCTCACCGAGGCGAGCGTCGGCCCCTCGGCGTAGATCGCACCGCATTCGCCGCGACGGGCCGCCTGGAAGGCATCCTCCGCCGACATCGGGCGGATCGGCAGCTCGCCCGCGCCCCGGTGGGCGAGGCGCGCCACTTCGCGCAGGGTCGGCTCGTGCAGGGCGGGCGGCTCGGCCTCCACCGCGCAAACCGCGCCGCGCCGCGCGAGCACCGCGCCGAAGCCCGCCCGTCCGCCGCCCTGCAGGTCGCGCTCGATCTCGCCCGCCAGCGCCTCGTCGGCCTCGACCCGCCCGCGCAGTTCCGCAAAGGCAAGGGCGGGATAGGGCCGCAGGCGTCCCGCCTCCAGCGCTTCCAGCACCGGCACCGCGAAGGCGGTCGGCGCATCCAGGAAGCGCCCGCGCTCCAGGATCAGGAGATCGCGCTCCGCCAGGTCGCGGCTCGCGCAATCGGCCTCCGCGAGGTCGAGCGTCTGCGCCCCGCTCGGGGCCAGCGCCGCCTCCAGCGCGCCGCGAAGGGCGGCGGTGCGCTCCACGCCGAGCGTGCAGAGCGCGGCCGTGCCGGTGCGGAAGGAAAAGTCGCCGCGAAGGTTGCGGCTGAGCGAGGGGGCGCGTGGGTCGGCGTTATAAAGCACCACGACCTCCTCGCGCCCGCCCTCGAGAAGAACGGCGTTGAGCGGCGTGCGGACCACGGCCTTGGCGAGCGCGCCGCCCGCCTCGGCTTGCGGCGAGACGGCGGCCGGGCGTTGCAGGAGCTCGACCTGCGCTTCCAGGCCCTTCTCGCGCAGGAGCGCCCCGACGCGCCGGTGCGCCTCGTCGAGCGTCGCGATCTCGGGACTTTCCCGGTCGCGGCCGAGCCGGTCGAGTTCGGCCACGACGTCGGGAAGCGCGGGCGCCGTGAGATGGGCGGCGACCCAGGCCGACAGGCCCGCCCGGTCGCGCTCCAGCACGGTGCGGAGCTCGTCGCGACGAAGGTTTTCTGCCGCCTCCCGCTCCGCCGCGCGTTGGGCGGCGAAGGCGGCGAACCCGCCCTCCGCCGCCAGCGCGTCGCCGAGCCGGGCGGTCGCGGCGGTGACGGCGTCGGGATCGCTCGTGCCGCTCGCCGCCTTCAGCTCGGCCGCAGCCTTGGCGATCGACAGGAGGTTCGCGCTCCCGGGGTTGAGGCGCAGGAAAGCGTCGGCATCCGACAGCCTGGCGTCGGCGGTCTCGCGCGCGTCCTTCAGGGCCTTGGCCCGCGCCGCGCGCCAGCTCGCCTCGTCGCCAAAGCCCGCGCGCGCCGCCTCGCGGAAGGCCGACGCGTCGCGAAAGCCGGAGGCGCGGAAGGCCTTGAACTCGCGCGCCGTGTCGAAACCCTCGCGCCGCGCCTCGGAAAAGGCGCTGGCGCTCTGGAACCCGCCGGCCCGGGCGCGCACGAACTCGTCGCTCGAGCGGAAGCCGCCGGCCACCGCGTCGTCGAAGTCCTGCCGGGTTCGAAAGCCCATGGCGCGGGCCTCGTTGAAGCTCGAGGCGGACGGAAAGCCGCCGGCCCGCGCCTCGCCGAAGCTCGCCGCGTCCGCGAAGCCGCCGGCCTGCGCGGCCATGCGCTCCGTGGGCGAGCCGAAGCCGTCCACCGCCGTCTCCTCGATCCGGGCGAGCGCATAGTCGTCCAGCCGCTCGCCGCCGGGCGTGCCGAAGCGCGTCTCGAAGCGCGCGAAGGCGTCCGCCGTGGAGACACCGATCAGCCCGTCGACCGGCCCGTCATAGAGGCCGAGGCGGTGGAACGAGGCCTGGAGGCGGCGGACCGACTGCCGGTAGGCGGGGCGCGTCATCAGGTCGAGCGAGCTGTTCTCGGGAAATGAGTGCCAGACGACGCGCTCGAGGTTCCGGCCGTCGGACAGGAAGCTGTCCTGCGGGATCAGCCGAATGGCCTTCAGCGTCTCCAGGTTGATCTTCGCGCGATCCTTGGCGAGCGTTCCGGCCAGAACCGCGTAGCGACCGTTGCGGCTGAGCATGACGAGGGTGGGCCCGAGCGTCGGACCGAAGCTTTCGGCGAGCGCCACGGCCTCTTCCGGCCCCTCGCGGCTGGCGATCACCAGCCAGCGCTTGTCGCTCACCGGCGCGCGCCGGGCAGGCGCCGCGTTGCGCCGGGGCACCGGGCGCTCGCCCTCCGTCGCCATCTCCCGCAGAACCGCGCCGATGAAACCGGCGAAGTTTCCTTCCGCCTTGGCGGGCGACGCCAGGGCGCCCGTCAGCAGCCACGCGGCAAGACCTGCCCCGACCATCGTCCGCACCGCCGAACCCCGCTGAAAATGTGGCAAGCCCGGGGCAAGGATAGCAGGTCCGCCACAATCTCCAAGGGCGCTGCGGCGGACAAATTCAACCCTCCTATCGAGGCGATCGATCCTCGACGGGTGGTGCGCCCGTCGCCGTAGAGTCCCGTTCCGGACATCCGCCCGGTCCCACGGCGTAGGATGGCGTCGAAACCGACCGCTGCCGACAATCAGAGGGTCGGATTCAAGAAACTGGTAACGGCTGCGTCTTTAACTGCCGGAATGACGGCCAGCATTCCCAGACGCGAAGGTCTCCTGCGAACATTCGCACGTCACCGGAGTGGAGCGGCGGCGATCGAGTTCGCGCTGATCGCGCTTCCCTTCTTCTTCGTCCTCTTCGCCTCGATCGAGACGGCGATCGTGTCGGGTGCGAACGTCGTCCTGCGCAACGCCGTGGATCATGCGGCCCGCGAGGTGCTGACCGGCCAGATGCAGACGCGCGACATCACGCCCGCGACGTTCCGGTCGGAGCTGTGCGCCGACGTGTCGTTCCTTCTGTCCTGCGACCGCCTGAAGATCGACATGCGCACCTACCCGACCTTCGGCGCGATCCCGACCGACGTGCCCTTCAAGCTCGGTGACGTCGACGACACGGGCTTCTGCTTCGATCCCGGCGCCCAGGACAACATCACCGTGGTCCGGGCCTTCTACGCGTGGCCCTGGGTCACCGGGTTCCTGCAGAAGCTGGCGGAAGACACCAACGGCAACGCGACGATCTTCGCGATGGCCGCCTTCATGAACGAGCCGTTCGGCACGGCCGCCTCGACGAGATCGACGTGCTGAGGGCGCCGCGCCCGGTTCGCGTGGCGCGGCGCTTCTGGCGCGACCGGCGGGCGGTCGCGGCGGTGGAGTTCGCGCTCATCCTGCCCGTGATGCTGGTCTTCTATCTCGGCACGGCGGAGCTGACGCAGTTCCTGAACGCCGACGCCAAGGTGGCCGCCACGGCCGACACGGTCGGCAACCTCGTCACGCGGGTGAAGACCATCGACACGACCTCGATGAACAACATCTTCGCCATCTCCTCGGCGGTGATGAACCCCTTCGCCATCGCGCCGCTCGCCATCAAGGTGACGGCGGTCCGGGTCGATGCGAACGGCAAGGGCACGGTTCACTGGTCGAAGGTGAGCGGCAGCGCGACGCCCGACGCGGCCGGAGCCACGTTCACGATTCCCACCGGCCTGTCGGGATTCACCGACAGCTACTTCGTCGTTTCCACCGCCACCTACGCCTACCGGCCGGTCATCGGCTACGGCGGCATCATCGGACCGGTGACGCTGGAGAAGACCGCACTCTACCGCCCGCGCAAGAGCTCGGAGGTCACGCCCCAATGAACCGGCGCTCGTTTGCTGCCCTCTTGTCTTTGCGGCGTCTGGCAACCGACCGGCGCGGCAACGTCGCGATGATCTTCGCGATCTGCGCCCCCGTGCTCGTCGCCGCCACGGGGGTGGCGGTCGACATGACGAACCTGCAGGCGCAAGGGGTCGCGCTGCAGCACGCGCTCGACGCCGGCGCCCTGGCCGCCGCGAAGGAATACGGTCGGACGCAGAACAAGGACGAGCTGAAGCGGATCGCCGAAGGCTATTTCAACAGCAATCTCGGCACCAACACTGCCATGCCGACCACGTTCAGCTTCGACGGCGTGGTGCTGGAGAACGGCAACAACGTGCTCAAGGTCTCGGCCGAGCGCCAGGTGCCGCAGTATTTCGGGCCCGCGATCCAGCGCCTGATCGGGGGCGACGTCCAGAGCTCGCGCACGCTGCAGCGCGAGAGCGAGATCGTGATCCAGAACCGCTCGATCGAGCTGGCGCTGGTGCTCGACAACTCGGGCTCGATGAAGGATCCGCCGACGGGCGGCGGCACGAGCAAGATCTCGACGCTGAAGACCGCGACCACCAATCTCGTCAACCAGATGATGGCGACGAGCTCCTCCAACGTCCAGTATCCTGTCTCGATCTCGGTGGTGCCGTTTTCGGGCGCGGTGAACGTGGGGACGAAGTACGCTTCCGCCTCCTGGATGGATACGAAAGGCGTCTCGCCGGAACATCACGACGATTTCGACTGGTCGACTTGGACGGACGGCAAGCTTCCGAAAGCCATCCAGGTGTTCGATGCTTATGGCTCGCCGTATTGGGTGAAGACGATCCCGAGCGGTCTCACGGTGCTGCCCGGCACGGAGGCGCTGACCCGCTTCTACCTTTATGATCATGCGGTGGGAGCAGGCAGCTGGCCCGGTTGCGTTATGTCGCGGCCCAACGGCTACGCCGTGACCGACGATGCACCGACGCAGCGCAACCCTTCGACGCTTTTCGTTCCAACCTTCGCGCCGGCGGAAGCCTACTGGGCATACATGTCATCCAACCTCGGGAATGATTGGATCAAGGCAGACAACACCATTCGAAGCGACAGGGACGCGATCCTCAAGCAACGTGATATGAACCGCTACTTCACCGGACAGAAGAACACGGCCAACTACGTCACCGGGCCTGACTTCGTCTGCAACACACAGCCCGTCACTCCCCTCTCCAAGACGAAATCCACCATCCTCTCCTCCATTTCCGGAATGGTCGCATCGGGAGGCACCAACATCATGGAGGGCGTGGCCTGGGGGTGGCGCACGCTCAGTTCACGCGAGCCGTTTCCGGAGGGAAAACCTGCAAAGACCCCTGACAACCTTAAGGTCTTGGTCCTGATGACGGACGGCGAGAACACCTACAATGCGTCCTACAGCAACGGCCAACAGGTCGAGATGACGAGCCCCGGGCATTCGCTCTACGGAACCTACGGCTACGCCCAGATCCTCCAAAGCGACCCGAAGCTCCCGAACTCTGGCCAGTTAAGGCCCGGCCGCATGTTCGATTCCGTCAAGACCACCGCGAAGCAGGCCAACATCACGCAGGTCACCGCGGCGATGAACGAGAACATGTCCCTAGTCTGCGAGAACGCCAAGTCCGACGGGCGCAACGAGGATGGCAGTGACGGCATCGTGATCTTCGCGATCGCCTTCGACCTCAAGGACGGAAGCCCGGTCAAGGACCGCCTGCGGGCCTGCGCCTCCAACGGCATCACGGGCCGGGGCGCCAAGCTCTACTACGACGCGCGCTCCTCGGCGGACCTGACGCGCGCCTTCGCCGACATCACCGAGGAAATCTCCAGCCTGCGCATCGCGCGCTGACGAACGCGGGGTTCCCTCAGCCCGCCAGGACGCCAGAGCGCTCCACCGCGCGGGGAAACAGGCGGGCGCAGAGCGTGGCCCATTCAGCCTGTCCCCTGTCGGTCGCGATGAGGTCCTGCCGGATCTCGATCTCGGCATAGGGAAGCCCGGCGCCTTCCGCGTGGGTGGTGATCGTGTAGTCGCTGAGGGCGCTCGCGACATAGGGCTCGTTGCGCCCGACCGTGAAGGGCGTCTCCTCGCGCAGGATCTCGATCAGGGCGTCGCCGACGCGCCAGTCCTGGTCCGCCAGGATGCCGATCTCCCAGGGTCGATGGACGCCGTCCGCGCGCAGCGCGTCGGTGCAGGAATGCATGGCGAAGACCACGGTCGGAAGACCCCGTGCGCGCCTCGTGGCCAAAAGCTCCGCCACCGCGTCCTGGTAGGGATGGAAGATCTCGCGCTCGCGCGCCGCGCGGGCCTCGTCCGACACCACGAGATTGCCCGGCACCTCGGTCGTGTCGCTGATCGGCGCGAGCGACTGCGGGTGGCCGGGGCGGCGGTTGCAGTCGATCACGAGGCGCGAATAGCGCTGGAAGACGTATGGGGCGCCGAGCGCCTCGGACAGGCGCGTCGAGACGCCGTGGATGCCGATGTCCCAGCCGATATGGCGCGAAAGCTCCGCGTCCGGCAGGCCGAGGGTTCCAAGGCTTTGCGGCACGGCGCGCCCGGCATGGTCGCCCAGAAGCACGATCGGCGCGGCGGCCTTGGAACGGAGCAGGCCGACCGGTTCGGGGTCGCCGGGCTGGAGAAGCGTGGTCATGGGCGGCTCGACGGGGAGGGGGAGGGACGGGGCGCTTGATGCCCCGCGCCCGCCCGCTTGTCCACCGCCCGGCGCCTCACCAGCGCGCGTGGACGTGCGGCGCGACGATCCGGCCGTAGATCTCGCGCGCCGCCGCCATCGTCTCGGCCGGCAGCGGGGCGAGATCGCCGGCGGCCGCGTTGCCGCGCGCCTGGTCCGCCCGCCGCCCGCCAGGGATCACGACGCTGACGGCGTCCTCCATCAGGATCCAGCGCAGCGCGAAGGCCGCCATGCCGCCCGAGCCCTCCGGCACGAGCGGGCGCAGCGCCTCCACCGCCTCCAGCGCCGCCTCGAAGGGCACGCCCGAGAAGGTCTCGCCGACGTCGAAGGCTTCGCCGTGCCGGTTGAAGTTGCGGTGGTCGTCGCTCGCGAACTGCGTGGAGCGGTCGATGCGGCCCGTCAGGAGGCCGCTCGCCAAAGGCACGCGCACGATCATCGCCGTTCCGGCGGCGCGGGCCGCCGGAAAGAAGTCGTCGGCCGGGCGCTGGCGGAAGAGGTTGTAGATGATCTGGACGCTCGCTACGCCCGGCTGGCGAATAGCGCCCAGCGCCTCGTCGACGCGCTCCACCGAGACGCCGTGGAAGCGGATCTTGCCCTTCTCCACGAGCCGCTCCATCGCGCCGAAGACCTCGGGCCGGTCGTAGACCTCGGTCGGCGGGCAATGGAGCTGGACGAGGTCGAGCGTCTCGACCTCGAGATTCCCGAGGCTCCGGTCGACGAAGGCTTCGAGGTTCTCGAGCGTGTAGCCGTCCGCCGCGTGGGGCTGCAGGCGGCGCCCGGCCTTGGTGGCGACGACGGGGCGCTCGGCTCCGCCGCGCTCCTTGAGGACGCGCGCGATCAGGCGCTCGGAGCGCCCGTCGCCGTAGACGTCGGCCGTGTCGAGGAAGGTGACGCCGCTGTCGAGCGCGGCGTGGAGGGTCGCCACCGCGTCGTCCTCGGAAACGTCACCCCAGGAGCCGCCGATCGCCCAGGCGCCGAAACCGATCTCGCCGACGCGCCAGCCCGTGCGCCCGAAGTCGCGCTGTTTCATGGATAGCTCTCCCGTTCGTCCCGCCCGATGCGAGGCGCTGCAACTGGCGCGGGGCGATCCCCTGTCGAGGGTGTTTCACGGGAAACACCCCTTGGGTGCCTGCGGATCGCGGGCGGGCGCCCTCAGCCGTTGGCCGCGGGATCCACCGAGGCGGCAAAGAGTGCGCGCAGGCGTGCCGGGTCCGCTTCTTCGAGGAGGAGAACCTCGGGCGTGCCGAGCCGCCCGCTCGGGTCCACCAGCACCATGCCGCGCCCCGGCCCCTCGCCGAGCACGACGTCGAGCGAGGCGCGGCTCGTGCGCCGCGCGATCGCGGGTTCGAGAAGGAGGGCGGCGGCGAGCGGGTCCACGAAGCGGAAGACGTCGCCCGCCCCGTAGGACGCGTTGGTGCGCCGGGCATGAAGGGCGAGCGCCTCGGAGAAGCGCCGCCCCTCCGTGTCGGACGCGCCCGCGAAGACGGCCTCGATCTCGTCGCCGGTCATCACGTGGCGGCGGCAGGGCTCCCAGGGCACGAGCTCGATCGGCAGGCCGGAGGTGAGCACGATGCGCGCGGCCTCGGGGTCGGAGGCGATGTTGAACTCGGCCGCCGGCGTCGTGTTGCCGCGCCCCTCCAGCGTGCCGCCCATGATCACGAGGCGGCGCACGGCGTGGGCGACGCCCGGGTCGAGCGACAGAAGGATGGCGAGGTTGGTGAGCGGGCCGAGGAAAAGGAGGTCGACGCTGGCGGGCGCGGCCTTGCGCAGAAGCGCGCGCAGGGCGTCCACCGCGCCCTCTTCGCGCGCCGGCGCATGGTTCTGCGGGCGCGGCGCGCCGCCGAGCCCGTCCTCGCCGTGGATGTGCCGCGCCTCGATGCGGGGCGCGAGCAGCGGGCGCGCGGCGCCGGGATGCACCGGCACGTGACCCGCGCCGCCGCTCGCGAGCGTCGCCAGGACGTTGCGCGTGGCGGCCTTCAGCGCGACGTTGCCGAAGACCGTCGTGACCAGCGCCGGCACGCGCCCCGCGCCGAGCAGCATTAGAAGCGCCTGCGCGTCGTCGACGCCGCCGTCGGTGTCGACCACGAGGGCGGAGGAAGGGGCGTCGGTCATGGCGGGGCGGGTCCTTCGGGGGATGGCGCGTCGGCTTATGGCTCGCGCGCGGCACCTTGGGTAGCCCCGCGAATCCAGGCGGGCGGTGCGCCGGCCTTACCGATCCGTATAGGCCACGGCCCGCGCCGCCCCTTTCCAAGCGGGGCGTTTGTGGCGCAGGAAGGCGCCGCTTGCCCGATCCTCCTCCGGGCGGGCGGATTCACAAGAGGCGAGCGACCCCCATGAACGGCATCCTGGCTGCGATCTCGAGCGTCGTCGTGTCGGTGATCTCGGCCGGGGGCTTGCCGGGCATCGTCCTTCTGATGGCGCTGGAATCGGCCTGCATCCCGATCCCCTCCGAGATCGTCCTGCCCTTCGCGGGCTATCTCGTGGGCGAGGGGCGCTTCACGCTTCTTGGCGTCGCGACCGCCGGCGCCATCGGCTGCAACCTCGGCTCGGCGGTGGCCTATCTCGCGGGCTCGCGCGGCGGGCGCGCGATGGTGGAGCGGTTCAGCCGCCATTCCGTCTTCGGGCGGGCCGAGCTCGCGCTGGCCGACCGCTTCTTCGCCCGCTTCGGCCCCGCCGCCATCTTCCTAGGGCGCCTTCTGCCGGTTGTGCGCACCTTCGTCGCCCTGCCGGCCGGCATCGCGCGGATGAACGTCTGGACCTTCCACGCCTTCACCTTCGTCGGCTCGTGGATCTGGTGCTACGCGCTCGCCTCCATCGGCCTGTCGCTGGGCAGCGGCTGGGAGAACGACCCGCGGCTCAAGACCGCCTTCCACGTGGCCGACGTCCTCGTGGTGCTCGCGCTCCTCGCCGCGCTGGGCTGGTTCTTCGTCAGCCGTCGGCGCTCGCGCGCGGGCTGAGAGCCTCAGCCGATCCGCATCCGGTTCAGGAGCCCGTCGCGCTTCAGGAAGTGGTGGCGCAGCGCGCCCAGCACGTGCAGCGCGGCAAGCGCCAGGATGACCCATCCCAGGAAGCCGTGGAATTCGAAGAGCCGGTCGCTCCGGTCCTCGTTCATGGGGACGAAGTCCGGCAGGGCGAGGCCGAAGAGGCGCACCGTGTCGCCCGCCATGGCGGAGGCTAGCCAGCCGACGAGCGGCATGGCGAGGAGCGCGAGGTAGAGCGCGGCCTGGACGCCGGACGCCAGCCACCGCTCCCAGCGCGGCGCCGCCCCCGCCAGCGGCTCGACCCGGTGGGTCAGGCGCCACAGGAGGCGCAGCGCCACGACCGCGAGGATCAGGAGGCCGAAGGAGCGGTGAAGGTCGACCAGCGTCGCGCTGACCGGGCTGGGCCCGAGCGCGTCGAACGTCCAGGCGAGCGCGAACATGACGACGAGAAGCGCGACGGTCGCCCAGTGGAACCGGCGCAGGGCGGCGGGAAGGGGGCGGGGCGGCGACGTGTCGCCGCGGCGGTCGAACATTACGGACATGTATAGAAGGCGCCCTGATCTGGAAATATTGTCTTCCTATTTATGGCGCGGTGACAGGCAAAGGTAAATCCTGTCCCTTTATTTCAAGATAGGACAACATCATGAAGCTTCACCGTGTCGTTCTCGGGGCCGCCTGCGGCGCCCTGCTTCTCAGCGCGCCGGCCTTCGCGGCCGAGACCGTCTCGGTGCAGCTTGTGGGCGAGCGCGGCGGGCAGATGGCGATCAAGCTCGACAAGAGCGAGGTGCCGGCCGGCGAGGTGACGTTCCAGGTCGCCAACGTGGCGGCGAACACCCCGCACGAGATGGTGGTGATCAAGCTCGACAAGCCCGGCGAGACGCTCAAGGTCGATCCCGCCAAGAACCGGGTCGACGAGAAGAAGCTGATGAGCATGGGCGAGGTCTCCGACCTCAAGGCCGGCCAGTCCGGCAAGCTGACGGTGAAGCTCGCGCCCGGCGCCTACGAGCTGATCTGCAACATCAAGGGCCACGTCGCCGCCGGCATGGTGGCGCCCTTCACCGTGAAGGGCTGACCGAAGCGCCGGGCGGGGTGCCGAAACGGCACTCCGCCCCGCGCGATCCCGAGGGCCAGGTTGTCGCAGCCGGAGCGGCTGCGACCCGGCCGCACTGGCCACGGATCGTTGGCCGCCTAACTGACGCTTGCCGAACCCTTCCCGCCAGACCATCACGCCGCCCGCCATGACCGGCGCGGCGCGCGGAAGGGCGGCCGTCGACGCGCGAGGATGACATGGACACGAAGATGGATGACGTGGGCACGGGCGTGTGCCCGTTCGGCGGCACGCGGATCAGCGGCGCGGTCGGCACGGAGCCGCAGATCGACCACTGGTGGCCGAACCGCCTCAAGGTGGAGCTCCTCCACCAGAACCCGCCCGAGGCCAATCCCTTGCGCGACGTCGACTACGCCCGCGCCTTCGAGGCGCTCGACCTCGAGGCGGTGAAGGGCGACATCAAGCGCTTCCTGACGAGCTCGGTCTCCTGGTGGCCCTCGGACTACGGCAACTACGGCCCGCAGATGATCCGCATGGCTTGGCATTCGGCCGGCACCTACCGCATCGCCGACGGGCGCGGCGGCGCGGGCCAGGGCATGCAGCGCTTCGCGCCGATCAACTCGTGGTGGGACAACGGCAACACCGACAAGTCGCGCCGCCTCCTGTGGCCGATCAAGCAGAAATACGGCGCCGCGCTGTCCTGGGCCGACCTCATGGTGCTGACCGGCAACTGCGCTCTGGAGGTCATGGGCTTCAAGACGTTCGGCTTCGGCGGCGGGCGCATCGACGCCTGGGAGCCGGACCGCGCCACCTACTGGGGACCGGAAGGCTGGGACGGCAAGCCGGTGAACGAGGCGCCCTACGGTCCCAAGGCCGGCCATCCGGAGGAGATGGTGAACCGGGGCCTGCGCTGGCAGGGCGGCCCGAAGGACGCGACCTACGAGCTCGACAGCCCGCTCGCCGCCACGCACCAGTCGCTGATCTACGTCGACCCGGAAGGGCCGAACGGCAACGGCGATCCCCTGGATTCGGCGCGCGACATCCGCCTGTCCTTCGGCCGCATGGCGATGAACGACGAGGAGACGGTCGCCCTGATCGCGGGCGGCCACGCCTTCGGCAAGTCGCACGGCATGGTCAAGGCCGACCGCATCGGCGGAGCGCCGGAGAACTCGCCGATCGAGGCGATGGGCCTCGGCTGGCACAATCCGGAGGGCTCGGGCAACGCCGAGTTCACGATGACCAACGGCATCGAGGGCTCCTGGACCCAGGATCCGACACGCTGGGACAACAGCTATCTCGAGAACCTCTTCCGCTTCGAGTGGCGCAAGACCAAGAGCCCGGCCGGCTCGATCCAGTGGACGCCGGTCGATCCCGACGCCCCGAGGACGCCGGACGCGCACATCCGGGGCCAGATGAACCCGCTGATGATGATGACCTCCGATATCGCGCTGAAGGAGGACCCGGCCTACCGCGCGGTGTGCGAGCGCTTCCTTCACGACTTCGACGCCTTCTCCGACGCCTTCGCGCGCGCCTGGTTCAAGCTGACCCACCGCGACATGGGCCCGAAGGTGCGCTACCTCGGACCCGAGGTTCCGACCGAGGACCTGATCTGGCAGGACCCGATCCCGCCGCTCGACTTCACCCCGATCAACGAGAGCGACGCCGCGCGCCTGAAGGAAGAGGTGCTCGCGAGCGGCCTGTCGGTCACCGACCTCGTGGCGGTCGCCTGGGCGGCGGCCTCGACCCACCGTGTCTCCGATAAGCGCGGCGGGGCGAACGGCGGGCGCATCCGCCTCCAGCCGCAGCGCGGCTGGGCGGTGAACGAGCCCGAGCGCCTGGAGCGCGTCATCCCGAAGCTGGAGGCGATCGCCGAGCGCTTCAACGCGTCCGGTAGCGGACGCCACGTCTCGTTCGCCGACATGGTGGTGCTGGCGGGCTGTGCGGGCGTGGAAAAGGCGGCGCGCGACGCCGGCACGCCGATCACGGTGCCCTTCGTCCCGGGCCGGCGCGACACGACGCAGGAGCTGACCGACGTCGAGCAGTTCCGCTGGCTGCAGCCCGTCTCGGACGGGTTCCGCAACTACCAGGACCGCTCGATCGACATCCGCGTCTCGCCGGAGGAGCTGTATCTCGACCGCGCCATGCTGCTCTCACTGACCGCGCCGGAATGGACGGTGCTCCACGGCGGCCTGAAGGCGCTGGGCATCACCTATGGCGGGTCGAAGCACGGCGTGCTGACCGACCGTCCCGGGGTGCTGACCAACGACGTGTTCCGCAACCTCACCTCGATGGATACGGTCTGGTCGCCGGTGGACGGCGCAAGCCAGGTCTTCGAGGGGCGCGAGCGCGAGGGCGGCGCGCCGCGCTACACGGCCACGCGCTGCGACCTCGTGTTCGGCTCGAACTCGCAGCTGCGCGAGATCGCGGAGGTCTATGCCTCGGACGACGCGCGTGAGCGCTTCGCGCGCGACTTCGTGGCCGCTTGGCACAAGGTGATGATGCTGGACCGCTACGACGTGGCCCGCTGACCCTTCGAACGACACTTGAGGCCCGCCCTTCGGGGCGGGTCTCCGGGCCTCAGCGCCGGATGCGGTTGCCGAGCACGAAGCCGAAGAGGCCCATCAGGATGATGCCGACCGCCCCTTGAAGGCCGACCAGGATGTTGGTCCAGCGGCCGACGGGATCGAGGCCGATCGCGGGCGGGTTGGCGGTCATCATGTTGAGCGCGCTGTAGCTCATGAGGTCGACCGCGTGGCGCGTGCCCTGCGTTTCGCCCGTCGGGACCAGCCCGCCCGCCAGGCCGTAGAGCACGGCGAAGACGAAGATCAGGATCACGAAGGCGCGCACGATGCGCGACATGCTCTCGCCGTAGTCGCAGAGCCATTCCACGAACCGGTCCGCCGCCCAGCGGGCGCCCGCGGCCAGCGCCTCGCGCCGCCGCCCGGCGCGCCAGGCGGAGAGGGCC